>NZ_JACBGA010000004.1:0-333237 GCF_021401285.1 Sphingopyxis sp. NFH-91 | reverse complement strand
AGACCATCGAACACCGACGCTTGCAGCACCGCAAGCTCGCCGCTTAATATCAACCCCAGGACGAGGCCCGCGCTCCGCTAATCAACGCCGCGATCTGCGCCAAATGTTCTGACGACAGACATACCATTCGCTCTCCATGATCCGGCGCGTGTCGTTCGAGTGCTGACGCGCAAGATCTTGGCTGTAGCTCGCTACGATTATCTTGAATCCCGGATCATGGCCGAGCAGCCAGGCCACGAACGCAACCGACGCGGTTATGGATTTCAGGTGACGCGGTGGCACGGTGATTACCAGCCGCGTCTTTCGCCCTCGGCGAACTTCTTCAAGCTCGTGACACATGGCTTGGATGTACCACGCAGGGTGGAGCGGCGGGTCTCCCGGATGCAGCGTCTCATAGACTTTCATCAGGAAAAGAAGGAGTTTTGTTCGGCGCAGCGCCGAGAGCCTTGCCTGCTCCTTCGGGCCGATCCTCATGATCCTCGTCCCAGCTGGAGGCGAATATCTTCGCGGAACATCTCGAGAATCTCGATGTCGGTCTGGGAGAGGTCATCCCCGCTTCCTGTGCCTTGTTCCGCCATTGGAGCATCGGGCACCGCAGGCCTGTAAAGATTGAGCAGCAATATTATTGCTCGGGCATTACCCTTCATTGCCAGCTCGACGGTCTTCTGGAGAACCGCCTCCATCTTGCTCATTCGCTTCTCGCCGTCCGGCGTTCGCACCCGAACCTTGGCCGTAAGCGTTTCGCGAGCGAGTGTGTTAATTCCTTTCGCGCCGCGAGGCCGGCCTTTGGGATTGCCCGATTGCCCGGGCTTATACTGACTAGCTTTTGGTGGTCGCTTATATCCCACCTCATAGTCGGGTGCTCTATAATCGGGTGCTCTCGACGTCGAAATTGGACGATGGCGCGGGGGCGGATTTACGGCAGATCGCTGGCCGTCATCAACTTTGCTCATGTTTCGTCTCCTAGGAGAATTTCTGTTCGCTCCATCCTGCAACGGAGCGGAGAGTGGTCAGTCTTGGCACCGTTCAGACGGCGCGACTGCGGGCAGGCGAGCTGCGGAAGCGTCCGCAAACGTTTCACCGGTATCAACAAGGATTGCTTGCTGACCGGAAGCTTCCTCCCAGCGCCGGATCGCTACATCGACGTAGCCTGGCTCCAGTTCGATTCCGTAGGCACGGCGTTTTGTAAGTTCAGCGGCAAGGATGGTACTTCCTGACCCCATGAATCCGTCCAGAACTATCTCGCGGTGGTGGGTCACGTCTCGGATCGCATCAGCGATGAGAGCGACAGGCTTGACCGTGGGATGATCGGCGAGATCTTCGTCACGCGATCCCCCGAAGCTGTTGGCACCAGGATAATCCCACACATTAGTGCGGTAGCGGCCATGCTTACCGAGCTGCACATTGTTGGTATGGGCCGCCTTACCCTTGCGCGCTATCAGCACCAATTCGTGCTTCGAACGATAGAGCGACCCCATCCCGCCGTTGCTCTTGTTCCAGACGCAAAGATTGAGCGGCGTCAATCCATTAATCCGGACCGCTTCGAAGAGTTCAGAAAGGTGGCGCCAATCCATGAATAGGTCGAGGACGGCGCCGTCTTTGAGGTGCACGGCCGCGCACCTAAAGGCAGTCGTCAAGAAGGCTAAAAACCCCTCTGACGACATCTCCCCCGAAGCCTGCGCGAACTCGGCATGCTGATGCTTCCCCAGCCCGGACACATTGCCTTGGATGCGGACGTTGTATGGCGCATCGGTGAACAGCATTTGGGCCGTTTCGCCGGCCATAAGTCGATCCCAATTAGCTGCATCCAAGCTAGAGCCGCAAAGAAGACGATGGACGCCAAGACCCCACAGGTCGCCGACACGACTGACCGGTTGTTTTGGAAGGCTGGGTATTACATCGACTGGATTGGATTCTGAGGTCGATTCATCGCGATGGTCCATCATGACATCGATCTCAGCCGTCTCCCAGCCAATCATCTCGACGTTCACATCGCCAATTTCGATAATTTCGGCGAGCTCAATCGCGAGAGTAGGCTCATCCCACGATGATAATTCTGCCAGACGATTGTCGGCGAGACGGTATGCCCGAACTTCCGACGCAGTCCATTTGTCAGCGACGAGAACGGGAATCTCAGCAAGGCCTAGCCGCGACGCGGCTTCAACCCGCGCTTGGCCCGCGATAATCGTTCCTTGACCATCGACCAAGACTGGCAACGCGAATCCAAACTGGTTTATCGAAGCCATAAGCTTCACGATTTGCTTCTCGGGGTGCTTACGCGGATTATTTGCGTACGGCTTCAGCGAGGCCGGTCGACGATATTCGATCGGGCCAAGCCTCTGATCGAAATTGACCAGCGACGGCGTCTGCACCTGAGGCAATGTAGCGATGTAAGTCATGTCTGCTTCCTGGCTAGGCCAGCAAGAGCAGCAGGATGCGAAGTTGACGCCAAGCAGCTGGACAACAGACAACCTGCCCCGCTTGCGCGTGGCCGAATGAACGTTGCCTTTTTTCGTGCTGCGCTCGGGACCCGGCCCAAACATTCTGCGTCAAAAAAGACGCCGGAACCATACATCGCGGGGATATGGAATCAATCATTTTTGGAAATTACGGCGAGAAATTTTGCGCTGATCTGCGGACGAATGAGGAGGAATTCGCTGCTGTGGCGACGCAAATTCCCTGTTTTTAAATTAGGGAATTCCGTTGCTAAAGTGTCGGATTTCGAACGCTTCTGACACTCTCCCACGCAGCCGAAAGGCGGGCTACCGGCGGTCTTCGCTGTTAAATCCCGAGGATCAGGGAATATTGAGCAGAGAGCGGTTCGCGTCTGACTACCTGCACCGCCATCAGGACTTGAACCCGGCCGCCGCAGCGTTAAACCCGCGGCATGCGTAACATTCTCGTCCCCAGCGCGCTCGCGCTCGCCGCCGCCCTTTCCACGCCCGCTCTCGCCCGGCCGATGACCGAGGTCGATCTTGCGACGCTCAATCGCGTTGCCGCGCCCACGGCTTCGCCCGACGGGCGATGGGTCGTGTTCCAGATGACCGAGACCGCGCCCGAAACCTACAAGCGCTCGACCGGGCTCTGGCTCGTCGATCGCAAGGCCAAGGACGCCAAGCCCGCACGAATCGCCGATGCCCCCGGCAAGAATGAGGCGTCGCCCGCATTTGCGCCCGACGGCAGTCTGTATTTCATCTCGAACGCCTCGGGCAGCGATCAGGTCTGGCGGATCGATCCGAAGGCCGGCACGCCCGCGACGCGGGTTACTGATACCAAGGCGGATGTCGCGGGCTTCAAAATTTCGCCCGATGGCGCGCGCCTGCTCGCATGGGGCGACATCCCGATGGAGTGCGCCGATTTCGGCTGCGACGCGAACGACGTGAAGGACAAGGGCGCGCTTGTCGGCCCCGGCAGCGGGCGACTCTACAAGGACGGCACCGGCTTCGTCCGTCACTGGGACACATGGGAAACCCCCGGCACCCACAGCCGCCCCTTTGTTTTCAATCTGGCGGACGGCAAGGCGAGCGCGGCGCGGCCGGTCGCGGCCGGACTGGTCGGCGACACGCCGTCGAAGCCCTTTGGCGGCGGCGAGGAGCTTGCCTGGGGTGCCGACAGCCGCACCGTCTATTTCACGCTGCGCAAGGCCGATCGCCACGAGCCGACCTCGACCAACCTCGACATCTATCGCTGGCTCGTCGACAGCCGGATGATGCCGGTCAATCTGACCGAGGCGAACCAGGCGACCGACACCCTGCCCACCCCCTCCCCCGACGGCAAATGGCTGGCCTATGTCGCGATGGCGCGGCCGGGGTATGAATCCGACCGGCAGGTGCTGATGCTGCGCAACCTTGCGACCGGCGACACGCGCAAGCTCACCGACGACTGGGACCGCTCGGTCGCCTCGATCGCCTGGGCCGCCGACAGCAAGGCACTGTTCGTCACCGCGCAGGACACGCTTGAACATCCCCTGTTCCGCGTCGACGCAGCGAGCGGCAAGGTCGAACGGCTGAAGGCGTCGAACGAAGCCTTCGACGGCAACATCGGCGACGTCAGCGTGCTCGCTGGCGGCGCGCTGCTCTATGCGCGCAACACCGCCCTAGCCCCCACCGACGTCTATGTCCGCGATGCCAAGGGCAAGGTGACGCAGCTCACCGCGGTCAACGCCGACCGCATGGCCGAATTCGATCCGGTGCGGCTCGATCGCATGCAGTTCGCCGGCGCCAATGGCGACAAGGTGTGGGGGATGATCCTCAAGCCCGCGAATGCGACCGCCGCGAAGCTGCCGGTCGCCTTCATCGTCCACGGCGGTCCGCAGGGCAGCTTCGGCAACAGCTGGTCGACGCGATGGAACCCCCGCCTGTTCGCGCAACAGGGCTATGGCGTCGTCACCGTCGATTTCCACGGGTCAACGGGTTACGGGCAGGCCTTCACCGACAGCATCAACAAGGATTGGGGCGGCAAGCCGCTCGAAGATCTGAAGCTTGGCCTCGCGGCGGCGGGCAAGCAGGATGCACAGCTCGACATCGCCAACGCCTGCGCGCTCGGCGCGTCCTATGGCGGCTATATGATGAACTGGATCGCCGGCCAGTGGACCGACGGGTTCAAATGCCTCGTCCAGCACGACGGCGTCTTCGATGCGCGCGCGATGGCCTATGAGACCGAAGAGCTGTGGTTCGACGAATGGGAGCATGGCGGCCCCTATTTCAAGGTTCCCGAGGAATATGAAAAATGGAACCCGGTGAACCATGTCGACAAGTGGAAGACGCCGATGCTGGTGATCACCAGCGAGAAGGATTTCCGCATCCCCTACACGCAGGGCCTCGCCGCCTTCACCGCGCTTCAGCGCCGCGGCGTTCCGTCGCAGCTGCTCGTCTTTCCGGACGAAAACCATTGGGTGCTGAAGGGTGCGAACAGCGTCCAGTGGCATCAGACCGTATTTAATTGGTTGGACAGCTATCTGAAGAAATAGGCAAGACCGCGTGCTCCCGCGGAGGCGGGAGCCCATCACCGGCCGGTGCAAGTTGGAACCGGCAGAAGATGGGTCCCCGCCTTCGCGGGGGCACGCGATGGCTTGCAGTAAGTGCGTGTCCCCCCTTGCCGCTGCGCGTCCCGGCTGGCAAAGGCGCCCGGCTATGCCGATGGAAAAAACCTTCGATCCCGCCGCTATCGAGGCGAAATGGTCCCACGAATGGGAAAGCCGCGGGCTCTATCGCCCCGCGCGTCCCGACGCGACACCCTTCACGATCGTCAACCCGCCGCCGAACGTCACCGGCGCGCTGCATATCGGCCATGCGCTCGACAACACGCTGCAGGACGTTCTCGTCCGCTATGAGCGGCTGCGCGGCAAGGATGCGCTGTGGGTCGTCGGCATGGACCATGCCGGCATCGCGACGCAGATGGTGGTCGAACGCCAGATGGAAGCGCGGCAGGACAAGCGCACCAATTACAGCCGCGAGGACTTCGTCGAAAAGGTCTGGCAGTGGAAAGCGGAAAGCGGCGGGCAGATCACCGGCCAGCTCCGCCGCCTCGGCTGCTCGATGGACTGGTCGCGCGAACAGTTCACGATGGACCCGCATTTCACCCGCGCGGTGGTCAAGGTGTTCGTCGATCTCCATAAAAAGGGCCTGATCTACCGCGACAAGCGGCTGGTGAACTGGGACCCCAAGCTCAAGACCGCGATCAGCGACCTCGAGGTCGAAACGGTCGAGGTGAAGGGCGGCTTCTGGCACTTCAAATATCCGCTCGCCGACGGCGTGACGCTCGACGACGGGCGCGATTATATCGAGGTCGCGACGACGCGCCCCGAAACGATGCTCGCCGACATGGCGGTCGCGGTGCACCCCGATGACGCGCGCTACAAGAGCGTGATCGGCAAGGACATCCTCCAGCCGATCACCGGCCGCCGCTTCAAGATCGTCGCCGACGAACATGCGGACCCCGAACTGGGTTCGGGCGCGGTGAAGATCACGCCGGGGCATGATTTCAACGACTTCGAGGTCGGCAAGCGCGCGGGCTTCAAACCCGCCGAGATGCTCAACATGTTCGATGGCGATGCGAACGTCATCCAGACTGCCGACGGGCTGATCCCCGACGAATATCTTGGCCTCCACCGCTTCAAGCGCGATGGTGTCGATGGCGCCCGCGAACTGGTTGTGGCGCGCATGAAGGAAGCCGGCTTCCTGATCCCGCACGTCGACAAGGACGGGAACGAACATGACGCCGAACCGCGCACGATCCAGACGCCGTTCGGCGACCGCGGCGGCGTGGTGATCGAGCCATGGCTGACCGACCAATGGTATGTCGATGCCGAAACGCTCGCGCAGCCGCCGATGACCGCTGTGCGCGACGGGCGGATCAACATCGTCCCCAAGACGTGGGAAAAGACCTTCTTCAACTGGATGGAGAATATCCAGCCCTGGTGCGTCTCGCGCCAACTCTGGTGGGGACACCGGATTCCGGCTTGGTATGGGCCGGAAGCTTACGCAGACGACGAAAAGCTATCACCCAATTGGCCTGACCTTTCATTTGATGTGAGCGAAGACTTCGCGACGGCTAACTCGACGTTGCTGTCCGATCATGTTTTTGTGAACGAAACTGAAGAAGGTGCCATTGAAGCAGCGAAGAGTTATTACGGTAGCAAGCTGGGCGACCGTGAGATCATCGTTTGCGAAGATCGACTTGCTGCGATGGCCATGTTGTTGAACGGCGAATTTGATCTCAGCAAGTCGGTTCCAATTTGGCGCGATGCCGACGTCCTCGACACCTGGTTCTCCTCCGCCCTCTGGCCCTTCGCGACGCTCGGCTGGCCTGAAAACACCGAGCTTCTGAAGCGCCACTACCCCAATGACGTGCTCATCTCGGGCTTCGACATCCTCTTCTTCTGGGATGCGCGCATGGCCATGCAGGGGATGGAGTTCATGGGCGACGTGCCGTGGAAGACGCTCTATCTCCACGGCCTCGTCCGCGCGCCCGACGGCGCGAAGATGTCGAAGTCGAAGGGCAATGTCGTCGACCCGCTCGGCCTGATCGACCAATATGGCGCCGACGCGCTGCGCTTCTTCATGGCGGCGATGGAAAGCCAGGGCCGCGACATCAAGATGGATGACGCGCGCCTCGCGGGCTATCGCAACTTCGCGACCAAGCTGTGGAACGCCGCGCGCTTCTGCGAAGCGAATGGCATTTCGGCCTCGACCAGCTTCGAGGCCCCTGCCGCGAGCCTGCCGGTCAACCGCTGGATCATCGGCGAGGTCGCGGATACCGTCGCGGCGATGGAGACGGCCTTCGCCGCCTATCGCTTCGACGAGGCCGCGAATGCGATCTACAGTTTTGCCTGGGACCGTTTCTGTGACTGGTATCTGGAACTGATCAAGGGCGCGATCGACGACGAGACAAAGGCCGTTGCCGGCTGGGTGCTCGACCAGATTCTCGTCATGCTCCACTCCTTCATGCCCTTCATCACCGAAGAGCTGTGGACGGGTCTCGGCGACCGCGCCGACTATCCGCTGATCACGGCCAAATGGCCTGCTCCGGCGGCCGAGAAGGACGCCGGCGCCAGCGCCGACATCGACTGGCTGATCAAGCTCGTCAGTGAGCTGCGGACCGCCAAGGCCGAGCTCGGCCTGCCGCCGGGCGCGCGCCTGAGCGCGCATTTCCCGGCATCGCTCAAGGGCCGTACCGACAAGCTCGCAGCGCAACTCGACCGCCTCGCGCGGCTCGAGGCGATCAGCTTCGACCCCGCGCCTTCGGGCGCCTCGGCACAGCTCGTCGTCGAGGGCGAGACGATCACCGTCCCGCTCGAAGGCGTGATCGACATCGCTGCCGAGCGCGAGCGGCTGACCAAGGCGCTCGCCGCCGCGACCAAGGAACGCGACAGCCTCGCGGGCCGGCTGAACAATCCCTCGTTCGTCGAACGCGCCAAGCCCGAAGCGGTCGACAAGGCGCGCGCCGACCATGCCGCCAAGGAGGCCGAGGCCGACCGCCTGACCGCCGCGCTGGCCCGGCTGGGGTGAGCGAAGACGCGTCCGTTACGCCGGTAGCCGCCGCTGCCGACCCTGCCGCCGCGCCGGTTCCGCCGCGCCAGACCGCGCGCGGCGCCGGACGCATGAACCTGACCGAAGGGCCGATCGCGAAGACGCTGATCCTCTTCGCCTTGCCGACGCTCGCATCAAACGTGCTGCAGACGCTGTCGGGGTCGATCAATTCGGTGTGGGTCGGCCAGTTCCTCGGCGGCAGCGCGCTCGCCGCGACCGCCAATGCGAACATCATCATGTTCCTGATGTTCGCGACCTTCTTCGGCTTCGGCATGGCCGCGACGGTGCTGATCGGCCAAGCGATCGGGCGCGGCGATATCGACGCGGCGCGCCGCGCCACCGGTGCCGTCGTCGGCCTCGCGCTGATCTTCTCGCTCGTCATCGCCATCGTCGGCTGGTTCGCCTCGACCACCATCCTGCATTGGCTCAAGACCCCGCCCGAAGCTTTTGACCTTGCACATGATTATCTGCGCGTGACCTTCATCGCGATCCCGGCAAGCATGCTGGCGGTGACGCTGATGATGGCGTCGCGCGGCGCCGGCGACGCGGTGACGCCGCTGCGCTTCATGCTGTTGTCGGTCGTCCTCGACATCGCGCTCAACCCGCTGCTGATCCTCGGCATCGGCCCCTTCCCGCGCCTCGGCATCGCGGGCAGCGCACTCGCGACGGCGATTGCCGGGACGATCAGCCTGATCGCGATGCTCGGCTGGTTCTATGCCCGCGACCATGTGCTGCGGCTGCGCGGACCCGAACTCAAATATCTCCTCCCCAATATGGAGGAACTGCGCTTCATCATCGGCAAGGGGCTCCCGATGGGCGCACAGATGCTCGTCATTTCGGGCGCCGGGCTGGTGATGGTCGGGCTGGTCAATCGCGAAGGGCTCGTCACCGCCGCTGCCTATGGCGCGACGCTGCAATTGTGGAACTATGTCCAGATGCCCGCGCTCGCGGTCGGCGCGGCGGTCAGCGCCATGGTCGCGCAGAATATCGGCGCTGCAAAGTGGAACCGCGTCACCACCATCACCAATAGCGGCATCGCGATCAACCTGATGATGACCGGGGTGCTGATCGCGCTGCTGCTCCTTTTCGACCGCACTGCGCTCGCCCTTTTCCTCGGTAGCGATACCGCGGCAATCGATGCCGCGCGCCATATCCAGTTGCTCGCGACCTGGACCTTCCTGCCCTTCGGCACGACGATCGTGCTGATCGGAACGCTCCGCGCCAACGGATCGGTCGTGCCGCCGCTCGTCATCCTGTTCCTGTCGATGTTCCCGATCCGCCTCGGCATCTATTATCTGGGTTACCCGGCGCTCGGCGGCGATGCGATCTGGTGGAGCTTTCCGCTGTCCTCGTTCGCGTCGCTGACCATGGCGTGGATCGTCTATCGCCGCGGCAACTGGCGCCGCACGCTGCCGCAACCCCGCGTCGCCTGACCGGCCGCGTTTCGACCAAAAGGCGCGCGGCTTCGACTGACGCAGCGCGCGCACCTAGTTTTTTGCGCCATATTCGCGCAAAAGCGACGGCAATGAACATGACCATCCGCAAAGAGACGCTGCGCGACCAGCGTGCGCACATGCTGGCCGCATCGCCGGGCTGGCGCGCGTCGGACGCCCGCGTCAATCCCCGCGTCGCGATCGGTTCGATCATCGCGATGTGGCTGATCTATTTCCTGATCACGACCGGGCTGGCCTTGCTGGCCGGGGCCGCCGAGCAATGGGGTGCGATCGGCCGCCGCGCGATCGTCGTCATCGCCGGTATCCTGTGCACCTTCACCCTCTATCAGCTGATCCAGCGGGTTCAGCCGAAAAGCTTTGGCGCGCGGCTTGCCGTCGCGATGGGCGCCGCGGTGCCGCTTGTCGTCATCTACGCGAGCATCAATCTGCTCGTCTTCTTCTACTGGTTTCCATCAGGCGATACCCAGAAGATCATCGAAGAGGTGCAGTCCAAATTCCCCATTGCCTGGGAAACGGTGCTGATCCTCGACAGCTCGATCCGCTGGTATTTCTTCTTCGCGGTATGGGCAGCGCTCTATGTCGCCTTCGGCTATGCCAACGAAATGCGCGCGGTCGAGCGCCGCGCCAACAGCTACCGGGTCGAGGCGCAGGCGGCGCAGCTGCGCGCGCTCCACTATCAGGTGAACCCGCACTTCCTGTTCAACACGCTCAATTCGCTGTCGACGCTCGTCATGCGCGGATCGCAGGCGGAGGCCGAGACGATGATCATGAATCTGTCGTCCTTCCTGCGATCGAGCCTCGCGATCGATCCCGAACAGCTCGTCAGCCTCGACGAGGAAATGGCGCTCCAGCGCCTCTATCTCCAGATCGAGCAGGCGCGCTTTCCCGACCGCCTGCAGGTCGAGGTGACGATGCCGAAAGCGCTGGAGAATGCGCGCGTTCCCGTGCTGATCCTGCAACCGATCATCGAAAATGCGATCAAATATGGCGTTGCTCCCAGCAAGGGAAGGATTGCGATCCGCCTGTCGGCGAGCAGCGAATATGGGCTGCTCGTGATCCGGATCGAAAATGACATCGACCCCGCCGCACCGACCCCCGAATCGGGCACCGGCCTCGGGCTCGGCAACGTCCGCGAACGGCTGATTACACGCTACGGCCCGGTGGCAGGCTGCGAATGGGGACGGTCGGACAGCGGCGGCTTCGCGGTATCGCTGTGGCTGCCGATCGCGGGCGAAGGACACTGACATGCTGCAGACGCTGCGCACCCTGATCGTTGATGACGAGCCGCTGGCAATCGAACGGCTTCAGATTCTGGCGGGGCAGCAGGACGGGGTTTCGCTCGTCGGTACCGCCAGCGACGGCGCATCGGCGCTGCGCATGGTCGAGGCGCTCGCGCCCGATCTGTTGCTTTGCGATATCGCCATGCCCGACCTCGACGGGCTGGAGGTGGCGACCGCGCTCGAAAAGCTCGATTGTCCGCCAGCCATCGTCTTCGTCACGGCGTTCGATCGCTATGCTGTCGCAGCCTTCGACGTCGCCGCGGTCGACTATCTGCTCAAGCCCGTGTCGCCCGATCGTCTTGCCAAGGCACTGGCGCGCGTGCGCGAATGGCGCAGCGCTGGGCGAACTGCCCCGCCGAAGAGCCGGTGGATCAACGAATTCTGGGTTCAGAACCGCGGTGAGATGCTGCGCATCGATGCGGCGCAAGTCGATCTGATCGAGGCCGAGCGCGACTATATGCGCCTCTATGTCGGCAGCCGAAGCTGGCTGATCCACCAGACGATCAAATCATTGGAAGAGCGGATGAACCCCGATCAGTTCATGCGCATTCACCGGTCCAAGATGGTCCGGCGCGACGGCATCGTCGGCCTCAAACATCATGGCGACGGCGCGTGGAGCGTAGACCTGGGCCAAGGCGGACAGCACCGGATCGGTCGAACCTATCTTCACGAAGTAAAGGCGATCATGCACGGCGCGTGATCGCCCTTACCACCGGTTAGCGCACGGCGAACTCTGCCGGGCGTTCGAGGGCCAATTTCACATCGCCTCCACCGAAGAGCGCTGCCAACTGCGGTTCGGCGCTGCGCCGCGCGTTGGCGACGCAATCCCGCTCCAGCGCCCGCTGAGCCAGAGTCGGCCGGGGATCGGTGCGGCACATGCCGCGAATGGCGATGTGCACGCGCGTTTCCAGCCGAGCCCGGCCCTTGACGCTGCTCAGATTGAGATCGCTGTACGGCACGATAACCGTCGGCGCTCCGTCGGGGTCCGCGACGCGCGTCTCGGCGGCGGTCGCGACCGGGGCGGCGGCGCCTGCCGACAGTGCGGCGGCACAGCTCATGAGAAAATATTTGGCAATACGGTCTGACATGGGGGAGTCCTCTCATCCGTTATAGGATGCGGGACACGCTGCGCCGTAACCGGGGAAGTCGGGTCGCCTCGTATCCCGCAGCCCGAGGAATGCGCCAATATTCCGCGCCAGACATGCGCGCTTCGACCAGCCCCAGCGACGAGTCGATTGAAAGATGAAGCGCCTACAAAGTGCGACCAACGGACGAACGGAAGCGCGCCAAAGAAAAGGGGCCCCGACTTGTCGTCGGAGCCCCTTTAATCACGCGGAATCGCGTGCCGATTGGCAGCACTATTCCTTGGGCTGCGGCTTGGCACAGCGGCTGGTGTCGCCCGCCTTGCAGGCCGCGACATCGGCCTCCCACTTTTGGCGTTCTTCGGCGGCCATCGCCGCGACGCGAGCCTTTTCCGCTTCATAAGCGGCGGTTTCATCGGCATATTTTGCCTGCGCAGCGGCGACCTGCTCGGCTATCGCAGCCTTTTGCTGCTCATATTGCGAAACGCTCTGCTGATAGCGCGCGGTTTCGGCATCGGCCTTCGCGAGCTGCTCGGCATTCAGCTTCGCGGTATCCGCGCGCTCCTGCACGGTCGTGCCGTCGGGCAGCTTCTGAGCCATCGCCGGCGCCGAACTCATCAGCGCCGCGACGACCGCGGCGGCAAAAATCGATCTGGTCATCGAGAAATCTCCTTAAACCGAGCACCCTGCCCGTCCAACGCTTTGCCGCAAGATGCGTTCCGCGGCCAGCGACATTGCGCGGATGGGGTAGCTGGGCGCCGCCAACTTACCAGATGCGCGTGCGATCCTCGGGTTTCAGATAATATTTGGCCCCCGGCGCGACGTTGAACGCCCTGTACCAGGCATCAACGTTGCGCAGCGGACCGATGATGCGCCAGCGCGCCGGGCTGTGCGGGTCGCTCGCCACCTGCTGCTTGGTCGCATCCTCGCGCGACTTATCACGCCACGCCTGCGCAAAGGCGAGGAAGAAGCGCTGATCGCCCGTCAGCCCGTCGATCACTGGCGCTTCCTTGCCGTTTAGCGAACGGTGATAGGCGTCATAGGCGACCTCGAGCCCGGCGAGGTCAGCGAGATTCTCACCCATCGTCAGATCGGGGTTGATGAACGCACCCGGCGCCGCCTCATAGGTCGCATATTGCGCGCCGAAGCCCTTGGCCTGCGCATCGAAGCGCGCGGCATCTTCATTGGTCCACCAATCGCGCACGGCGCCGCTCGCATCGATCTTGCGCCCCTGATCGTCGAAACCATGGGTGATTTCATGGCCGATCACGGCGCCGATCGCGCCATAGTTGACCGCATCGTCGACCGTCTCGCTGAAATAGGGCGCCTGCAGGATGCCGGCGGGGAAAACGATCTTGTTTTCGAGCCCGCCGTTATAGGCGTTCACTTCCTGCGGGTTCATGGACCATTTCTTGCGGTCGACCGGCTTGTCCAGGTCGGCGAGCTGGTAGGCATATTCGAACGCCGCGCTGCGCTTCACATTGCCGTAAAGGTCAGCGGGATCGATCTTGAGGCCCGAATAATCGCGCCACTTGTAGGGGTAGCCGACCATCACGTCCATCTTGTCCAGCTTGGCGAGCGCGGCTTCCTTGGTGGCGGGCGCCATCCAGCTGTTGCCGCGGATACGGTCGCCCATCGCCAGCTTCAGATTGGCGACGAGCGTTTCCATCTTCGCCTTGGCACTCGGCGGGAAATATTGCTTCGCATATTCCTCGCCGACCAGCTCGCCCAGGCTGCTATCCACAAGGCGCAGCCCGCGCTTCCAGCGCGGCCGCATCTCGGTCACGCCGCTCAGCGCTTTGGAGAATTCGAAGCGGCTGTCGACCCAGTCGTCGGACAGATAATTGGCCGCATTGTCGGCGAAATGGAATTCCTGCCACAGCTTCAGCGTATCGAGCGGTGTCTTGCCATAAAGCGCTGCAATGTCGCGGATCGCGGTATTTTCGTTGACGATGATGCGCTTCTGCGCCGGAATTTCGGCGCCCGCGAACCAGGCGTTCCAGTCGAGCCCGGGCGCATAGACGGCCAGCGCCTCCGACGACATCGGGTTATTGATCTTGCCCAGATCGCGGCGCTCGGCGATTGCCCAGCTCACCTTGGCGATCTCGGTCTCGAAAGCGAGCACCGCATCGGCGGCCTTTTCGGGATCGGGGTTACCGATCATCTTCATCGTCCGCGCGATGTAGGCGCGATAGGCCTCACGCTGCGGCTTGAAGCTGTCATTCAGATAATAATCGCGGTCGGGAAGCCCGATCCCGCCCTGCCCGAGCCACAGGACGTTGACGGTCGGCGTGTCGGGATCGGCATAGGGACCGCCACCGACGATCGAGGCGCCGAAGCTTCTCTGGGACGCGCCCATGAAGCGCGCCATCTCGCTTTTATCCTTGATCGCCGCGACGGCGTCGATATCCGCCATCAGCGGCTTGGTGCCCAGTTGCGCAACGCGCTTTTCGTCCATGAAGCTTTGATAAAGCCCGCCGACCTGACTGGTCGCGGGTGCGCCGGTGACGAGCTGGCGAAGCTGACGCTGCGTCAGATTATAGACATCGTAATCGACGCCGGCCGACGCCTGATCGGCCGGAATTTCGGTGCGCGCGAACCAGCCGCCATTGGCATATTTATCGAAATCGTCGCCCGGCTTTACCGACGGGTCTCGTGCGCTCAGATCGACGCCCCAGCTTCCGAAGGTCAGCGGCTTGAGCGACCCATCTTCGGCGCCGGCCGCAGCATCGGTCGCGGCGACCAAGGAGACGCCGGCACCCGGATTACGGGCCAGAACAGGTGCTGCGATCAGGGCAGCGGCGATAGCGACGGCAGCGGTGCCGCCCAAAAACATCTTCATTCCCCAGTCTCCTACCCCCGCGCACGGTTCAAGGGCCGATCCGCCGCAGGCCATGGCGACTTGTCCGCCCGCGCCAATCGCAGGTCAAGCAAGATGCAGGACGCTGGTCGAACGCACTCGTTCGTTGGTGGAATCGCCACCCCGTTGCGCGCAAAGCAGCCGCTTCCTATCTAGGCGTTCGAGCGAGCGGCGCCCTCTTGCGCGGCCGGAACAAATCTGGAACATACCCACCCCATGAGTCTCACCCACATTTCGGTGCGCGGCGCGCGCGAGCATAATCTGAAGGGCGTCGACGTCGATCTGCCGCGCGATGCGCTGATCGTCATCACCGGCCTGTCGGGCAGCGGCAAGTCGAGCCTCGCCTTCGACACCATCTATGCCGAGGGTCAGCGGCGCTATGTCGAGAGCCTGTCGGCCTATGCGCGCCAGTTCCTCGAAATGATGCAGAAGCCCGACGTCGAACATATCGACGGGCTGTCGCCGGCGATCAGCATCGAACAGAAGACGACGAGCCGCAACCCGCGCTCGACCGTGGCCACCGTCACCGAAATCTACGACTATATGCGCCTGCTCTGGGCGCGTGTCGGCATTCCCTACTCGCCCGCGACCGGCGAGCCGATTTCGGCGCAGACAGTCAGCCAGATGGTCGACCGGGTGATGGACCTGCCCGAGGGCACGCGCGCCTATCTGCTCGCGCCCGTCGTGCGCGGGCGCAAGGGCGAATATAAGAAGGAACTCGCGCAGTGGCAGAAGGACGGCTTCACCCGCGTCCGCATCGACGGCGAATTTTACGAGATGGAGGACGCCCCGGCGCTCGACAAGAAATACAAGCATGACATCGAGGTCGTGGTCGATCGCATCGTCGTGCGCGAGGGGATCGCGACGCGGCTGGCGGACAGTTTCGAGACGGCGCTGAAACTCGCCGAAGGGCTCGCCTATGTCGACCTTGCCGATGGCGAGGTTCCAGGGCGCGACGGCGAGGTCGGCGGCGCCATGAAAGGCGCCGGAATCCCGGCCAACCGCATCATCTTTTCCGAGAAATTTTCCTGCCCCGTTTCGGGCTTCACGATCGCCGAGATCGAGCCGCGGCTGTTCAGCTTCAACGCGCCGCAAGGCGCCTGCCCGGCATGCGACGGCCTTGGCGAGCGGCTGGAATTTGACCCCGAACTCGTCGTTCCCAACCATGCGCTCAGCCTGAAAAAAGGCGCCGTCGTGCCGTGGGCGAAATCGAACCCGCCCTCGCCCTATTATATGCAGGTGCTTGAAAGCCTGGGCAAAGCCTATGGCTTCGGGCTCGACACGCCGTGGCAGGATCTGCCCGGAGAGGTGCAACTCATCATCCTTTACGGCAGCGGCGGCAAGCCGGTCGAGCTGACTTTCAAGGACGGCCGACGCACCTATACGACGCACAAGGCGTTCGAAGGGGTGATCGGCAACCTCAACCGCCGGATGCTCCAGACCGAAAGCGCGTGGATGCGCGAGGAGCTGGGTAAATATCAGACCGCGCAGCCGTGCGAGACGTGCCACGGCGCGCGCCTGCGCCCCGAACCGCTCGCGGTCAAGATCGCGGGCGAGGACATCAGCATGTCGGCGCAACGCTCGGTCGCCGACGCGCTAGCCTGGTTCAGCACGCTCGACGCAAAGCTCAACGATCAGCAGCGTCAGATCGCGAAAGCGATCCTGAAAGAGATCAACGAACGGCTCGGCTTCCTCAACAATGTCGGGCTCGATTATCTCAACCTCAACCGCACGAGCGGCACGCTCAGCGGCGGCGAAAGCCAGCGCATCCGTCTTGCGTCACAAATCGGCAGCGGCCTCTCCGGCGTGCTTTATGTCCTCGACGAACCCAGCATCGGCCTGCACCAGCGCGACAACGACCGGCTGCTCGCGACACTGAAGCGCCTCCGCGACCTCGGCAACACGGTGATCGTCGTCGAACATGACGAGGATGCGATCCGCCACGCCGATTATGTCGTGGACATGGGCCCCGGCGCGGGCGTCCATGGCGGCGAGATCGTCGCCGAAGGCACGCTGAAGCAAGTGCTGGCGAACAAGAAGAGCCTGACCGCGGCCTACCTCACCGGCGCGAAGAAGATCGAGGTGCCGGCGCACCGCCGTCCCGGCAACGGGTTCGACCTGGTGCTGAAGGGCGCGCGCGCCAACAATCTCCAGAATGTCACCGCGACGATCCCGCTCGGCACCTTCACCTGCGTCACCGGCCTGTCGGGATCGGGCAAGTCGAGCCTCGTCATCGACACGCTCTACGCCAGCGCGGCGCGCACGCTCAACGGCGCGCGGCTCGTCGCCGGGCCGCACGACAGCCTGACCGGCCTTGAGCATTGCGACAAGGTGATCGATATCGACCAGTCGCCGATCGGCCGCACCCCACGCTCGAACCCCGCGACGTACACCGGCGCCTTCACGACGATCCGCGACTGGTTCGCGGGGCTGCCCGAGGCGCAGGCACGCGGTTACAAGCCCGGCCGATTCAGCTTCAACGTCAAGGGCGGGCGCTGCGAAACCTGCACCGGCGACGGCCTCATCAAGATCGAGATGCACTTCCTGCCCGACGTCTATGTGACGTGCGAGACGTGCCACGGCAAACGCTACAGCCGCGAAACGCTCGAGGTGAAGTTCAAGGGGATGAGCATCGCCGACGTGCTCGACATGACGGTCGAGGATGCGGCGGAGTTCTTCAAGGCGGTGCCCGCGATCCGCGACAAGATGGAAATGCTCGTCCGCGTCGGCCTCGGCTATATCAAGGTCGGGCAGCAGGCGACGACCTTGTCGGGCGGCGAGGCGCAGCGGGTGAAGCTCGCCAAGGAACTCTCGCGCCGCTCGACCGGACAGACGCTCTACATCCTCGACGAACCGACGACCGGCCTCCATTTCGAGGATGTGCGCAAGCTGCTCGAAGTGCTGCAGGCGCTCGTCGATCAGGACAACAGCGTGGTGGTGATCGAACATAATCTCGACGTCATCAAGACCGCCGACTGGATCGTCGACCTCGGCCCGGAAGGCGGGGTCAAGGGCGGCGAGATCGTCGCGGCGGGCACCCCCGAACAGGTGGTGAAGGAACCGCGCAGCTTCACGGGGCAGTATCTGGCGCCGTTGCTGGAGAGATAGGGCGCGGCCCCCTCTCCTGTCATCCAGGATCAGGTCTGGGCCGACGAACGCGGGGCAAGCCCGCATCGATATTGTGATCCCCGGCGAAAGCCGGGGCCCAGATGGCGTGTCGCACCCTGTCATGGCCCCGGCTTTCGCCGGGGAACACTTGCCCACCTGTCCCAAGGCCATGACCGCCGAGCATGTCCGGGGTGACGATTTTTAAAGGATCAATGCCACACCGCCGACAGCGGATAGAGCGCGAGGAGCCAGATCAGGCAGGCGACGACGATACGGCGGTCCTTTGCCGCGATCGCGAGCGCGGCGACGGGGAAGAAGGACCATGCGAGGATGAAGGCACGCAACGAGCCCGCCCTGGGGAGTCCGACAAAGGCCCAGGTGACGGCGACCAGCGCGATATTGGCCAGCAAGACGCCGCCGATCACCAGCCGCCGCTGTTTGTCGAAATGGGCGTTGAGGTCGTCCCACGCCTCCGGATCGTCGGGAAAGACCAGGCTCGCCGCGACGAAATAGACCGCGGTGACGACGAAGCCGCCGAACAGGATCGGCCAGTTCAGCGGCAACAGCTCGCGCAGATTCCATCCGAACATCCAGAAGGTCACCACGTCGCACGACACGAACAGGCCGAGCAGCGCGGTCGGCCAGCCGATGCGGACGCGGTGGCTGGCTTTAAGCGCGCGCGCCAACCCGCCGAGCCCCTCGGCCAGCGCGAGGCCCAGGATCAGGCCGAAAAAGGAAAAGCTGAATTCAAACCCCGTCATATGCCCCCGGCCTGATCTCTCCCCGCCCGCTTGCGGGAGGGGCTGCGAGATTGCGAACCCGTTCGCTAGTCGCAGCGGTGTGGGCAATCAACATCGGATGCGCGCACCGGCGCGCGGCCCACCCCCAACCCCTCCCGCAAGCGGGAGGGGAGATTTACCCCATCAGCTTCGCCGCAATATCCTCGGCGGCATAGATGCGGATCGCGGGCGGTTGCGGCGAGAGGGCGCGCATGTCGGCGACGAAGGCGCGCGAGGCGGGCAGCGCGAAATGGGCGCGCACCGCATCGACGCTCTCCCACTCCTCGACGAACGTCAGACATTCATAAGCCGAGCCATCCCCAGCCTGTCGAGGCACGGCATCGATATGGCAATGATGCGCCAGACACCCCGGCTCGCCCCGCGATCGCGCACTATGCTCGGCGCCGAACTCAATCATGCGCTCGCCATGCTCGGGGGTCAGGATGACGTGGCCGGTGATGAGGATCATGTTACCTTTCTTGCCACACAGAAATGACCTATCTCTAGTTGTCTAGGAAAGGCGAAACAAAGACACTGCGTACCGCACTGCACAATGCGATACTCGTGATCGAGAATGCATAGCCATCCATGACACTTCCATGACACTCCCTGTCACAAACGCGTCACACAAAACCCCCAAATGGCCCTCAGCGAGTCGCCGCGGGGGTGGCGGCTTGGTTCGGTAACGACCCCCGACAGGATCATTTCATGGTGAAGAAATTTGCCCGCACCACCGGCCTGCTCGCCTGCGCTGCGACCGCCGCGCTGGCGCTTTCGGCGTGTCAGGATCAGGCCTCCTCGGGCGGCGCCGCGCGCGATTATATCAGCGCCGTCGGCTCCTCGACCGTCTATCCATTTGCCACCGCGGTCGGCGAAAAATTCGCCGAAGCGACGGGCAACAAGACGCCGAAGATCGATTCGACCGGCACCGGCGGCGGCTTCGAACGCTTTTGCCAGGGCGTCGGCGGTGACACCCCCGACATCTCGAACGCCTCGCGCCGTATGAAGAAGAAGGAATTCGACACCTGCCAGAAGAATGGCGTCAAGGACATCGTCGAAATCCAGGTCGGCATCGACGGCATCGCGCTGGGCGAAGCGCAGCGCGGCCCCGGCTTCAAGCTGACCGAGGAAGATGTCTATAAGGCTTTGGCCGCCAACCCCTATGGCAAGCCCAACACCGCCAAGACGTGGAAAGACGTCAACCCGGCGCTGCCCGCTGTCGGCATTTCGGTCTTCGGCCCGCCGTCGACCAGCGGCACCTATGACGCGTTCAAGGAACTGATCATGGGCAAGGGCTGCGACGCCGACCCCGCGATGAAGGCGCTGAAGGACAGCGACAAGGACAAGCATGAAGCGGTGTGCACCGGCCTGCGCGGCGCGCCCTTCTATGTCGAACAGGGCGAGAATGACAATCTGATCATCTCGAAGCTCGACAAGAACCCCGACAGCCTGGGCATCTTCGGCTTTTCGTACCTCGATGCGAACAAGGACAAGATCAAGGCGGTTCCGGTGCAGGGCGTCAGCCCGACCTATGACACGATCGCCGGCGGCAGCTATCCCGGCGCGCGCCCGCTGTTCATCTATATCAAGAAGGCGCATGTCGGCGTGATCCCCGGCCTGGCCGAATATGTCGCCGAATTCCTGAAGGGTGCGGCGAAGGACGGCTATCTGGCCGCCAAGGGCCTGGTGATCTCGCCCCCCGACGTGTCGGCGAAGGCCGCCGCCGCGGCGAAGGACATGACGCCGCTCGACGGTTCGGAGCTTAAGTAATCTCCCCCGCCGGCGGCCGGGACGCGGGGGGCCACATCCCCCTGCCCCCGGCCGCCGCTTTTTGGGTCGCTCCCATCCCGTTCGTGTCGAGCGAAGTCGAGACACCCGTCGGGTCAGCGCATGGTCGAGGAGCATCTCGACTTCGCTCGATGCGAACGGACCAGAATGCGGGCGGATCGGAAATTATGACGCCGAGTCATCAAATTGCCACGCGCGGCCGCTTTAGGTTGCGGCGGGCCAGACGATAACGGGGACGATGTGACTTTCAACGCCGCCGCCTTATTGCTCCTGATCGCGGGGCTTGCGCTGATCGGCTGGCTGGCCGGCCGCGCGCGCTCGGCGCTGCTCGCGGGCCGCACGGGCACCCGGCTGCATTCGCGGCCGCAATATCATGGCTGGTATGTCGCGCTGTGGCTGTTCGCGCCCGCCGCGATCTTCCTCGCCGTCTGGTCGAGCATGTCGCCGGCGCTGATCACCAATGCGGTGCTCGCCAGCGCCGAGGCGCAGAGCCTGCCCGCCTTCGGCTTCGAACGCGGCGCGATGCTGTCCGACGCGCGCGCCGTCGCGCAGGGCAAGCAGGCCGCGGTGCGCATCGCCGAGGCGGCACCGCTCGTCAAACCCTATGCCGATGCGACCCACCGTTTCGCGTGGATCGGCATCGCGGCAATGCTCGCGCTGGCGCTTGCCGGCGGGCTTTATGCCTTTACGCGGATCAAGCCCGATTTCCGGGCGCGGACGCGGGTCGAACGGATCGTGATGGCGCTGCTGCTCATCGCATCGCTCGTCGCGATCCTGACGACCTTCGGCATCGTGCTGTCGCTGCTGTTCGAATCGATCCGCTTCTTCCGCCTCGTCCCCGCGACCGAGCTTTTGTTCGGCACCTATTGGAACCCGCAGAGCGGCGCGCCGCAGCCCGGCACCTTTGGTGGCATCCCGCTGTTCTGGGGCACGGTGCTGATCGGCGCGATCATCGCGATGATCGTCGCGATCCCGATCGGCATGATGACCGCGGTCTACCTCACCCAATATGCGGCGCCGACGGTGCGCAAATGGGTGAAGCCGTGCCTCGAGATACTGGCGGGCGTGCCGACGGTCGTTTACGGCTATTTCGCGGCGCTGACCGTTGCGCCGGCGCTGCGCAATTTCGCGGTGATGCTCGGCGTGCCGAATGCGAGCACCGAAAGCGCGCTCGCCGCGGGTATCGTGATGGGCGTGATGATCATCCCCTTCGTCTCGTCGATGGCTGACGACAGCATCAACGCGGTGCCGCAGGCGATGCGCGACGGCAGCCTCGCGCTGGGCGCGACGCCGAACGAGACGATCCGCCAGGTGCTGATCCCCGCCGCGCTGCCGGGCGTGATGGGCGGCATCTTGCTCGCGGTCAGCCGCGCGATCGGCGAAACGATGATCGTGGTGATGGCCGCGGGCCTCTCCGCCAACCTCACCGCCAACCCCTTCGCCAGTGTCACCACGGTGACGGCGCAGATCGTCAAGCTGCTGACCGGCGACCAGGAATTCGACAGCGCCAAGACGCTCGCCGCCTTCGCGCTCGGCCTCGTGCTGTTCATCGTCACGCTGCTGCTCAACATCGTCGCCCTGCGCATCGTCAAAAAGTATCGCGAAGCCTATGAATAGAGACGCTTCTTCCCGTTCCACGGCCCCGACCGACTGGAAAGGCGCGGCGATGCAAAAGCGCATCGCGGGCCGCTACGCCGCCGAACGCCGGTTCAAGGCGATGGGGCTGGGCGCGGTCCTGCTGTCGGGCTTTTTCCTCGCCTTCCTGCTGTTCGTGATGGTCGGCAATGGCGCGCGCGGCTTTACCTACACCCATGTCGCGGTGCCGATCGACTTCAAGGCGATGCCGCTGACGGTCGACAAGGCGCGGCTGTCCGACGCCGACGCCGATCAGGTGATCGCCAACGCCGGGCTCGCGGACATCGTTGCCTTTGCCGCCGACGAGGCGCTGGGCAAGGACGGATCGCAGCTGATCAGCGAAAATGCGTGGAAGGAAGTCCGCACCCGGATCAAGGCCGATCCCGAACTGCTCGACGGCAAGTCGCTGTTCGAACTCCCCGCATCGAGCGCGGTCGACATCGCGGCCAAGGAAGGCGCGAAGGGCGCGCTGGGCGAACGGGTCGATACGCTCGAAAAGGAAGGCAAGTTATCGACGGGCTTTCACACGCCCTTCTTCAAAAATGCCGACGCGACCGATCCTGCCGTCGCGGGAATCTGGGGCGCGCTCAAGGGATCGTTGATGACGATCTTCATCGCCTTTCTGATCGCCTTCCCCACCGGCGTGCTCGCGGCGCTCTATCTGGAAGAATATGCGCCGAAGAACCGCTGGACCGACCTGATCGAAGTGTCGATCAACAATCTGGCGGCGGTGCCCTCGATCATCTTCGGCCTGCTCGCGCTCGCGGTGTTCATCAACTGGTTCGGGCTGTGTCAGGCGAGCCCGCTCGTCGGCGGGCTGACGCTGGCGCTGATGACAATGCCGGTGATCGTCATCGCCAGCCGCAACGCGATCAAGTCGGTGCCGCCCTCGATCCGCGACGCCGCATTGGGCGTCGGGGCCAGTCCCGTGCAGGTGGTGTTCCACCATGTCCTGCCGCTCGCCCTGCCCGGCATCCTGACCGGCACGATCATCGGCATGGCGCGCGCGCTGGGCGAGACGGCGCCGCTGCTGCTCGTCGGGATGCGCGCCTTCATCGGCGACGTGCCGGGCGGTCTCTGCTCGCCGTCGACGGTGCTGCCGATGCAGATTTTCCTCTGGTCGGACGAGGTCGATCGCGGCTTCGTCGAAAAGACCTCGGCGGCGATCATCGTGCTGCTGTTCGTGCTGCTGTCGATGAACGCGCTTGCCATCTATCTCCGTAACAAGTTCGAAAAACGCTGGTGAAAATGAGCTCCCTGACCATGACCAACGACGACCTGATCATCGCCGATCCCAAGATGCGCGCCGAGGGCGTCAACGTCTTCTATGGC
The DNA here is from genome assembly GCF_021401285.1 of Sphingopyxis sp. NFH-91. Lineage (NCBI taxonomy): Bacteria > Pseudomonadati > Pseudomonadota > Alphaproteobacteria > Sphingomonadales > Sphingopyxidaceae > Sphingopyxis > Sphingopyxis sp. NFH-91. Next base: position 309,889 of record NZ_JACBGA010000004.1, on the reverse strand, counting down.
GACAAGCAGGCGATCAAGGACGTGTCGATCGACGTCGGCACCGACCTCGTCACCGCCTTCATCGGCCCCTCGGGCTGCGGCAAGTCGACCTTTCTGCGGTCGCTCAACCGCATGAACGACACCGTCGCCAGCGCGCGTGTTACGGGCCGCATCGAACTCGACGGCGAAGATATCTATGCGCCGTCGATGGACGTGGTGCAATTGCGCGCGCGCGTCGGCATGGTGTTCCAGAAGCCGAACCCCTTTCCCAAGTCGATCTATGACAATGTCGCCTATGGTTCGCGCATCCACGGGCTTGCCGCGAACAAGGCCGACCTCGACGTCATCGTCGAGCGCGCGCTGACCCGCGCCGGCCTGTGGGACGAGGTCAAGGACCGGCTGGGTGAAAGCGGCACCGCGCTGTCGGGCGGCCAGCAGCAGCGCCTGTGCATCGCGCGGGCGATCGCGGTCGACCCCGAAGTCATCCTGATGGACGAGCCCTGCTCGGCGCTCGACCCGATCGCGACCGCCAAGATCGAGGAACTGATCCACGAACTGCGCGGCAAATATGCTATCGTGATCGTCACGCACAATATGCAGCAGGCGGCCCGCGTGTCGCAGCGCACCGCCTTTTTCCACCTCGGGACGCTGGTCGAATACGGTAAGACGACCGACATCTTCACCAACCCGAAGCAGGAACGCACCAAGGATTATATCACCGGCCGCTACGGTTAAGGCGCGGGCGAAGAAGGACAGGAACGAGAACGATGGCAGTTGTGAACGATCATACGGTCAAGGCGTTCGACGAGGACATCAATCGCCTCCGCGGCCTGATCAGCGAAATGGGCGGGCGCGCCGAACAGGCGCTCCTCCAGGCGATGACCGCGCTCAGCAAGGGCGACCTTGCCCTCGCGGCGCAGGTGGTGGAGGGCGACAAGAAGATCGACGCGCTCGAAGCCGAAGTCGAACAGCTCACGGTGCAGACGATCGCGCTCCGCGCCCCGATGGCCGACGATCTGCGCGAGATGATCGCGGCGCTCAAGATCGTGTCGGTCGTCGAACGGATCGGCGACTATGCAAAAAATATTGCCAAGCGCGTCGCTCTGATGGACCAGACGCGATCGATCGAATCGATCCCGGTGCTGATGTCGATGTCGGCGATCGTCGCCGAGCTGATCCACGACGCGCTCGACAGCTTCGCTGCGCGCGACGCCGACCTCGCGGTGCGGGTCACGGTGCGCGACAAGAATGTCGATGATTTCTACAACAGCATCTTCCGCACGCTCGTCACCTTCATGATGGAAAATCCGAAGTATATCACCGAGAGCGCGCATCTGCTGTTCGTCGCCAAGAATCTGGAACGCATGGGCGACCATGCGACCAACATCGCCGAGATGGTTTATTATGTCGTCACCGGTGAGCGGATGGAGGAGCGCGAACGCGGCGAAACGCCCGAAGACAGCGCGACGGCGGAGAAGGAGCAAGGCTGATGCCGCAGCCCGACCTGCTGCTGATCGAGGATGACGAGGCGATCGCCGAACTCATCGTCTGGCATTTCGCCCGCGAAGGTTTCTCGGTCCGCCAGACCCCCGATGGCGAGCAGGCGCTCGTCCTCGTCGAGGAACGCGTGCCCGACATCGTCCTGCTCGACTGGATGATCGAAAGCCTGCCGGGGATCGAGGTGTGCCGCCGCCTGCGCCGCAACCCGAAATCGGCGAATGTGCCGATCATCATGCTGACCGCGCGCGGCGAGGAAGAGGACCGCATCCGCGGCCTCGAAACCGGTGCCGACGATTATGTCACCAAACCGTTCAGCCCGCGCGAACTGGTGGCGCGCGTCTCCGCGGTGCTGCGCCGCCTGCGCCCGGCGCTGGCCGGCGAGATCCTGGCCTATGCCGACATCGAACTCGATTCGGTGGCGCACAAGGTGGTCCGCGGCGGTCAGGTGGTCAGCATGGGGCCGACCGAATTTCGCCTGCTGCGCCACTTCATGGAACATCCCGGCCGTGTCTTTTCGCGCGGACAATTGCTCGACAGCGTATGGGGCCAGGACAGCGACATCGAACTGCGCACCGTCGACGTCCATATCCGGCGCCTGCGCAAGGCGATCAATCTGCCCGGCACCGCCGACATCATCCGGACCGTGCGATCCGCAGGCTACGCGCTCGACGCGGGGAAAAGCGTCTGACCCTACAGAGCATTTGCTTGCGGAGCGACCCTGCGAATGTTGGCTAACGACCGATGCTATTGAAAAATTCTGAAGGGGGTATTGGCGGGCAATATCGGAATCAAACCAAGGCGCTATGCGCACAGGTCGTTCGCGCAGCCGATGTCTCATGGATTATTCTTGCTGGAATTCGACGGGCGCATCGCTGCAGCCAACCTTTTAACAGTATCGACCGATTGTGAACTTACCTCGCTTATTTTCTGTTAATCCTTGCGCGAGCCATAAACGATAATATCAGGGCCTTGATATCCCGACCGATAGGCAAAATCGATGAGGTGTTTGTGGTCCCATTCGGGATCCTCGCAATACTCATCATAGCAGGCGTTAAAAAATTCAGAGATCATCTTCAAATCTTCTACGGACACAACCAGGGTTGCTTCTCTAAGCTCTGACACGCCAGTTTCTTCCACTGGATTGCTTGCGTTCACATCCGTCCCATAAACTTTCATTGCTGTCTGATCCTATGTACGGAGGGCTATCTCGATGTCATCAGCGATACGGCCACATGCGTTAACGTCCGCTCGCCGCCCCAAGCGGACTCCCCCGATCAGAAGTCGATCTGCGTCCGCAGGCCGAAGGCGTCGGCCGAATAGTTGCGGTCGCCGCTCGTGCTGCCGATCGCGGCATCGTCGTACATCAGATGGCCGTAATTGGCGGTCAGGCGCAGATAGGGGATCGGCGCCCACACGACCGCGAAGCCCAGCGTGCGCTGGCGCCCGCCGGTGATGCCCGCATCGCTGAGGTCGAGATGGTCGTACCGGGCGTTGATCTCGATCGCGCCGGGGCCACCCGCGGTGATCGGGCGCGACGGCACGAGCCGGTCGAAGCTGCCGTCCTTGTACCCGCGGCGATCGCCGCGCGTCAGCACATAGCCGACTTCGGCATAGCCGCCAAAGAAGGTCGGGTCGGCAAGGCCAGGGCGGCGCGCGGTCTGCCAGAAGCCTTCGCTGGCAACGTGGAAGGGGCCGGCGATCAGCGCGCCCTCAAGCCCCAGTCCGCGCTCGCTCGTCGCGGTGAATGTGCCGGTGTCGACAAGCCGGCTGTTCGTCGTGTGGACAAAGGGCCGCGCGGCGTAGCGCACCGCGCTCGGCCCGTCATTCGCCTTGCGCCAGTGTGCCGACGCCCCGAGGTGAAGCTGGGTATCGCCGAAGCGGGGCATCCACACCACTCGGCCGTCGACGCTCACGCTATTGTCCGAATCGCTCAGCAGGTCGTTGGCATTGTCGCCGAACACCCCGCCCTGCACGAGCAGCGCTTTGCCCTTGTACTGGCCCGAAAGGCCGACGCGCCGCTCGAAACCGAAGGCCTGGGTAAAGGCGGCACGTTCGGCGAAGCTGGTGAAGAGATCACTCGTCATTTCCTCGAGCGACCAGAAAGGCTTGATCTGCCCGGCGGTGATAGAGAGCGGGCCGGTGCCATAGGTCAGATAAACGTCGGTCAGTTCGACTGAGCTGTTCGCGACATCGGCCTCGACGCGGTAGCTGATTCCGCCCGGGATCTTGCCGTCGACGCCCAGATAGACGCGGCGGAATTCGGTCGCTAGGCCGCCATGCGTGTCGGTGACGCCCGGCGGCGCGTCGATGCTGGCGAGATCGAGCTGGATGCGGCCGCGCGGCTTGAAACTCCAGCCGTCGGCGGTCTTGATCTCGGGCGCGCCCTTCCACGCAATGTCGGTGCCGCGTTTCGCGGGCGCTGCCGCGGCCGTTACCGGAGCAGGCGCTGGCGTAGCTGCGGTCACCGTGCCCGATGGAACGGCGCCCGGCGCAGTCGCGGCATCGAGCCGGTCTTCAAGCGTCTGGACCTTGGCCTTGAGGGCAGCCAGCTCGGCGCGCAGCGCGGCGGCTTCCTCCGCACTCATCGCCTGCGCATGCGCGGTCGTGGGGATGCAGAACATCGTCGTCGCCAACAGGGCGGCGGTCAGGGTCGGACGCATGCAGAAGGCTCCATTGCGAAAAGGTGACGATCTGGTGGCGCTGTTATGACGGTTAAATGACAGTCGCACGTCATTTACGTTACATTTCGATGACAGTAGCCATTTTGTTGCGCCCGCCAAAATTGCCGCTCCCCCCTTGTCTGTCCGCCGCGAGCGGTTAAGGACGTGCCAGTTTTCTTGGGCAACCTTTCGCAGGATGCCCCTCATGGGAGATCAGCATGACGATCAAATTTGACGGCCGCGTTGCCATTGTCACCGGCGCCGGCGGCGGCCTGGGCCGCGCCTATGCGCTCGAACTCGCCCGGCGCGGCGCCAAGGTCGTCGTCAACGACCTCGGCGGCGCCCGCGACGGCACCGGCCATTCGGACGCCGCGCTGCAGGTCGTCGAGGAAATCCGCGCCGCGGGCGGCACCGCCATGTCGAACGGCGGCAGCGTCACCGAATATGAGCATATGGTCGAAATGGTGGCCAAGGCGAAAGAGGAATGGGGCGGCGTCCACATCCTGATCAACAACGCCGGCATCCTGCGCGACAAGAGCTTTGCCAAGATGACGATGGAGGATTTCAACCTCGTCGTGCAGGTCCATCTGCTCGGCAGCGCTAACGTCACCAAGGCATGCTGGGATCTGATGCGCGATCAGGCCTATGGCCGCATCCTGATGACCGCCTCGTCGACCGGCCTCTACGGCAATTTCGGCCAGGCCAATTACGGCGCGGCGAAGCTCGGCCTTGCCGGTCTTACCAAGACGCTGCACCTCGAAGGCGCGAAATATAACATCCGCTGCAACACGATCGCGCCGGTCGCAGGCACGCGCATGACCGAAGACATTTTCCCGCCTGAATTGTTCGAAAAATTCACCCCCGAAAATGTTGCGCCGGCCGCGCTGTTCCTGGTGAGCGAAGATGCGCCGTCGAACATGATCGTCGGCGCGGGCGCAGGCGCCTATCACGCCGCCTACATCACCGCGACCCCAGGCGTCGCCCTGCCCGAAGACGAGCGCACGCCCGAAGGCGTCGCCGCGGCGTGGGACAAGATTATCGACCGTACCGGCGAAATCGTGCCCCAGTCGGGCAGCGAACAGTCGATGGTGGTGATGAAGGCCTTGCAGGCGCTGGCCGGCGGCTGATACCCCTGTCTATACCGGCAGGCGCCAAAGACGGCGCCTGCCGGTTGAGGGGGACAATATGGCAGCGGGTTCGACTACACGCCGGGCTGGGCCGTCGGCTGGTACTTCGTCCCCTTCGCCAACCTCGTGAAGCCGTTTCAGGCGATGCGGCAGATTTGGAACGCCAGCCATGGCGAATCCGCCCCGAACCTCGACAACGGGAACAACCTGCTGACAATCTGGTGGACGACTTGGCTGCTCTCCAGCATTGCGACCAATACGGTACGCGAATGATTGCGGCCGCACAAACGCCGGAAACCTTGCGCAGCGGTCTGCAGATCAGCATCGTCGGAACGGCCATCTCGCTCCCGCTCTATTGGGCTGCGATCCAGCTTGTCGCACGCATCACGCGCGCACAGCGCGAACGCCTGACGGCAGCGCATATCTTCGCCTGACTTATCGTATTGCATCACTAATACGCTTTTGCTATACCCTGCGTGGGGCAAGGGGATCGGTCTAAGAAGGACGACCCCGATGTATAGCGAAAGCGACCTGCAAGCTGCGGTCGATGCAAAAGTCTTGACGCCGGAGGCGGCCACCGCCTTTCGGACGCATATTGCATCGCTGCGCGACGCCCCCGGAGCGGATGAGGAATCCTTCCGGCTCATTACCGGTTTCAACGATATTTTCGTCAGCATTGCCGCGGTGATCCTGCTGGTCGCGGTGGCGTGGATCGGTGAATCGATCCATCCGGCGCTCGCGGGGGTCTTCGTCGCCGGGTCGGCGTGGCTGCTCGCCGAATATTTCACCCGCCGCCGCCGCATGGCGCTGCCCAGCATCCTGCTCGTCCTCGCCTTTTCGGGCGGGGTTGCCGCGACGATGATCGGCTTCCTCGTCAAGCATGGCGAGGCGATCTTCGGCAATCATGTGAACGAAACCACGGGCGCGCTAATCGCCAGCGTCATCGCCTTCGTCACCGCGGGCGCGACATGGCTGCACTGGAGGCGGTTCATGGTCCCCGTGACGATTGCAGCCGGCACCGCCGCGCTTGCCGCCACCGCAGTCGGGCTGATCCTCTCGGCCGTCGGAATGCCCGATCCGTCGCAGACGCTGTTGATGGCCCTGATCCTCGTCGCCGGTGTCGGCGTCTTCACGCTCGCCATGTGGTGGGACCGCAGCGACCGGACGCGCACGACGCGGCGCAGCGACGTTGCCTTCTGGCTTCACCTGCTCGCCGCGCCGATGATCGCGCACCCGGTGTTCCATCTGCTTGGCGTCACGAGCGGCGACAATATCACCAGCGGCGCCGCGGTGATGGTCGTGGGCATCTATATCGTCTTCGGGCTGATCGCGCTCGCGATCGATCGCCGCGCGCTACTCGTCTCGGCACTCGCCTATGTGCTGTTCGCGATGACCGAATTGTTCCGCACCTTCGGCGCGGTCGAACTCAACGTCGCGCTCACGGCCTTCGTCATCGGTTCGGCGCTTCTAATGCTGTCGGCCTTCTGGCAGAATGCCCGGGCGGTGGTTGTCGGCATGCTGCCCGCGGACGTGGCGAACCAGTTGCCCGCTACAATCCGTCCCCAACCAGCTTCATAAGCTTGCGCTCGACGGGGGCGAGCACGTTAGAAAGCTCGTCCCCGCGCTTGAGCACTGCCCCGCCTTCGGAGACAAGGGCCCACATGCCCTGACGGCTCCGCAAGGCGGGGCGTTTTTCTATGCGATATTCGGGACGTTCGGCGGTACGCCGAAAGGCCGAGAAGATCGCGACGTCGCGGTGGAAATCCATCGCATAGTCGCGCCACTTCCCCGCCGCGACCATGCGGCCATAGAGATCGAGGATGCGCATCAGCTCGTCGCGGTCGAAACCGGTCTGTTGCGGCAATGCCCGCCCCGCATATGGAAGGGGCGTTACCGTCCCCATCAGGCGCTTTTCCGGCCTCCCTTGCGGCGCGGCGCATCATCGCCCTCACCCGATGCGGCGCGCTCATCGAGCAGCGTCTTGAGCTGCTTCTGCAACACTTCGAGCTGGCATTGCAGGATTTCGAGCTTCTGCGTCGCCGGGTCGAAGGCTTCATTGCACGGGGTGCCATAGGGCACGAAGTCGCGCGCATATTCGGTCGCGTCGAGTAAGGTCGAACGCGCCGGGATGCCCACCATCACTGCGCCTTCGGGCACATCCTTCGTCACCACCGCGTTGGCGCCGACGCGCGCGCGCGAACTGACGATCACCGGGCCCAGAATTTGTGCGCCCGAACCGACGATCACATCGTCGCACAGCGTCGGGTGGCGCTTGCCGCCGATGCCGTTCGCGGGATCGGTGCCGCCCAGCGTTACGCACTGATAGATCGAAACATTGTCGCCGATCTCGGCGGTTTCGCCGATGACGACGCCAAAGCCATGATCGATGAACAGGTGGCGGCCGATCGTGGCACCCGGATGGATGTCGATGCCGGTAAGCCAGCGCGACAGATGATTGACGAAGCGCGCGAGGAAGAACAGGTCCGCCTCAAACAGCCAGTGGGCGATGCGGTGCATCCCGACGGCGAGCAGCCCCGGATAGAGCAGGATTTCCCAGCGCGAGCGCGGCGCGGGATCGCGCGCCTTGATCGAGTCCAGATAGGCGACGAGCCCGTTAAACATCGCAATTTCCCCTGCGACCCTATCTTGTTTGCGCCAAGATAGAGGCTCGGGGGCGGCATTTCCACCCCCGCCACAACACTTTCCCGTCAAAGGCCAATCGGGCCCGTCAAAGGCCAGTCAGGCCGATGCGGAAAAGCAGCAAGCCTTCGCTGCGCCAGCGTCGTTCGCCGCCGCGCGCCGCGATGGCCGCCGACCAGCGATCGAGCATCAGCAAAGCCTTGCTGCCGAGCAATCCGCGCGGCGGTGCCGCGCGGTTACAGGCATCGCGAAGAAGCTGCGCCGCGTCATCCGCCGCTTCCTGCTGCCCGGCCAGCCAGACTAGCCCCCACCGGGCCCCGCCCGCGCCGCCCGACAGCGCGAACAGCGCCTCGCCGAACGCTGCGCCGGCTGCGGTCCGCGCTGCGGCGTCTTCGGCAAGCAGCACCGCTTCGGCGGCATCGACCAGCGCATCGAGCCCGCCCCGCCCTGCCCAGCTCCGCTGCAATTCGGCGAGCAGCGGTTCGCCCTTCGGCAGCGCGGCGGGATCGGACGCGAGCAGCCCCGCCATGTCGCGCCACCAGGCGAGCTTGATCTGGCCGATCATCGGCTCGCGCGTGTCGGCAAGCAATTTGGTGAGCCGCTCGGCGAGCGCCCACAGCACCGCCAGTGCCTCGCGCCGCGCGCGCGGCACCGCGACCATCACGCGCGGGTCGCGGATGTCGGGGTAGCCGTAGAGAATCGGCGAGGCTTCGGTCGTCATGCGATCGCGCGATAGAACAGACGGCGCCAAATAAGAACCGCTCGCCCTGAGCTTGTCGAAGGGCTGCTCTTCACTTCGACGTTGCGAACGAAGAACCGTGCTTCGACAGGCTCAGCACGAGCGGAGTTCGGGCGGTTCGGGATGTCAGCCGCGATTGCAAACCGTCTTCGCCGCCGCAATCACGCGCGGGACGTCGACCAGCGCCGCCTTTTCCAGATTGGCGGCATAGGGCAGCGGGACATCCTCGTCGGTTACGCGCAGCACCGGCGCATCCAGGTCGTCGAAGCCCTGTTCCATCGCCACCATCGCAAGTTCGCTGGCGATCGAGCAGGTCGGCCAACCTTCCTCGACGACGATCATGCGGTTCGTCTTCTTGAGGCTGGCGAGCACGGTTTCGGTGTCGAGCGGGCGCAGCGTGCGCAGGTCGATCACCTCGGCCTCGATCCCCTCGCCCGCCAGCGCGTCGGCGGCCTCGAGCGCAAGCCCGACGCCGATCGAATAGCTGACGATGGTGACGTCGCGGCCCTCACGCATAATCCGCGCCTTGCCGATCGGCAGGACATAATCCTCGACGTCGGGAAGCTCGAAGCTGCGGCCGTAAAGCAGCTCGTTTTCGAGGAACACCACCGGGTCTTCGCTGCGGATCGCCGCCTTGAGCAGCCCCTTGGCGTCGGCGGCGTCATAGGGCGAGATCACGATCAGGCCGGGGACGCTGGCGTACCAGGGCGCATAATTTTGGCTGTGCTGCGCCCCGACACGGCTCGCCGCGCCATTGGGGCCGCGGAAGACGATCGGACAGCGCATCTGGCCGCCCGACATATAATTGGTCTTGGCCGCCGAATTGATGATGTGGTCGATCGCCTGCATCGCGAAGTTGAAGGTCATGAATTCGATGACCGGCTTCAGCCCGCCCATCGCCGCGCCGGCGCCAAGGCCCGCAAAGCCATATTCGGTGATCGGCGTATCGATCACGCGGCGCGGGCCGAATTCTTCGAGCAAGCCCTGCGTCACCTTGTAGGCGCCCTGATATTCGGCAACTTCCTCGCCCATCACGAAGATGCGGTCGTCGGCGCGCATTTCCTCTGCCATCGCATCGCGCAGCGCCTCGCGAACGGTTAGCTTGACCATCGCCGTGCCCGCGGGGATCGACGGATCGGCGGCGCGTAGGGCCGGCGCCGACTTTTCCGCCGCGGGGGCGGGCGTGGCGGCCGGAGCCGGAGCCTCGGCAGGCGCGGGAGAGGCAGCAGGCGCGGGCGCCGGAGCCGGAGTGGTCTCTTCGCCCTCGCCCGAAATCGTCGCGATCACGGTGCCGACCTTCACATTGTCGGTGCCTTCGGGAACCAGAATCTGCGCGATCGTGCCTTCGTCGATCGCTTCGAATTCCATCGTCGCCTTGTCGGTCTCGATCTCGGCGAGAATATCGCCCGATTTGACCGCGTCGCCTTCCTTGACGAGCCACTTGGCGAGCGTGCCTTCTTCCATCGTCGGCGACAGCGCCGGCATCTTCAATTCGATGGCCATCTCAATATTGCTCCACCAGCACGTCGGTATAAAGTTCGGACGGATCGGGTTCGGGCGCGCTTTCGGCAAAGTCGGCCGATTCCGCGACAACCGCGCGGATTTCCTTGTCGATGTCCTTGATGCGATCCTCGCCGATGCCGGCGTCGATCATCGCCTTTTTCAGATGCTCGATCGCGTCGCTCTTGTCGCGCACCGCCTGCACTTCCTCGCGGCTGCGATATTTGGCGGGGTCGGACATCGAGTGGCCACGATAGCGATAGGTCTTGAGTTCGAGCAGGATCGGTCCCTTGCCCGCGCGCACCCATTCGAGTGCCACCTCGGCCGCGCCGCGCACCGCGAGCACGTCCATGCCATCGACCTGCATACCGGGAATGCGGAAGCTCTCGCCGCGGCGATAGAGCTGATCCTCGGCCGACGAACGGTTGACGCTGGTGCCCATGGCATATTGGTTATTCTCGATCACGAAGATGATCGGCAGCTTCCACAGCTCGGCCATGTTGAAGCTTTCGTACACCTGGCCCTGGTTAGCGGCGCCATCGCCGAAATAGGCCATCGCAACGCCGCCGTCCCCGCGATATTTGTGCGCGAAGGCAAGCCCGGTGCCCAGCGCGACCTGCGCGCCGACGATGCCGTGTCCGCCGTAGAATTTATGCTCGACGCTGAACATGTGCATCGAGCCGCCCTTGCCCTTCGAGATGCCGGCTGCGCGACCGGTCAGTTCGGCCATGATGACTTTCGGATCGATGCCATAGGCGAGCATATGGCCATGATCGCGATAGCCGGTGATCACGCTGTCCTTGTCGCCGTCGAGCGCCGACTGCAGACCGACCGCCACCGCTTCCTGCCCGATATAAAGGTGACAGAAGCCGCCGATCAGGCCGAGGCCGTAAAGCTGGCCCGCCTTTTCCTCGAAGCGGCGGATGAGCAGCATCTCGCGATAGAATTTCTCGAGCTCTTCGGCTGTCGCCGCATAGGGGACGGGCTCGCGCGGGGTTTCGCGATTGCTCGCGGCAGCTGGGGTGGATGCAGTCTTTTTTGGCGCGGCAGTCTTGCGCGCGGGTGCTTTTGCCAAGGCGATATCCTTTGCGTTTGGCCGTTACGGCAAGGCCCCTATAGGAGAGCGACGCCCCGCTTGGCAACGCCCCGCGGGCATGGCGCGACTGCGTGGCTACCTATGCATTTATCGTTGGGAAAGCGCCGGTCAGCGCTGGCCGTCGGCCTTGGGCGCGGGGGCCGCGGGCTTTTCCGCGGGGTCCATCGGAATGGCGATCTCGTCGGGGTGCATCACGCCCAGCTTTTCGCGAACATATTCGTCGGCCAGATCGGGATCGACGCGCTGTCGCCCGAGCAGGTTCACCCGGTTCTGCAGCTCGTTCTGCTTCTTGGTGAGCTCGGACAGGATGACGCGCTTCTTTTCGACCGACTGGCCGTAATCGCCCCACGCATAAAGGCCGGTGGGCCCGAAAATGATATAGCCGATCATCGCCAGCACCGCGATCAGCGCCACCGTCGGCCCGACCGCCCGGCTTATCGATTTACGGAATTTGTGGCGCTGCGTCATTTCGGTTCTTGAATCAGAGTTGATTCGCGGCGTCAAGGCGGCATCGCCGCATTCGCGTCGTCCCGGCGCATCATCCCGGTAAAAACCGGGACGACGCGTGACTGGTGACCGATCGGGCTCGCTTTATCCGAAAATCGCCGCCCCCGGATAGCGCGCCATGTCGCCCAGCTCTTCCTCGATGCGGATGAGCTGGTTGTACTTCGCAAGCCGGTCCGAACGCGCAAGGCTGCCGGTCTTGATCTGGCCGCAGTTGGTCGCGACCGCGAGGTCGGCAATCGTCGCATCTTCGGTCTCGCCCGAGCGGTGCGACATCACCGCGGTGTAGCGCGCGCGGTGCGCCATATCGACCGCGTCGAGCGTTTCCGACAGCGTGCCGATCTGGTTGACCTTGACGAGTAGCGAGTTGGCGAGGCCCGTCTTGATGCCCTCCTCCAGCCGCACCGGATTGGTGACGAACAGATCGTCGCCAACGAGCTGGCACTTGTCGCCGATCAGATCGGTCAGCGCCTTCCAGCCGGTGAAGTCATCTTCGCTCATCCCGTCCTCGATCGACTTGATCGGGTAATCATTGACCAGCGCGGCAAGATAATCGGCCATCTGCTCGGGGCTGAGCGACAGGCCTTCGCCGCTGATCTCATATTTGCCGTTCTTGAAGAACTCGGTCGCGGCGCAGTCGAGCGCCAGCACCACGTCGCTGCCAAGCTTGAAGCCCGCCTGATCGATCGACGCGGCGATGAAGTCGAGCGCGTCGCGCGTCGACGCGAGGTTCGGGGCGAAGCCGCCTTCGTCGCCAACCGCGGTGGCGAGCCCCTTGGCCGACAGGCCTTTTTTCAGCGTGTGAAAAATCTCGCTGCCCCAGCGCACGGCTTCGGCGATGCTGCCGGCACCGACGGGCATGATCATAAATTCCTGGACGTCGATCGGGTTGTCGGCATGTTCGCCGCCGTTGATGATGTTCATCATCGGCACCGGCAGGGTGCGCGCCGACACGCCGCCGACATAGCGATAGAGCGGCAGGCCGCGCGCGTCGGCCGCGGCCTTCGCCGCCGCCAGGCTGACGCCCAGGATCGCGTTGGCGCCGAGGCGGCCCTTGTTGGGCGTACCGTCCAGGTCGATCATCGCAATGTCGAGCTCGCGTTGATCCTCGGCATCGAGGCCGATCAGCGTCTCGGCGATCTCGCCGTTTACGGCGGCAACCGCCTTCGTCACGCCTTTGCCCAGATAGCGGCTCTTGTCGCCATCGCGCAGTTCGACCGCCTCGTGCGCGCCGGTCGAGGCGCCCGAAGGAACCGCGGCGCGGCCGAAGCTGCCGTCTTCTAGCAGCACGTCGACTTCGACGGTCGGATTGCCGCGGCTGTCGAGAATTTCGCGGCCGTGAATGTCGATGATGGCGGTCATGGGTCGGGTCCTGCTGCGGGGCCAAAGGGCGGCCGATTGAAAAGGCGCCCGCCTGTTATCGGCGCCCCGCCGCCAAAGCAACACGTCGCATAGGAATTTCACGGGATTTTCGGCGCGCTATGGAACCAAATCGCCGCGCTTGCTATATAGATTGAGGTAGGACCGCGGACGGCGCGACGCGTGCGCGCCCCCAACAAGAATGAAGAGGACGATGTGATGGCCAAAGCCGCTACTCCCGCGACCAAGAAGGCAGCTCCCCGCCCCAAGGCACCCGCAAAGCCCGCCGCCACCAAGGCAGCGCCGGCCGCGAAGGCGAAGGCGGCGGCAAAGGATCATCCGATCCGCGACCAGCTTGCCGTGACCCGCGACACGATCAAGGCCGAAGCGTCGAAGAAGGCCGCGTCGATCAAGGAAGATGCGACGAGCTTTGCCAATCAGGCATCGGCAAAGGCGCGCGAAGCCGCGACCAAGGGCAAGGACAAGGCGGCTGAAACCGTCGGCAGCCTCGCCAAGATGCTCGAGGATAGCGCCGACACGGTGGATTCGAAATTCGGCAAGCAATATGGCGATTATGCCCGCTCGGCCGCGACCACGGTGGCCGGCCTTGCCTCGTCCCTCGATCAGAAGGATCTCGACGAACTGGCGGGCGCGACCCGCGATTTCGTCAAGAAGAGCCCGGCGGTCGCGGTTGGTGCGGCGGCGGTGATCGGCTTTGTGCTGGCCCGTATGCTCAAGGGCGGGTCGAGCAACGACTGATCGCCCCTTGCCCGCACAGAAACCGACCCCTCCACCGACCTCTGCATCGGCGTCCGATCCGCACGGCTTCGGCGGCGTCAGCCATGGCTATGCGCCCGACGGGCCGCTCAGCACGCCGCCGCCGGTACCGCTCGAAGATATCGTTCGCGATCTCGTCGACGATGCCAAGCAGACGGTGCAGGCCGAACTGGCGCTTCTCGAAGCGCGCGGTGCGCTGGCCTCGCACGGGGTCAAATGGGCGTCGGCGTGGGGCTTTGTCGCGGCCTGCTCGCTGCTCGTGGCGTTGCTCGCGGTTGCCTTCGGCGCGATCCTGGTGCTCGCGCCGCACGTCGGCCCGCTGCTCGCGACGCTGATCGTGGTCGCGGCGCTCATCGGGCTCGCGGGCTTCGCCGGCTGGCGTGCAAAGCGAAGTGCGGGCGATGTGAAGCTTGCCCTGCGCAGCGACCTGTCACCGCAAGGGAGTGACGATTGATGTCCGCCGCCCGCAACCGCCTCGTCAACGCGCTGCGCCGGTCGATGCTGCAGCGCGCGGCCTTGCGGCGTCAGGCCGACACGGCGCGCGCCGCGTTCAAACCGCGCGCGCTCATCGATCGCGGCAAATATCGCTTGCAGGCAAAGGTCGACGACACCGCGCAGGCGGTCCGCGACGAATTTCGCAGCAACCGCCTGCCGATCGCGCTGGCCGCGGTCGCAGGGACGCTGTGGCTCCTGCGCGAGCCGATCAAGGAGCATGCCCCCCGCATCGCGCGGCGCATCCAGAACGCGGCGAGCGGCCTCGCCAACCGGCTGCGTCCCGCGACCGCGGACGCGGCCGAAGATATCGAACAAATGGAGGAAGACGATGAAGCCCTTCGGTGAAACCGCCCGCGACGCGCAGGCAAAAGCGAGTGAACTTGCTGAGAAAACCGCGGAAAATGCGCGTGCCACCGCCGAGGCGGCAAAGGCGCGCATCCAGGAAGGCTATGGCCGCGCCCGCGCCGCGACCAGCGACCTCGCAGACCGCACCCGCGCTGCGTCGAGCGAGCTTGCCGCAAAGGGGCGCGAACAGGCCGACGCCGCGCGCGAAGCCGCCGGTCACGCCTATGAAAAGGGCAAGGCGCAGGCGACCCGCGCCAACGGCAAGCTCAAGGACATCGCGAAGGACCAGCCGCTGACGCTGCTCGCCGGTGCCGCCGCGATCGGCGCACTGCTCGGTTCGCTGCTTCCGAAGGGTCGCAAATCCGACTAAAGCCTATGCCGGGCCTACTTGCCCGGACGGCGCGGTGCTGTTAGGGGCCTCGGCCTCTCCCTTCCCCACGCCGTAGCGGCAAGGAACCTGAAAATGAGCAAATTGCATCTGGTGTTCGGCGGGCGCGTCAGCGATCCGCAGGGCCTCGATTTCGTCGACCTGTCGAACCTCGACGTCGTGGGCCTGTTCCCCGATTACAAGTCGGCCGAAAAGGCATGGCGCGCCGCCGCGCAGCGCACGGTCGACGATGCCGAGATGAAATATGTCGTCGTCCACCTGCACAAGCTGTTGCAGCCCGACGCGGAATAAGCGCCGACAGGCGAATGGCCCGCGTCGCCCCCGCAAACCCGGGGACGACGATCGATCAACGGAAATTGTCGGCGTAAGCCTGGATCTTGAGCGTGCGCACCGGGGTCGGCATGACTTCGACCTCGATCCCGTTCTTCGCCGCATAGGCAATCGCTTCGTCGCGCGTTGCGAAGCTCAGGCGAAGCTGCCGCTGCGTATCGCCGCTACCCGCCCAGCCCATCAGCGGATCGGCCTTGCGCGCTTCGGCGGGGGCATATTCCAGGAACCAGCGCTGGGTGCCGGCACGGCCCGACTGCATCGCATTCTTGGGCTTCTGGAAAATACGCGCTTTCATCGGAGAGTCCCTGACTGGATTGCTATGCCGTCGCCTTAGCGGCTCTGTCGCGCCGCGAAAAGGGGGCTATTGCGCATCGCGCCGCGCCTGTGCCGCCTTGGTCAGCAACGTCGGGCGCGCGGTCGCCGGATCGTCGGGCCAGCTATGCTTGGGATAGCGGCCGCGCATTTCCTTCGCGACCTCGCGCCAGCTTCCGCTCCAGAACGACGCGATGTCGCGGCTCGTCTGGATCGGACGGTGCGCGGGCGAGGTTAGCGCCAGGACAAGCGGTATCGGCGGATCGCCGACGGTCGGATGGCGCGCCAGCCCGTACATTTCCTGCACCCGCACGCTGACCGTCGGGCCGCCCTCGGCGCCATAATCGATCGCGTGACGGCTGCCTGCGGGGGTGGTGTAATCGGCGGGAGCGAGCTTTTCGAGCAATTGCCGCGCCGGCCAGTCGAGCAACCCCATCAGCGCATCGGTAAGCCGGCGATCGCCAATATCGCGCAGCCCGCGCGCGCCATCGAGCAACGGTTCAAGCCACAGGTCGAGGCTGTCGGCGAGCGCGCCCGTCGACAACGCGTCGAGCCCGGCAAAGGACGCGCGCTGGCGCAGCGCCTGCGCCGCGGACCCCCAGCCGATCAGCCCCAGCCCTTTGTCGCGAACCGCGGCAAGCCGGACCGCCACATCATCCTCCGCGCCCGCATCGCGCCCGGCCTTGCCGCTTGACAGCGCGATCGCGCCCAGTCTCCGCTCGCGCCGGTGATCGACGCGGTCGTTCGCGGCGTCATAGACGCTTGCGCTCTGCTGGACGATGCGATCAGCGAAGATCGCCTCGACCTCGGCTGCCGCGATCGGCGCAGCGGCGAGGATGCGGACGCCGGCGGCATGGCCCTGCGCATCGGCGATGGCGAGCCATTCGGCATTGGCGAGCGGGTCGACGGGATCGATCTTGTAGGCCCGTCCCCCGACGCTGAGATATTCGCCGCGCTGGCCGGCGCGCTGGCGCGCAACGCGGTCGGGCCAGGCGGTGGCGATCCAGCCGCCGATAGAGCGTGTTTCGTCCGTTCGCGGGCCGGACGCCAATCGCTCGCCAACCCCGGCAAGCCGTCGCGCGAGCCGCCGCGCGCCCTCGGCACGCTCGCCCCTGATGCCCCGCCAGCGCCCCAGCCGTGCCTCGACATCGGCGCCGCGGCCGCCGAGGCCCGGCTCGGTCAGCAGGACCGCCAGTTCCCCTGCCAGACCGCCCTCGCCCGCCACCGCCGCGTCGAGCAGCATATGCGCGAGCGGGACCGGCAGCGGCACCGCCGCGAGCGCCTTGCCATGCGCGGTAATCCGCCCATCGTCGCCCAGCGCACCGATCGCCTGCAACCGCGCCTTCGCCTCTGCGATCGCAGCGGGCGATGGCGGATCGAGCCAGCCGAGCTGGCGCGGATCGACGATCCCCCAGCTCGCGCAGTCGAGCACCACGGGCATCAGGTCGTTCTCGTGAATTTCAGGTGGGTCGAAGGGCGGCATGCCGGCGGTCGCCGCCGCCTCCCACAACCGGTAGGCAACCCCCGGCCCCTGCCGCGCCGCGCGTCCCGCGCGCTGCGTCGCCGACGCCTGACTCGCGCGTTCGGTGACCAGTCGCGCGATACCCGCCGCCTTGTCGAAGCGCGGACGCCGCGACAGGCCGGCATCGATCACGATCCGCACGCCGTCGATGGTCAGGCTGGTTTCGGCAATGCTCGTCGCGAGGATCAGCTTGCGCGCGCCGCCGGGATCGCGAACCAGCGCCTTGCGCTGCATCGCAGGGTCGATCTGCCCATGGAGCCGGTGGACGACAAGCGGCAGACCCGCCGCCTCGACCGCCGCCGCTGCGCGCTCGATATCGGCGGCGCCGGCCAGAAAGGCGAGCATGTCGCCTTCCTTCTCATCGGCCAGCGCCTGCCGCACCGCGGCGAGCACGCTCGCCTCCAGCCGATCCTCGGCGCGGCGTCCGATATGGCGTAGATCGAGCGGCCAGCTCTTGCCTTCGCTCCTCACCACCGGCGCATCGCCGAGCAGCGCCCCGAAGCGCGCGCCGTCGAGCGTTGCCGACATCGCCACGAGCCGCAGATCGTCGCGCAGCCCCTGCTGCGCATCGATTGCGAGCGCGAGCGCGAAATCGCCGTCGAGGCTGCGTTCGTGGACTTCGTCGAACAATACCGCCGACACGCCTTGCAGTTCGGGATCGACAAGAATGCGGTTGCGGAACAGCCCCGGCGTCATCACCAGAAGGCGCGTCGCCGCCGACTGCTTGCTGTCGAGCCGCGTCGCATAGCCGACCGTCCCGCCGACCGCTTCGCCCATTTCCTCGGCAATGCGCTCGGCCGCCGCCCGCGCCGCGAGGCGCCGGGGCGAGAGCAGCCACACCGCGCCTTTGCACCATGGCTCGCGCAGCAGGGCCGGCGCGACGCGCGTCGTTTTGCCCGCGCCCGGCGGCGCGACGACGACGGCGTTGGGCTTCAAGAGCAGCGCCGCCATGATGTCGGGCAGCACCGCGTCGATGGGCAGGAAGGGCCCGGCGGTCGTCATCGCCGCCTCAATAGGCGCGGGCGACCGCAAAGGCGACGGCTTCGGTCAGCGCCGCCTTGGCCTGGCTGCTGCGAAAGCCCCCGATGGCATCGACCGCGCGCTGACCATAATGCCGCGCGCGCGCCAGCGTGTCGGCGATCGTGTCGTGCTTGAGCAGCAGCGAGGTCGCATAGGCGAGATCGTCGTCCGAAGCGCGGTGGCCGACGATGGCCTGCTTCCAGAATTCGCGTTCTTCGGCGCTGCCGCGCGCGTAAGCGAGGATGACCGGCAGGGTGACCTTGCCGTCGCGGAAATCGTCACCGACCCCCTTGCCCATCGTTTCGGCGTCCGAAACATAGTCGATCGCATCGTCGACGAGTTGGAAGGCGATGCCCAGATTGCGGCCGTAAGCGTCGAGCGCTGCCTCGGTCGCCTCGTCGCGCTCGGCAACGACCGCGGCGATCTTGCACGCGCTGGCAAACAGTTCGGCGGTCTTGGCGTTGATGATCGCGAGATATTGGTCCTCGCTGGTTTCGACGCGGCGCTGCGCCGAAAGCTGGTTCACTTCGCCTTCCGCGATCACTGCCGAAGCATGGCTGAGGATCTTGAGCACCTTGAGCGAGCCGTCCTCGACCATCAGTTCGAACGAACGCGCGAACAGGAAATCGCCGACGAGCACCGACGCGCTGTTGCCCCAGATGATATTCGCGGTCTTGCGCCCGCGGCGCAGGTCCGATCCGTCGACGACATCGTCGTGGAGCAGGGTCGCGGTGTGGATGAATTCGACCGCGGCGGCGAGCTTGCAATGGCGGCGCCCGGGATAGTCGAGCAGCTGCGCGCAGGCGAGCGTCAGCATCGGGCGCATCCGCTTGCCGCCGCCCGCGATCAGATGTCCGGCGAGTTCGGGAATGAGCGGAATTTCGGACTGCATCCGGTCGAGGATGACCGAATTCACCTCGTTCATGTCGGCGGCGACAAGCGCCATCATCGGATCGAGCGAGGGCGGACGGTCGCCGTGGAGCTGATGGATTTCGGCAGTCATGACACGGGCTGCCTTGGCCGTGCGCCTGCAATTTTGCAACGACTTTCGGCTTGCCACCCGCCCCCCGCCGGTGCCAAGCGTGCCCGACGCAAGAGGAGCCGCGCATGGACGATCAACTCAGCCGCTACCGCCAGAGCATCGACAATATCGACGCAGCGCTCGTCTACATGCTCGCCGAACGGTTCAAGGTGACGAAGGCGGTCGGCGAACTCAAGGCGAAGATCGACCTGCCCCCCGCCGACCCCGACCGCGAGGCACGGCAGGTCGAACGGCTGCGCGCGCTGGCGCGCGAGGCCGACCTCGATCCCGAATTCAGCGAGAAATTCCTGCGCTTCATCATCGACGAGGTGATCCGCCACCACGAACATCTGAAGCGGGAGGCCGGCGCATGACCGCGGCGCACCCCATCTTCGCCAAATGGCCGGCGCAGCATCCCGAGCGGCTGCAGCTTTTCACCGCGCCGACCCCGAACGGGGTCAAGCCGAGCATCATGCTCGAGGAATGCGGCCTGCCCTATGAAGCGCATCGCATCGACATCATGGCCAACGAAAGCCATGACCCGGCCTTTCTGGCGCTCAATCCCAACGGCAAGATTCCCGCGATCTACGATCCAGACGGACCGAACGGCACCCCGCTGGCGCTGTTCGAATCGGGGGCGATCCTGATTTATCTCGCCGACAAGACCGGCCAGTTCCTGCCCGCCGAGGCGAACCGGCGTTACGAAGCGATCCAGTGGGTAATGTGGCAGATGGGCGGCATGGGACCGATGTTCGGCCAGCTCGGCTTCTTCCACAAATTCGCGGGTCGCGACTATGAGGACAAGCGCCCGCGCGACCGTTACGCGGCGGAATCGGCGCGGTTGCTGGGCGTCCTCGACGCGCAGCTCGATGGCCGGGACTGGGTGATGGACGCCGATTACAGCATCGCCGATATCGCGATGCTCGGCTGGGTGCGCAACCTGATCGGTTTCTATGACGCGGCCGACATCGTCGGTTTCGATCGCTTCAAACATGTGCAGGCATGGCTCGACCGCGGCCTTGCGCGCCCGGCCGTCCAGCGCGGGCTGGAGGTCGGCGCGAGCTGATAGCGGCGCAGGCGACATCCCCGCCGAAACCCTCAAGGATAAAGAAAAAGCCCCGCCGGATCGCTCCGGTGGGGCTTTTCTTCGGTGACGTATCTGCGGCCCCGGGGCGCGAGGACTTAGTCCTCGTCACTCTGGATCAGATAATCGCCGGCATCGGCGTCGGTGCCGTGGGTTTCCCCTTCGACCGCGCCGAGCGGATCGTCGCCCATCGCCGCTTCGGGGCCCTGCGCCAGTTCGGCGGCATGCTCTTCGGCCGCAGTCTGCGGCGCGATGAGATGCGCTTCATTGGCGGCGCGCATGGCGGCACGCAGCGCCGCGTCCTTCGACGAGGCGGTGACGCGGATGCGGTTCATCGCCGCGCCGGTACCCGCCGGGATAAGGCGGCCGACGATGACGTTTTCCTTGAGGCCCATCAGCGAGTCGACCTTGCCCTGCACCGATGCTTCGGTGAGGACGCGGGTCGTTTCCTGGAACGATGCCGCCGAGACGAAGCTGCGCGTCTGCAGGCTCGCCTTGGTGATGCCCAGGAGAACCGGGCGCCCTTCGGCGGGCTTGCCGTTCTTCGGCAGCTTGGCGTTATATTCCATCATCTCCAGATAATCGAGCTGTTCGCCCGGCAGCAGCGTGGTGTCGCCGCCGTCGGTGATCTCGACCTTCTGCAGCATCTGGCGAACGATCACCTCGATGTGCTTGTCGTTGATCTTCACGCCCTGCAGTCGGTAGACCTCCTGGATTTCCGCGACGAGGAATTCGGCCAGCGCTTCGACACCCATCACGTCGAGGATGTCGTGCGGGTTCGGCGAGCCCGAGATCAGCGCGTCGCCGCGCTTCACATAGTCGCCTTCCTGCACTTCGAGCACCTTGGATTTCGGGATCAGATACTCGACCGCATCGCCCTCTTCCGGAACGATCGCGATCTTGCGCTTCGCCTTGTAATCCTTGACGAATTCGATGCGACCCGAAAGCTTTGCGATGACCGCATTGTCCTTCGGAATGCGCGCTTCGAACAGCTCGGCAACACGCGGCAGACCGCCGGTGATGTCGCGCGTCTTC
The DNA here is from genome assembly GCF_021401285.1 of Sphingopyxis sp. NFH-91. NCBI lineage: Bacteria > Pseudomonadati > Pseudomonadota > Alphaproteobacteria > Sphingomonadales > Sphingopyxidaceae > Sphingopyxis > Sphingopyxis sp. NFH-91. The sequence continues at coordinate 288,456 of NZ_JACBGA010000004.1, read as the reverse complement.
GACGCTTCGCGGGTGACACGGGCCAGAACGTCGCCCGCCTTCACTTCCTGACCGTCTTCGACCGAGATCATCGTGCCGACCGCGAGCAGATAGCGCGCGGCTTCACCCGACGCATCGTCGAGCAGGGTCAGGCGCGGCTGAAGGTCTTCCTTCTTGCCGCGACCGGTGGTGCGATATTCGATCACGACGCGCTGGGCGATACCTGTCGCTTCGTCGACCTGTTCGGTCAGCGTCTTGGCATCGACCAGATCCTGATATTTCACGATGCCGTTCTTTTCGGTGATGAGCGGCATGGTGAACGGATCCCATTCGGCAATCCGGTCGCCCTTCTTCACCTTCTCGCCATTCTTGTGCATGATCTGCGCACCATAGGGCAGCTTGTGCGTCGCGCGTTCGCGACCTTCGCTGTCGATGACCGCGATTTCGCCCGAACGCGACAGCGCCAGACGGCGACCGCGCTGGTCGACGATCGTTTCCATGTCGCGATATTCGATCGTACCGTCCGAAATCGCTTCAAGGTTCGACTGTTCGTTGACCTGCGCCGCACCGCCGATGTGGAAGGTCCGCATCGTCAGCTGCGTGCCCGGTTCACCGATCGACTGCGCCGCGATGACGCCGACCGCTTCGCCGATATTCACCGGCGTACCGCGCGCAAGGTCGCGGCCGTAGCATTTGGCGCAGACGCCCAGGCTGGCTTCGCAGACCAGCGGCGAGCGGATCTTCACCGCCTGCACTTCGGCTTCCTCGATCTTGGCGACCGTGGGTTCGTCGAGCAGCGTGCCGACGGGGGCAATGACATTGCCGTCCTTGTCGACAACATCCTCGAGCGTCGTGCGGCCCAGGATACGCTCGCCCAGCGAGGCGATCGTCGAACCGCCCTGGATGATCGCGCGCATTTCCATGCCGCGGGTCGTACCGCAATCATCCTCGATCACAACGCAATCCTGCGACACGTCGACCAGACGGCGGGTCAGGTAACCCGAGTTCGCAGTTTTGAGCGCGGTGTCGGCCAGACCCTTACGGGCACCGTGGGTCGAGTTGAAATACTCGAGAACGGTCAGGCCTTCCTTGAAGTTCGAGATGATCGGCGTTTCGATGATCTCGCCCGACGGTTTGGCCATAAGGCCGCGCATGCCGGCAAGCTGCTTCATCTGCGCCGGCGAACCACGCGCGCCCGAGTGCGCCATCATGTAGATCGAGTTGACCGGAGCAAGCCGGCCGTCGTCGAGCTTCGGCGTCGCCCGGATTTCGTCCATCATCGCGTTCGCGACCTTGTCGCCGCACTGCGACCAGGCGTCGATCGCCTTGTTGTACTTTTCCTGCTGCGTGATCAGGCCGTCCTGATACTGCTGCTCGAAATCCTTCACCAGCGCGCGGGTCTCGTCGACCAGCTTTTCCTTGGCGTCGGGGATGATCATGTCGTCCTTGCCGAACGAGATGCCGGCACGGAACGCGTGGCGGAAGCCCAGCGCCATGATGGCGTCGGCGAACAGCACCGTCTCCTTCTGGCCGGTGTGACGATAGACCTGATCGATCACGTCGCCGATTTCCTTCTTGGTCAGAAGGCGGTTGACGACGTCGAAGGGCACGGTGTGCGACTTCGGCAGGCATTCGCCGATCAGCATGCGGCCCGGCGTTGTCTCGAAGCGGCGCAGATATTCATTGCCGGCTTCGTCGGTCTGCGGAACGCGGCTGGTGATCTTCGAGTGCAGCGTAACCGCGCCCGTGTAAAGCGCCTGGTGTACTTCGGCCATGTCGGCCAGCAGCATGCCCTCGCCCGGTTCGCCTTCGCGTTCCATCGACAGATAATAGAGGCCGAGGACCATGTCCTGCGACGGAACGATGATCGGCTTGCCGTTCGCGGGGCTGAGGATGTTGTTGGTCGACATCATCAGCACGCGCGCTTCCAGCTGCGCTTCGAGGCTCAGCGGGACGTGCACGGCCATCTGGTCGCCGTCGAAGTCGGCGTTGAACGCGGCGCAGACCAGCGGGTGAAGCTGGATCGCCTTGCCCTCGATCAGCACGGGTTCGAACGCCTGGATGCCGAGGCGGTGGAGCGTCGGGGCGCGGTTCAAGAGGACCGGGTGCTCGCGAATGACTTCGTCGAGGATGTCCCAGACTTCCTTGCGTTCCTTTTCGACCCACTTCTTCGCCTGCTTGAGGGTCATCGACAGACCTTTGGCGTCGAGGCGCGCATAGATGAACGGCTTGAACAGTTCGAGCGCCATCTTCTTCGGCAGGCCGCACTGGTGCAGCTTGAGTTCCGGACCGGTCACAATGACCGAACGGCCCGAATAGTCGACGCGCTTGCCGAGCAGGTTCTGACGGAAGCGGCCCTGCTTGCCCTTGAGCATGTCGCTGAGCGACTTCAGCGGACGCTTGTTGGCACCGGTGATCGTACGGCCGCGGCGGCCGTTGTCGAACAGCGCGTCGACGGCTTCCTGCAGCATGCGCTTTTCGTTGCGGACGATGATGTCCGGCGCACGCAGCTCCATCAGGCGCTTCAGACGGTTGTTACGGTTGATGACGCGGCGATACAGGTCGTTGAGATCCGACGTCGCGAAGCGGCCGCCGTCGAGCGGCACCAGCGGGCGCAGTTCGGGCGGGATGACCGGAATGACTTCGAGGATCATCCACTCGGGACGGTTGCCCGATTCGATGAAGCTTTCGACGACTTTCAGACGCTTGATGATCTTCTTGGGCTTCAGCTCCGACTTGGTCGTCGCCAGCTCTTCCATCAGATCGACGCGTTCCTGTTCGAGGTCGAGCCCTTCGAGGAGCACGCGGATCGCCTCGGCGCCGATGCCGGCCGAGAAGGCGTCCTCGCCATATTCGTCCTGCGCGTCGAGCAGTTCGTCCTCGGTCAGAAGCTGGAACTTCTCGAGCGGCGTCAGGCCGGGTTCGAGAACGATATAGGCTTCGAAATAGAGGACGCGCTCAAGCTGCTTGAGCTGCATGTCGAGCAGCAGGCCGATGCGCGAGGGCAGCGACTTCAGGAACCAGATGTGCGCGACGGGCGCGGCGAGCTCGATATGGCCCATGCGTTCGCGGCGGACCTTGGTCACCGTGACTTCGACACCGCATTTTTCGCAGACGATGCCCTTGTATTTCATGCGCTTGTACTTGCCGCACAGGCATTCATAATCCTTGATCGGACCGAAGATGCGCGCGCAGAACAGGCCGTCGCGTTCGGGCTTGAACGTGCGGTAGTTGATCGTTTCGGGCTTCTTGATTTCGCCGAACGACCACGAGCGGATGCGCTCCGGGCTCGCGATGCCGATCTTGATCATGTCGAAGGTTTCGGGCTTCGCGACCGGGTTCATGAAGTTGGTAATCTGGTTCATATTCTAGCTCCACTCTTCCCCCTCCACCGCCGGCGGAAGGGGGTGAGGAAAATCATTCGGCGGCTTCGGGAAGAGCGTCCGGACCATCTTTGTCGTCTTCGTCCGTATAGGACGACAGTTCGACGTTGAGGCCCAGCGAGCGCATTTCCTTGACGAGCACGTTGAAGCTTTCGGGAATGCCTGCCTCGAAGGTGTCGTCGCCCTTGACGATCGCTTCGTAAACCTTGGTGCGGCCGATCACGTCGTCCGACTTCACCGTCAGCATTTCCTGCAGCGTGTAGGCGGCGCCATAAGCCTGGAGCGCCCACACTTCCATTTCACCGAAGCGCTGGCCGCCGAACTGCGCCTTACCGCCCAGCGGCTGCTGGGTTACGAGGCTGTACGGCCCGATTGAGCGCGCGTGGATCTTGTCGTCGACTAGGTGATGGAGCTTCAGGATATACATATATCCCACCGTCACCTTGCGGTCGAAACGATCGCCCGTGCGGCCGTCGTACAGATCGACCTGACCCGACCGGTCGAGACCGGCACGTTCCAGCATCGTCGACACATCGCCTTCGCGCGCGCCGTCGAACACCGGCGTCGCGAACGGAATACCGAGCGACAGGTGGCCCGCCATCTCGACAATCTGATCATTGCTGCGACCCTTGATGTCGTCGGCATAATCGTCGCCATAGGCGGTGAGCAGCGCCTCACGTACCGCTTCGGGCGGCGCGCCCGCTTCGGGGTTCGGGTTTGCCGCACGCCAATCTTCGAGCGCCGCGGTAATCTGGCGGCCGAAACCGCGCGATGCCCAGCCGAGGTGCGTTTCGAGGATCTGACCGACGTTCATACGCGACGGCACGCCCAGCGGGTTGAGCACCACGTCGACATGCGTGCCGTCTTCGAGGAACGGCATGTCCTCGATCGGCAGGATGCGGCTGATGATACCCTTGTTCCCGTGGCGGCCCGCCATCTTGTCGCCCGACTGCAGCTTGCGCTTGATGGCAACGAAGACCTTGACCATCTTGAGCACGCCCGGCGCGAGTTCGTCGCCGCGCTGCAGCTTTTCGACGCGGTCCTCATACTTCGCGTTGATCCGCTTGATCGCGTCGTCATACTGCGCCTTGATCGCTTCGAGCGCGGCCTGCGCCTTGTCGTCGACGACCGCGAGCTTCCACCAGTCGCCGCGATCGAGTTCGGCGAGCTGATCTTCGGTCAGCACGTCGCCCTTCTTCATGCCCTTGGGCACTGCGCTGGTGGCCTGGCCGACCAGCAGTTCCTTGAGGCTGGAGAAGGTCGCGCGGTTGAGGATCGCGCGCTCGTCGTCGGCGTCCTGCTTCAGACGCTCGATTTCCTCGCGTTCGATCGCGATCGCGCGTTCATCCTTGTCGATGCCGTGACGGTTGAAGACGCGGACTTCGACGACCGTACCCGACACGCCCGGCGGCAAGCGAAGCGAGGTGTCGCGCACGTCGCTGGCCTTTTCGCCGAAGATGGCGCGCAGCAGCTTTTCTTCCGGCGTCATCGGGCTTTCGCCCTTCGGCGTGATCTTGCCGACCAGGATGTCGCCCGGGCCGACTTCGGCGCCGATGTAGACGATGCCCGCTTCGTCGAGGTTGCGGAGCGCTTCTTCGCCGACGTTCGGAATGTCGCGCGTGATGTCCTCCGGCCCGAGGCGCGTGTCGCGGGCGGTGACTTCGAATTCCTCGATGTGGATCGAGGTGAAGACGTCGTCCTTCACGATGCGTTCGGAAATGAGGATCGAGTCCTCATAATTGTAGCCGTTCCACGGCATGAACGCGACGAGCACATTCTTGCCGAGCGCCAGTTCGCCAAGCTCGGTCGACGGACCGTCGGCGATGATGTCGCCGGTGCGGATCACGTCGCCCACCTTCACCAGCGGACGCTGGTTGATGCAGGTGTTCTGGTTCGACCGCTGGAACTTCTGGAGGCGATAGATGTCGACGCCCGACTTGCCGGGTTCGACAAGGTCGGTCGCACGGATGACGATACGCGTCGCATCGACCTGGTCGATGATGCCGCCGCGGCGTGCCGCGATGGCCGCACCCGAATCGCGTGCGACGGTGCCTTCCATGCCGGTACCGACGACGGGCGCTTCGGCCCGCAACAACGGCACGGCCTGACGCTGCATGTTCGATCCCATCAGCGCGCGGTTGGCGTCATCGTTTTCCAGGAACGGAATGAGCGAGGCCGCAACCGAAACCAGCTGCTTCGGCGACACGTCCATCAGCGTGATCTGTTCGCGCGGCGCCATCAGGAATTCGCCGGCTTCACGCGCCGAGATCAGCTCCTCGACGAAGCTGCCGTCGGGGTTGAGATCGGCGTTCGCCTGCGCGACCGTGTGCTTCGATTCCTCCATCGCCGACAGATAGACGACTTCGCTCGTCACCTTGCCGTCGACGACGCGGCGGTACGGGGTTTCGATGAAGCCATATTTGTTGACGCGCGCGAAGGTCGCGAGGCTGTTGATCAGACCGATGTTCGGCCCTTCCGGCGTTTCGATCGGGCAGATACGGCCATAGTGCGTCGGATGGACGTCGCGGACTTCGAAGCCCGCGCGTTCGCGGGTCAGACCGCCCGGCCCGAGCGCCGAGACGCGGCGCTTGTGGGTGACTTCCGACAGCGGGTTGGTCTGGTCCATGAACTGCGAAAGCTGCGACGAGCCGAAGAATTCGCGCACCGCAGCAACCGCCGGCTTCGCGTTGATCAGATCGTTCGGCATCACGGTCGAGACGTCGACCGACGACATGCGCTCCTTGACCGCACGCTCCATGCGCAGCAGGCCGACGCGATACTGGTTTTCGAGCAGCTCGCCGACCGAACGGACGCGGCGGTTGCCGAGATTGTCGATATCGTCGATCTCGCCCTTGCCGTCCTTCAGGTTCACCAGTTCCTTGACCACGGCGAGGATGTCCTCGCTGCGCAGCGTCGTCACCGTGTCCTCTGCATCGAGGCCGAGGCGCATGTTGAGCTTAACGCGGCCCACCGCCGACAGGTCATAGCGTTCGGGATCGAAGAACAGGCCCGCGAACAGCGCGTCGGCGGTTTCGCGCGTCGGCGGTTCGCCGGGGCGCATGACGCGATAGATGTCGCTCAGCGCCTGATCGCGATCCTCGGCCTTGTCGGCCTTCAGCGTGTTGCGGATCCACGGACCGGTGTTGTTGTGGTCGATGTCGAGCAGCACCAGCTTGTCGATGCCGGCGGCGTCCATCTTTTCCAGATTTTCCGCGGTCACTTCGTCGCCGGCTTCGATGTAGATCTCGCCGGTCGATTCATTGATCAGGTCATAGGCGCTGTAACGGCCGAAGATTTCCTCGGTCGGGATCAGCAGCGTTTCAAGACCGTCCTTAGCCGCCTTGTTGGCGAGGCGCGGGCTGATCTTGTGCCCAGCGGCGAACACGACTTCGCCGGTCTTGGCGTCCACGATATCGAACGCCGGCTTCGCGCCGCGCCAGTTTTCGAGGACGAACGGAATCTTCCAGCCATCGGCCGCACGTTCGAAGATCATGCGGTCGTAGAAGAAGTTCAGGATTTCTTCGCCCGACATGCCCAGCGCATACAGCAGGCTGGTCACCGGAAGCTTGCGCTTGCGGTCGATACGGACGTTGACGATGTCCTTGGCGTCGAATTCGAAATCGAGCCACGAACCGCGATACGGAATGACGCGCGCGGCAAAGAGATATTTGCCCGACGAGTGGGTCTTGCCGCGGTCATGGTCGAACAGCACACCCGGCGAACGGTGCATCTGGCTGACGATGACACGCTCGGTGCCGTTGATGAAGAAGGTGCCGTTCTCGGTCATGAGCGGCATGTCGCCCATGTAGACGTCCTGCTCCTTGATATCGAGAACCGAACGCGTGTCGGTTTCGCTGTCGACTTCAAAGACGATCAGGCGCAACGTGACCTTCATCGGCGCTGCATAGGTGATGCCGCGCTGACGGCATTCCTCGACGTCATATTTGGGCTCTTCGAGCTCGTAATGGACGAAGTCCAGCTCCGCGGTCCCGGCAAAGTCGCGGATCGGAAACACGCTGCGCAGCGTCTTTTCAAGGCCCGAGACGTAACCGACCGACGGATCGGAACGCAGGAACTGTTCATAGGATTCGCGCTGCACCTCGATGAGGTTGGGCATTTCCACGGCTTCGTGGATATTGCCGAACAGCTTGCGGATTCGCTTGGTTGCGGTTGCTTCGAGGGCCTTGCCCACCGACTTCGCCTTGGTCGCCATAAAGGATTGTCTCGCCTGTAAAAATTCGACTCGCGAGCGCGATAGAGACGCAAAAAAGCCGCAGGCAACCGTTGCCGGTTTACCGCAGCTTTCCAACGCATCTCGAAATCCCGACCGCCCTATTCGTGCCGCCTGCTGCGCAAAGTCAGGCCGCTTCCCGGACGGAAAGGTGTGAGGCGGATATAGGATCGGGGCCCGCCACTGTCAATTGTCGTCCCCCAATATCAGCTTTGCATCAGGCCCGCCGGCTCCATGACGTCGTCCCGCAGCGAATATTCCGTGCCGATTGCGCGCCGCGGCTCGCTTCGTCGCGGCTCTGCCACGGTTCGGCAGCTTTGGCATGGCCTTCGCGTCGCGGCATGCGTTCAAGGTCCATGTCAATCCGAAAACCACCAAGGAGAAAAGAAGCTATGCGCAAGATCGCAGGCATTGTCACGTCCCTCTCTCTCGGCCTCGCAATGGCCGCCGGCGCGCCGGCATTCGCGCAGAGCGCGCCCGCCGCGGCGCCGACCATCAACCTCGCGCCCGGCACCACGGTCTATGACTCGGCCGGCAAGGCGATCGGCCCGATTGCCAGTGTCGCCGACCCCAACGTCGTCATCACTGTCGATGGCAAGTCGGTCGCACTGCCCAAGACGTCGTTCATGGTAACCGACAAGGGCCCGGCGATCACGCTGACCCTCGAACAGCTCACCGCCTGGCTCGACCAGCAGGCCGCCGCCGCCACCGCGGCGCTGAACGCCGCGCTCGTCCCCGGCGCCGACATCCGCAGCGCCAAGGGCACCGCTATCGTTGGCAAGGTCAAGGTTGTCGAAGCCGACGCCGTCGTGCTGACGACCGCCGAAGGCGACATGCGCTTGCCGAAGTCGGCTTTCTTCCAGTCGCAGCAGGGTCTGGCCACGAGCTTCACCGCCGAGCAGTTTGCGGCGGCGATTGCCGAAGCCAAGGCTGCAGCGCAGCCCGCGGCGACCGCCGAAGCGGCAGCCGATCCGGCGCCCGCGGAAGCGACGGCAAAAGAAGCCAACTGATCGCAGCACGATTGGTTAAAGGTGGGCGCGAGGGACATCCCTCGCGCCCTTCTTTTTGTCCGCGGATCAGGCTGCCATGCGCAGCCGGTTGCGCCCTTCGCGCTTGGCGAGATAGAGCGCCTTGTCGGCGCGGTGCAGCAATTCCTCGACGCTGGCGTCGGCGGCATACGCCGCAAGGCCGATGCTGATCGTGACATGCGCCGGGCCTTCGGCCTCGACATCGGCCTTTTCAATCGATGCCCGAATGCGCTCGGCGACCAGTTCCGCCGACCGGGCGCTCGGCCCCTGAAAGATGCACACAAATTCCTCGCCGCCATAACGGCCAACGACATCTTCCTCGCGCAGCGTCGCCTTCGCGCGCTGCCCGACCCAGCGGATCACCTCGTCGCCCACTGCGTGACCGTGACGATCGTTGATCTGCTTGAAATGATCGATGTCGAAAATCGCCACCGCGAGCTGCGTCCGCCCCTCGCCTGCCGCCAGCAAGGCGCGATTGAGCAGCGCGAGTGTCGAGCGCCGGTTGGGCAGCCCAGTGAGCATGTCGGTGTTCGCGGCTTCCTCGGCGATGCTGCGCGCGGCTTCCAGGCTGCGGGCATTTTCGACCGTTGCTGTGACATCCTGCACCGTACCGAAAATGCCGACGCTGCGCCCGCCGCGCCCGCGCTCGATCGAACCGTGCGATTTGACATAGCGTATCGCGCCGTCGGCGCGGATGATCCGTCCCTGATATTCGAAGGGTTCGCCGGTGCGCACCGCCTCTTCCAATATCGCCCTCACCGCGGGCTGATCCTCTTCGACATATTGCTCGACGCTGGTCGTCACGCTGACCGGCGCGCCGGGTTCCAGTCCGTGGATGCGATAGGTCTGGTCCGACCAGTGGATCGTCCAGCGCATCAGATCGACGCGCCAATGGCCCACCAGCGCAGCCGCTTCGGCCTGCACCAGCCAGCGATTGCTCTGCTCGAGCCGTTTGGCGAGCCGGCGCTGGACGACGAGCGATGCAGCGAGGGGCAGCGCGGTCGACTGAAGCGCGAGCAGATAGAATTGCAGGAAGAAGACCTGCTCCTTGACGCTGGCCTCCATCGCCGCGACCGGCCCGTGCCCCTGCCCGGTCAGCCAGGCCGCGATGCCGGCGATGATGAGCATGCCGGCCGCGGCGCCGAACGGACCGACGCGATAGGCGGCGACGATCACCGCGATGACCGGAAGGAATGTCGCCGGAAAGTGCGATTGTTCGAAGCTGACCGCAGTAATCAGCGCCGCAAGCGCGAGCACCGAGATCGCTTCGATCTTCATGCGCATGGTCGCATTGTCGAGCGCCTTCGACGCGACAAGCCGCGTCAGCATGATCAACGGCGGTGCCACGATCAGCATGCCGAGCGCCACGGTCGTCATCCACGAGAGGAAGAAGTCGAGGCCGATGCCGCCGAAAGCCAGCATCGTACCGCCCCCCGCGATCAAGGCACTGGCCATGCTGGCCACGATCACCGCAAGGCAGAAGCTGGCGACGGCGCGCGGCACCATGAACGAGAGGTCCTCGCCCTCGCGGCGGCGAACGATCCAGAAGGCGAGCCCCGCCTCGACCGAATTGGCGAGCGTGAAAATCGCCGCCATCAGGAAGGGCGCCCCGCTCAGCATGTTCGCGGCAAGGCTGGCCGCCGCTGCGGCGCCGATCGCCGCCGGTCGTGCGCGCCCCGGCATCAACAGCAGCAACGCCAGGAAATAGCCGCTCGGCGGCCAGATCGCGGCGATATTGTCCTCCCCCTTCGTCGCATGCAGCGACAGGCTGGCGAGCATGAAATAGCCAAGCGCCATCAGCAGCGACCAGAACGTCGCTTCTACTCGTGGGGGGAGTGTCCGCGTCATGCCCGTTATCTGGCAAAAACTGGAAAACAAATGGCTAACATCGCCACCTGTTTAGCCGGGAACGGGCGCGAAATCTCTGCAAATCATCGCGTTAGTCGAACCCGCCGAAAGTCATTGCGACGACCTGTTCGACCCGCGCTTCGTCCCATTCGATCCGGCGGTCGAGAATCAGCATTGCCAGCCCGTGCACCAATGACCAAGCGTGGAGCGCCGCGACGTCGGGCGCATCGAGCTGCGGCAGCGCCTGCGACACCCCGACGCGCAGCAGGTTGAAGGCGGTTTCGCCGCCATCGGTCCCTGCTTCGCGATAGCGTTCGGGCATCTGGCGCGTGAAGCTGAGCCGAAAGATAGCGGGGTCTTCGTGCGCAAAGCGGACATAGGCGATACCGATCGCAAGAAAGCCCGCCTTGCCGCCGCCCGCCTTGAGCCACGCCTGCGCCTGCAACGCCCCCAGCCGCCGCAATCCTTCGTCGGCCAGCGCGTCGAGCAGCGCCTCCTTGTCGGGGAAATGCCGGTAAAGCGCGGTCGCGCTGACGCCGACGTCGCGCGCCAGCGCGCGCAGGCCGAGTTCCGCATCGTCGCCCTCGGTCAGCCGCTTCATCCCGGCGGCGATCACCGCAGCGCGCAGGTCGCCATGATGATAGCCCTTGCCACGCGGCGTCGCCACCGCATCGACATTTTCCATGTTGACACTGTTATCTTCGTCGATCATGTTTGCACTGTAAACATCGCGAGTCGGTCGCGCAAGCGAAAGGAGAAGGGCATGGCGAGCAATATGGAAACGCTGATCCGCGGCGCGGTCACCAAGGGCATCGGCAAGGTCGCCGATTTCAACCGCAAGCGCCTGCCCCGCCCCACCGAAGCGCATCCCTATCTGACCGGCATCCACAAACCGATGACCGAGGAATTGACGATCGAGGCCCTGCGCGTCGACGGGGACATTCCCGCGGCGCTTTCGGGGCGCTATCTGCGCAATGGCCCCAACCCGGCTCTCCCCCCCGATCCCGCGAGCTACCACTGGTTCACGGGCGCCGGCATGGTCCACGGGCTGCGCATCGGCGACGGCAAGGCGCACTGGTATCGCAACCGCTGGGTGCGCGGGAACGAGGCGTGCGCAAAGCTCGGCGAGCCGATCCCCCCCGGCCCGCGCACCGACGGCTTCGATGCCCCCAACACCAATGTCGTCGGATTGGCGGGACGTACCTTTGCGATCGTCGAGGCGGGCGGCAAGCCCGTCGAACTCGACGATCAACTCATGACGATCGCCCACAACCCCTTCGACGGCACCCTCGCTGGCCCTTACACGGCGCACCCGCATCATGACCCGCTCACCGGCGAGACGCATGCGATCACCTACCGCGGCGACGAAATGAACAAGGTCTGGCACGTCGTGCTCGACGACAAGGCGCAGGTGATCCGTGAAGAAGCGGTCGCAGTGAGCGACGGTCCGTCGATTCACGACTGCGCTCTCACCGAACATTACGTGCTGGTGTTCGATCTGCCCGTCACCTTTTCGATGAAATCGCTGCTCGCCGGCTATCGCTTTCCCTATGCGTGGAACGAAGCCCATCCCGCGCGCGTCGGCCTCCTCCCCAGGAAAGGCCGTGGCGACGAGGTGGTGTGGGTGCCGGTCGATCCCTGCTATGTCTTTCACCCCGCCAATGCGTTCGAAACCACCGACGGCAAGGTGGTGGTCGATGTCGTCGCGCACGACACGATGTTCGCGCGCTCGAAGCGCGGCCCCGACAGCGAACGGTCGCGCATGGAACGCTGGACCATCGACCCGGTGGCGGGGACCACGACGCGCGCAGTTGTACACGATCATCCGCAGGAATTTCCGCGCTACGACGAGCGCCTGACCACCCGCCCCTATCGCTATATCTACAGCGTCGCCATTCCGGGCGGTGACGCGGTCGAAATGGCGATCGCCGATACCCGGCTGTTCCGCCACGATCTGGAAAGGGGCGCGACCGAGGCGCGTGATTTCGGCCCCGGCCGCCATCCCGGCGAGTTTGTCTTCGTCCCCCGCAGCGCCGCCGGGGCCGAAGATGACGGCTGGCTGATCGGCCTGGTGGTCGACATGACCAACGAGACGAGCGAGCTCGTCATCCTCAACGCCGACGATTTTACCGGCGCGCCGCAAGCGGTAATCCATCTGCCGCACCGGATCCCGCCCGGCTTTCATGGCAATTGGATCGCTGACTGAGCCACGGCGCGGCGGCCGGTCGCAACCCCGACTCGGTTCGCCGACGCGCCGAATCTTCGTCCAATCGCCGGGCCGCCACGGCTCGTCGTGAAAAGCGCTGTCATTTGGCAGCGCTTTTCACGCGCGGTTCGTTTTCCTTTCACTATGACGAAGAAGCTCCCCCTCCTCCGCCCTGCCACGAGCGCGATGGCCGCGTTCCTGGTCCTGTCCACCCCGGCCGCCTTTGCGCAGACCGCGCCGGCCGAAACCACGCCCCCCGCGATGGCGCCCGAACCCGTCGCGCCGCCGGTTGTGATGGTCCCGCCGGTCGCCGCACCGGCTCCGCAGACGACGCAGCCTGCGACGACCGCACCTGCGCCGGTCATCCGCGTGCCGCTCGACGTCGCGCCCCCCGCTACCGAAGCAACGCCGAAGGTGGCGGAACCGCAGGCCGAGGCGCTCCCCGCGCCGCGCGCCGAACGTCAGGCGAAAGCCGCGCCGGCCGAGCGGACCCGCGAGCCCGCGGCCGCCCCGGCAAGCCCGGCAACCGAACCGGCCGCACCGACTAGCGCAACCGCATCGACGCTCGCCGAAGATAGCGCGCTGACGCCGCCGCTTGCGACGCCGGTCGCCGAACCCGCAGATCCTATGGTCGCGCAGCGCGCCGATGCCGGCGGCGACGCCTTCCCCTGGGAAATCGCTGGCGGCGCCGCCGCTCTGCTGCTCGCGGGCGGCGCAGCCTTCGCCTTGATGCGCCGCCGTCGCACCGATGGTGTCGCCGAGGAAACGCGCTACGAAGATGGTCCGGTCGCGGCCCCTGCGCCCGAAGCCTATCGCGCGCCCGTCATTACGGTGCCGCCCGCCAAGCCGCGCTCGGCGCCCGCATTCGCCACCGCGCCGCACGGCAGCATGGGCCGTCATGAGGCGCTGGCCATGGCCGGCCCGAGCGAGGACAATCCCTTCCTGACGCTCAAGAAGCGGCTGAAGCGCGCGCGCTTCTATGACCGCCGCGAACGGATGGACTATGATGCGCTGCTCGCTGAACAGAAGGATATGCGCCGCCAGCCGGCCAGCGCGTGGGATATCGCCCAGCGCCCCGAACCGGCCCCGGCGCAGCAGGACGTGCATCCTCCCGATATCCGCCCCGCGCGCCCGGGCCTGCGCCCCGGTTTCGCCAAGGGCTGAGACAGAGGCTGACTAGCCGCGCGCGCCAAGTTTGTTCGTCGCGCAAGGAAAAAGGGCGGCGCCGCAAGGCACCGCCCTTTTTCTTGTCGCCATGGTTCCGCCGGGAGCCGGCGGCAACCGCTGCGAACGACAGCGAACTTACTTGAGTTCGACGGTCGCGCCGGCAGCTTCCAGCTTCTTCTTGATGTCTTCGGCTTCGGCCTTGTTGACACCTTCCTTGACGGCCTTCGGCGCGCCTTCGACGAGCGCCTTGGCTTCGCCCAGGCCCAGGCCGGTGATCGCGCGGACTTCCTTGATGACGTTGATCTTCTGACCACCGTCGCCGGTCAGGACGACGTCGAATTCGTCCTTTTCTTCAGCAGCCGGAGCGCCAGCGCCAGCAGCCGGAGCGGCAACAGCGACAGCAGCGGCGGCCGAAACGCCCCACTTTTCTTCGAGCATCTTCGAAAGTTCAGCAGCTTCCAGAACGGTCAGCGCCGACAGGTCTTCAACGATCTTAGCAAGATCAGCCATTTTCATTCTCCATCAGAACCCGGATAGCCCGGTGAATTGGTAAGGGTAGGTAGGGTTTATGCCGCTTCCTTGGCGCCATAGGCACCAAAGACCCGCGCCAGCTGACCAGCCGGGGCTGCCGCAATCTGGGCAACCTTGGTGGCCGGAGCCTGAAGCAGGCCGATAAGCGTGCCGCGCAGCTCGTCGAGCGACGGCAGCGAAGCGAGCGCCTTCACGCCTTCCACGTCGAGGACAACATCCCCCATGCCGCCGCCAACGATTTCAAGCTTGTCGTTGGTCTTGGCAAATTCCACGGCGATCTTCGCAGCCGCCACCGCATCGGTGGAAGCGGCAATAGCCGTGGGACCGGTCAGATAATCGCTGATGCCGGTGTAGGGCGTGCCTTCGAGCGCGATCTTGGCCAGGCGGTTCTTCGCGACCTTGAAGCTCGCGCCCGCGTCGCGCATCTGCTGGCGAAGCACCGTCGACTGGGCGACGGTAAGACCAAGGTTGCGAACGATCACAACCGAAGCCGCATTCGACAGCGTAGCGTTCAGCGAGGATACGGCATCGGCTTTTTGAGCACGATCCATGCCTGTTTCTCCACTCTGTGCCCGGATGCGCGCAACAGGGCGCGCCGCCGGGCGGCTAACGAACGCAAAGGCCAGAAAGGACGCATCCCGTCTGTCCGTTGCGTGGCGATGTCCGATGGGGTCGGTCAAGCCGCGGGCGCCTGGATACAGGCGGGCGACCGAAAAAGACTGTTCCCCGTCTAGGCTGGAAATTAAGCGGAGCAAATCCCCCGCACCAACTGTCTCGGACGGAATTGCCAGGATCGGAACCCTGACAACACGGGGGCGCCTAATAGCGGCGAGCCGCCGCGAGTCAAGGAAAATAGCCGGACCCGCCGCAGGGCGTTCGCGCACAAAATCGCGCAAATCCCCTTGCGCAATTTCATTTAAGATATATCTTAGAGCTATCTAAAAACAGTCTAAAGGATAAAGACATGCACTTTCATGGACATAGAGGCGATCGCGGATGCGGCATGCGCCATGGCATGCGACACGGCGGGCGCGGATTCGGACCCGGCTTCGGCCGCGGGCGCGGCTTTGGCGGCCGTCACGGCCACGATGACGAGGGCCGCGGCCGGCGTCGCCGGATGTTCGACAGCGGCGAACTGCGCCTCGTCCTGTTGCGGCTGATCGCCGACGAACCGCGCCACGGCTACGACCTGATCCGGCGGATCGAGGAACTGACGCGCGGCGCCTACGCGCCCAGCCCCGGCGTGATCTACCCTACCCTCACCTTGCTCGACGACATGGGCCAGATTGCCGCTGCCGACAGCGAGGGCGCCAAGAAGCTCTTCGCGATCACGCCGGAGGGTCAGGCCGAACTCGACGCCAATGCCGCGCTCGTCGACGAACTGCTGGCGCGGCTGGCGGAAGTCGGCGATGAGCAGCAGCGCACCGACAGCGCTTCAGTGCGCCGGGCGATGGGCAATTTGCGTGCCGTATTGATGAACCGGCTGCGCGACCGCGAGCTCGACGAAGCCACGCTCCACGAGATTGTGGCGCGGATCGACGAAGCGGCACAGAAGATCGAGCGGCTTTGATGGAGGCTCAGATGACCCATACCGCCACCGCGCAGGTCCCCACGGCGCATGCGAGCAAATATCTGCAGCAGCTTTGCAAGCATTGGCAGCATAATCTGGCGGTCGCCTTCACCGCCGATCACGGCACCGTCACCTTTCCGCGCTACGCGCGCGGAGCGGACTGGCCCGGCGACGGGCTGGTGACCTTCGACGCCGGCGAAGCCGCGCCGTCGGTTCGCATCGATGCGAGCGCCGAAGGCCAGCTCGAGGCACTGAAGGGCGCGGTCGCGCGTCATCTCGACCGCTTCGCCTTTCGCGAAGCGCCGCTGCGTTCGACTGGCAATAGGCAAGGTCGAGCCGGGCGCGCGGTCTATACCGCCGGCCCGGCCGGTCAGCCGATGGCCTGCGTCATGTCAGTCGGCGCGCGCGGGAAGACCGTTGACGAGCTGATGCAGCTCACCGGCTTCCCACATTTCCATCATGATATCGCTGCCGCCGACGAATTCGCCCTTCACATAGAGCTGGGGGATCGTCGGCCAGTCCGAAAATTCCTTGATGCCCTGCCGGATTTCCATGTCCTGCAGCACATCGACGCTGGCATATTCGACGCCAAGCCGGTCGAGCATCGCAATGGCGCGCGACGAAAAGCCGCACTGCGGGAAAAGCGGCGTGCCCTTCATGAAGAGCAGGACGGGATTGTCGGCGACCAGCTTGGCAATGCGGTCGTGAGTGGCTTCGGTCATAACAGGTCTCCGGCACGGGCGCGGGCGCGCCGCATTGGGGTCATACCCCTATGAAGGGATGGCGGTGGTCAATTGCAAGGCGTGAAGTTCGCCGCCCATGCGCCCGCCGAGCGCGGCATAGACCGCCTTGTGCTGCGCGACGCGGCTCAACCCGCGAAAGGATTCGCTGACGATATGCGCCGCATAATGATCATTGTCGCCGGCAAGATCGGTGATCGTCACCTCCGCGTCGGGAAGCGCCGCCTCGATCATCGCCCGCAAATCGGATTCGCGCATGCCCATGCCGGATGTCCTGCCCGATTCCGCGATCAGTTCTGCGTGTCGATGAACTGGCGGCGCGCCTCGGCCGTCTTTTCGTTGAGCATCGAGCGGATTTCGGCGTCGCTGATCTCGACCGCGGCGGCGGTCAGGTCGCCAGCCAGCTTGCGGATCACATCCTCGTCGCCGGCCTCCTCGAAATCGGCCTGCACGACCGCCTTGGCATAGGCATCGGTTTCCTCGGGCGTCAGCCCCATGCGCTCGGCGGCCCATTCGCCGAGCAGGCGATTGCGGCGTGCGGTGATGCGGAACTGCACCTCCTGGTCGCGGGCGAACTTCGCCTCGAAAGCCCGTTCACGATCGTCGAATCCGCTCATTTCACCCTCTTTTGGAAATTGACCCTGTCGGGATGGCAGATAGGTGGCCGCGCCCCGGCGCGCAAGCCGCCTGTGCGGCAGATCACTTCCCTTTTCGCCACAAGGGGTTTAGGGTCCGCCGCAACGGGAATGGGTCGTACCGCAGCAACAGACTGCGCCTTGCCGCCAACCAGATGGCCAGGTGCCCGATGCCGTGACCCTGGGGGAATATCGTGATGACCGTACGACCTGCGTTTCGCCTGTCCTTGCTGGCGCTGCTCGCCGCATCGGCGCCTGTCCCGGCCTGGGCGCAAGGCGAAGACCCGACGCTCCGCGACAGCTTTTCGATCGGCAGCCAGGGCGGCTCGCTGTGCGAAGTGCAGGCGACTGTCCGCGACGCCGTCGTCAAGGGCATGTTCGACCGCGCCTGGGTGATCGTCTGCCGCGACGCGAGCCAGCCCGTCGGTTATATCCGCGCGCTGCGTGCCAGCGAAGCCGACGCGGTGCAGCGGCTGGCGGCGGCGCGCGATCCCAACATTGTCTGCGGCGCCGACGGTCGCTGCACGATCAAGGGCAGCAGCGTCGAATGGGCGAGCCGCATCGAAATGGACGGCGCGACCGCCTACACCGCCGAAGGCTTTGCCGCTTATGGCGACGCGCTGACGCTCGCGCTCCAGTCGATCCGCCAGCACAAGGTCGCACCGGGCGTCATCAAGGTCGCAACGACATCGGTTGGCGGCGGCGACGAAGGCTTCGCGCGCACGCTCGCCGGGACGATCGACCTCGACCGGGCGCTCGCCGAAGGCTATCGCCGCAACCACAGCGGCGACTATGCCGAAGCGGCCGAATTTTTCGAAGCGCTGTCGCGCCGCACCGGGAACGATGCGTCGACCGGCGACATCGACCCGAGCGAATTCACGCTTAACCGCGCGCTCCAGAAATCGAACCTCGGCGAATTTGCTGAAGCCGCGCGCCTGTTCGCCGAAGTCGATGCGATCCCGACGAGCGACCCGGTGCAATTGCGGCTGCGGCGCAATTTTCAGGCGATCGATGCGCTCAACCAGCGCGACTATGCGCGCGCCGCCGAAATCCTGCAGCGTCCGGTGCCGCCGACCACCGCATCGATCGAAGCCGCCGACGGCGGCGTCACGCTAACCCCTGCGATCACCGCCGGCGTCAACAGCGGTAGCAACGCCCGCGCCATCCGCCAGACATCGGACAGCGAGCGGCTGAGCCCGCTCGAGCGCGCGCAGATCATCGACGCACAGGCGACGCATCTGCTCGGCACCGTCGATCGCCTCCGCGGCGATGCGAAAACCGCCAAGCAGCTCCAGCTCAAGGGTCTGACTGACGCGCTGGCCGTGCGGCAGGGGCGTGTCACTTCGATCGTCCGGCTGCGTTCGCAGATGCTCGGCGAGCTTGCACTGACCGAAGAGGCACTGGGCGACATGGGCGCGGCGGATGCGCGCTTCCGCGAATCGGTCGATGCGCTCGCGATCGAATATCCCGAAACCAATGCGCTCGCTTCGGCGCGCGCGCGCTACGCCGCCTTCCTGACCCGCCAGGGCCGCGACAACGAGGCGCTCGCCCTCTATCAGGCGGTGGTAAAGGCGCTCGCCGACACGCAGCGGTCGTCGACCGGCATGGCGAATATCATGGCGCCCTATTACCGCCTGCTTGCGGCACGCGCGCCGACCGATCCCGCCGCCGTCGCCGATTTCTTCGTCGCCAGCCAGCTCCAGGTTCGTCCCGGCGTCGCCGATACGCAGGCGGTGCTGGCGCGCGAACTGTCGGGCGGCGACGGCGACGGCGCCCGGCTGTTCCGTCAGGCGACGACGCTCAATCGCGACATCGAACGCGCGCGGATCGAGGAAGCCCGACTGATCCAGCTCCCCGCGACCGGCGAGGTCGTTGCACGGCTCGCCGATGTGAAGACGCAGATCGACAATCTGTCGTTCCAGCAGGCCGAAACCGTCGCCAAGCTGTCGGCGTTCCCGCAATATCGCGTCGTATCGTCGGGCAAGCTCGATCTCGGCGAATTGCAGCAGGTACTGCGCCCCGACGAAGCCTATCTGAAGATGCTGGTCGTCGGCGACGCCGTCTATGCGATGCTGATCGAACCCGGCAGTGCCCAGCTCTGGCGCGCCGACATCGACGCCGACGGCCTAGAAAACGCCGTTGATGCGATCCGCTCGACGATTTCGACGGTCGAGAACGGGCGCCGCGTCACTTATCCGTTCGACGCGGCCACCGCACGCAAACTCTATGTCCAGCTGTTCGGCCCGGCCGCCGACCGGCTGCCGGCGATCAAGCATCTTGTCTTCGAACCCGATGGCGCGATGCTGAAACTGCCGGTCAACCTGCTCGTCACCTCCGACACCGGGCTCGCCGCCTATGAGCAGCGGGTCAATGATCCCGCCGCCGACCCCTTCGACATGCGCGGCATCGCCTGGCTCGGGCGCTCGACCCGGCCGAGCACCGCAGTATCGGCGCTCGCTTTTCGCAACGCGCGCCAGGCGCCGCCGTCGACCGCGCGGCGGCAATATTTCGGCCTTGGTGAAAATCTGCCGCTCGCCGGCGGCATCCTGCCCTCGCTCGGCACCCGCGGCGCGGCGAGCGACAGCGTCGACGGCACCTGCCAGTGGAGCGCCTCGCAATGGGCGCGTCCGATCTCGGCCGCCGAACTCGTGACCGCAAGCAGCACCATCGGGCGCGACAGCTCGACCCTGCTCACCGGCGGCGACTTCACCGATACCGCGGTCAAGGAGCGCGGCGACCTTAGCGACTATCGCATCATCCATTTTGCAACCCACGGTCTCGTCACCGCACCGAAGCCGTCCTGCCCGGCGCGCCCCGCACTCGTCACCTCGTTCGGCGACAAGGATTCGGACGGCCTGCTCACGTTCCAGGAAATCTTCGACCTAAAGCTCGATGCCGACCTGGTGATCCTGTCGGCCTGCGATACCGCGGGCGCCGCCTCGGTCGCCGCAACGCGCGAAGCCGGCGTCGCCAGCGGCGGCGGCAGCGCGCTCGACGGTCTCGTCCGATCGTTCATCGGCGCAGGTGGGCGTTCGGTCATCGCAAGCCACTGGCCGGCGCCCGACGATTTCGACGCAACCAAGCGGCTGATCGGCGGCCTGTTCGCGGCCCCTCAGGGCGAAAGCGTCGCCGATGCGCTGTGGACGACGCAAAGCCAGCTGATGAACGACCAGCAAACCTCGCATCCCTATTATTGGGCCGGGTTCGCCATCATCGGCGATGGTGCGCAGCCGCTGCTGCACGGCCTCCCCACGACGACCGCAGCCGCCCTTGCCACCGGAGTTTCGACCGGACGCGCGGCGCGCTGACCCGATGACCGCGAGCATCGCCCCGGACGCCGCGCCCGACGCAATGCCGGCCGCCAACGGCCCGGCGGCGATCCCGCTGCGCAAGCGGCTCCGGCGGCTGGTCATGCAGCTCGGCCCGTCGCGAATGGCGGCGACGATCCTCTTCCTGATCGTCGCGACGCTGTTCGCGCGCTTCAGCTGGGACATGCCGCTCGTCAACGATGCCGAACGCGCGCTCTACGATGCGCGCGCGACGCTGATGGCGCCGCACGTCGCGCAGGATCAGCGCATCGTCATGATTACCTATAATGACGAAACCCTGTTCAATACCGGCATCCGCTCGCCGCTCGACCGGACGCTGCTTGCGCGCGCACTCGCCAATATCGACCGCATGGGCGCGAAAGCGATCGGCATCGATATCGCTTTCGATTCGCCGCGCCCCGACGACGATCTGCTCAAGACGCAGTTGCGCGCCATGACGACGCCGACATGGCTCGCCTATGCCGAACAGGCGAGCAATCCGAACACCATCTTCTACGAACAGCAGAGATTCCTTCAGTCCTTCATCGCCGACGTGCGCACCGACAAGACCCGGCCGACGAGCGTCCTGTTCCGCACCGACGGCGACGGCGTGATCCGCCGTTGGCCCGACCGGCCGAAGAATCTGCCGCCGCTGATGGCGAATGCGCTGACGCCGGTCGACGCCGCCCACGCCGATTATCAGGGCAATATCCGCTTCCTCCTGCCCGCCCGCGCTAATGCCGGACAGGAGGAGCCGGTCTTCGCCAACATCCCGATCGACACATTTGCGGTGCCGATGGACGATGAAATGCTCGCCGGCCTCGCCGAGCTGGTGCGCGGACGCTATGTCCTGATCGGCGGCGACATCATCGACAACGACCAGTTCAACACGCCAATGAGCCGCTTTGTCGATCCGATCACCGGGCTGCACGAAACGATGATCGGGCTCGAAGTTCATGCGCATAT
This sequence comes from Sphingopyxis sp. NFH-91, assembly GCF_021401285.1. Classification (NCBI taxonomy): domain Bacteria; kingdom Pseudomonadati; phylum Pseudomonadota; class Alphaproteobacteria; order Sphingomonadales; family Sphingopyxidaceae; genus Sphingopyxis; species Sphingopyxis sp. NFH-91. The sequence goes on along the minus strand of NZ_JACBGA010000004.1, from coordinate 266,864 downwards.
GCTGGCGCAGCAACTCGACGGCGACTGGCCAGCGCCGATGCCGGGGCCGTCGCTGTGGGTGCTGGCCATCCTCGTCGTCGTCGCCGGGGGACTGACCAGCCTGATCGACATGCGTGCGCGCTGGGTCGCGCTCGCCTTTCTGGGGCAGCTTGCCTTCTTCGTCGCCTTCCCTTTCTGGCTGCATCGCCACGGCATCGACACGACGACGCTGCCGGCCTTCGGCTGGGCGGTCGGCTGGCTGCTCGGCTATGCGGCGGTCGGCACCGCGGCGCGCACCATCGGCTCGCGTCAGCGCGCCTTCGCGCAGTCGGCGCTCGGCAAATATCTGCCTGTCGATGTCGCCGCGCAGATCATGCGCGATCCCGACCAGCTTTCGCTGCACGGCGAACGGCGCAACATCTATTGCGTCTTTACCGACCTCGAAGGTTTCACCAAGCTCAGCCATGCGGTGACGCCGGAGACGGTGGCGCGGCTGCTCAACGAATATCTCGACCGCCTGTCGGACATCGTCCTCGAACATGGCGGGACGATCGACAAGTTCGTCGGCGACGCGGTCGTCGCCTTCTGGGGCGCGCCGATCAGCCGCCCCGACGATGGCGCGCGCGCCGCGGCGGCGGCGGTCGCCATGTACCAGGCGGGTGAAGCCTTTCGTGTCGATATGGCGGAGGGCGTGCCGCCGATCGGCATGACGCGCGTCGGCCTGCACGTCGGCGACGCAATCGTCGGCAATTTCGGCGGCGAGGACCGCATCCAATATACCGCGCTCGGCGACAGCATGAACACCGCCTCGCGGCTGGAGGCGGCGAACAAGAGCCTGAAGACCGGCGTCCTCATCTCGGCCGAAGCCGCCGAGCGTTCGGGCCGCGACGATCTGGTGCCGATGGGCCGGGTGACGCTGCGCGGGCGGGCGCAGCCGGTCGACGTCTTCACCCCGCGCGCCGACCTCAGCCCCGATCAGCGCGCCGCGATCGCCGCGCTGGTTGCCGCGCATGCGGCGGGCGATAAAAAGGCCTATGTGACCTGCGCCACAGCATTGGCGGCCGAATGGGGTAAGGATTTGTCCATCATGTTCCTGATCGAACGCCTGAACGATACCGACAAGGGAGAAAGCTATGTCCTTTCCTGACTTCCGGACCCGCCGCCTGGGCCTGACCACCGCCGCAGCCGCCATTGCCTTCGCGGTTGCCGGCACCGCCGCAGCGCAATCGATGGTCGTGCGATCGACCGGTCCGTCGGCGTCCAAATATCCGACCGGCGCAAAGCTGAAGGCCAGCGACAAGCTGACCCTGGTGGCGGGCGACAAGATCGTGCTGATGCAGGGCGGCAAGACGCGCACCCTGTCGGGGCCCGGCACCTATGGCGCCAGCGGCCCGATCCAGTCGAACCAGACGATGGGCAGCGCGGTGACGCGGATGCTCGCCAGCGGCCCGTCGATGCGATCGCGCGGCGGGTTTTCGCGCGGTCCCGACGAACCCAAGCCCGCCGAACTGCGTGCGCCGAACCTGTGGTTCATCGACTATCGCGAAGCCGGCACCTTCTGCGTCGCCGATCCCGCGACGCTGATGCTGTGGCGCCCCTATATGGACACCGACGAGCTTCTGAAGATCGAGCAGGACGGCAAGACGCAGACCGTTGCTTTCGTCGTCGGCGCCAATTTCCGCAAATGGCCGTCCGATGCGATGCCGGTCAAATATGATGTCGATTATCGCCTGTCGGGCGGCGGGCTCAGCGCCCCCGTCACCATCCGCTTCAAGCCGATGGGAGAGGTGCCCGCGACCCCCGACGCATCGGTCGATGCGCTGATGGCAAAGGGCTGCACGCCGCAGCTCAACCGGCTCGTCGACACGATGGCGGAAGCCGAAGAGAGCGGCGGCTGAACGCACGGCCGGCGGGCATTGAAGGGGCCGCGCCGGTCTGATATTTGTTGCAGACTATGCGGCCGGATAGAGCCGCAAGTCCTTTCCTTGGGTCGATAAATTGGTCTAGCTGCCCGTGGGGGCGGCAGGATCGCTGGAGCGCGTTCGAAAACGCCTGCGCTCGGGGTTGGGGGTAATATGACGGTCAAGGGCGACAGGACAGGTTTCGTTGCGGCGCTCGCCGGTTCGGTGGCGATCGCCGCCTTGATGGCGCCAGCCGCCGCATCAGCGCAAAGCGCGCCGCCGGTCCCGACGCGCGAGGAAATCGACCGCAGCGCACCGCCGCCGATTGCACCGACGGGCGAGCGCGTCGTATCGGCCGACGACAGCATCGAACACGCCCCCTGCCCCCTCGCCGCGCCCGAATTCGCCAATGTCCGCGTGACGCTGCGCAGCGCCGAATTCTCCGCCGCGCCGGGGATCGACACCGCCATGCTCGCGCCCGCCTGGTCGGACAAGGTCGGCCAGGATCTGCCGATCGCGGTCGTGTGCGACATTCGCGACCGCGCCGCGACGCTGCTGCGCGCCAAGGGCTATCTCGCCGCGGTGCGCGTCCCGCCTCAGACAATCAGCGACGGCATCGTCCGCTTTGACATTCTCTCGGCACGCCTTGCGCGCGTCGAAGTGCGCGGCGATGCCGGCAGCAACGAGCGGCTGCTGCAACGCTATCTCGCGCGTCTCGACGATGCGCCGATCTTCAATGTCGAGGATGCCGAGCGCTATCTGCTGCTCGCGCGCGACATCCCCGGCCTCGATGCCCGGCTGACCTTGCGTCCCGGCAATGCGCCCGGCGAAGTGATCGGCGAGGTCACGGTCACGCGCACGCCGTTCGCTTTCGACGCCAATATCCAGAATTTCGGGTCGCACGACGTCGGCCGCTGGGGCGGCATGGTCCGCGCGCGCGCCGCCGGCCTGACCGGCTTGGGCGACCTGACGACCGTCAGCCTGTATTCGACCGCCGATTTCGAAGAGCAGCAGGTGCTGCAACTGTCGCACGAAATGCGTGTCGGCGGCGAAGGTCTGCGGCTTGGCGGCAGCTATACCTATGCATGGACGCGCCCCAATGTCGCGACGCTGCCGCTGAAATCGCATACGCAGATCATCAGCCTGTTCGCCGGCTATCCGCTCGTGCTGACGCAGGCGAAGCGAATTCAGATCGGCGGCGGGCTCGACATCATCGATCAGGACATCGCCATCGGCGGCGTCCCCCTCAACCGCGATCGCGTGCGCGTCTTCAACCTTCACATAGATGGCAACTGGACCGATCCGGCATCGATCGCGGGCCGGCACGGCTACACGCCGGCCGAGCCGCGCTGGGCCTTCGGCGCCTCGCTCGAAGCGCGCCAGGGCGTCGATTTCCTGGGCGCCAGCAAGGACTGCGGCCCCGGCGGCACGGCCTGCTTCCTGCCCGGCGCGGTTCCGCTGACCCGGATCGAGGCGAAACCCGATGCCTTCGTGCTGCGCGCCAACGCACAGGCCGACTGGCGACCGACGCCCAAATTCACCCTGTCGGTGGCCCCGCGCGCGCAATGGGCGAGCGATCCGCTCGTCGCCTATGAAGAATTTTCGGGCGGCAATTTCACCGTCGGACGCGGTTTCGACCCCGGCACGGTGATCGGCGACAGCGGCGTCGCGGTGACGACCGAGGCCCGCTACGGCTCGTTCGTCCCCGCCAATACCAAGGCGCTTGCCATCCAGCCCTTCGCCTTTTTCGATGCGGCATGGGTCTGGAACAAGGACAGCAGCTTCAACGGCCTGAATCCGCAAAAGCTGTTCTCCGCCGGTGGCGGCGTGCGGCTTGCCTATGGCACGCTCGGCCGGCTCGACATGACCGTCGCGGTGCCGCTGAACCGGCCGGCGCTGATGGCGCAAAAGCCCGACCCGCGCTTCCTGCTGTCCTTGACGACGCAATTCGGTGTGAGGGCTCGTTGATCATGCAATTCGAACCGGAAACGACCGCCATGCGCAAAACCGCAAACACCAGCCTTCCCGCCGCACGGACGGCGAAGCGCCAATTGTTGCAGGGCTGCGCGATTGCCGCGGGTCTTGCCGCGCTTGCCTATGGCGGGCCGGCGCTGGCGCAGGTCGCCGGGACGGGCACCGTCGTGAGCGGAAGTGCGACCATCTCGCCGCCCGGACCCGGTGCGACAACCGTGACCACCGGCGGATCGCAGACGATCATCAATTGGGTTCCGACCGACAACGCTCCGACCGGCGGCGACATCGACTTCCTGCCGGCCGGCAACGCCTGGAATTTCAGCGGCAACGGCAATTATGTCGTGCTCAACCGCTTCGTGAACGGATCGGGTGGGTCGCTGAGCCGGCAGATCGCGCTGAGCGGCACGATCAACAGTTTCGATTCATCCGTCAGCGGGCCGGGCGGCAGCATCTGGTTCTACAACGCCGGCGGCATCCTGATGAACAGCGGCAGCGCGATCAACGTCGGCAGCCTTCTCCTCACCGCCAACGATATCGACACGACCGGCGGTCTTTTCGGACCGGGGGGCGAAATTCGCTTTCGCGGCGCGTCGGGCAGCACCGCCGCGATCCGCATCGACGCAGGCGCCTCGATCACCGCCGACATGGGCGCGGCGGGCGGCAGCTATGTCGCGCTCGTCGCCCCGCGCATCGTCCAGGACGGCATCGTCAACGTCAACGGGTCGGCGGCCTATGTCGCCGCCGAACAGGCCGACATCCGCATCAATGCGGGCCTGTTCGACATCAACGTGCTGACCGGCGCCGAGGGCGGTCAAGTCATCAGTCACAGCGGCGTTACGACGGGACCGGAACAGCAGGTCAGCGGCGGCGCCCAGCGCATCTATATGGTCGCCATTCCCAAGAATGACGCCGTATCGATGCTCGTGTCGGGCCAGATCGGCTATCAGGACGCCGTTTCGGCGGTGACCGATTCCGACGGCGCCGTCATCCTGTCGGCGGGCTATAACATCACCGGGGGGGCGATCGACACCGCGCCGGCGAGCAGCGTCGGGGCCAATATCACGATCAACGACACGCTGTTCCGCAGCAACACCATTGCACGCGCGAGTGGCGATTTTCTGGGCCAGCCCATCGATACGATTCCGCCGGTCGGCGGAGCCTTCGTCCCGCCGCCGCAGCTTGGCCGGATTCTCGTTCAGGGCAATGCGCTGTTTGAGGGCGACAACAGCGCGACGATCAACGTCGGCGCGGTTCAGGCCGTGGGCGCGACCGGCCAGTTCATCGTCCGTTCGAAAGCGGCCTCGGCAATCACCGTCGACGGCGGACAGCTGGCGGCGGGCACCGACATCCTCGTGTCGGCTTCGCGCGATGCCAATGTCGTGACCGGCGTTGGCGAGGGCGGCAATGCCAGTCTGACCGTCCTCAACGGCGGCAGCGTGTCGGCCAATAGCGTGACGGTCAGCGCGCGCGGTCTGGGCGGATTTTCCGACAGCGGCGCCGGCGGAACCGGGATCGGCGGAACCGCAAGCATCAGCGTCAGCGGCCCCGGCAGCACATTGAATGTCGGCTCGTTGATCGTCGATGCCGGCGCGCTCGGCGGCGGCGCCTATGTCGGGCAAAGCGGCCCTACCGTCGCCGACGACAGTGGCGACGGCCAGGGCGGGACAGCCACGCTCGATATATCCGACGGCGCCACGGTTCAGGCCAGCAACTTCGTTCGCGTGACCGCCGATGGTCAGGGCGAGACCGGCCTTGTCCGCTCGGGCGACGGCGCAGGCGGGACGGCGCGGATCACCGCTGGCGGGCCTGGCACGACCTTCATATCGAGTTCGACCGACATCAATGCGCAGGGTTTTGGCGGCGGAAGCCAGTCGAGTTCGAGCGGATCGATCTTCTCCGCCTCCGCCGGAAACGGCGTCGGCGGCACCGCGTCCTTCAGCGCGAGCGGCGACGATTCGACCCAGATCGCACCGGGGAACCTCTATCTGTCGGCAAGCGGCCTCGGCGGGGGCGCCAATGCGGCCACGGGGCCGCAGGGCGGCGACGGCACCGGCGGCGACGCGTCGGTGTCGGCCGATGGCGCCTTCACACTCGATCTCAACTCGCTGATCGTTCTCGCCAACGGCGAAAATGGCGGCGCCTCGAGTTCGGGCGGCGATACGGGCGTCTCGGGGGACTCGCAGGGCGGCACCGTCAGCCTGTCCGCAAGTAACGGCGCGACGATCGCCAGCACCTTCTATATCCAGCTCGACGCCGGCGGCATCGTTTCGAGCAGCGAGAATATCGGCAACGGCAAGGGCGGCGGCGTCCGCATCGACGCGACGAGCGGCGGGTCGATCACCACCGACGGCATGCTGCAGATGACCGCCGACGGCGGCAGCTTCGGCGGCTTCACGGTGGCGACGAGCGGCGGCACCGGCGACGGCGGCAACATCCTCATCAACGCCGACGGCGGATCGGTCGGTGCCGGCTACTATTATCTGACCGCCAACGGCAGTTCGACCAATTCGGCCGGCACCACGGGCGCCGCGCAGGGCGGCAATATCGACCTTTTTGCGCTGGGCGGCGGCAGCATCAGCGCCACCGACCCGAGCCAGTTCAGCAGCTTCAATGCCGATGGGCAGAGCGGCTACAGCGTCGGCGGCGCCAACGGGTTCGGCGGCTTCATCGGGCTTCACGCCGACGGCGGCACGATTGATCTTGCCGGAACGATCCGGCTGTCGATGGGCGGCTATTCGGGCGGTAACACCGATCCCGCTGGCGGCGCGGTCCCGGTGGGCCTCGGGGGTTCTGCGTTGATCGAGGTGCTGAATGGCGGCGCCATGACGCTCGGCGACTTTGCGGCCGATGCTGAGGGGCGCGGCTATGGCAATGTCGAATCGCCCGGCGGAGCGGGCACTGGCGCGGCCAATGGCGTCGGCGGCGATGTCGTCATCACGCTGAGCGACGGCACGCTGAGCGCAAGCCGCTTCGCCCTGTCGGCCAACGGTTTCGGCGGCCAACCCGGGTCCGGTAGCGGCACCGGCCAGGGCGGCACCATCAGCTATACGCAGACCGGCGGCGATGCGAGCTTCGGCGACATGTCGATCACCGCCAACGGCTATGGCGGTTCGACGCTGACCGGCACCGGCAACGGTATCGGCGGCACCGCGACCATGACCCTGTCGGGCGGCAGCTTCGGCGCATCGACCGCAGCCGCCTATGCCGAAGGTTTCGGCGGCGAAGGCAGCTATGGCTATGACGATTTCTCGAACCCGGTTCAGCCCGCGGGCAACGGCGGCGATGGACAGGGCGGTACCGCGACGATCGTCATCGACGGACCGATCGCGATCGATACCGGCACGTTGGCGGCCTATGCGGGTGGCCGCGGCGGCAGTGGCGGCGATTTCAGCAGCATCGGCGTCGCGGTCGGCAACGGCGGCGATGGCGGTGCGGGCACGGGTGGTCAGGCATCGATCACCGTCACCGACGGGTCGATCGACACCGGCGACCTGATTGCGGACGCTGGCGGAATCGGCGGCAACGGCGGCAACAGTTACGATTCGGGCAGCTTCGGCGCGCCCGCGGGTATCAGCGTCGGCGGCCGCGGCGGATCGGGCACCGGCGGGACGGCGACGATCAACCTCGCCGCGGCGGTCGGGGTCGCGGACACGCTGACGGCACGCGCAGCGGCGTCGGGCGGGCTTGGCGGCTATGGCTCGGTCGGTAACGACGGCGGCGCCGCGACGGGCGGCCTTGCCCAGTTGATCGTGACCGATTTCGACGCCGGACCGCTCGGCGTCGTGCTCGACGCGACGGCGCTCGGCGGCGGCGGCGGAACCGGCTATGACGGCGCGGGCGGAGACGGCGGCGCGGCAACCGGCGGCACCGCGCGCGTCGAGGCGACCGGCGCCAACGGCGCGGCGTCGATCACCCAGGCCAACTTCCTGGCCAGCGGCACCGGCGGACGCGGCGGCGACGGCAATTCCACCTTCTTCCTGAACCCCGTCGGCCCCGATGGCGGCAAGGGCGGCGATGGCACCGGCGGCACTATCGAAGCCATCGCGAGCGAAAATGCGACGCTCACCCTCGCCGGCGCGAATGGCGCGCCGGTCACGCTGGCGAGCGGCGGCACCGGCGGCGATGGCGGCAACGGCGCCTTCAATGGTGAAATACCGGGCAGCACCGGCGGCGATGGCGGCGATGGCGGGGCGGGCTCGGGCGGCGTCGTCCATCTGCTTGCCAATGGCGGCACGGTCAGTTCGGCGGGTGCGCCGGTCAACATCAGCGTGGCGGGCACATCGGGCAACGGCGGCATCGGCGGCGACGGCAATGTCGACGCGGGCGGCAACGGCGGCAACGGCGCGAACGGCGCGATCTTCGCCGACCGCGGCGGGCGTATCGTCATCGAGGCACTGGCAACCCAGTCGGGCCCCGGCGCGATGGACCTTGGCGATACGACGCTGGTCGCAAGCGGCGCGCTCGCTGGCCGGATCGAGATCCGCACCGACGGCACCATCGACTTCGCCAGCCTTGACGCCGAAACCTACGGCATCTCCGATCCGACGAACAATGACACCAACGTTGCGACAAGCGGTATCTTCGTCGCGACGACCGATGGCACCATCAATGTCGGTGGCAACGCATCGCTGCGTAGCGACGGCTCGGTCGGCGTCTATGGGCAGGCGGCGGGGTTGTTCGTCATCACGGGCGATCTGACCATCGAAGCTGGCGACCAGATCGATATCCGCCACGATTTCGGCGAAGGCACGCCGCCGACGATCCGCGCCGGTGGCGATTTTACGGCGACCGCGGGATCGGGCATCAGCGGCGCGACCGGTTCTTTCCTGATCGCGGGCGGCGACCTGTCGTTGACGGCGTCCAACGGCGCGATCGGCGTCGATAGGCTGCAGGGCAGCAATATTTCCCTGACCGCAAGCGGTGCGGGATCGGTCGAACATGCCGAAGCGGACAATGATTTCATCGCCAGCGCGGCAAGTTTCCGCACCGGGCTCAATTCGATCATCACCGGCGGCAATATCATCGTCACCGCGCCCGGCGCGGTCGATCTCGGCAATTCCACTGCCGGCGGCTATGTCTCGGTCGACGGGGAGTCGATCCAGTTCGCGAATATCGGCGCGGGCGGCTTCGTCACGCTCAACGCCTCGGGCACTGCGCCGGGGGCCGAAGGTATCGCCGGCGGATCGATCGACGCGGGCAGCTCGATCAGCCTCTCCGGCAACAGCATCGCACTCACCGGCCCCGTCACTGGCGCCGGGCCGCTGTTCGCGACGGGCACCGGCGGCGCGGTGAGCATCAGCGATGCCGATGTCGCAGGGTCGATCGTCGTCGCCGCAGTGGGCAATATCAGCGGTAGCTATGTCTCGGGCGGCGACATCCTGCTGACCTCGGACGCCGACATCAACGCATCGGCGACGGCCAATGGCGGTTATGCCGATCCGGCAACCGGCGCGATCGCCGACGGCAATGTTTTCGCCGATGCAGCGGGCAACGCCACGCTGACCGATAGTGGTGCGGCGCGCATGTTCGGCGTCAACGCGGGACAGGCGGCCACGGTCACCAATGCGACCGCCGGCGAGGATCTGCTCGTCCTTGCCGGTACGACCGCCAATCTGACCAATGTCACGGCGGGTGACGACATCGACGTCCGCGCCACCGGCGCGATCATCGCGAACGGGCTCGACGCCAACGGCACCGGACTCGACGGCTTCCTGATCAACTATGTGCCCGGGAACGGCTTTACCATCGGTCAGGGCGAAGGCACGTCGAGCATCGACGGGTCGGACATCGATATCACATCGTCGGCGGCATCGATCGACGCCACCAACCTTTCGGCGGGTGACGATATCCTGCTGTCGGCGGCGACGACGATCGCCCTTGACGGCGGCACGACGCTGGGCCTCGGCATCACCGGCGGCGACAGTAGCATCCGCACGCAGGGAGGCGATACGGTCCTCACCAACCTCGACGCGTTCGACGACATCGTCGCGACTTCGGCGGGTGCGATCAGCGGCGACGCCATCGCTGCGGGCCGCAATCTCGCGCTGACGGCCGTAGATGCCATCGATTTCGGCGCCATCACCGTGGGCGGGACGACCACCCTCACGAGCAGCGGCGGCGCGATTGGCGTCGATGCGCTCAACGCCGCCGGGCCGATCACGGCGAGCGGCGACAGCATCGACATTCGCGGCGGCGCGATGCAATTCGCGTCGCTTACCGCCAATGTCGGCAACGCGCTGATCCGCTCGACCGGCAATCTTTCGATCGCAAGCGGCAGCGTGGCGGGCAGCGCCGATCTCGCGGCGACAGGTGGCAGCATCGCCCTGTCCGACCTGTCGGCGGGCGGCGACCTCAACGCGACCGCAAGCGGCGCCATTCAGGTCGATGGCATCGTCAGCGGTCCGCGCATCGCGCTGGCGTCGAACGATATCGTGATTGCCGGACAGGGCCGCGTCGGGACCGCCGGCACCACGCAGAGCCTGACGCTCACGAACAATGGTGCCACGCCCACCTTCGTCGGCGGCAGCGGCACGCAGAACGGCTATCACGCCGACGCGACCGAAATGACGCGGCTGTTCGCGACGAACATCACCGTCAACGCGCCCAACGGTGCAGCGGCGACCGACCTGATCGTCGACAGCTTCACTCTGGCGGGCAATTCCAATCTGGGCGCGGCGGGCTCGCTCACGCTGCAGACGCCGGGGCGGGCACGCGTGATCGGTGCGGTCGAACTGACCGGCCTGACGAGCGCAAACCGGCTGACGCTTTCGGGCGACGATCGTGTCGAGATCATTCTGGGTCAGGGCAGCATCCGTCTTTCGGCGAATGGCGCTCCGCAAGGCATGCTGGATCTGCGCGGAAACGATATCTTCGTCGCCACCGCGGCGGCCATCACCGATGTCGACGCAGCGACCTCGACCAGCGCGGTCGACACGCGCCTCGCACAGAATGACGGCGTCACCAGCGACGAAGGCGCTTTGTTCGCCGGCGGCATCAACGTCACGACGTCCCGCGGCTTCTATGTCCAGAACAGCGGTGCCGGGACCGACTACGCACAGCGGCGCGGGCTGACCTTCGCCGCGGGCGGGCTGAACGTCGATGCGCCGTCTTCGGGCGTGCGGATCGTCATCAACGGCGTCCGGCTCGGCGCCAACGGGCAAGTCACCGGGCTCGACACTATCCCGTTCCTCACCGTGAACGGTTCGACCCCGACCAGCGGCACGATCGACATGCGGTCGACCTTCAACGGGTGCCTGATCATCAGCACCGGCGGCTGCACCTTCATCGATCCGGGCAATCAATTCCCCGTGCAGGATGTCGTCGAGGACGAGGTTGGCAGCGATGGTGACGGGGATGGCGACGGCGGCGGCACCGGCTTGCCCGTGCCGCTTATCACGATCCGCGGCATCGATCCGCTGAGCGGCGCGCCGCTGCTCGACGATCCGGTTACCGGCGCGGGCAACGACGATCTGTGGACGCCGACGACGCCCTGACGCGCGTGTGCACAGTTGACGCCGACGGGCGGGCCGGGGCATGGGCGCGGTCATGACCGATACCCCCGCCCCCGTCCCCGCTTCCGGCGCACCGCTGCGGCTGTTCAACAGCCTGACGCGCCAGTTGGAGCCCTTCGCGCCCGTCCACCCCGGCGAAGCGCGCGTCTATTCGTGCGGGCCGACAGTCTATAACTATCCGCATATCGGCAACATGCGCGCTTATGTCTTCGCCGACACGCTGGGCCGGACGCTGACCTACAAGGGCTACAAGCTCACCCACGTCATCAACATCACCGACGTCGGCCACCTGACCGACGACGCCGATGCGGGCGAGGACAAGCTGGAAAAGGCGGCGGCCGAACGCGCCCAGTCGATCTGGGACATCGCGCGCCATTATACCGACGCTTATTGGGCCGACATCAAGGCGCTGAACATCCGCCAACCGGCGCATTGGTCGATCGCCACCGACTATGTGCCGCAGATGATCGACTTCGCGAAGGCGATTGCGGACAGACATTGCTATGAACTCGACAGCGGTCTCTATTTCGACACCACGAGCGTGGCCGACTACGGCCGCCTCGCGCGTCACGGGACTGACGAAGGCGAAAGCCGGATCGACCCCGTCGACGGAAAGCGGCATCCGGCCGATTTTGCCATCTGGCGCAAGACGCCGCCGAGCGAAACGCGCCAGATGGAATGGGATTCGCCGTGGGGCCGCGGTGCGCCGGGCTGGCACCTCGAATGTTCGGTGATGTCGGAGGCGCTGCTCGGCTTTCCGTTCGACATCCACACCGGCGGCATCGACCATCGCGAAATCCACCACCCGAACGAAATCGCCCAGAACCAGGCGCATAGCTGCTCGGCTGACAGCGGCGCGCGGATGTGGATGCACAATAATTTCCTCGTCGAACGCAGCGGCAAGATGTCGAAGAGTTCGGGCGAATTCCTGCGTCTGCAATTGCTGATCGACAAGGGTTACCACCCCCTCGCCTACCGCCTGATGTGCCTACAGGCGCATTATCGCAGCGAGCTGGAATTTTCGTGGGAGGGTTTGGGCGCGGCGCTCACACGGCTCAAACGGCTGGTGATGGGCGTCGCTCCCGTGCGCGACATTCCCGCCGCAGCGGTCGAAGATCGCCGACTGACCGACCTGCTCGGCAAGTTCGACGCCGCCATCTCGGACGACCTCAACACCTCGGTCGCGTTGACGCTGCTCGAAGACGTCATCGCGATGAAAAAGACCGATGCCGGACAGAAGCGCGCCGCGATCGGGACCATCGACGGCGTTCTGGGCATCGGTCTTATGGACGTGCTGCGCGGAGATCTGCGCATCCGCCCCAAAGCGGCGGCCATCACGGACGAGGAAATCGGAACCGCCCTCGCCCGCCGCAAGGAAGCGCGCGCGGCAAAGGATTTCGCCACGTCCGACAAGCTCCGCGACGAATTGATCGCCGCGGGCGTCGAGGTGATGGACGGCGATCCGCTCGGTTGGGATTGGCGCCTCGGCGAATAAGTTTCGCCTCCCGCTTGCGGGCGGCATCGGACATCGCCATGATTGGTTGCAAAATCGAACGGAAGAGATGCCCGCAATGACCAAGACCGTCACCGTCCTGTCCGGCCTGATCCGCCCGCTGGTCGAAGGCCGCCTGCCCGATTGGGTCGTGCCGCGCTTCTTCACGACGAAGGACGAGGCGATGGCGATGGCACCCGAGGCCGTGATCGGCTGGTTCGATATGTACGACAAGAACGACATGGCCGAAACGATCGCCGCCGCGACGCGGCTGAAATGGCTCAATTCCATCTATGCCGGGGTCGATGGCATGCCGCTCGATCTGCTCGCGGAGCGCGGGACGGTCGTCACCAACGGCGCCGGGATCAACGCGATCACCATCGCCGAATATGTCGTGATGGGAATGCTGACCGTCGCCAAGGGCTATCGCGAGGTCGTGCGGGCGCAGGATCGCCGCGAATGGCTGATGGATTCGCCGGGCAAGGTCGAACTGTTCGGATCGAAGGCGCTGCTGCTCGGCTATGGCGCGATCGGCAAGCTGATCGAGGAGCGGCTGAAGGGCTTTGCGGTCGATGTGACCATCGTGCGCCGGTCGCCCCCTAAAGACTCAGGCGGCCCCAACACGCTGACGCCCGACCAGTGGCGCGCGAAACTGGGCGACTTCGACTGGGTAATCCTGGCGGTTCCGGCGACGCCCGAAACCGATGGTATGATCGGCGCGGCCGAACTTGCCGCGATTAAGCCGACTGCCACACTGGTCAACATCGCGCGCGGCAGCGTGGTCGATCAGGATGCGCTGGTTGCGGCGCTCGACGCAAAGCAGATCGCCGCCGCCTTCCTCGACGTGACGTCCCCCGAGCCGCTGCCCGCCGACGATGCGCTGTGGAGCCTCGACAACGCGCATGTCACGATGCACCTGTCGGGCCGCGCGCAGGACAAGATGTTCGTCCGCTCGGCGCAGCGCTTCCTGGAAAATCTGGATCGCTGGCACAAGGGTGAAGCGGTCGAGCCGCGGGTCGACCTGACCCTGGGTTATTGATCGCCCGCGCCGTCACCTTTCGATCCTTTCGCGCGAATGGGAAGAGACCTCTCCCGTCGCGCAAAGGATTGCCATGCTCCTCCTTCTTCCTCGCCGCACCTTGCTGATCGGCGCCGCGGCTTCGACCGTCGCCACCGCGCTTCCCGCGCGCGCCGCCGCGGTCGCGCCGATCCGCGCGATCGGCTTCGACGGCTTTCCGATATTCGACCCGCGCGGCGTCGCAGCGCGCGTCAAAGCCATCGTCGGCGACAAGGGAGAGGCCTTTGCCGCCCAATGGTCGGCCAAGCTGTTCGGCTATAGCTGGCTCGAAACCGCCGCCGGCCGGTACCGAGATTTCCGCACGATCGCCGACGCGGCGCTGCGGCACACCGCCGCGGCGATGCAGGTGGCGCTGAGCGATGCCGACCGCGCGGCGCTCGTCGGCGCTTACGACGCGCTCGACATCTGGCCCGATGTTCGTCCGGCGCTCGAAACATTACGCGGCGCCGGAGTTCACCTGGCCTTTCTGTCGAACCTCGGCGCCGACACGCTCACCGCCAATATGCGGCGCAACGCCATCGCCCATTATTTCGACGCGCCGCTGAGTACCGACCGCGTGAGCGCCTTCAAACCGTCGCCCAAGGCCTATGCGATGGCGCTCGACGCGTGGGACATTCCGCGCGAACAGATCGGCTTTGCGGCGTTCGGCGGGTGGGATGCGGTGGGCGCGACCTGGTTCGGCTACCGCACCGCCTGGGTCAACCGCTTCGGCGTCCCCGCCGAACCGCTCGGCGTCGAACCGGCGATCACGAGCCGCGGGATCGAGGGCGTGCTTGCCCTTGCCGGCCTCGCCTAAGCCGGCCGCTCGGCCTTCAGTTCGCGCACCAGCGGCTGCAGCCGCGCGTCATATTTGGCGAGCATCGTGTGCGCGCCGGCATGATCATAGAAGCTGACGAGCTCGCGGCCGTTCCAGCGATGGAGCGCATAGGCCGGATCTTCGGCCACGATCATCGGGCGATCGTCGGGATGATTTTCGTCGATAGGGCGCAGGTCGAGCGACACTTGCGGCGCGGTCGACGAACAGATCGCGACCGTCCGCCCCTCCCACGCCACGGTAACGCTGCGATGCAAATGGCCGCAGATCAGGCCGCGGACATGGGGATGGCCGCGCACGACATCGGTGAAGCAATGCACCCACGGTTCGTCGGGATGGGTGTTCATCCACTCGATGCCGCTTTCGACCGGCGGATGGTGCATGACGATATAGGTCGGCTTGGTCGTATCGCGCGCGAGTTCGGCGTCGAGCCATGCGGCGCGCGCGTCGCAAAAGGCGCCGCCGTGGCGCCCTTCCTCCAGCGTGTCGATCGTGACCAGCCGCACGTCGGGCAGATCGATCGCATATTGCACGAAGCCGTTACCGTCGTCGAAGCCCGGAAACTGCGCGTGAAAATTGTCACGCAAATCATGGTTGCCCACGCTAGGCCAGACCGGAAAGGGACAGCGCGAAAAGGCGGTGGCAAGCCGGCGATAGCTGTCGGCATCGCCGCGATCGGTGATATCCCCGGTCGCGAGCAACAGGTCGGGCCGGTTCGGCCCCTCGATGAGCACGTCGAGCACATCGTCGAGCCGCTTGCGGTTATATTCGGCCGGATTGTCCGGATCGAACCCGATATGGATATCGGTGATCTGGGCGATCAGCATATCCGTCCCCTGCTCGGCCGCTGGCGGCCTTCAATATCTCACCCGCCCCGCCTTGCCCCGTGCAAGGAAGGTGTGCGCCACGTCACATCATAAAGGCCCCGCCCCTCGGTGCCTGTGATCAGGCTCACATCATAGATAGCAGCCAGAGGTTTATGCGTGATTGCCGCACTGTTAACCTTCCGCTGACGGGCGGGCATCCACGGTTTGCCGCCGTCCGAATGATATTCATGGCACATGGCGCACGGCGATTCGGTCGCGGTCTCGACCTTCACCAGCCGCGCCCCGCCCTCGCCCACATGGCAGTCGCGGCACTGACGCAGTCCCGGCACCAGCAGGTCGCTGGCCGCCTTCGAACCCGGCGCGGCGGTATGGCAGTCGGCGCATTTCGTCGCCTTGTGCGCATCGTGATCGAACCAGCCCTTTTCCAGATAGCGCGGGGTCTGATTCACCGCCATCACCCGCCAATTGTTGCCCGATGCGGGTGCGAAAATCGTGTGGCAGTCGTAACAGGCCCCGCCCTTGGAAAAGACCGCGCGCACCGCATCGGCGGCGCGATTGGGCCGCACCGCGACCTCGCGGAAATAGATATTGTAAAGCTGACCCTCGGCATATTGGCCGGGCCGCCGCCGTTCCATGCCGCCGAGTTGCAGCGGCCGGCTCGGCGGGGTCGAGCGATAATAGGCGTAGAGGTCCGCCACGACCTGATCGGGCTCGCCATGGCGCAGCGTGCGGGTGACGCCGCCGACGGTTTCAAAGGCCAGGCTGTGGCACATCGCACAGTCGCGTTCCATCACGACGGGTTTGATTCGCACCCCGTCGGCATCGGGGCGGTGGCAATTCTGACATTCGAGCTTCTTGCCGAAATCATATTGGCCGCGGAAACTTGCCGCCATCCGCGCCACCCCGCCGTTGGCGGCGAGATGGACGTCGTGCGGAAATTTCAGGCCGTCATAATCGACCAGCGGCCCCGTGCCGGGCATCGCGCGCGTCGGTTTGGCGCCCGGCGCCGCGCGGACGAGCGGGCGGAATTCGGGGTGCGCGGTGCCGAAATCGCCGGCATCGGCGACATCGACCTTGAAGCCTGCCGCCTTGAGCCGCGCGGCCATGCCGTCGTGGCAATCGGCGCAGAATTTCTGCGGCGTCGGCGGCATCGGCCCCGCGCCTTCATGCTCGGTGTGGCATTCGACGCAGCGCCCCTGCGGCTTGTTGAACGCCTTGGCGAAGCCCGCGAGGACTTTCTCGCCGACACCCGGCGGGTGCCGCGCGGCGAGAAGCATCGCGGTCGAGGCATCGGCATGGCTCGCGCTCATCGCCTTATGCTCGCCCGTATGACATCCGACGCACGCCTTGTCGGTCACCGCGACGAACGCGTCGACATGGCACGCCTGGCAATCATTCTTCAGGCTGGCGTGTGCGCTCGACAGCGGTCCCGACAGCCACGCCTTGTCGGCATGATAGCCCTGCGGACGGACATCGACGCTGCGATAGCTATGCCAGGCCCAGATCGGCCCGACCAGAAAGGCGAGCAGCACGACCAGCGCAAAAGCCCAGGCGCCCATGCGGCGCCCCGGCATCACCGCGGCGAGCGAAAAGGCCCGGGCCTCGTCGACATCCTTTGACGATTGCGACAGTTCGTCGATCCGCTCGACGAGCAGTATGATATTCTCGCCCTCGCGCGCGATCGTCAGCCGGTGGCCGCCAAAGCGCAGTTCGGCCCCCGCCGCGCTGTCGATGTCGGCCGTGTCGAGCGTCCGGCCGTTGAGGTCGAACCCCAGCCCCTCGCTCGCCTGCACCCGCACATGGCGGCCGTCGGCGCTGCTGATCGTTGCATGCTGCGGGTTCACCGCCAGATCGGCGACATGGATCGTGTTGCCGCCGTCGCGGCCCAGCGTGATGCTGGTACCGGGCAGCGGCTGATCGCGAACGATCTGCTTGCCCGTCTTGGTCGTCGATATGCGGCGCAGGATGAAGCTCATGATCCCCGCCTCACCAGTAAAAGAAGACGCTGATGATATGTGCCAACAGCGCCGCGATCAGCGCGAAGGTCAGCGGCACATGCACATAGAGCCAGATCTCCAGCATCGCTCGGATGCGCAAATGCGCGCGCAGACGCGACAGTGCGGCTTCCTTTTGCGAAAGCAGTCCGATGACCTTCTGCCGCGCGTCGGCGTTACCGCCGTGCGCGAGCGACAGCGCGCGCAGCGCCGCCGCCGTCGCGTCCTTCGGATAGCGCCCGGTCAGCCGCGCCCTGATGCCCCCCGAGAAGGGATCTTCGTCGAGCGAGGCGAGCACCGGCGCCGTGTCCTCCGGCGACAGCGGCTGCGCGGCGGCGTGCAATTGGCGGTCGAAGGCGCGGATCGCCTCCAGCATCTGCATCTGTGTCATCTCGTCGCGATTGTTCGACAGCGCCGCGGGCAGCGTCGCGTAGACGATTACGCCATAAAGGCCCGACAGGATGACCAGCATCATCAGCGCCCAGGCGAGCGTGTGGACGTTCCAGCCGAGCTGAAAACCCGTGTGCCAGGTGCCGATGACGACCAGGCTCAGACCCAGATAGACATGCGCCGACGTCCACGCCTTCAGCGACCAGGCGTCGCGCGTCATCTTGCGCTTGCGATAGCCGAGCGCGGTGAGCCAGAGGATCAGCAGCGCGCCGATGGTGCCGAGCGTATAGCCGTACCAGCTTCCGCCATTGGGGCGCGGCGTCACGTCGATCAACGCATAGGAGGTGATGACGAGCAGGCAGAGGCCGCCCGAAATCTTCGCCCAGCGGAAATTGGCGTAGCGCAAAAAGCCCTCATGCTTGCGCTCGCGGACGCGTTCGGTCTGGGTGGCCCGGTTGCGGCGACCCAAAAGCCTTCTGGGAAACAGACTCGCCATCAGCCCGCATCCTCCTCGAGCCGCGCGATGGACAGAAACTCCTCGGGTGACACGCGGATCGCGGCGCCGGTCGGACAAGCGCGAACGCAGGCGGGCCCGCCCGCGATGCCCTTGCACATGTCGCACTTCACCGCGATTTTCTTGGGCTTTTCGTCGCCGAGCTTTTTCTTGGTCCATTTTGGCGAGGGTTCGCCCGGCCCCGGCCCCTTGCCGAAGAGCAGCCAGCTAAGCAGCCCCGGCTTTGGCGGCGGCGCCGCCTCCATGCGGATCACGCCATAGGGACAGTTGCGCATACAGTTGCCGCAGCCGATGCAGCCCGGTTCCATGAATACCTCGCCGTCGGGGCCACGGTGGATCACGTTCGGCGGGCAGTCGGCCATGCAATGCGGATGTTCGCAGTGACGGCAGCTTGTCGGCACATGCAGATGCGCGAAGGTCTTGCCCGCCTCGCGGTCGAGCCGCGACAGTCCCTCATGGCTGTCGGCGCAGGCCTTTTCGCAATTGTCGCAGCCGACGCACAGATTTTCGTCGATCAGCAGCGCATCGGTCGCCTCGCCCAGCCCCTCCTTCATGATGAAGCTGGCGGTGTCCGAATAAAGATCGACCGCGCTCGAATAGCTCGCCTTGCGCGATTCGATGAAGGCGTTCATCGCCGCGCGTTCGGCGACCGCCGCCTCCGTCGCGGCGCGCACCTGCGGCCGCGCGGCGAGCATCTTGCGAAAGCTTTCGCCGGTCAGCTTGATGACCTCGCTGCCGACCGCGGCCTTGACCGTCGCATTGCGCGGCTCGCCGCTGAGCACGCCCATCTCGCCGAAATAGCTGCCGGCGGGCAGATAGCGCAGGAAGATCGGCTTGCCGCCGATATCCTTTTCGACGACCATCGAGCCTGACCGGATGACATAGACATCGTCGCCCTGCTCGCCTTCGGTCACGACCACCTTGCCCGCGGGAACGCGCACGACCTCGGCCTGGTCGACGACCTCCTGCAGATCACCGACGGTCAGGCCGCCCTTGAAGATTTGCAGCAATTGGCGTTCGAGCGAGATGCGGTTGATGACGCGCTTCGCTCCCGGCACCGCGGCCATCAGCTTGAGCGCGGCGGTGCGCGACACCTCGACGAAGATGCTGTCCTCGCCGGCGCGGATCGTCGCGCCGCGCTTGCGGCCCGAGATCAGCCCGACCTCGCCGAAGATCGACCCCTGTTCGATCGGCACCGTGACGCCGGGCGCCACTTCCACCTCGGCATGACCGTCGGCGATCGCGAACAGCGACGATCCCGGCTCGCCCTTTTCAAACACCACCTCGCCGCGGCGATAGAAGGCGACCTTCGAATCGAGCATGAATTCGCGCATCTGCAGCGGCGACACATCGGCGAAGATGCGGACCCGCGTGCGCAGATAGTCGAGCCATTCGCTGACCGATTTCTTCTGCGGCAAATCGGCAAAGATCGCCGCCAGATCCTTTTCGTCGGCCGGGGTCAGCGCGCTGTTGCCGTTGATGAACTCGACGACGTCATAGCCCTGGTTCATGCAATGCTTGATCAGCGGATAGCCCGCGAGCGCGCCGATCACGAAAATGCCCGGAACGGTCGATTCAAAGGTCGGGGACAATTTGGGAAAGGCTTCGCGGTCCGGACCGGTGAATTCGATCCCCATCGATTCGACGAAGCCGCGCGGCGCGACCGACCCCAGCCGCGCGACGATCACGTCGCATTCGATCCGCTCGTCGCCGTTCGGCGTTTCCAGCGTCAGCCAGCCGGGCTCGACCAGCTTGGGCTGCGTTTCGGTGCGGATCGACAGAAAGCCGTTCTCGCCCGCCTCCATCATGTCGGAGACATTCTTCGCCTTGGCGCGCGCGAAATCCTTCGACCGGTTCAGAATGGTGACGGTGTTTTCCAGCGCTTCCTCTGCAACGCCGAGCGCATTCTCGATCCCCGCGTCACCCGATCCGACCACGGTGATATGCTGGTTCTTGAAATCCTCGGGGTCGTCGACCTGATAGATGATGTGCGGCAGATCATATCCGTCGCAGCGCAGGCGATTGGGATTGCCCTGCGTGCCGATGGCGAGGACGATATTTTCCGCCGCGATCACCGCGCCCTTGGCGGTCTTGATCGAAAAGGCGCCCTTCTGCCCCGATACCTCGACGACCTCGGCCTGATAGGCGACATTGACGCCGTTGTTCGCGGCATCCTGATCCCAATTGCCCAGGATCGTTTCGCGCGCGCCCTCGGCGAACCGGCAGTCGGACCGCAAATCGAGCCGTTCGGGCGTCGCAAGGACGCGCTTGCCCTTCTGATATTTGAAGATCGTATCCGAAAGATGGTCGGTCTTTTCCAGCAGCACATGCGCCAGCCCGAGCTGCGCCGCGCGCGCCGCAGCGCTCAGGCCGGCGGGGCCCGATCCGATGATCGCGACCTTGACCGCCTCGCTCACGCGCGATTGCTCCGCGATCCGTCGTCGCGCCCGTCGCCGTTGCTGCAGATGACCATGCGCACCAGCATCCCTTCCCCCTCTCGCCGGCCCCATTTGGCGATCAATTTACGGATGCGACCCGGACTTATGTCCTGGAAGCCTAGCTATGCCCCTGAATGCGGGAAAAGGTCAATGCGGGAAAAGGTCAACCGGCGACGCGCGCACGGCGGCCGGCGAACATGATTTTTGATACGACAATGCCGCGTCTTGAGCGGTCAGGCGATCTCGAACATCGCCGCAATGCGATCGGACGCCACCGGCTCGCACCGCGTCCAGCCTTCCGGCCCCAGCTTTTCCAGCGGGCGGAAGCGCGCCTTGTACGCCATGCGGGCCGATCCTTCGATCCAATAGCCCAGATAGACATAGGGCAGCCCCGCCTTGCACGCGCGGCGGATATGGTCGGCGATGATGAAGGTGCCCAGCCCCTCGCGCAGCGGATGGGCGGCATCGAAGAAGCTGTAGATCATTGACAGGCCGTCGCCCTGACGGTCGGTCAGGCAGCAGCCGACGAGCCGGCCGCGCGAACCATCGGTCGTCGGCTCGCGATATTCTATCATATAGCTGTCGACCGGAGTCTGCTCGACCATGTCGGCAAAATCCTGTTCGTCCATATCGGCCATGCCGCCATCGGGGTGGCGCGCGCCGAGATAGGATCGCAGCAGCGCATATTGCTCCTCGGTCGCCCAGGGCTTGCACGCGGTGACGACCAGATCGCTGTTGCGGCGGATCGTCCGTTTCTGCGATCCGCTCGGCTTGAACTCGCCTGCACAGACTCGCACCGACACACAGGCGGTGCAATCGGCGCAGCTTGGGCGATAGGCGACCGACTGGCTACGGCGAAAGCCGATCCGGCCGAGCGCGTCATTCAGCTCATTGGCATTATTGCCGCTCAGTTCGGTGAAAACCTTGCGCTCGGTCTTGCCGGCCAGATAGGGGCACGGCGCCGGGCTGGTCACGAAAAAGCGCGGAAAACGGAACGGTGCGGACACGCGGGCTCAACCTCCGGATTTGCAGAAGCGCCCCCACCGCGGTGCGCCGTCGCCTTCGTTCCAGCGACTATGCCGCGCACGGTCAATGGTGCAAAGTCCATTTACCATTTTAAAGCGTCTCGAACTGAATCAGCGCGAAAATTTTCTGAATCCGCCGCTAACTCTTGTCTCGATTTGAATCGACTCGGCCGCGCCGGCGTCCGGTTCAGCTATAGCCGCGCAGTTCGTCGCCGGTCAGTGTCGCGACGTGCAGCACATTGGTCGAACCCGGCGTCCCGAAGGGCACCCCCGCCATCATCACCAGCTTGGCCCCCGCCTTGCCGATGCCGTGGCGCAGCGCCATGCGCTTGCCCTTGGCGATCATCTCCTCGAAGCTGCCGATATCCTTGGTCGGCACCGCATGCGCCCCCCACAGCAGCCCCATGCGCCGCGCCGCATCGCGCTTCGGGGTCAGCACGAGCAAGGGCGCATTCGGCCGCTCGCGCGCGACGCGGCGCGCGGTCGATCCCGATGCGGTGAAACAGATGATCGCATCGGCGGCGATCGTCTCGATGATGCTGCCCGCGGCCTCGGCCAGCGCATCGGCGGTGGTCGCATCGGGCTGCGTCTCGGTGAAGTGCAACCGCCGGTAATAGTCGGGATCGCTTTCGACCGAGCGCGCGATCGAATCCATCATCGTCACCGCCTCGACCGGCCAGGCGCCCGCCGCCGTCTCGGCCGAGAGCATGATCGCGTCGGCGCCGTCATAGATGGCGGTCGCGACGTCGGACACTTCGGCGCGGGTCGGCGTCGGCGAGACGATCATCGATTCGAGCATCTGGGTGGCGACCACGACCGGCTTGCCCATCCGCCGCGCCGCCGCAACGATCCGCTTTTGCAGCGGCGGCACCGCCTCGGGCGGCAATTCGACGCCCAGGTCGCCGCGCGCGACCATCGCGGCGTCGGCGATCTCCAATATTTCCTCCAGCCGCGCGACCCCGGCGGGCTTTTCGAATTTGACGAGCAGCGCCGCCTTGCCGCCGATCAGCCGCCGCGCCTCGGCAACATCCTCGGGCCGCTGGACGAAGGAAAGCGCGATCCAGTCGACATGCTGGTCGAGCGCGAAGGCAAGGTCGCGGCGATCCTTTTCGGTCAGCGCGGCGAGCGGCACGACCACGTCGGGGACGTTGACGCCCTTGCGATCCGAAATCTTGCCGCCGACCTCGACCAGCGTCTCGATGCGGTCGGGCGCGACGCTCTTGACGCGCAGCACCAGCTTGCCGTCATCGACCAGCAGGCGCGTTTCGGGTTCGAGCGCGGCGAACAGTTCGGGATGCGGAAGGTGGACGCGGCTGGCATCGCCCGGCGCCTTGTCGGTGTCGAGAACGAAGGTGGCGCCCGTCGCCAGTTCGGCCGGCCCGTCGCGAAAGGTGCCCACGCGCAGCTTCGGCCCCTGCAGGTCGACCAGGATCGTCGTGGGCCGCCCCGTTTCCTTTTCCAGCGCGCGGATCGCCGCGATGACCTTGGCATGGCCTTCATGGTCGCCATGGCTCATGTTGACGCGAAAGGCGTCGGCGCCGGCGCGGTGCAGTGCGGCAATCATTTCGGCATTGGCGCTCGCGGGACCGAGCGTGGCAAGAATACGCACCTTGCGCTGGCGGGGGGTAAAGCTCTGGACCACGATTGCTCCGCTTGTCTCTTGATCTACAATATCGCTACGGCCGCGTGGCATGGCGCGTTGCCTGCCGAAGCGCAACCGCCGTATAGCTATTCATCCACAGACCGGAGAATGTCATGTCGTGCAGCGATGACCAACCGATGACCGCCGACCCCCTCGACAGCATCGACGATGCCGTCGCCGCAGCGGCCTTCCGCCGCCTTGTCCGCCTGCTCCGCCACCGCAGCGACGCGGCGAATATCGACCTGATGGGCCTCGCGGGTTTTTGCCGCAATTGCCTGGGCGACTGGATCGCCGAAGCGGGCGACCTCGACAAGGAAAGCGCCCGCGCCATCGTCCACGGCATGCCGACCGCCGAATGGAAGGCGCGCTTTCACGTTGCCGCCACCCCTCAGCAGCTTGCCCGCATGGAAGAAAGCATGGCCAAGAATCCCTGACCCCGCTAATCGGACGCCCGAGGCGATTCTCGCCACAACCATTCCTATCCATCGGAGCATAAAATGAGCGAAGCCACGACTGCCGACGAACAACTGCGCCTTTTCATCGAGCGCATCGAGCGGCTGGAAGAAGAGAAAAAGGGCATCGCCGACGATATCCGCGACGTTTATCTGGAATCGAAGTCGCAGGGCTATGATCCCAAGATCATGCGCCAGATCGTGCGCCTGCGCAAAATGCCGGTCCACGACCGCAAGGAAATGGAAGCGATCCTCGACGTTTACAAATCGGCGCTCGGCATCGTCTGAACTCCGAAAAATCGCTGTCCTACATGATCGGGCCGCGCTACCCCCTTCGCCATGTTACCCGTCACGCCTTCGTTTGTCCGGTCCAACAGGCCGTTTCGGCGTGACGGGTATCATGGCACCGGAGGGGAGCGACAAGTTTGACAACTTCCGCGAAACCGGCGGTCCGGAACCGCCTCTCCGCTTGAAGCATTGACCGCAGACGCCAGGGAGGAAGATATGTTCAGCACCACGACCAACGCTGTCGAAGGCCATCCGGTCCGCGAATATCTGGGCATCGTCACCGGTGAGGTGATCGTCGGCGCGAACCTGTTCCGCGACCTGTTCGCCAGCATCACCGACATCGTCGGCGGCCGCTCGGGCAAATATGAAGATGTCCTCGCCCGCGCCCGCAAGGAAGCGATTGGGGAAATGGAAGCCGAAGCTGCGCGCCTTGGCGGCAATGCCGTGATCGGCGTCGATCTCGACTATGAAGTGCTCGGCCAGAACGGGTCGATGCTGATGGTCAGCGCTTCGGGAACCGCCGTCGTTGTCTGATCGCCGCCGCCACCCGTGGTTGTCTGCGACCGCGCTTCGCGCTAGGGGCGGCGCCAGATTTTTCCGTTAAGGGAGGTAGGCCGTGGCCGGCCATAGTAAATTCAAGAACATCATGCACCGCAAGGGTGCTCAGGACAAAAAGCGCAGCAGCCTCTTTTCGAAGCTGAGCCGCGAAATCACGGTGGCGGCAAAGATGGGCCTGCCCGATCCCGACGCCAACGCCCGCCTTCGCGCGGCGGTCAACGCCGCCAAAGCGCAGTCGATGCCCAAGGACAATATCCAGCGCGCGATCGACAAGGCCGCAGGCAATGATGGCGAGAATTACGAGGAAATCCGTTACGAAGGCTATGGCCCCGGCGGCGTGTCGCTGATCGTCGAAGCGCTGACCGACAATCGCAACCGCACCGCGACCAATGTCCGCACCGCGTTCAGCAAGAATGGCGGCAACCTCGGCACGTCGGGCAGCGTCAGCCACGGCTTCGACCGGCTCGGCATGATCAGCTATGCGGCAAGCGCGGGCGATGCCGACACCGTCTTCGAAGCCGCGCTCGATGCGGGCGCCGACGATGTCGAATCGACCGAAGATGGCCATGACATCTGGACCAGCGTCGATTCCTTGCACGAAGTCGCAAAGGCGCTCGAAGCCAAGCTGGGCGAAGCCGAAGGCGTGAAACTCGCGTGGCGCCCGACGCTGAAAAGCGAAGTCGCCGACGAAAGCGTCGCGCAGACGCTGTTCAAGCTGATCGACACGCTCGACGATGACGACGATGTGCAGACCGTGTGGGGCAATTATGAAATCCCCGACGCGGTGATGGAAAAGCTCGGATGACAAACCCCTCCCCTCCCGCTTGCGGGAGGGGCCGGGGGTGGGCCGATGCACGGCACGCCGCTTGCCCACCCCAAACCCCTCCCGCAAGCGGGAGGGGCTTCTAACATGATCATCCTCGGTCTCGACCCCTCGCTCAGCTGTACCGGCTGGGGCATCATCCGCGTCGAGGGCAGCCGGATCAGCCACATCGCCAACGGGCAGATCAAGACCGACGCAAAGGCGCCCCTGCCCGACCGGCTGGCGTATCTCGATACTGCACTCGCGGCCGTGATCGCCGATCACGCCCCCGCCTGCGCGGCGGTCGAGGAAATCTTCGTCAACGACAATCCGCAATCGACGCTGAAGCTCGCGCACGCGCGCGGCGTCGTCCTGCTCGGCTGCGCGCGGGGCGGGCTGACCGTCGCCGAATATGCGCCGCGCCTGGTCAAAAAAGCCATCGTTGGTACCGGCGGCGCAGCGAAGGAGCAGGTGCAGGCGATGCTGCGCATCCTGCTGCCGGGCGCGAAGGTCGCGGGCGCCGATGCGGCCGATGCGCTGGCGGTCGCGATCTGCCACGCGAACCACCGGCCGCGTATTTGAAGGGTTCACGCGAAGACGCGAAGGCGCGAAGAGGCTGGCTCGGACCGTCAGGCCCCTTTCTCCTTGACGCCGCGTCATCGCGCACCACCCGACGATGAATGCCGCTTTGCGGCAAATGCAACATCTTCCCGCCTTCGCGTCTTCGCGTGAACCAAATCTGTTCCCTTTTCATTCCTATCACGCTAGCACATCGCCATGATCGCAAAACTCACCGGACGGCTCGATTCAAGCGGCGCAGGCCATGCGGTGATCGACGTCGGCGGCGTCGGTTATCTGGTCGAGGCGTCGGCGCGCACGCTCGACGCGCTCGGCCCGGTCGGCGGCGATGTCACCATCCACACCGAAATGCTGGTGGGCGAGGATTTCCTGCGCCTGCTCGGCTTCGCCCGCGCCGAGGAACGCGACTGGTTCCGCCTGCTCACCAGCGTCCAGGGCGTCGGCGCAAAGGTCGCGCTCGCGATCCTCTCCGCGCTCGAAGTCGCCGACCTGCAGCGCGCACTCGCCAGCGGCGACAGCGCGATGATCGCGCGCGCCAACGGCGTCGGGCCGAAGCTCGCACAACGCATCGCGCACGAACTGAAGGACAAGGCGGGCGCACTGGGCGGGATCGCCGGCACCGGTCCCGCGGCCGTCCCGGCCGCCGGCCCGCTCGGCGATGCCGTGACCGCCCTCACCGGCCTCGGCTTTAAACCCGGCGAAGCGAGCGCCGCCGTCGCCGCGGCGAGCGAGGAACTGGGCGCGGGCGCCACTCTGGATGCGCTGGTTCGCGTCGCGCTCAAAAAGGCGGCGAAATGACCGCCCTCACCCGCCACGCCTCCTGCCGCTGCGGCCAGATCCGAATTGCCTGCACGGGTGAGCCGATCCGCGTGTCCGTGTGCCATTGCCGCGAGTGCAAGGCGCGCAGCGGCAGCGCCTTTGCCGCACAGGTCCGCTTTCCCGTCGAGCAGGTCCGCATCGAGGGCGAAGCGAGCGCGAAGATGTGGCAATATACCGGCGAGAGCGGCAACACCGCCGACTTCTTCTTTTGCGGCACCTGCGGTTCGGGCGTCTGGTATCGCGCGCGCCCCTATCACGACGCCTACGCCATCCCGCTCGGCAATTTCGCGCCCGGCCACGGCTTCATTCCCGACTATTCGATGTATGAGGAGCGCAAGGAGCCTTGGGTTTCGATCACCGGCGAGGCAATAGAGCATTATGACTGAGCCCGCCCTGACGACGCCGATCCGCACCCCCGAGGATGCCGACGCCGCGCTGCGGCCGAAGTCGCTCGCCGAGTTCGTGGGTCAGGCGGCGGCGCGCGAGAATCTGCGCATCTTCATCGAGGCGGCAAAGGCGCGCGCCGATGCGCTCGACCATGTGCTCTTCTTCGGCCCGCCGGGGCTGGGCAAGACGACGCTGGCACAGATCGTTGCGAAGGAGCTGGGCGTCGGTTTCCGGTCGACCAGCGGCCCGGTCATCGCCAAGGCGGGCGACCTTGCCGCGCTGCTCACCAATCTGGAGGATGGCGACGTCCTCTTCATCGACGAGATTCACCGCCTGTCTCCCGCAGTCGAGGAAATCCTCTATCCCGCGATGGAAGATCGCGCGCTCGACATCATGATCGGCGAAGGGCCGTCGGCGCGCAGCGTGCGGATCGACCTGCCCAAATTCACGCTCGTCGGCGCGACCACGCGGCAGGGGCTGCTGACGACGCCGCTGCGCGATCGCTTCGGCATCCCGGTGCGGCTTAATTTCTACACCCATGCCGAACTCGAACAGGTGATCGGCCGCGCCGCCCGCCTGCTCGGCCTCGGCATCGCGCCCGACGGCGCGCTCGAAATCGCGAAGCGTTCGCGCGGCACGCCGCGCATCGCAGGGCGCCTGCTCCGCCGCGTGCGCGATTTTGCGACAGTGGCGGGGGCGCAGATCGTCGACGCGCGGGTGGCCGACGCGGCGCTCAACCGGCTGGAGGTCGATGCGCTGGGCCTCGACGCGATGGACCGCCGCTACCTCACCATGATCGCCGACATCTATCGCGGGGGGCCCGTGGGGGTCGAAACGCTGGCGGCGGGCCTCAGCGAGCCGCGCGACACGATCGAGGATGTGATCGAACCCTATCTGCTCCAGATCGGCCTGATCGCCCGCACCGCACGAGGCCGCTGCCTCAACGCCAGCGCGTGGAAGCATCTGGGCCTCAATCCGCCCGCGGGCGTGCAGGACGGACTATTCGATTCTGGCGGCGGCGCGGCAAAATAGGACGGAAAAGTGCGGCTTTGAATCCGTCAACCGGCCCCGCGCTGCGACGAACCGTTCAAGAGGGCTTTGCGACGAGTCGAAGCATCGCTATCGCTCGCACCTATGGTTGACGTTCCGCCTCCCTTCATCCCCGGCGCCTTTGTCGGGGCCGCGCATCATTACCGGCTGCGTGTCTATTTCGAGGACACCGACCTCAGCGGCATCGTCTATCACGCCAACTATCTGCGCTATATGGAGCGTGCCCGGTCGGACATGCTGCGCATCGCCGGGATCGACCAGCGCGCGGCGATGGAAGCGGGCGAAGGCGCCTGGGCCGTCACCGACCTTGCGATCAAATATGTACGCCCGGCCAAGCTCGATGACGATTTGCTGGTCGTCAGTACCGTCGAGGCGGTGCGCGGGGCGAGCGTGATTATCGCGCAACGCATCCTTCGCGGTCAGGACGAGTTAACCAACGGGCGTGTTACCGCAGCCTTTCTGTCGCCCGAGGGCCGGCCGCGCCGCCAGCCCGCCGGGTGGGCCAGCCGCTTTACCGCGATCATGAATGGAGAGACCATCCCTTGCTAGACAATATCAAGCTGGCCGCCGACGCGGCGACCTTGTCCCCCATCGCACTGTTCCTGCAGGCCGATATCATCGTGAAGGCGGTAATGATCGGGTTGCTTGCCGCGTCCATCTATGTGTGGGCGGTGATCTTCACCCACGGCCGCGGCGTCGGCAAAATGATGAAGGCGTCGGACAGCTTCGAGCGCGATTTCTGGCGCGCCGACAATATCGACAAATTCTATGACAAGAATGGCAATGAAGAATTGCCGAGCGCGAAGGTGCTGGCCGCGGGGATCGGCGAGTGGCGCCGTTCGACGCGGAGCAAGGTCATCGACCGTGAAGGAACGCGCGAACGGCTGGGCATTGCGATGAACAGCGCCGTCGCCGGTGAGGTCGACCGCCTCGCCGAAAAGATCGGCACGCTGGCCACCATCGGTTCGGTTGCGCCCTTCGTCGGCCTGTTCGGGACGGTGTGGGGGATCATGCGCAGCTTCACCGCGATCGCCGCATCGAACAACAGCAGCCTCGCCGTCGTCGCGCCGGGGATCGCCGAAGCGCTGTTCGCAACCGCGATCGGGCTGTTCGCGGCCATCCCCGCGGTGATTGCCTATAACGCCTTTTCGCAGCGGCTGAACCGGCTCGAATCGCGGCTCGGCCGCTTTGCCGATGGCCTGCACGCGACCTTCAGCCGCGAACTGGAGGTCGAAGGCTGATGGCGATGACCGGACCTTCGGGCGGCGTCGGCGGGCGGCGTCGCGGGCGCGGCGGGCGCCGGGCGCCGATGTCGGAGATTAACGTCACCCCGCTCGTCGACGTTATGCTGGTGCTGCTGATCATCTTCATGATCACCGCGCCGCTGCTTGCCTCGGCGGTGCCGATCGACCTGCCCGAAAGCCGGGCCAAGCCGATCGAGACCGAAGAGCAGGAGCCGGTGCAACTGTCGATCAATGCCGACGACACGCTGTATATCGGCGACCAGGTCGTCCCCGAGGCCGAACTGCCGGCCCGCCTCGATGCCATCGCGCGCGAAACGAAGGACGGCGACAAGCCGCGACAGATCATGCTGCGCGCCGACAAGGGGCTCGACTATGGCCGGGTAATGCGGGTGATGGGCGAACTCAACCGCGCCGGCCTGTCGCGTATCGCGCTGGTGACGACAGGCGCCGACACCGATACCGCCGCTGCCGCCGAAAGCGCGGTCACAGACGGTTCAGAAACGCAGCCATAGGGTCAAGATCATGGCCGAAACGCGGGCATATGGGGCAACACAGGGACGCGGCATCGCCGTGGCCGTCGCCGCGCATGTCGTGATTATCGTACTGTTGTCAGTGCAATGGACCGCGGGCCAGCGCCGTTTCGACAATCCGCCGATGGAGGTCGATCTGATCGCGGAGACGGCGCCGCAATCGACCGCGCCGGTCATCAACGCCAATCCCCCCGCCGCACGGCTGGGCGAGGAGGATGCGGCCGATATCGCCGCGCCGCCCGAACCGGTGCCGACGCCGCCGCTGCCCGAGCCCGTCGTCCGCCCGACGCCCGCCCCTGCACCAAAGCAGGTCGCGAAGCCCGTTCCGGCGACACCCAAGAAATCCCCGCCAGCGGCCCAGAAGGCGCCGCCGCGGCCGACACCCAAGGCCGAACCGAAAAAACAGTCGTCGCGGCCCACTGGCCGTCTCGACGGCATCGTCGACGGGCTGAGCCGTTCGCAGCCAAAGGCACCGGCTTCCAAGGGCGCACCGGCCGCCGCGACGGCGGCCGAGGTCAAGCGCTCGATCGACGTCAGCATCAAGGCCGCCGTCGGTCCGCGCTGGAACGGATGCCGCATCAGCGGCGTCGATGTCGATCAACTCAAGACCGTGGTCAAATTCCGCCTGACCCAGTCGGGGGCGCTCGCCGGATTTACCAGCGTCGAGACGAGCGGCCAGAACGACAGCAACAAATTCCAGGTCCAGCGGCATCAGGAATGCGCCAAGCGTGCCATCGAACTCGCCGCCCCCTTCGACCTGCCCGAGGAAAATTACAGCTTCTGGCAGAATTACACGCTCGATTTCATCAAGAGGTAAGAGAGATGCCGCTTCGCTCCATCGCCCTCCCGCTCGCGCTCATGCTGTCCGTCGCCCCGGCGTTGGCGCAGGTCGCATCGCCCACACCCGCCCCCGCGGTCCCCACCGAACCGCGCGAAACGATCGAAGGCACGCTGTCCCAGGACCGCACGGTCATCGCGGTTCCCGCTTTCGCCACGCCTGCCGTCACCACCGTCGCCGGGCTGCGCACCGACAATCTGGGGCGGCAGATCGCCGATGTGATCGCCGCCGACCTTGAACGCAGCGGGCTTTACGCGCCGCTCGGCCCCGGCAGCGTTCGCGCGATCAGCATGGCGGAAGTGCGCGCGCCGCGCTTCGCCGACTGGCAGGCGCGCAACGCCGAAAATGTCGTCCATGGCTTCGTCCAGACGAACAGCACCGGCGGCTTCGTCGTCGGCTGCTATCTCTATGACACCCAGCTCGGCAGCGAGCTGGTGCGGCAGGGTTTCGAAATCCAGCCGGGCGACTGGCGCCGTGCCGCGCACAAATGCGCCGACGCCATCTATTCGCGTCTGTCGGGGGAATCGCCCTTCTTCGACAGCCGCGTCGCCTATATCGCCGAGAGCGGGCCGAAGGGGAACCGGATCAAGCGCCTTGCGATCATGGATTCGGACGGCGGCAACCACCGCTTCATCACCAATGGTCAGGCGCTGGCGCTGTCTCCCCGTTTCTCGCCCGATTACAAGAAGATCGTCTATGTCAGCTATCTGAACGACCGCGTCCGCGTCTTCATCTATGACGTCAATGGGGGCACGCAGAAGCTGGTGACCGAAAGCCGCAACGCGACCTTCGCGCCGCGCTGGTCGCCCGATGGCCGGCAGATCCTCTTTTCGATGGCGGTCGGCGGCAACACCGACATCTATCGCATCTCGACCGAAGGCGGCACGCCGGTGCGGTTGACCAATGCCCCCGGCATCGACGTCGGCGGCAGCTTTTCGCCCGACGGCAAGAAGATCGTCTTCGAAAGCGACCGGTCGGGCAGCCAGCAAATCTATACGATGAATGTTGACGGGTCCGATCAGCGCCGGATCAGCTTCGGCGGCGGTCGCTATGCGACGCCCGAATGGTCGCCGCGCGGCGACCTGATCGCCTTCACCAAAATGGGCGGCGGCGAGTTCCGCATCGGCGTGATGACCCCCAGCGGCAGCGGCGAGCGGCTGCTGACCAACAGCTGGCAGGACGAAGCGCCGACCTGGTCGCCCAACGGCCGCGTGATCCAGTTCTTCCGCACCACATCGGGCCGCGAGGGCAAATCGACGATCTGGCAGGTCGACCTGACCGGCGTGAACCTGCGCCGGTTGCCGACGCCGCAGGACGGGTCCGACCCGAGCTGGGGCCCGATCCTGCCCTGAGGCGCGCCGGCGCGCGCGGAACCAAAGGAAAACCGCGGGGTTCAATCCTGTGTTAAATTGACGTTCATCGCATTTCGCCACGACTGAAAACGCAACAAAAAGGACAGACGACATGACGATACGCAAAACCACCGCGATGATCGCGGCGATCACCATGCTGACTGTGGGTGCCTGTTCGAAGAAGGCCCCCGAAACGCTGCCGCCAGCCCCCGAAGGAACCGACACCGGGACCGGTACCGGAACCGACCCCAATGCGGTCGTTCCGGGGTCGCAGCAGGACTTCATCGCCAACGTCGCCTCGGACCGCATCTTCTTCGGCTTCGATCAATATAATGTCGATGCAGAGGATATGGCGACGCTGCAAAGCCAGGCGCAATGGCTGCAGCGCAATCCCGCGGTGCGCGTGACGATCGAAGGTCATGCCGACGAACGCGGTACCCGCGACTATAATATCGCGCTCGGCGAACGCCGCGCCAACGCTGCGAAGAATTATCTCGCCTCGCTCGGCATCGACCCGAGCCGTATGAATGTCATCAGCTATGGCAAGGAAAGGCCGGCCGAACTCGGATCGAACGAGGAAGCCTGGGCGAAGAACCGCCGCGCGGTGACGGTCGTTATCGGCCGCTGATCAACGGCCAAAGCGGCACCGTCGCCCAAGCGGCGGTGCAAGCGAACACACCGAAGGGGACGGCCCGCATCGACAGCGGGCCGTCCCCTTTTCGTTGCGCGCCAAACGCCCAGACCAGCCCGCCCAGGCTGGCGAGCAACAACAGCAGCGGCAGTGCCTGCCACCCGATCCAGCACCCGATCGCCGCGACCAGCTTGGGATCGCCGCCCCCCATCCCCTCGCTCGCACGCACGCGCCGGTAGGCGGCAGCGATGGCTGCAAGGGCCAGCCCACCCGCCACCGCGCCGATCCAGCGATCGAGCAGACTTACTTCGAGCAGCGGCCCGGCGAGCAGCAGTCCGGCGAGCGCCAGCACCACGTTGAGCGGATCGGGCAGCCACATATGCCGCGCGTCGAGCAGCGCGAGCGGCAGCAACAGCCAGCCAAACAGCGCCCAGAGCCAGCCCGCCGTGCCGGGCATCAGCGCGAGCGCCGCTGCCCCGATCGCCGCCGACAACAATTCGACCCGCCAATGCAGCGCGTCAATCGGTGCGCCGCAATGACGGCAACGACCGCGCGCCGCGATGGCCGACAGCAGGGGTATAAGGTCGCGCGCGGTCAGCGCCGTGCCGCACGCATCGCACTGCGAACGCCCGCGCAACACCGACCGCCCCAGCGGCCAGCGCAGCACCAGCGTCGCCAGGAAGCTACCGAGCAGCAACCCCGCCAAAGCGGCCAGGCCGACGCCCATGCCAAAGGGCAAGGCGTCGAACGCGGCCATGTCAGAATCGGCCCGTGGTCGCCAGCACGTAGCCGTCCGACGCCGGACGGAAGCCGAGCATCGTCAACGCCGCCGCCATCGACGGATCGTCGTCGACGGTGATCGCGAACTGCGCGCGCCACGCGCCACGACCGTCAAACCCCAGCGTCAGCCGCTCCATCCCCGACTGGCTGCTCAGCGCCGCCTGTGCACGCCCGTTCGCACAGCTCAGCGGGCCCGACAGCCCGCGCGCCAGATCCAGACCGGCAATCGGCGCCGCGATCGAAAGCTGCACCCGTCCGCTTGCTTCTACGCATTTCCCGTCATTGTCGAAGCGTGTGGTGGCGCCTTCGAAGCGGAGGGTGTGGACGGGGATCGCGCCGAGGCCGCCCGCGAGCGTCGTGACGCCGTTAACGTCGGCGGCGCCGCGCGGGTTGGTGCCGTAGAGTCGGCCCGACAAGGCGCCCAGCCGATCGTCCTGGCGCGCAAAGGCGAGTTCCGTGCTGCCCGTCAGCAGGGCGAGCGGCGACAGGCTGGCCTTGACCGTGCCGAGCGGGAGAGCGCCCAATCGCGCGTCGACAAGTTCGCCCGACCAGACCGAGCCGCGCACCGTCCGCGCGCTGAAGCCCGCGTCGGCGACCCCGGCGAGCGACAATGCCAGCCGCATCGGAAAGGTCGCGGCGATCAGCAGCAGCGCGAGCAGTGCCGCGGCGGCGATCCAGAGACGGTGCGAGCGGGCCATCACTGTCCCCCCTTGCGCAGTTCGGCGGTCATGCCCACCGTGCCGTCGGCGGCGGGGGTGACGGTGAGCTGATCGACAACGAACCCCTGCGTCTCGAGCGCCGCGAGCCAGTCGTTGAGGACGGGCGCCTTCGCGGTCGCGATGGCGATGGTTGCCTGCGCCGTTCCGCGCGCTTCGTTACGGTCGAGGGTCAGGCCGATCTCGCCCGCGGATTGCGCCAGAAATTGGTCGATCGCTACCGCATCGGTGGCCGCGGCGACCGCCTTCGCCGGACGCTGCGACAAAAGATGCACCTTGGCCGCGACGCGCCCTTCGCGCTCGATTGCCGCGGCATGGTCGCTGCCAAGATCGACCAGCGCCGCATAGGCCGGACGGCCGAGCGCCCAGACGAGCACCGTCAGCGCCAGCGCCGCGGCAATGCCGACAAGCCAATGCTCGCGCCGCGACAAACCCGCCCACCAATTGCGCATCCTGTCGATCATGGCACCGCCCGAACCGTAATATTTGCCATCTGTTGGCCGTCGGTGCCCGCCATCGGCTGCGCGGTCACGCGATAGCCGCGCGCCTGCAGCGCCAGCAGCACCTTGTTGAGATCATCGACGCGCGGCCCCGCCAGCGTCGTCGTCAGCGTCCCGTCGGTGCGGTGCGACAGCGTCTTGAGCGTCACCCCCGGCGTGTCGCGCATCGCATCGAACAGCGCCGACGCCGGGACCGAAAAGGCAAGCGGGCCGCCGCCCGCGCTGGCCAGCCGGCGATCGACTTCGGCTTCCGCCGCGGTCGCATCAGGAGCTTCGATCCCCAGCGTCGCCGCAGCCGCGACAACTGCGGCATCGGCGCGGCGGGTGTCGGCGGCAAGGCGCACCGCATAAGCGACCGGGATCAGCAGGCTGACGATCAGCAACGCCGCGAGCAGGCGCTTGCCGATCCGCACCAGATCCGGATCGACCGCCCAGCGGCGCTTCGGCTTCCAGCTTCCGCTCAACAGATCAAGCGGCGGCGCGGCGAGCGAGAGCAGCAACGCTTCCCGCGCCGCATCGGCGCCCAGCGGGACGATCGTCCGCTCCTGCGCGACCAGCGCGTCGATTTCCGGATCGGAGCGCCATGCCCGAT
This sequence comes from Sphingopyxis sp. NFH-91, assembly GCF_021401285.1. Taxonomy (NCBI): domain Bacteria; kingdom Pseudomonadati; phylum Pseudomonadota; class Alphaproteobacteria; order Sphingomonadales; family Sphingopyxidaceae; genus Sphingopyxis; species Sphingopyxis sp. NFH-91. The sequence continues at coordinate 231,167 of NZ_JACBGA010000004.1, read as the reverse complement.
CGGCCGAGCGCAGGATCGCTTCGCCGCCAAGTTCGGCAGTCCACAAATGATCGGCGTCGGGCGGCGGCAAGATGGCGGCGGCGGGAAGGATCGCCGCGGCGGTCAGCCCCTCTGCCGCGAGCCAGCCAGTCCAGGCCGTCATCGCGGCGTGGGCGGTGACGGCCACCGGCACCGCCTGTCCGGTCTCGGCCGGCTCACCGGCCACGATGTGCAGTCCGGCCGCGTCGCCCAGACTGTCGCGCAGCGCGTCGATCCGCGCCGCCGCCGCCGCCTGCGCGGGGGCCGCATCGGGATAGGCGCGCCAATGGATCGGCACGTCGCCTGCAGGGGCGAGTGCAATGAGTCGATCGTCGCCCGCGTCGTCCTGTGGTTTCTCCCAGGCGTCGACCCAGCCGTCGTCCTGCCCGCTGTCGACGATCACGCCATCGTCGACGCGCAGCCAGACAGGCCGCGCGGCTTCGTCGCCACCGAGCGCCGCCGCCGACGGCAGCCAGAGGATCAGCGTCCGCGCCACGTCAGTCGGCCTCGCCCCAGTCCCGGCGGACGATGACCGGCGGCGCCTGACCGGCGCCCGGCGCGCCGCCATTGACGTCGATAAGCGAATGTGCCGTCAAAAACCCGTCCCCAATCGTCACTTGCGTCGTCAGCGTGAGCCACCGGCTGGTCACCGCGGCCTGTTCACCCACATCGGTGGGCGGATCGAGCCGGGCGAGCGATCGCGCCTCCCAGAATCGCACGCTGCTGCCATAGCCGCCAGCGGGCCGGGCCGCCAGCGCCGCCCGCGCATCGGCGATGCTGATCTGCCCCGGCATCAGCATCGCGATCAGCGGCGCCTGTTCGGGACGCAGCGTGTTGACGTTCAGCTTCACCGGTTCGGCGCGCGGCAAGGCGCATATCCACGGCTTCAGCCGCGCATAGATTTTGGGCGTCACGCCGCGCACCGTGCGCAATTCGCTGACATCGGCCATCTTGCGGTTTGCGGGCAGGTAGGCGCCGGGGAGCGCGCGATAGACGCCATCTTCGGCGCCGAGCGGCCCGTCGTTGCCGTCGCTGTCGATCCAATCCGCGGCCGCGCCGGAAATCGCCATCGCCTGTCCGCGGTCGATACCGAGCAGCACCATCAGCTCGGTAAATTGCGCGGTAGCGCCCGACCGCTGGCTGAGCTTTCCCGGCGCGGTTTCGGCGGCCAGGCTGTTGAGATTGAAGCAATTGTCGGCATCGCTCAGCCGCGCGCTCCCCTGCCCGCCCGGCAGCGGCAGGATAAAATCGCGGTCGAGCCAATCGCCGTCATTCGACAGTCGCGACGGATCGCGCGCCACCAGATTGGCGACACGCCGCAGCGCAATCTGTTCGGCGGCAAAGGCATAGGCGCGTCCCTGATCGACCGTCGCGGCGCTGGACGCGATCCGCGTCGCAAGCGTCAACCGGTCGAGCGCGGTCGCTGCGATCACCGCCATGACCGCGACGAGCAGCAACACGCTGAGCAGCGCCGCCCCGCGATCGTCCCGTGTCGGCCCGGTCATGGCGTCGCCCCAGTCAGCGAAGGCAGCGGCGGTGGGAGCGTCGGCGCGGTCAGGAACAGCATCGTCAGCGGCGGCCGCCCGGCTCGGGTCAATCGCACCTCGACCGCGCGCGGCAAACGGTCGTCGGGATCGCTCGACCAGCTTTCGCTCCAGTTGCCGCGCTCGTCGCGGTAGCGCACCGCAGCCGCCGAAACGTCGCCGACCAGCCGGTCACCGTCGCCGAGCGTCGTGCCGTCGAGCGTCGGCTGCACCGCGCGGCGCCACTCACCTCCGATCAGGGCATAGCCGACGCGTTCGACATCGGGCCGCGCGCCCCCCTCGATCGTAGCCGCACCCGCATGAACGAAGGCGAAGCCGTTCGCCGAGCCGGTGAAGGCCGGAACCGCCTCGCCCGCCGCGCCGCGCGTCGGCCGCTGCACCGCCTGCGCCAGATCGTTCGCCATGACCGCGCGGATGCGGTTCATCCCGCTCATCGCCTTGAGCCGCGTCTGTACCGCCTCTTGTGTGTCAACGCTGCTGCGTAGAAGGCTCACCCCCATCGCCGCGATCGCGGCAAAGAGCGAGAGCGCAACGAGCATTTCGACGAGGGTGAAGCCGTGCTGACCTATCGCAACCTCGGTTCGTGCTGAGCCTGACGAATCACCGCTCTTTTCTTTGACGCCGAAGAAAGGGCGACCCTTCGACAAGCTCAGGGCAAAGGGAGAAGAAATGCGAATGCGCCTCATCGCGACGCCCGGATGATCGTCAGCGCCGCCTGCCCGCGCCCCGCCTCGGGCCGGACGATCAGGTCGATACGCAGCAGGCTGTCGTCGGCGGTCGGGGCGACGCGTTGTTCGATCCGCCAGTTGCGCCCGGCATTGGTCACGCTGGTCGTGCTGGCGCCGATCGTCGGTGGCGCCGGATCGGTCCAGAGTTCGACGGCGCGATTCTGCGCGACGATGCCCGCGACGGTGCTTTCGTCGAGATCGCCCGCGGTTCGCACTGCATAGGCATCGAGCCGGACAAGCGTCAGCGCCGCAATGCTGATGATGCTGAGCGCAACGAGCATTTCGAGCAGGGTGAACCCGCGCTGGCCGGCGATCGACGGCCTAGCGATCACGGCTGACCTCTCCGGTTGCCGAAACGCGGACCACTTCGCGCGCCTCGCCGCCCGCCAGCACCACCGCCTGCGGCGTCGGGCTGGTACCGACGCGGTCGAACAGGATGCGCGCCGCGCCCTGCCCGTCGCCAGCGGCGAAGCGAATATCGGCGGGCCAATTGCGCTGCGCAAAGGCCCGGCCGGGCAAAGGCGCCCAGGCGCCGTCGATGCGATGTTCGAAACCATAGCCCGACGGCGCGAAATTGACCGCGACACTGCGCCCCTCGACCACCGCGACGTCGCGCGCCGCGGCGAGCCGCGCCGCCAGCCGGTCGGCCTCGCTGCGCACGCTGCGTTCCTCGCCCGGGATGGTCAGCACGACGGCGGTCGCGGCCAGCGCCAATATCGTCAGAACGACCATCAGTTCGACCAGCGTGAAGCCACGCGCCTTGCCGCGCCGGAGGCGACCGCGGTCAGCTGTCCCCGTGGATGTCGGCATTTTCGTCGGTCCCGCCGGGCGCGCCGTCGGCGCCGAGCGACCAGACGTCGAACGGCTTTCCGTTCGCGGCGGGCGCCTGATAATTATAAGGGCGTCCCCAAGGATCGCTCGGCAGTTTCTTGATATAGCCGCCGCGGCGGTAGCGTTCGGGCTGCGCCAGCGACGGCGGCGGCGTCGACAGCGCGTTCAGCCCGTCGGTCGTCGCCGGATACGTCAGATTGTCGAGCCGATATTGTTCGAGCGCATTCTCCAGCGTCGCAATATCGGCCTTAGCCTTCGTCACCATCGCCTTGTCCTGGCTGGGCAGGACGTTGATCAGCACGACCGTTGCGAGCAGCCCGATAATGAAGATAACGACCATCAATTCGGTAAGCGTGAAGCCGCGCTCGTCGCGCTTGCGGCGGCGCCGCGGCGGGCGTGAGGGATCGAGCATCAGGCGAAGGAAAAGCTGCATCAGCGACATCTATTATAGCCCTGCAAGGTTCTGCAACTGGAGGATCGGAAGCAGGATGGAAAGGATGATAAGCGCGACGCAAGACCCCATAATGACAATTATGACAGGTTCGAGTAGCGCCATCGAAGCGGCGGTAAAACGGTCGAATTCGCGTTCGAGATAATCGGCGGCGCGTTCGAGCATCTGTTCGAGTCGACCCGCGCTTTCGCCGCTTGCGGTCATGTAGACGAGCAGTGGCGGAAACACCCCGGCATCGCGCAGCGCCGACGACAGGCTGCCGCCCGCGCGCACCTGATCGACGATGCGGTCGGTTGCACTGGCAAGCGCGGCGTTGCGGATTGTCGGCACGGTGAGCCGCAACCCCTCGACCAGCGGCAGCCGGCTCGACACCATGGTCGCGAGCGTCCGGGCGAAGCGGGCGGCATAGAGGTCGCGCAGCAGGCGGCCGAGCAGCGGCAGGCGGAGCAACCGGGCATCGACCCCGGCCTTGAAGTCCGGGCGGCGCATCGCGCTGACCCAGCCGAAAATCGCGCCCGCGATCAGCAGCAGCATCAGCCACCACCAGTTTGCCGCAACGCTTGAAACCGCGATGACCGCGCGGGTCAGGAAAGGCAGTTGCTGCCCGACGTCGTCGAATTGTTCGACAACGCGCGGGACGACGAAGATCATCAGCGCCGCGACAACCCCGACGGCGACAATCGCGAGCACCACCGGATAGGCAAGCGCGGCGATCAGTTTGCCGCGCACCTGCGCCTGGCGTTCGAGCAGGTCGGCGAGCCGCGCGAGGATCGTCGTCAAGCTCCCCGTGGTTTCGCCCGCCGAGACCATCGCACGGTAGAGCGGCGGGAAACTGGCCGGCTGCCGCGCCATCGCGTCGGCAAGGCGGCGTCCTTCGAGCAGGCCTGCGTGAACGTCGCCGATCACCGCGCGCGCGCTTTCGGCCTCGCTCTGGCGCGTCAACGTGCGCAGCGCCTCTTCGAGCGGCGCGACTTCGGCGAGCGTCGCAAGCTGGCGCGTGAAGAGCGCCAGTTCCTTCGCGCTCAACCGCGCGCTGCGAAAGGCGAAAAGCGACCGCGCGGGCGCGGCGCGCGTACCTGCTTCCTCGACCGCGACGATATGGAATTTTCGCGCGGCAAGGTTGGCTCGCGCAGCGTCGTCGTTGGCGGCGGTCAATCGTCCCTTGCGCTCGCGGCCCTTGGGATCGATCGCCACATAGCGATAATCAGGCATCGACATCCTCGCGCCGCGCGATGCGGATCGCTTCCTCGGGCGTCGTGATCCCCTTTGCGACCATCGCGCGGGCCGCGCTGGCGAGCGTCGGCGCCTTCAGAAAGACGTGCTTCGCGATCATCGACTCGTCGCCGCCGGCATAGATGTAGCGTCGCACCGTCTCATCGACCTTGATCGCCTCGAACACGCCGATCCGGCCCTTGAAGCCCGTATGTCCGCATTCATCGCAGCCCTTGGGCCGCCAGATCACGGTGCCGATGTCGAGGCCGAGCATCGCGGCAATGCCATTGTCGGCCTGCACCGGCTCGCGGCACGTCGGGCACAGCTTGCGCACCAGACGCTGCGCGAGCACGGCACGCAGGGTCGAGGCGAGCAGAAAGGGTTCGACCTTCAGATCCTTGAGGCGCGTGATCGCGCCGACCGCGTCGTTGGTGTGGACGGTCGACAGGACGAGGTGGCCGGTAAGCGATGCCTGCACCGCAATATCGGCGGTTTCGCGGTCGCGGATTTCGCCGATCATCACGACGTCCGGGTCCTGGCGAAGGATAGCGCGCAGTCCCGCCGCGAAATCGAGTCCGACCTTCGCATTGACCTGCGTCTGACCGACGCCCTCGACCGCATATTCGACCGGATCTTCGACGGTGAGGATATTGCGCTGACCGTCGTTGAGTTGCTTCAGCGCTGCATAGAGCGTGGTCGTCTTGCCCGAACCCGTCGGCCCAGTGACGAGAATGATGCCATTGGGTTCGGCCAGCGCCTCGCGCAGGATGCGGTCGGCTTCGCCGGACAGGCCGAGGACGTCGAAATCGATCCCCGCGGTATCCTTGTCGAGGATGCGCATGACGACGCGCTCGCCCGCGCGACTGGGCAGCGTCGACACGCGGACGTCGATCGCCTTGCCCGCCAACGTCAGCGCGATGCGACCGTCCTGCGGCACTCGGCGTTCGGCAATGTCGAGCCGCGCCATGACCTTGATGCGGCTGACGACGACGGGCGCGACATGCGGGGGCATGCGCAGATGTTCGCGCAGCACGCCGTCGGCGCGCATCCGCACGACAAGCCCGCTTTCATAGGGTTCGATATGGATATCGCTGACCCCCTGGCGCACCGCTTCGGCGATGATCGCGTTGATGAGGCGGATCGCGGGGGCATCATCGGCGCTGTCGAGCAGATCCTCGGCGCTCGGCATGCCGCTCGCAATCAGATCGATGTCGCCGCCATCGAGCGAGCCTGCCATTGCCGCCGCCGACGCGTCGACCGCATAATGGTCCGAGAGCAGCCGGTCGAAATCGGCGACGCTTGCCGTCACGACCCGCAGCGGGGCGGCGAGGTAGCGCTTTACCTCGATCAGCACCGCCGGGTCGCTCCCCTCGCGCAGCGTCGCGAGCCAGCCTTCACCGTCGGGTGCGATAACGACGCCGTGACCGCGCGCGAAGCCATAGGGGATGTCGACCGGCACCGTCTGCGGCGCGGCGGCCGGCACAGCGTCGGTCACGGCTGGCCTCCCTCGGACGGCGGCACATCGACGGGCGTGACGCTGCCGTCCGGACGGCGCAGCGCAGGCTGCTCGCCCGGCCCGACCGTCACGTCGGCGGCCGTCGCCGCGCTCGGGAGCGGCGGCGTCGTGCCCATATAATCCCGCACCAGCGTGTCGATCGCGGGTTCCTCGCCGGGATTCCGGCGCAGCTGGAAGTCGCGGATATAGCCATAGCGGCGCGCCGTCAGTGCGGCGTTGTCCTCGGCATTTTTGAGGATCGTCGGGCGGATGAAGACCATCAAATTGGTCTTGGCACGGCTGCGGCTGCGTGATTTGAACAGTTCGCCGATCAGCGGGATGTCGCTGAGCAGCGGAATCCGCTCGATCGTCTTGCGTTCGTCGTCGTTGAGCAGCCCCCCGATCGCGAGGATCTGACCGTCGTCGACGGTCAGCGTCGTTTCGAACGAGCGCTTGTTGAGGATGAGGTCGCTGTTGCGCGACGACACGGGGCCGGCGACGCTCGACACTTCCTGACGCAGGAATAGCTTGACCTCGCCCGCGCCGTTGACCTGCGGCGTGACCTCCAGCTTGATGCCGACCTCTTCGCGCTGGACGGTGCGGAAGGCATTGTCGAAATTCTTGCTCAGCGCCTCGCCCGTGGTGATCGGCACTTCCTGGCCGACTAGGAATTTCGCGGCCTGATTGTCGAGCGTGACGATGTGCGGCGTCGCGAGCAGGTTCGACGTCGTATCCGATTTCACCGCATTGATGATCGCGCCGAACACCGTGTTCTTGCCGATATCGCCCGCGAAGCCCGCAAAGCCGCCGGTGGCCGAGAGCAGCGACGCCGCCGCGGCTTCCTGCAGGCTGCTGCCGAGCGCGCTCGACGTCTGGGTGACGACGGTCGTGCCGTCGACGGTCGTCGAATCCTGCGTCAGCTTGGTTGCGGCATAAGCGCCCCCCAGCGTCAGGATATTGGGCTGGGCATTGCCATAGCTCGTCGCGGCGAAGGGGATATTCTTGCCACCGAGCAGGAACTGGACCCCGAGGCGCTTTGCCGCATCGTCGCCGATTTCGACCACGATCGCCTCGACAAGCACCTGCGGACGGCGCGCGTCGAGTTGGCGGATCAGTTCGCCGAGCATCCGCTGCACATCGGCATTGGCGGCGACGATGATCGCGTTCGCGCCTTCGTAGCGGGTGACGATCGCCGGACCGCGCGTCGCAATGCTGCCGCCTGCCCCGCTGACCGTGGTCGGCGCGGCGCTGGCGGTGGTCGTGGCCGCGGGGGCCGGAGTGCCGCCGCTGCCACCCGACGAAGACGATGAGGATGCCGGCGGCAATCCCGCCTTCTGCGCCGGGTCGCTGCCGCCGCCGACAAGCTGTTGCAGCGTCGGGAGCAGCGTTTCGGCATTGGCATGTTCCAGCCAATAGACGCGCAATTCGGTACCGCCCGCAGCGCGCATGTCGAGATCGCGCGCCATCGATACGAAGCGCGCCACCATTGCCTGATCGCCGCGCAGTGCCACCGCGTTGCTGCTGTCGATCGGAACGATCGCGACCGGCGCCTGCGCGCCCTCACCCGCCGCCGGGACCAGCGCCTGAAGCGCGGCGGCAATTTCGCGCGCGCCGGCATTCTTCAGCGCAACGACCTCGCTGGTCGAGGTGTCGCGGTCGATGCTCGACGCGAGCGCACGGATGCGCCGGATATTGTCGGCGAAATCCGCGACAACGAGGCTGTTCGCATTGCGGTTTGCGGTCAGCGAGCCCTGCGGGCTGACCAGCGGGCGCAGCGTTTCGACAGCCGCCATCGCGTCGATATGGCGCAGCCGGATGATTTCGGTGACAAACTGGTTCTGCGCTGCGCCGCCGCTGCCGATGCGCGTCGGCTGCGTCGCCGCGCCGTCGATCGGCTGGATGCGATAGCTGCCGTTGGGATTAGGCACCGCGACCAGACCGTTGGCACGCAGCGTCGAGAGGAAAATTTCGAAATATTCGCTGCGCGACAGCGGCCGGTCGGTGACGACCGATACCTTGCCGTTGACACGCCCGTCGATCACGAACGTCCGCCCCGTGATCCGCGCCGCATCCTGGATGAAGGCGCGAACGTCGGCGTCGCGGACGTTCAGCGTATATTGGGCCAGCACCGGCACGGGCGTCGCCGAGACAAGGGCGGCGGCCAGCATGAGAGGGAGTTTGAGGCGCATAAAACCTATTGTTTCGAAAGGAACAGGGCGACGGGAACGACGCTCGCGCCGCGCTCGACCTCGAGCGAGACGCGCGCACCGGGCGCAAATTGGCTGGCGAGCGCGGCGGCATCGGCGGCCGATCCGATCGGACGGCCGTTCACCGAACGAATGACATCGCCGGGGCGCAGGCCCGCGGCGCGGAAGACGGCGCCGTCGCCCTGCGGCTGGACCGAAAGGCCGGTGACCTTGCCGCCTTCCGTGCGCGGCGCGAAGCCGATGCCGGCCTTGAGCGCGGCGGGCGACATCTCGCCGCTCGCCGTGGTGCCGTTGGCCGCCGCACCGGGGGATCCAACCTCGGGCGTCGGGGCGGGCAGCGGCGTCGCGGGATTGGCGACCGGCGCGTCGCCGCTTTGATCGAGAAACAGGCTTTCGCGCGTGCCGCCGCGGTCGAGGAGCACATGGTCGAAGGCGACGCCGACCAGCTTGACGCCCGGCGCGATCTCTTCGCCGACGGCATAGCTGTTCTGCAGACCGTCATCGCCCGCGATGATCGCGGAGCCCCCGCCGGTCGCTTCGTTGAGATTGATCCCGAACAGCGTCAGGCCGAGCGACGTGACCGTCGCGCTGGCCGGCTCTTGCGGCCCGCTGCGGAAGAAGGGGTCGAAGCTCGAGAAAATCGCGCGGCGTTCGGCCGGCGATGCGATGACCGCGGTCTGCGGCTGCCACGTGCCCAGCGGGGCGAGCGGAACGATCAACGCCCAGAGGAGATTGACGCATTGCCAGATCAGCAGTGCGCCGAGGATGACGACGCCGATCAGCGGCGCGGCATCGCGCGGCGCCCGCCTGCCGGCACGCAGCCAGCGCGGCAGCCGAACGGCCGGTCCCCTCATCAGCGTCGCCATGACCCTATCTGTCCCCCAGCTGAAACCTGTCTCGCGAATCGCCTAGGCGCCGTCCGTGACAATCAGTTGACGGGAAGATTACAGTTTTTTGTCAGAGGGGCGAGTCCGGGCTGGCGCCGGCACCCGCCAGTGCCGCCCCGGCGCTGCGGCCGGGGCGGCTGGCAAGGGATGCCTCAGAATTTCAGCGACCCGCCCAGCGAGAAGGTCGTGCCGGTCTTGTACAGGTTGTAATAGATGCGGTTGTCGCCGCTTTCCTGCATTTCCTTGTATTTCGTACCGAAGATGTTGCGGGCCTCGAACTTGAGTTCGAGTTCCTTGCCAAACAGCGGGATACCCTGGCGCGCGACGAAATCGACCTGGATGCCCGGCCGTTCGAAGATGTCGGGCTGACCCGACGGGCCGCGCCGCGTGACGCGATCGGACGCATAGGAAATCAAGAAGGTCTGCTGCGACAGCTTGTCGGTGTCTTCGAGGCCGAATTCCAGATTGACCAGATGATCCGACTGGCCGGTCAGCGGCGCGCCGTCGCGGAAGAACTGACTCGCCAGCGTCGCGCCGGTGAACGGATAAGCCTGAACGGGATCGTTCGGCCCGACCTTCAGCTTCGATTGCGACCAGGTATAGTTGCCGATCAGCACCGCGCGGCGACTGGCCCAGAAAGCGCCATTCATGCCACTGAGGTCGAAATATTTCTGCGCCTCGAACTCGACGCCATAAAGCGTCGCCTCGGGCGCGTTGGCAAAGCGCGTCGTCACGCTGTTGCCGTCGAAGCTGGCGTAGGTTTCGATCGGATTCTTGATCTTTTTCCAGAAGCCGCCGAGCGACACGCGCTGTTCGGGTGCGAAATACCATTCGAGGCGCGTTTCCGCGTTATAGAGCTGGCTGTCGACGAGCTGCGGATTGCCCTGGAACGTGCGGTTGCTGTCCGGATCATAATAGGTCTGGAATACCAGCTCGCGGAACTGCGGCCGCGCGATCGTCTTCGACCCGCTCAGGCGGAATTGCAGCTGCGGCGAGATTTCGTAGGTCAGCGTCGCGGCAGGAAGCAGATAGTCGCGCTTGAGGTTGGTCGCCGGCGGCAGCGTCGGGTTGACCGTATAGACCTGCACCGCGCTCACGCCCTGATTGGCGCTTTCGTAGCGCGCGCCGATGTTGAGATTGAGCTGGTCGGTCAGATCGGCCTGGAGCTGGACATAGCCCGCATGGTTGCGCAGCGTCGCCTTGAAGGTCGGGTTCGACCCCGTGCTGTCGACGAGCGCGATCCCCGTCGCAACGGGGTTCGCCGGACAATCGGGTGCAACCGTCGCATCGACGCCGGGGAAGCAGATCACCGCCTGCGAGAGCAGCAGGTCGGGGCGCAGCAGCGAAATGCCGAGCGGGATGTTGTTGTTGCCCTGGAACAGGAAGTCGCGGCGTTCGGTGACGCGGTTGGTATCACTGAAGGCATAGCCGAGGATCAGCTTGACCCGCGCCGCCAGATCGTAGGTGACGTCGATACCGGCCGAATAGAGGTTTTCGTTGAGGTCCGAAAAGGCGATCGTCGCGCTGCCCGGCCGCTGGCCCGTGTTCAGCGTGTTGGTGAAGAACTGCCCATAGGGATCAGTCGGGCTGTTCGAACGGCTGTACATGAAGCTCAGCTCGAACGGCGCCTCGCGCTGCGAATTGGCGTAGCCGGCGCGGATATCGAAATCAAGGCCGTCCATCGGCTTGAACTCGCCGACAAACTGCGTGTCGATCAGCTGGCGGGCGTACCAGGCAGTGTCCTGATACTGGAAGCTGACGCCGGGGTTGGCATCGGCGGTGTCGGGCCGGTCTTCGGCACCGAGGCGCGCCTGTTTGATCGTGTCGCGGATATAAAGGTTGGTCCAGCGAATCTTGTTGTCGCCGAATTCGAGGCTGAGACCGAGCAGCGCGTTGGCAACAATGCGGTTGTCGGTAACGACGCGGCGGACATTGGTATTGAGCGACGACAGGTCGAGCGCGTTCGCAGTCTGCTGCGCAATGTCGCGCGTGCGCCATTTGGTCGTGTAGCCAGCGGTCGCGATCAGGCCGAGTTCGGCATCGCCGATCGTCCACGATTTGCCCCCGGTGACGTTCACGCCCCAGTTGACCGGCATATTGTTGTTCTGCTGCAGCACCGCATTACTGGCGTTGACGAACTGGCCAGCGATCGCCTGCTGGTTGACGCTGGGATCGTTGATGCGAAGCCCCGATGCGCGCCACGCCGCATAGGCGGGCGGCAGGTTGCGGCCGCCATCGCCGAAGCCGGTCCAGTCGCTGCCGGTGCCATAATAGGTGTAGCCGAGCTGTCCGGTGGTTTCCGAATTGCCGCCGATGCTGCCGCCGATGGTCAGAAAGGGCTCACGCGGGACCGCCTTGGTCGTCAGGTTGATGACACCGCCGCCGAATTCGCCGGGGAAATTCGCCGAATAGCTTTTCTGCACCAGCGACGAGGCAATGATGCTGCTGGGGAAAATGTCGAGCGGGACGACGCGCTTGAGCGGTTCTGGGCTCGGCAGCGGCGAACCGTTGAGCAGTGCGAGCGAATAGCGATCGCCAAGGCCGCGAACATAGACGAAGCCGTTGCCGACAACGCTGAGGCCGGTGACGCGGCCGAGCGCGCCGGCGATATTGCCTTCACCCGTACGCGCGATGTCGGCGGCGCCGAGTACCGAGACGACCTGCGGCGCGGTGCGCTCGATATTGGCGCTGCGGCGGCCGGTGACGACGATCTCCGCGCCGGGGATCGAAATGTCGGTATCGTCCTGCGGTGCCGGTTCGGCGGCATCCGCGGGCGCCGCGTCCGCGGCAGCTTCTGCCGCGGGTTCGGCCGGAGCGGGGTCGGTCTGCGCCATCGCCGTGGCGGGCGCGACGAGCGCCGTGGTGATCAAAAGCAGGCTGGCGAGCCGGTACGGCTTGGACATGGCGGTTTCCCCAGAATCCGGATCAGATATGCGGGAGGGGACGGCACGCGCCGCCCCCTCCCCGGTCGACGTTTCAATCTCAGCTGGTCGGCAGCGAGGTGCAAAGACCGCTGTTGCCGGTGCCGAAGCTGGCGGTGCCGCTGTTGCAGGTCCAGCCCTGGTACCAGGTGTCGTTGGCGTCCTTGACCGCACCGATATAGGTCGTCTTGTCGAAGAAGCCGGCGCGGGTCAGTTCGATGCTGTTGAAGGTCTGGCCGTTCAGCGTCGACATATCGAACGGCGTCACCGCGGTTTCGGTCGCACCATTGACGAAGAGGCTGGTCAGCGTCGGAACATAGGTGTCGCTGTTGCCGTTGCTGCCGGCACCGAAGATCGCCTGCACCTCGGCCGCAGTCACGCCGCTGCCGATATATTTGGTCGCCGAACACTGCATGAGCACCGACTGGAACACCGGCGCGCCAAATTCGTCGATCGCCGCATTCTGCGTCGCCGAAGCCGTCTGCGCGCGGCTGATGCGCAGGCAGGGGTTATTCGGGCTGAGCAGCACGCTGTTGTAGATGCCGTAGTCGGTGCCGCCGCGCAGCAGGATCGATGCCTGGTCGGATGAGGCGTTGGGCGAATTCTGGTAGAAGACATAGTTGGCAACGCGCGTGTTCTGGCGCGGATTGTCGCCGTCGAGCGCGTTGTCGGTATCGGCTTCGATCATCGCGTCGCCGATGTTCGCGCGCTGGACGACGATCCCGTACTGGAAGTTCGCCTTGGTTCCGACGTCGGTGTCGAGATTATCGTCCTCGGCGCCGACCGCGATGAAATATTTCATGTGCGCATGGCCGCCGAACACTTCGACCGCATCGTCCGAGCTGTTGTACGACATGATATGGTCGAGCTGGGTGCCCGAACCGACGCCCTGAAGCGTCAGCGACTGAAGCTCGCTGTTCGACGACAGGATGTAGCCCGAATAGCGGATCTGGACATAGCTCATCCGGCCGCTGCTCTCGCTGTTGCTCGCACCGCCATAGAGCGCCGGATCGACGGCGCCTTCGGTCTGGCGTTCGCACGCCGTCGTGCCCGGTGCCGCGCCGCTGGTGCCGCAATCGGTGATCTGCGCGCGGCCGCTCAGCACGACGCCGCCCCACTGGCCCGACGAATTTTCGGTGTTCAGGCCCTGGACGTTGTCGCGGCTGGTGAAGATGATCGGCAGCGTCGGGGTGCCGACCGCCTGGATCGAGTTGCCGCGGTTGACGTTGAGCCACGACGGACCCGATTCGCCGTACAGCATCACGCCCGGCTCGATCGTCAGCACGACGTTGGTCGTGCCCGACGTCGCCGCGCCCTGATCGGTGCCGACATCGACACGGCCGTTCATGCGATAGACGAGACCGGCGATCTTGGGCAGCGTGACGCTCTTGTTGATGCGCGCCGGCAGCGTGCAGACGCGGAACTCGCCGACGGTCGGATTCTTGATCGTGCCGCTGTCGGTCAGGCCCTGCGGGTCGGAAATCGTGGGACAGCCCGCGGCCGGGGTCACGCTGGGGGTCGGGGTCGGCGTCGGGGTCGGCGTCGGCGTGGGGGTCGGCGTCGGATTGATGATGATGGTGCCGCCCTCACCCGGCGACGCGATATTGTCGGCGCCGCAGGCTGCCAGGACAGAACAGGCCACGCCACTGAGCATGACCAAACGAACGCGCGCAAAAGCCGCCATGAAAATCTCCGTTCCCCGTGTGCGCGCCCTCGGCACGCTGCTGAACATTCATCCGCGAACGAGAAAAGGAATCGCCCCTCGCCCCCGGTGACGCCGCCACTAGGGTGATTCGATGACGGTCTGACGGTAGAGCCATGACAGTTGAGTGACTCTTCGGAGTCGTTTCGATGACATGGCGCGAACCTGCGCCTCTGCGCCGCCGCGCCAGTTGCGCGATCCCGAAAAATAATTGCGCGGTGCTCGCTTGCATCGCCAACAAAGCTTTGCTAGGCGCCCGCTCCTACCTGGTGCCGGACCCGATCCGGACCATCATGATGTGCGGTCGTGGCGGAACTGGTAGACGCGCAACGTTGAGGTCGTTGTGGCCGAAAGGCCGTGGAAGTTCGAGTCTTCTCGACCGCACCAGTCAGTCCTGCAGGACTTCAGAAATCGGCAGTAATCTGGGATCGCCCCGCAAGGGCGCGCCTTTGGGCGCGGTTTGCGTCTCGCTCGATCCGCACTGCAGTCAGAGACCCGCAATACTCGCCACCAAAACGGCAAAAAGGAAGCCCGGTCTCAGCCGGGCATTTTGGTGACTGCAGTCGATAGTTCGGTTCAGAACCCAAAGGCGGCACGTTGCTCCCGCCAGCACAGAGGCAGATCCATGCTGCTCAGCATCGTTGCCGTCAGCTTTGCAGGCTGGCGCCCTTCGACGATGGCTGTCACAATATCGGGGGCGAGGCACGACAGGCCGACCAGTTTCGCAAGACGCGTTCGGCATCGACCATGTTCCGCCGCGATCGACGCTACCGCTCGTCCCGGATTCTCCAGGACCAGCTTCCGCGCCGCGTGCGCTTCCGCGACAAGCTGGACCAGTTTCTCGTCTCGCGCTCGTGGCGGAACGGCGGGCGTCGATGGAGACAGGATCAGCCGCAGCGCATGTCCGCGCCTTACCTTGATGACTGGGCAATGCAGGACGGTCTCTTCGAGGGCGCCTTCTTCACTCGGCACTGTCCGCCGTCAGCACCAATGGCACAGATTTGAGGTTGTGATTTAAGGAGGATCTGGGCTTCGTCGTAGTGACGAAGGAACGAAGATGAAGCCCAGATCCTCCAATGTAAAATCGCCCGCCAAGGCCCCAGCAGAGCGGGTAGTGAAGGACATCCGCCGACAGGCCCGGCGCCACTTTTCGGCCGAGGACAAGATCCGCATCGCGCTGGATGGCCTGCGCGGGGAAGACAGCATCGCCGAGCTATGCCGCAAGGAAGGCATTGCCCAGAGCCTGTATTACACCTGGTCGAAGGAGTTCATGGAAGCTGGCAAGCGCCGCCTGGCCGGCGACACCGCCCGTGCCGCGACCACCGGAGAGGTCCAGGACCTGCGCCGCGAAGCCCGGGCCCTGAAGGAATGCGTGGCCGATCTGACACTGGAAAACCATCTGCTCAAAAAACGTATGGCCCGCCCCGTCTGCAAGGGGGATTTTGAAGTGTTCTGATCAGTCTGCGTCAACGTATGCGGTCTCATGGGTGACCCCATGGCCAAGATGGACATCCGCACGTCTGGAGCCACAATAAAGACGCCGGCAACGAGTGCCATTTTTTTGGCCGGGCTTTCCAGACGCCGATCGACTGTCAGGCCATCTTCACGATCCTTCCTGCAAACATCGTTGGCCTATGCACGAAGATGCGTGCGGCCGATCCGGTTATGCCGCGACTGGGTAGCCGCGTTCGAACGTCGCGTCCTTGCGCAAGGCCGCCCATGCGATCCGCGCCAGCTTGTTGG
Organism: Sphingopyxis sp. NFH-91; assembly: GCF_021401285.1. Lineage (NCBI taxonomy): Bacteria > Pseudomonadati > Pseudomonadota > Alphaproteobacteria > Sphingomonadales > Sphingopyxidaceae > Sphingopyxis > Sphingopyxis sp. NFH-91. The sequence continues at coordinate 215,428 of NZ_JACBGA010000004.1, read as the reverse complement.
CCAGCGCGACGACGATAGCATTGCGGTGGACTCCTCGCTCGATCATTCCTGTCAACCAGCGCCCCAACGGGGTCTCGCTTCGCGCCAGCGACGGCAATGCTGCTCGGGCACCGTGGATGAGCAAGGTGCGCAAGTAGGTGTTGCCTCGCTTGGAGATGCCGAGCAGCCGCGGCTTGCCGCCGGTAGTATGCTGACGGGGCACCAGACCGAGCCAGGCACCCAGGTCTCGGGCTTTGGCAAAGCTGCTGGCATCGCCCACGGCTGCAATCAGGGCAGTTGCGTTCAGCACCCCGACGCCGGGGATGGATGTGAGCCGCCGGGCAGCCGCGTCATTGCGCGCCAGCTCGACAAACTCGCCGTTCAGCGCTTCCACCCTGGTATCGAGTTCGCGCCATTCGGCACGCAGTTCGGCCACCAACTGGCGCAGACGCGGTGACAAGGTCGTATCCTCATCGGCCAGCAGGGCATCGATGCCGAGTTCCAGCTTGCGCCGCCCAACCGGGAAAATGGTCCCGCGCTCCAGCAGGATCGCCCGCAACTGGTTGGTCAGGCTCCTGCGCTCAGCCACCAGGCGCGAGCGAACCCGGTGGAGCGTCTGGATGTCCAACTGCTCCTGGGTCTTGAGTTCGACGAAGCGCATCGTTGGACGCGAGGCGGCCTCCGCGATCCCCTCGGCGTCGCGGTCATCGTTCTTCTGTGCTTTGACATACGGCCGTACGTACTCCGGCGACATCAGCCGGATCTCATGTCCGTGCGCGGCGAACAGGCGCCCCAGATAATGGGCACCGCAACATGCCTCCATCGCGACCACGCACACAGGAAGCTTGGCAACGTAGTCGACCAGCGTCTGGCGGCGCATCGACCTGCGTACGACGACAGCTCCCGCCGCATCCACGCCAACCACACTGCAGGCATTCTTGCCCAAATCAACGCCAAGGATCACAATAGACATCGGTCCGCTCCTTTCCTCTTCAAGCACCAGCATCATATCCGATGCCGGGGAAAAGGGGCGGGCCATCCCATAAAGCATGGTCGCGGATGGGGGCAACGACGAATGAGATATCCCGCATCCGAGAAGCTCGAGATCATCAGAACCGTCGAGCAGTCGCACCTGTCGGCCAAGCGCACGTTGGACCAACTCGGCATCCCTCGTCGGACATTCTACCGCTGGTATGATCGCTACCTCGAAGGCGGGCCGGAGGCGTTGGAAGATCGGCCATCGACGCCGAGCCGGGTGTGGAACCGCATCCCGGCGGGCATCCACGACCAGATCATCGAGCTGGCGCTGGAACAGTCTGAGCTGAGCTCCCGGGGACTGGCCGTGCGCTTCACCGATGGGCAGCGCTACTTCGTGTCGGAATCCACGGTTTACCGCCTGTTGAAGGCCCACGACCTGATCACCAGCCCGGCCTATGTCGTGATCAAGGCTGCCGATCAGTTCCACACGAAAACCACGCGGCCGAACGAGATGTGGCAGACCGACTTCACCTACTTCAAGATCATCGGGTGGGGCTGGATGTATCTGTCGACCGTGCTCGACGACTTCTCGCGCTACATCATCGCCTGGAAGCTGTGCACCAACATGCGAGCCGAGGACGTCACCGACACGCTGGACCTCGCCCTGGCGGCTTCTGGTTGCGACAGCGCCACGGTGCTGCACAAACCCCGGCTACTCAGCGATAATGGCCCCAGCTACATCGCGGGTGAGCTGGCGGAATACATCGAGGCCCGGAAGATGAGCCATGTCCGCGGCGCCCCGTGTCATCCCCAAACCCAGGGCAAGATCGAGCGCTGGCACCAGACCCTGAAAAACCGCATCTTGCTGGAAAACTACTTCCTGCCCGGCGACGTCGAAGCCCACATCGAGGCCGTCGTCGAGCACTACAATCACCAGCGATACCACGAGAGCCTGGCCAACGTGACGCCTGCCCACGCCTACTTCGGCAGGCTCCGGCAATCATCAAACTGCGCGAAAGGATCAAGCGACAGACCATCGAACATCGGCGCTTGCAGCACCGCAAGTTCGCCGCCTAACATCAACCCCCTGACGAGGTACGCACTCCGCTAATCTACGCCGCGAGTTGTGCCGAATGTTCTGACGACGGACAGTCCCTTGCCGCATGGCAACCTCCCCTCCTTGGCCCCGCCCTCGCTGGCGGGGTCCTTCTTTTAGGCCCGGCGTGCTGACAATCGCGGCGGCAGCCGGCTTCTATCGCGGCCGCACCGCCATTGGCACATAGACGAGCAGGAACAGCAGGAAAGCCGCCGCCCACAGCCCGCCCGCGGCCGCAATGACCGTCAGATAATCGAAGGGCAGCAGCGGCGCGACCACGCGCAGCAGCGCGCCCGCGTGAACGAGAATATAGATGAGGACCGTCGCACGGTCGGCCTCGAGCGGACGACCGGTATGGCCGCGCGTCGCGCGCGTCATCACCGCCAGCGTCATCGCCCCCATCGCGCCCGCCCCGAGCGCATGAATCGCGCTCGACACCGGCAGCACCGGATGCAGCGTCGCGCAGCCGAGCAGGATCAGCCCCGTCGGCAGCCACGCGTAGGAGATGTGAAGGACGAAAACGAGCGGATCGCTGAGCGCCTTCATCCCAGCCCAGCGCGCGAGGCGAATGAACTGGAGCACGCCCGCCGCGATCAGCAACCCGGCTGCGATGGCGCTGGCTGGCTCCGCGACCCACGCCGCGAGCGCGAGCGCGGTGGCGCCGATCACCGCCATGTCGAAGCGGTTCGGCAAGGTCGGCAGGCCCTCGCTGCTCCCCCGTCGCATCAGCCAGTTGCGCGTGAAGGCGGGGGTGATGCGCCCGCCGATCAGCGAGATCAGCAGCAGGATCAGCGCAAAGCCCAGATGCACGCCGAGCGCGGGGTCGGCGAGCGCCCCCATCATCGCGGCATGATCGAGCGCGCAGGCGGCGGCGAACAGGAAAAGGATGATCAGGATCGGCTTGTTGCGGTTGCCCGAGGCGAAAATCTCGCGCGCCGCATAGGCGAGCAGAATCAGCAGATAGACGACATCGAGCACCGCGCCGACGAGCGGCGGCACCGTCGCCGAAAAGAGGATCGCCAGCCGCGCCGCCAGCCACAGGCCGTCGACCGCCGCGACCCGCCAGCCCGTCACCGTCGGCCGCCCGGTCCAGTTGGGCATGGCGGCGCTGACGAAGCCGCCGATGATCGCCCCGAGATAGCCGAACAGCATCTCGTGCTGGTGCCACGCGAGCGGCTCCATCGCGATCGGCAGCGTCAAGCGCCCGCCAAGCGCGCCGACCCACAACGTCACGACGACGACCGCCCACAGCGCGCCGCATCCGAAGAGCAGGCGATAGCCGCCGCGCAGCCAGAGCGGCGACCGCGCTCCGGCATCGGGCGCCGCGGCGGCCATCATCGCCATATTCATGCCCGCGCGCCCTTCCGCCACAGGCCGATGATCACGACCTGCCACGCGATCGCGACCGCGCCGACTATGAACACCACGTCGCCGAAGGTGCGGACCCAGCGCAAGGTTTCGAGGAAGCCCTGCTGCAGGAAGGTATCGCTGCGCGCATACCACATGCCGGTGGTCACGCTCGCCTCGAACTGGAACATGCCGACCGGCAGCAGGCTGGTGAAGATCATCAGCACCAGCCCCGCGTTGAGCCCCCAGAAGCCCGTGCGCATCAGCCGCTCGTTGAACGCGATCTCGGGCCGGATGTAGCGCAGCACCAGCAGGGTGAAGCCCAGCGCGAGAAAACCGTAGACCCCGAACAATGCCGCATGGGCGTGAACCGCGGTGGTGTTGAGCCCCTGGAGGTAAAAGAGCGCGACCGGCGTGTTGATCATGAAGCCGAAGACCCCGGCGCCAAGCATGTTCCAGAAGGCGACCGCGACGAAGCATATCAAGGGCCAGCGCAGCGAGCGCATCCACGGCGCGCGGTCGCGCAGGCTCCAATGCTCCCACGCCTCGTAGCCGAGCACGATCAGCGGTACGACCTCGAGCGCGCTGAACGCCGCGCCGACCGCCATCACCGGGGTCGTCGTCCCCGAGAAATAGAGATGATGGAAGGTGCCCGGCACCCCGCCGACCATGAACAGCGAGGCCGAAGCGAGGCTGGCCGCGGTCGCGATCCGTTTCGACACGAGGCCCATCGAGGCGAAGATGAAGGCGATGGCGGCGGTCGCGAAGACCTCGAAGATGCCCTCGACCCACAGGTGGACGACCCACCAGCGCCAATATTCCATGATCGTGATGTGGGTGCGCTCGCCATAGAAGAGACCCGAGCCGTAGAAGAGCCCGATCGCGACCGTCGAGACGGTGAGCAGCAGGAGCAGGCTCCGGTCGCCTTCCTTTTCGCGCCGCAGCGCGGGCATCATGCCGCGCAGCATCAGCACCAGCCAGAAGAGCAGCCCCGCGAACAGCGCGATTTGCCAGACGCGGCCGAGATCGAGAAATTCATAGCCCTGATGCCCGAGCCAGAAGCTCAGTCTCTCGGGCATCGCGTGCGCGATGGCGAGATAATTGCCCGCGAACGAGCCGGCGACGACGAGGATCAGCGCCCAGAAGAGCAGGTCGACGCCGAGCTTCTGATGCTTCGGATCGCCGCCGTGGATCACCGGCGCGAGGAACAGCCCGGCGGCGAGGAAAGCGGTCGCTATCCACAGTACCGCGCTCTGCACATGCCAGGTGCGGGTCAGTGCATAGGGGAACCACTGCGAGACATCGATGCCGTAGAAGCTCTGTCCCTCGATCGTGTAATGCGCGGTGAAGCCACCGATGAAGACCTGGAAGATGAACAGCGCGGCGACGACGAGCAGATATTTGCCGAGCGCGCGCTGCGACGGGGTCAGCGCCGCGAGCGTCAGCGGATCCGTGTCGGCAGGGGCGAGCGGCGTGTCTTCGTGGCGGCGCAGAAACGCCCAGCCCCAGATCAGCGAGCCCACGCCCGCGATCAGGATGACGACACAGGCGAGCGACCAGAGAATATTCTCCGGCGTCGGCTGGTTGCCGATCAACGGCTCGGGCGGCCAGTTGTTGGTGTAGGTCGCGACCGTCCCCGGCCGCTCGGTCGACGCCGCCCACGCGGTCCAGAAGAAGAAGTCGGCCAGCTTCTGCCGCTTCTCCGCGCTCGGCAGCGTATCCTCTTTCATCGCATAATTATCGCGCATTTCGCGCAGCGCCGGATCGGTGCCGTAGAGCGCGTCATAATGCGCCGCGACGATCGCAAGCGCGCGGGCGCGGCGGTCCGACACGGTAACGACGCCGGTCGCCGGATCGAGGGCGTTATGCCGATATTCCTGCTTGAGCTGATAGGTCAGCGCCGCCTTCTGCTCGACGGCAAGATCGTCGAACGGCTTGCCATAGCCGTCCTCGGCCGCAAGGCTCAGCCAGGCGGTGAGTTCGCGGTGCAGCCAGTCGGCCGACCAGTCGGGCGCCTGGTAGGCGCCGTGGCCCCAGATCGAACCGAGCTGCATCCCGCCGGTGCTCTGCCACGCCGCCTGCCCCGCCATGATATCGTCGTGGGTCATCAGGAGCGCGCCCGAGGCGCTGACGACCTTCGCGGGGATCGGCGGCGCCTTGCGATAGACTTCGGCGCCGGCCACCCCCAATATGGCGAAGGTCACGGTCAGCACCGCGATCAACGTCCACCAAAGCTTGCGATATTCGCCCATTGCAACCCCCTGTTTCTAAGCCATTATCCGCAGAACATGCGATTAGCCCGCCGGCGCCGCGGCCTCGGCACCGGGTTCGTCGAACAGGATCGTCAGCAGCAGCGACGTGTCCGCGACCGCTTCGAGCGCATGCGGGGTTCCCGGTTCGAGGAATAGCCAGTCGCCCGCCCGAAGCTCGGACGGCGAGCCGCCCTCGAAACGCACATGGCCCGCGATGCCGTATAGCGTCATCGATCCCGTGACCTGATGCGGGGCGATCGAGCTTCCGGCGCGAACGACGAGGTGAATCGCCTCGAATGACGCGGTGCGCGCGAGCGCCACGCTGTGCGTGGCGGCGTCGCCAACCGGTCCGAGCCGGGCAATGTCGCCCGAGCGGCAATGGGGCTGTGCCATCGTCAGGCGCGCACCCAGCGGCGAGCGAGGCGCCTTGCACGCGCGAGCGTCTCACCGATCGACCGGCGCAGGAGCAACACAGCGCCATCCTGTCGTAAGGGCGCGGCGCGCCGCAGATCGAGCGGTCCTGATCCGATCACTTCTCCGCATTCGGGACAGACCATGCCATCCTCCTTCGCCTGTTTTCGCCGGGGTCCTTCCGATCCCCGATGGCGACGCTTCTAGCACAGGCGCGACACGCCGATTTGCGCTGGCGCAAAGAGCTCCACTTTTGCTCCGGCGCCGTTAGAAGCGAGTCATGGCCGCCCGAACCTCCGTCGATCCCAGGACGATCCGCACTCTCGCGCTGCTGGCCGGACTGCCGTCGGCCACGCGCGAAGAGGTGATCGCATCGGGACGGTTGCGCGAACTGCCGCATGACACCCGCATTTTCGGCCAGGGCGAGCGCGCCGGCCGCGCGCACGCGCTGCTCGCAGGCTGTGTGCGTATCTCGCAGGTTGGGAGCGACGGCGAAGAGATGCTCGTGCGTCTTATCGGGGCCGGCGAGATTTTCGGCTGCGTCCCGTTCCTCACCGACGGGCTCTATCCCGCCGATGCGACCGCGATGGTCGACTCGGTCGAGATCAGCTGGGATCCCGCCGATCTGCTCGCGCTGATGCGGCGGCAATCGCAGGTCGCGATCAACATGGCCGGCATCATCGGCAAGCGCCTCGGCGAAGCGCAGGAGCGATTGCGCGAGCTCGCGACGCAGAGCGCCGAGCGCCGCATTGCGCGGACGCTGCTGCGCCTGCTCGAACAGGCCGGCTGCCGTGACGACGAGGGCGTGCGGATCGCCTTTCCGCTCCGGCGCAAGGACATCGCCGACATCGCGGGGACCACGCTCCACACCGCGAGCCGAACGCTCGCCGAATGGGATCGAAGGCGGCTGCTGGTCAGCCGGAATCAGCATCTGACGATTGTGTCGGAGGCGGAGCTACGGCGCATCGCCGAACGGACGGCGGACTGAGCGAGGTTGCTGAACCAGCGGCATAATCCGCATCCGTAAGCCGAGGCCCCCGCGCTGCCCGGCCCGGCGGCGCGACGGACCGGGAACCACACCGCTTGCGCGGTTGGAAGGCTAGCCCGCTTTTTCCCGATCGAAACGCCGGCCAATCCGTCAGACAGACCGCGCGCACTTGGTCGCGTTAAAGCACCTCCCTGTCAGCCTAACGCGGCATTAAGCCTCTTTTATCTTTAAAAGCGCCCGTCGCGCGCGCAACCTGCCCGTCTTGGTGTCGTGCCAGAACAGCGGATGCGCGCCGTCTCCTTGACGGCGAAGCCCTCCCAAAAATCGCAACAGCATAGCTAGATAGCAGGAGAGACTGCCATGCCTCGTCACGGCGTATATCCGCGCGACATCGTTCCGCCGCGCTCAAAATATTCCGACGCTGGCCGCTTCGGCCGCATGTTCGGCGAATTGCCCCCCTTTGCCGCCGATACCCCCGATGTCCGCGCCGCGCTGATGGAGATCGGCAAGCCTGGCGGGATCATGGATGCCAAGGACAATCTGGCCAAGACGCCCGCCGAGCTCATCACCAACCCGGCGCTGTCGGCGAAGAACAGCGACAACCCCAACCTGACCGCGGGCTTCACCTTCCTCGGCCAGTTCCTCGACCATGACATGACGTTCGACCCGACCTCCAGCCTCGAACGGCAGGCCGATCCCGAACAGATCGCCAATTTCCGCACGCCGAGCCTCGGCCTCGACAATGTCTACGGCGCCGGGCCGGGCGGCAGCCCGCATCTCTACGACACGCAAGGCGGCAAGGGCGGCAAATTCCTGCTCGAAGCGACGGGCACCGCGAACAAGTTCGACCTGCCGCGCAACAGCCAGAAGGTCGCGTTGATCGGCGATCCGCGCGATGATGAAAATCTCATCATCAGCCAGCTCCAGGTCGCGTTCCTGAAATTCCACAACGAGGTCGTCGATTATGTGAAGACCAAGATCAAGCTGACCGGCTCCGACGAGATTTTCGCCGAGGCGCAGCGGATCGTGCGCTGGCATTATCAATGGATCGTAGTCCATGAGTTCCTGCGCCGGACCTGCGGCGATGCGGTGGTCGACGATGTGCTGCAGAACGGGCGCAAATATTACAGCTGGCACAACGAGCCCTATATTCCGGTCGAATTCTCGGTCGCCGCCTATCGTTTCGGGCACAGCCAGATCCGCCCGTCCTACCGCGCGAACTTCACCGGCAACGGCGGCAATCCCTTCTTCGCGATGATCTTCAAGCCCACCCCGTCGGACCCCGACGATCCCGACGACCTGTCGGGCGGCTGCCGCGCGCCGCGGCGTTTCGTCGACTGGCCGACCTTCTTCGACTTCGCCGACGGCAATGTGAAGCCGAACAAGAAGATCGACACGACGCTGTCGACCGCGCTGTTCCGCCTGCCGGGCTCGGTGGTGCCCAACCCCGATCCCAAGACCAACCCGGCGTCGCTCGCGCAGCGCAACCTGCTGCGTCACCTGACCTTCGCGCTCCCCTCGGGCCAGCGCGTCGCCCGCGCGATGAAGCTGCCTGAGCTGTCGAAGGGCGACCTTGCCGACCTCAAGCCTCACGGCTTCGACGACCGCACGCCGCTCTGGTTCTACATCCTCCGCGAGGCGCAGACGGTGGAGAATGGCGAGCGGCTCGGCCCGGTCGGGGCGCGGATCGTCACCGAGGTGTTCCTCGGGCTGCTCCACGGCGACAAGGGCTCCTATCTGGCACAGGATCCCGAATGGCAGCCCTTCCTGCCGACCGTCGATGCGTCGAAGACGGGCGACGATTTCAGGATGGTCGACCTGCTGCATTACGCGAAGGTTGCGTAGAGAGCGGTCCGCGAAGATTGGCCGCCGGCATCGTGCGCCTATTGCCGGCGGCCAATTTGTGCCCTCCCCCCCCCCCCCCGCCCGGGATTATCGCCTCGCGCGGATGCAGCCTGCCGGGGGATGCGTTTCGGTCGACTTGGACTTCGCATTACTCGATCGGCGCGTATGCATTCTCGATCGCGAAAGGTCGATCCTCGGCAATTTCATGCGGCTGAACCCCGATTCCAGCGAAAATGCATGGCCGTGCAGGTCAAATCCGCGGCAACGAAGGAGACATTTCTCGATTATCGGACGCGGCTGATCGAACAGGGAGCGGCAGACAGCATGCTGCTCATCTGCCACTCCCCTTCCTTCGACGTCGCGAGTGCCGGTGATCCATCAGCCACAATCCTGACGGGCAGCCGGTTGGCCCGACTGGCGATCGATTGCGGCCTGACGCAATGGATCCTCGATCGCGCGCGCTAACTATCCGCCATTTGGCGATCCGGGCCGGAACTCCTCGTTCTCCTGAAATTCATCGGCCAGCGCCTGAAGGAAACGGCGCCGCGCTTCATCGCTCGGGATGACGCTGGACGAGAGGACATTAAAGGCGCCAGCCTTGTCCAAAGCCTGAAAGGCTCTCGTTCGCTGCGCGGGCGTGCCGGTCAATGCATCGTTTATAAGGGCGATGGCGATCGCCGCGCGCTTGGATACTTCACGCTCCTCACCATTGATGCGAACCTTGATCGGCTCACTGGCAACGGCGATGAGCAGTTCATTCATCATTCGATGATCGGGGGATCGGTCCTTCGGCGGTCGCCCCTTCGGATTGCCGGATCGCCCCGGCCGGAACCGATGCTCGCGCGGCGGCTTCCCCTTCCCCACCTCATAGGGCATTTCAGAATAATCATTCGACATGGTCGACTCCATTTTCAGTTGCTTCAACGTGGGGTTGTTCGGGTTCGGGCTCCGCGTGGACCAGCACGGCCTTTCTGCCGGTGAGGCGTTCCCATCGGGCAATGGTGCGGTCGACGTAGCGGGGCTCATATTCGACGAGGCGGGCGGCGCGATCGATGCGCTCGGCGGCTATCAGCGTGCTGCCGGAGCCGCCGAAGAGATCGACGACGATGTCGCCGGGCGCGGTCACATCGAGTAGCGCCTCGGCGACCAGCGCTACCGGTTTCACGGTCGGATGAAGCTCGAGCGCCTTCTTTCTTCGCTTCCCCACCCCGGCCATACCGGGAAAGCTCCAGATGTTCGTGCGGTTCCGACCGTTCTTTCCAAGCTCGACATTGTTGAGATGCGGCGCGGTGCCGTGCTTGAACACGAACACGAGTTCATGCTGGCTCCGATACAGCGAGCCCATTCCGCCCTGCCCCTTGTCCCAGACGCATATATTCAGGCGCTTGTCGAAGCAGGCGTCGCCGGCCTCGATCAGCTCGCCGACATGGGCATGGTCCATACAGACGAACGCGATCGCACCATCGGCGAGGATCGCGGTGAGGTTCGAGAAGGCGCCGGACAGAAAGGCCACGAACTGCTCGCGCGACATCTCGCCCGACGCCATCGCGAATTCGTCATGCTCGCCGCTACCCGAGACATGGCCGTTGATCTTCACATTATAAGGAGGATCGGTGAATGCCGCCTTCGCAACACCTCCGTCCATCAGACGCGCGATCACAGCGGGGTCCAGGCTATCGCCGCAGATCAGCCGGTGCGCACCCAGTATATAAAGGTCGCCTCGCTTGGCGCGCGGTGGAGCGGTGTCGTCCGCGGGCTCCTCATCAAGATCGTCATAAAGCCCGGCCTGGTGATGACCGACGATGCGATCAACTTCGCCGATGCTGAACCCGGTGAGGCCGATATCGAGTGTCGGCACTTCAGCGCGGATCTCTTCCAGCTCAAGCCGCAATGCCTCAACATCGAAGTTCGCAACTGCCGGCAGCTTGTTCGCTGCGAGCGCATAAGCACGCAGCTCGGCATCGCTCAAATGCTCGATGCGGATCACCGGCACCATGTGCCAGCCGAGCTGCTTCGCGATCTCCCAGCGCAGGTGGCCATCGACGATCACTCCGGCGGCGTTGATCGCGAGCGGTTGCAATATGCCATATTCGGCCATACTCGCCTCGACCATTCGGCGCTTGTGCGCGGGATGCTTGCGGACCCGCCGCGCGGCAGGCGACAACTCGGACAGCGCCACATGCTCGTGCGGACATTGCACCGACTGACGGTTTGATCCCGTCGAACTCTTGTTGGGCTTCGGCACGCGGACCTCCTCGTTTGAGGTCTCGCCGACATGCGAAAACGAGACCTGGTTAAACTCAGTCCTCGTCTTCTGGCGCCGCCCTTCCGCAGAAGGGCGCTTGCGGCCTATATACGCGTCCACGCGCTCGGCCGCAACCAGTCACGCGAATTTTCTGATTTTGTTTGAAGAGTTTACATTTCTTGGAAAGCGCGGCTTTCCCTGATCTGGCCGACTGCTTTCCCTGTTATTGGCAATATCTTTCCCTGTTCTGCCGCGTAGGGAAAATCGCTCCAGAAACACCAGAAAAGCGGGGCGTTCGAGCAGCAGAAATTAGCCAAAACAGATCAAAATTTGGAATTACCCTGTTTATTCCCTGCTTATCAGGGAAAATCAGGGTGAGACCGGAGCTGTCCGGACTGCGTCGCGCACCATACAGTCCTGCGGGACTTCAAAAATTGGGCATTCACTTGGAATTACCCCGCGGGGCGCGCCGTTTGCGTCGGCGCTTTCAGCTATTGTCGTCGCGCTTAAGCCCGGCCATCGAGATGAGTCCGCTGCGACGGGCGACGGTTGGTCCGCCGCCCGCCGCAACCTGTCTGCATCACCTCCGCGGCGAAGCAGGCATCGCTATTTGCCCGCCAGCTCCTTCACCAGCGCCGGCGCGGGATAGATGGTTTCGAGTGCTTCCTGCACTGCAGCGGTCGAAACGACGACGGTACGGTTGAGCGTGCCGTCGTAACCGTAATTGCCCCCGAGCGAGTGGATATTGCCGTCGAACGCGGCGCCGATGACGGTACCCGCCTTGTCGATCACCGGCGAGCCCGAATTGCCGCCGATAATATCATTGGTCGTCACGAAGTCATAGGTGACCGCCGGATCGATGGCCGCCTTTTTCGCCGCAAAAGCCGGGGCGACGTCGAACGGCGGGTTGCCCGTCGCGCGGTCGAAGGTACCGCCCATCGTGGTTGCGATCGGTACCGCATTGCCGCGCTCGATCCAGCCCTTCACTTGGCCATAGGAAATGCGCAGCGTGAAGGTCGCGTCGGGATAGAGCGTGTTGCCATAGGCGGCGAAGCGCGCGTCGGCGATCTTGCCGCCGGCGACGGCGAGCGGACCGCCATAGGCCTCGTCGACCGCGTTTTTTAGCGCGCGCTGGCGCGGCGCGAGGCGCAGCGCGAAGCGGATCATCGGATCGTCGCTGGCCTCGATCGCCGCAAGTCCGCCGTCCCACAACGTCTGGCGATAGGCGGGATCGGCGAGCTTCGATCCTTCGACGAGCCGCTTGGCGAGCTGTTCGGGACTTTCTTGACCGAGCAGCAATTTGGTGTCGGGATCGTCGGCACCCAGATATTCACGCGCCTTCGACAGGCTCCATTCGAGCGTCAGTTCGTCGAGCCAGGGATAGACCGGCTTCGCATCGAGCAGGCTCTTCTTGGTCAGCGGCAGCGCGCTGTCGGTGTAGCCGGGCAGGCGCTCGCCATTGGGCTTCGAGCGCTCCTGCGCCGCATAGACGAGCGTTTCGGCATAGCCATAAAGATCGCTCATCGGATTGGTGAAGCGCGCCGGCAAATAGAGCGAGCGATAGGCGCCGACCGCCTTGTCGACCGACGCCCAGGGATCGCCGATCGCGGCATTCCCCTCGCTCTTCTCCTTGAGCTCGTCCTCCTTGGCGACCAGTGTCGCGGTGAAGGCCGGGTCGTTCAGCGCCTTCTGGCGGCCGATATAGACTTTCAGGCTGTTTTCGAGCCCATTGAGAAGATCGAGCCCTTCGCGTTCATGATCCTTGCTTTCCTCCATCGCGCGCAGCAGGCGCCCGCGCAGTTCGGAATAGGTCGTCACCGTGATCGGCAGACGCAGTTCGCGCTCGAAGGCAAGCTGGCTGGTCGTGTAGAGCCGGCTGGTCGAACCGGGGTTGCCGACGACGAAGGTCATCTCGCCCTCACGCGGCGCGCGCGGGTTCCATTGCAGGTGCGCGGGCGTCGCGACCGGCTTGCCATTCTCGTACGCGCGCAGGAAGCTTGCATCGAGCGAATAGCGCGGGAAGTTGAAATTGTCGGGATCGCCGCCGAAGGTCGCGGCGCGATCTTCGGGCGCCCATGCCAGCCGCACGTCGGAATATTTGCGATATTTGTAGAGCTTGTACTGACCGCCGCCGAACAGGGTGACGACCTGACAGCGCGTCTTGTCGGTGTCGGGACAACCGCTCTTTTCGATCTCGGCGATCTTCGCGTCGCGCGCCTTGGTCAGCGCTTCACCCGCGAGCGATCCCATCGCCGCCTTGATGGCCCCGGTGACGTCGCCGATGCTGGTGACGACCTCGGCCTGCTGACCGGGGCATTTGAGTTCCATGTCGCGGCGGTCGGCGACATAACCGTCGTTGAGATAGTCGGCGCCCGCCTTCGAATTGTCGAACAGGCAGCTTGCGACACAATGGTGGTTGGTCAGGATCAGGCCTTCGGCCGATACGAAGCTTGCCGAACAGCCGCCAGTCAGACGCACCGCGGCCGCCTGCACCTTGCCCAGCCATGCCTGGTCGGGCGCCCAGCCATACGTCTGTTTCACCTGCTGCGCCGGAAAGGCATCAAAGGTCCACATCCCCTCTTCGGCGAGCGCGGGAGGGGCGAGCAGAGCAGCGCCGGCGAGCGCGGCCGCGGCGAACGAAATGGGGCGATATTGGGTCATTGGCAAAATCCATCATTTGAATCATCGACATCCCGCGCGGAGAATGGCCATGCGGGCATGGCGCACACCTTGCGCCGGATCGGCCGCAATCTCCACCGACAATTTCGCGTTCGCCAAGATTGCTTCGTGCCACCAGCCGGTTGCAGTTTCGTGCGCCGCCGCCTACGCCGCCTTCCCATGCGTATGATCCTGCTCGCCGCCGCGCTGCTCGCCGGCGCCTCGCCCCTCGCCGCACAGACGGCGACCGCCCCTGCCCCCATATTGACGACGCCCGAGGCGAAGGACGTGTGGACCCACGCCGATCCCGAGGTCGCCCGCGTCACCCATGTGTCGCTGAACCTCGATGTCGATTTCGCGACCCGCACGCTGGGCGGCACCGCGACGCTCAATCTGCTCACCGCCAAGAATGCGCAGTCGATCGTTCTTGATGCCGACAATCTGGCGATTTCTTCGGTCACCGATGCAAATGGCAAGCCGCTAAAATGGGCGGTCGGCGATGCCGATCCCGAACTCGGTTCGGCGCTGACGGTCGAACTCGATGGCGCGCAGCGCATCGTCCTGGCCTATCGCAGCCGGCCGGGAGCCAATGCGCTACAATGGCTGCCGCCCGAAATGACTGCGGGCAAGACCAAGCCCTATCTCTTCAGCCAAGGCCAGGCGATCCTCAACCGGAGCTGGATTCCGACGCAGGACAGCCCCGGTATCCGTCAGACCTGGGATGCGACGCTGACCGTGCCGGGCGATCTCGTCGCGGTGATGAGCGGCGAGAAGCTGAGCGGCGACAAGGGCGAAGCGCTGCCCGACGGTCGCCGCCGTTTTCGCTTTCGCATGGACAAGCCGGTGCCGCCCTATCTGATCGCTTTCGCGGTCGGCGACCTTAAATTCCGCTCGCTCGGCTCACGCTCGGGCGTGTGGACCGAAGCGACGATGCTCGACGCCGCGGCGCGCGAATTCGGCGATGTCGAAAAGATGATCGACGCGGCCTCGGCGCTCTATGGCCCTTATCGCTGGGGCCGCTACGACATGCTCGTCCTGCCGCCCTCCTTTCCCTATGGCGGCATGGAAAACCCGATGCTGACCTTTCTCACGCCGACGATCATCACCGGCGACCGGTCGAACACCGACGTCGTCGCGCACGAACTGGCGCATAGCTGGTCGGGCAACCTCGTCACCAATGCGACCTGGTCCGACAGTTGGCTCAACGAAGGCTTCACTACCTATTTCGAGAACCGGATCATGGAGGCGCTCTATGGCAAGGAGCGCGCGGCGATGTATGCCGATCTCGACTGGGACAATATGATGCGCGACATCGACGCCAATGGCGGCCAGACCGGCGCCAAGACCCGGCTGCACGGTGCACCCGGCGACGGCACGCTCGATTATACCAAGGGGTCCAACTTCCTGCGCATGATCGAAACGACGGTCGGCCGCGCGCGCTGGGACGCCTATCTCAAATCCTATTTCGACCGCCATGCCTTTCAGCCGCAGACGACCGCGGGTTTCCTGACCGATCTGCGCGAAAATCTGCTGAAGGGCGACCCGGCGCTCGAACTGTCGCTGCAACTCGACCGCTGGTCCTATGCCGCGGGCCTGCCCGACAATGCGGTGCACCACAAGAGCGCGACGCTGGCCGCGGTCGATGCCAAGTTTGTCGCCTTCAACGCCGGCGGTCCGGCGCGCGCCATCGCGCCCGAAGGATGGACGACGCAGCAATGGCTGCGTTTCCTGAACGGCATCCCGCGGACGCAGAGCGCGGCGCGGCTCAAGGAACTCGACGAAACGCTGGGTCTGTCGGCGTCAACCAACGCCTATGTCCGTTCGGCCTGGCTCGAGCTTGCCATCGCCAACCGCTACGAACCCGCGCTACCGTCATTGCGTCAGTTCGCGGGCACCGTCGGGCGCGGTCTGCTAATCCAGCCGCTCTACACCGGGCTGAAGCGTCAGGGCGCGTGGGGCGATGCGATCGCGCGCGACCTGTTCGCCCGCTCGCGCGCCACCTATCACCCCGCGGTGGCATCGGGGATCGAGAAGATCCTCGCTGGCGACTAAGCCGCCGGGGCGCCGCCGCCGAGCGCCTGATAGAGGGCGACATAAGCGTTCAGGCGGTCGGCGCGGAGCTGGATCAGCGCGAGATCGACGCCGACCAGCGACCGCTGCGCGTCGAGCTGTTCCAGATAGGGCGAATAGCCCGCGCGATAGCGGTTGGTCGCGTGCCGCAGCGCATCGGCCACCGCCGCGCGCTGCGCCATCAGCGCCTGTTCCTGCGCGTTGAGCCGGTCGATCGCCGCCAGCTGGTCCTCCACCTCCCGAAAGGCGGTGAGCACCGTCTTGTGATAGGCGAAAGCCGCCTGATCGCGCTGCGCGGTCGCGGCGTCGAACTGGCCTTGCAGCCGTCCGCCCGAAAAGACCGGCGCCAATATGCTGCCGCCGACCGACCAGATGCTGATCGGATCGCCCAGCGCCGAAGAGATCACCGCCCCCGCCGAAGCCGCCAACCGGACTTGCGGCAGGAATTGCGCCCGCGCGGCGCGCAGATTGGCGTCGGTCGCCGCCAGCGCATATTCAGCCTGCGCGATGTCGGGCCGCCGCCGCACCAGTTCCGACGGCAGCACCGCAGGCACCGGCGGCACCGCGAGCGCGGCAAAACCGCCGCCGCGCGCGATTGCATGCGGCGTATCGCCGACGAGCAGCGACAGGCCGTTTTCCTGCCGCGCGATTGCCGCCTCGATCGCCGGGATCTGCTGCGCCGTCGCCTGATATTCGGCCTCGGCCTGTCGCAGTTCGAGCCGCGAGGTATAGCCGGCCTCGGCGCGGCTGCGCGCGAGACGTAGCGCCTCCGACCGCGAGGTCAGCGTCTCGGCGAGCAACTGCCGCCGCGCATCGAGCGCGAGCAGCGTGATATAGCCGCTCGCCGCTGCCGCACTGACCGACAGTGTTGCCGCCTCGCGCGCCGCCGCAACCGCCGCCGCATTGGCCCGCGCCGCCTCGCGCGTCGCGGCTTTGCGGCCGAACAGGTCGATCTCGTAGCTCGCCTGGAACACCGGCTGCGCGGTGAAGCTTTCGGTTGGCTGGCCGAAGGCGTTGACGCTGCGCGCCTCGGCCCCTTGCCCGCTCAGCGACAGGTTCGGCAGCAGCAGCGACCGTGCGACGCGCTCTTGAGCCCGCGCTTCGGCAACGCGCGCCGCCGCGATGGCAAGGTCGCTGTTGTTCGCGCGCGCCTGTTCGACCAGCGCGGTCAGCCGCGCGTCGCCGAATGCCGACCACCAGCGGCTGTCGATCGCCGCACCGTCGGTCGGCAGCGCAGTGCGCCAGTCGGCGGGCGGTGCAACCGCGCTCGCGGCGGGCGGCGGCGTCAGCGCGGGCGCGCAGCCCGCCAATGCCAGCGCCAGACCGGCAAACGGCAAGGTGAGCCGCCTCATTCGCCGCGTCCGGTATGAACCGTCGCCACCACCGACATGCCGGGACCGAGCCGCTCGGCTAGTTTCTGTTTCGGGTCGATGCGGATGCGCACGGCGATCCGCTGCGGCACCTTGACGAAATTGCCCGATCCGGTGTCGGGTTTGATGATGCTGAACTCGCTGCCCGCCGCAGGGGCGATATTTTCAACAACACCCTTCAGCTCGGCGCCGCCCAGCGCATCGACGCGCAGCGTCGCGCGCTGGCCGACGCGGACATTCGCGGTCTGCGCTTCCTTGAAATTGGCGACCACCCAATGCTTCTCGGGCACGAGATACATGAGCTGGGTGCCCGGGCTGACGAGCTGGCCGACGCGGACCGACACTTCGCTCAGCTTGCCCGCGCGCGGGGCGCGAACGATCGTGTTCTGAAGATCGATGTCGGCCAGACCGCGCGCCGCCTTTGCATTGGCCACCCCGGCCTCCAGCCCGCCGCGCCCGACGCTCACCGATCGCACCTGCTCCTCGGCGATCGCGCGCTGCGCCTCGGCCTGCCGCACCGCTGCTTCGGCCTGGCGGAGCCCCGCGAGCGTCTGGTCACGTTCGCGGATCGACACCGATCCTTCGCCGACCAGATCGTTGACGCGCCGCATATCGGCCTGGGCACGGGCGAGCTGCGCGCGGGCGTTGGCGACCGCCGCCTCCTGCGCCTTCACTTGCGCCTCGGCCGAGCGCCTGCTCTGCGCGCTATTGTCGAGCGAGGCGGTCTGCGCGGCAATATTGGCGCTGCCCTGCGCAACGCGCTGGCGGTAGATGCGGTCGTCGATCCGCACCAGTTCCTGCCCCGCCGCGACAGTCTGGAAATCCTGCACCAGCACCGCGGTCACGTAGCCGCCGACCTGCGGCGCGATGATCGTCGTCTGGCCGCGCACATAGGCATTGTCGGTCGTCTGGCTGTTTGCTCGGAAGGGGGGCAGTCCCCAAGCGTAGAGAATGGCGAGCGCGCCGACGAGGATGATCGCGCCGAACAGGATGATCCGTCCGCGCGAACGCGGCGGCGCCCAGCCCTCGGCCGGCGCGTCGGCGGACGATTCCGCCGGGGTCGGATCGGCAGCAGCCGGCGCGGGGGTCGGCATCGGGTCCGGCGTCGGAGCCGGTGCCCGCGTTTCGGGCGCGGGCGGCGCGCCTTCCTGTTTGTCGTCTCTCATTGATTTTGCGCCCTCAGTTTCTGCAAGACTTCAAGTTCCCGTGCCAATGGATTGATTCCGCGGCGTCGATCATAAACCCAGCGCGCGAACATCGCGACGAAGGCGATCGCCGCCAGGCTGCCGATCACGACGAACACGTCGTTGAATGCCAGGATCGTCGCTTCGCGCGCCGCCTCGCGCACCACCTGCCCCGCGGCGGTCGCGCTGCGCAGCGCCGGGTCGGTGATGCTGCCGGTCAGACTCGCCGCGATCGCGTTGATCCCCTGCGCCAGTTCGGGGTTGGTCGTCGACAGGCTCTGCCCCAGCGTCATCAGATGCGCCTTGGTGCGCAGTGTGTGAAAGGCCGATAGCGCCGCGACCCCGGCAAGCCCGCCGATCGTCTGCGACAGGCTGAACACCGCCAGAAAGCTGACCATATAGGCAGGGCCGCGCGAAATGGCGCGCAGCAGCCCTTCGAGTAGCAATGGACCCATCACATAGACCGCGGCGAAGGCGATCGCGCCTTGCGAGAAATACAGGTTCACCGGTCCGGTACGCAGACCCGAATGGGTGTCGAGGAACGCGCCCACGGTAATGACGGCCAGCGCAACGAGGATCGGCCGCCGCAGGTCGGTCGGGTCGAGCCGCGCGATCGAAAGCACTGCCCCCATCAGCGTCGCGAACGACAGCACCGCATAATAGGTGACAAGCTGATCGTTGACGAGGCCGGTGGCGGACAGCAGCCCGCTCGCCCCGAAATTCTGTTCGGACGTCAGCACGCGGACGAGTGCGCCGGTCAGCGCGAATTTTATGAGGTTGCGGCTGCCGATCCAGCGCGTGTGGAGCATCGGATTTCGCCGGTAATGTTCGATCAGGAAGGCGGTGCCGATCAACACCACCGACGCAGCCAGCGCGCCGCCGAGCCACGGCGTCGACCACCAGATGATGCGCCCCTGCACCAGAAAGGCGCAGAGCAGCCCGACGCCGACTGCCAGGATCGGAAAGGTGATAAGGTCGAGCTTTTCGAACGAGCGGATCGTTTCGCCCGGCGGGAGCTGCAATATGTTGACCGCGCCGACCGCGACGAGCGAGAGCGCGAATTGCAGCACGAACAGATTGCCGATGTCCCCGTCGGCGAGCAACAGCGGCGATATGGAGCGCGCGAGCGGAATCGCCACCTGTCCCAGCCCGATGCCGAGCAGGAAGCCCGCAATCCGCATCTTCGCCGGCAAGCCTTGCATCATGTAGAAGGCAGCAAGCGTCGTCAGCCCGCTCGCAGCGATCCCCGACACGCCGCGCGCGATGAGCTCCATGCGGTAACCGGCATCGAAAAGCTGGACGAAATTGGCAATCAGGAGCGCGATCATCGTCGCACGCACGAAACGCTGAATACCGAATTGCTGGCGCGACTTATAGAGCAGGATGCTCATGCACGCATTGGTCATATTATAGGAAACGGTGACCCAGCCCGCATCTGCGGGCGTCAGGTCGAGATGCCCCTGCAGCACCGTCAGATTGGCGATGAGCAGGCCATTCTGGAAACCGCCGACGATCGCAAGATACAGGCCAATGACGAAATAACCGACCTTGCGCCCGACGGGATGGTCAGGCGACGCGGGCGACCCCGGCATGATCGGGCGTTCGTGCGGCTTGAACACATAGGCGCCGCCGGCTGCCGCGGGCGCTGCGGGATCAGCCACGCGCGTGCCTCCATCCTGCGCGCGGCCGTCGGCACGCGCGCGCCGGGCCGAAGTGCAAGGCGCCCCTGATCCGCATCTTGTGCGCCACGATATGCTCCTGACCGGCGAAGGCAAAGCGGGGAAATGCTTTGCCGCCGGTTCGGTTCCGCGCGGCGCATACGAATGGTGCCTGTCTGGCGATGCGCGTCAGTCGGCGGCGAGATCGCGGCGCGCGTGGCGGAAGACTTGGGCGCTTCCCCATATGGCAAGCAGCGCCATGATCGCGGCCACCAAAAGGTCGGGCCAGCCCTGCCCGGTGCCGAACACGCCGAGCGCCGCCGCCATCACCGCCAGATTGCCGATCGCATCGTTGCGCGAGCATATCCAGACCGAGCGCATATTGGCGTCGCCGGTCCGGTAGCGATAGAGCATCAGCGCGACCGCGACATTGGCGGCGAGCGCGACGACGCCGATCATCCCCATCGTTTCGGCATGCGGTGCGCTGCCGCCGATGAAGCCCCAGATCGTCGACGCCAATATCCACAGCCCGAACGCCAGCATCGTCGCAGCCTTCAGCATCGCCGCGCGTGCGCGCCATGCGATCGCCATGCCGGCGACCGTCAGGCTGATCGCATAATTGGCGCTGTCGCCCAGAAAATCGAGCGCATCGGCCTGCAGCGCGCGCGAATCGGCTGCGACGCCCGCGACGATTTCGACGAGGAACATCGCCCCGTTGATCAGCAGCGCGATCCACAGGATGCGCCGCCACTTGGGGTCGTTCAGCGCGGTCGCTCCGCTTTTTTCGGCGCAGCATTGGTCGGCCATCGCCTGCATCTCCTTC
This sequence comes from Sphingopyxis sp. NFH-91, assembly GCF_021401285.1. Classification (NCBI taxonomy): domain Bacteria; kingdom Pseudomonadati; phylum Pseudomonadota; class Alphaproteobacteria; order Sphingomonadales; family Sphingopyxidaceae; genus Sphingopyxis; species Sphingopyxis sp. NFH-91. The sequence continues at coordinate 194,524 of NZ_JACBGA010000004.1, read as the reverse complement.
CGTCTCGGCCGCCGCAGGAATTGCCGGGCGGCCGCTTGGTTCTTCGAGTCGGCCTCCTATATGCACCCTGTAGCAACTACAGGGTCAAGCGATGAAGATCGGCGAACTGTCGCGTGCCACTGGCACCAACATCGAAACAATCCGCTATTACGAGCGGATCGGCCTCCTTCCCGCCCCGGCGCGGACCGATGCCAATTACCGCAGCTATGACGACGCGCATCGCGCGCGGCTGCGCTTCGTGCGCCACTCGCGCGAACTGGGCTTCACGATCGAGGAAATCCGCTCGCTGCTCGACCTCTCCGATCATCCCGAGCGTGACTGCACCGACGCCGATCGCATCGCGTCCGCGCATCTGGAACAGGTCGAGGCGAAGATCGCACAGCTTTCGGCGCTGCGCGATGAATTGACCCGCATCGTCGGCCGCTGCCGCGGCGGCTTGGCCGGCGATTGCCGGGTGATCGAGGCGCTGGGCGATCATGGTCAATGCGACGGCGCGCATTGACGAGACGCCGTCGCAGGGGCGACGCGAGAGGCGGCAGCTGAAAAAGGGAAAGGTGGGACGATTCTGTTGCCCGGCTCGTCCCCAGCCGCTGGTATCCGATTCTGTTGCCCGGTTCGGTCCGAACCGCGTTCTATTTGTCTAACCTTAGGCCGTGAGGCTTATCGGTTAGGCAGCAAGAGCGAGTGCTTCGTTATCGTTAGCACCTATTGGTTTTGAGCCTTTAACGGGTTACTCAGCCCGGAAGAAAACATCGTCTTTGAACACACGTCGATCCTGGTTCGGCCCCGTCAGAAGCCCGCGCACCCCTTCGAAAAGGACGCGGGCTTGTGGTGGAGCCGCCGGGTACTGCCCCCGGGTCCGCTGTGTCTATTCCACGACACCATTTATCCTCATAGCCGGTCGAAACCGGCTCTCCCCATATAGGAAGCCCGCCCGCACTTTGGAAGAGCGCAGGCGGGCCTTTCGTCCTGAATCGACACCGGACCCACGCCGGCGCGCGATGAAATGCTATTTCTTGCGCAGTTCGTCGCGGATTTCGGTGAGCAGATCGACCTCGCTCGGCCCCGCGGGCGCTTCGGCCGGCGCTTCCTTGCGCACCACCTTGTTCACTGCCCGCACGAGCAGAAAGATGATCCATGCCAAAATCAGGAAGTTGATCACCGCCGTAATGAAGGCACCATAGCCGATCATCGCGACGCCCGCCTTTTTCAAGGCTGCATAGTCGGTCGCGGCGATGCCGTCGGGAATGCTGCCGAGCAGGATGAACTTGCTCGAAAAATCGACCCCGCCGAACAGCCAGCCGACGAGGGGCATGATGACGTCCTCGGTCAGCGATCCGGTGATCGTCGCGAACGCGCCGCCGATGATGACGCCGACCGCCAGATCGATGACATTGCCGCGCGCGATAAATTCCTTGAACTCGTTCAGCATCTTATTGCTCCCCGAACTGCTGATCCTGCCGTCATGGTGGTGCGCCGGTCATTGCGCAAAAGCAAGGGGCATCCTATTATGTGTATTGTTGCGGCAAAACGCCGCCTGAGGGAGCCTGATGACCATGTCCTATCGTTCCGCCCGCTGGCTGATTGTTCCGGCCGCCGCGATGAGCCTGTCGGCCTGCGGCATCAACAGCGTTCCGACCAAGGAAGAAGCCGCGAAGGCCAAATGGGCCAATGTCGAAGCCGCCTATCAGCGCCGCGCCGACCTGATCCCCAACCTCGTCGAAACCGCCAAGGGTGCCGCGAAGATCGAGCAATCGACGCTCGAAGGCGTCATCCAGGCGCGCGCATCGGCGACGCAGGTGAAGCTGAGCACCGACGACCTGGAAGACCCCGCGAAGGTTCAGGCCTTCCAGCAGGCGCAGGGCAATGTGTCGAGCGCACTCGGCCGCCTGCTCGTTACCGTCGAACAATATCCCGAGCTCAAGAGCCAGGCGCGCTTTGCCGACCTGATGACCCAGCTCGAGGGAACCGAAAACCGCATCAACGTAACGATCCAGGACTATAACGCTGCGGTGCAGGACTATAACACGACGATCCGCACCTTCCCCGACATAATCGGCGCCAAGATCGTCCACGGCGCCAAGCCGATGACCCCCTATAAGGCGGTCGATCCCAACGCGAACGTCGCGCCCAAGGTCGATTTCGGTCAATAAGGTGGGCCTGATCGCCCAGCTTCGTTCCATAGCAACGGCGGCCCTCTCCGGGCTGCTGTTGCTGACGGCTGCGCCCGCGGCGGCGCAGGATTTCCCCAAGCTCAGCGGGCGCGTCGTCGATCAGGCGGATATCATTCCGGCGGCCGAGGAAGCCAATCTGACCGTCCAGCTCGAACAACTGGAAAAGACCACGGGGCATCAGCTCGTCGTTGCGACGGTGAACAGCCTCGATGGCAATGACATCAGCGACTATGGCTACAAGCTCGGCCGCGCGTGGGGCATCGGCGGCAAGGAGAATAACGACGGCGTCGTTTTCCTGATCGCCCCCAACGAACGGAGGATGAACATCTCGGTCGGCTATGGGCTTGAACCCGTGCTGACCGACGCGCTGTCGGGCCGGATCATCCGCGACGTGGTGACGCCCAAATTCAAGGCCGGCGACATGCCCGGCGGCATCCAGGACGGCGTGAATGCAATCGCCGAGCAGATCCAGCTGCCGCCGGAGGAAGCCGCGGCGCGCGCCGCGTCGGCCGCGAAGGCCGAGCGCGACCGCGCCGACAATGGAAATATCGGCGGGCTGATCTTCGTGGCCTTCATCATCTTCTTCTTTTTCATCCTGCCGATGCTCGGCGCCTTCGGGCGTCGTGGACGGCGGCATCGCAAGCATCGCCCATGGGGCGGCGCCCCGATCATCATCTGGGGCGACAATGACTGGGGCGGCGGTTCGGGTGGCGGCTGGGGCGGTGGTTCCTGGGGCGGCGGGGGCGGCTTCGGCGGCGGAGGCGGCTTTTCGGGCGGGGGCGGCAGCTTCGGCGGCGGCGGTGCCTCGGGCGGCTGGTAAGGGGGACGCGCAATGAAAGTCAGCCATGTCAGCGAAGCCGATCACGACATCGTGACCGCCGCGGTCGCCGAGGCCGAACGGCACACCGATGGCGAGATCGTCACGGTGATCGCCGCGCAGTCGAACGACTATGACGATGTCGCGCTCGTCTGGGCGAGCGTCATCGCCTTTATCGCCATGTCGGTGATCGCGCTTTTTCCCGATTTCTATCAGGGTCTCTACTACCGGCTGAGCGGGGGCTGGGGGCATGAACTGACCGCCAATAAATGGCTCGGCACCGTCATCGCGGTCGGGGTGCTCAAATGGATCGGCGTCTGGCTGGTCCTGCTGTGGCGCCCGCTGCGCCTGTGGCTGACGCCGCGCGCGATCCTCGCCGCGCGCGTCCGCGCCCGCGCCATCGACCTGTTCAAGGTCGGGACCGAGGCGAAGACAATGGGCCGCACCGGCATCCTGCTCTATGTTAGCCTGCGCGAACATCGCGCCGACATCGTCGCCGACGAAGCGATCGCCGCCAAGGTCGCGCCCTCGATATGGGGTGAAGCGATGGAAGCGCTGATCGACGAGGTGCGCGCCGGTCGTCCGGGCCATGGCATGGCCGAGGCGGTCCGCCGCATGGGTATTGTGCTGGCCGAACATTTCCCGAAGAGCGACGGCAACCCCAACGAGCTGCCCGACCGGCTGATCGAGCTTTGATCCTTACCCTTTCGCCGACGGAGACGATATGACCCGCCCCGCAGCCGGCACGCCCGTCGAAACGCGCTGGGAAGGCCGCTTCATCACGGTGAAACAGCAAGGCAATTGGGAATATGTGTCGCGGTCGCGCGGCATTCACGCCGCGGTGATCCTGGCGATCGACGAGGACGCCGACGGGCGGCACATCCTGCTGGTCGAACAATATCGCGTCCCGCTCGGCAAATATTGCCTCGAACTGCCCGCGGGGCTTGTCGGGGACGACAGCGCGGGCGAGGCGCCCGAGCTTGCCGCGGTGCGCGAACTCGAAGAGGAAACGGGCTACCGCGCGACCGAGTGGCTGACCGTCGGCGAATTCTACAGTTCGCCCGGCATGGTCAGCGAAAGCTTCACCCTGCTCCGCGCGACCGGGCTGACCAAGGTCGGCGAAGGCGGCGGCGTCGATGGCGAGGACATTGCGGTCCACCGCGTCCCGCTGCCCGAAATCGCCCCCTTTATCGCCGCAAAGCGCGCCGAAGGCTGCGGTATCGACGTGCGCGTCGCGATGCTGCTCGCGGGCGGGCTGCTCGCGCTGTCCTGACGGTCAGCGCGCGCCGAAGCGCCAGCGCAGCAACGGCCGTGCGAGCAATATCCCCGCGAGGAAGCCGCCGACATGTGCCCAGATCGCGACGAGGCCGAATCCCGCGCCGCCCGCAAAGCCGATCAGGACCTGCACCCCGATCCATGCTGCCGCCAGCCATAGTGCGCGCACCCAATGCGCCGGAATCGGTCCCAGCGCCTGCGTCTCGGAGCGACTGAAAATCAGCGCGAACACCGCGATCAGCGCCGAAATCGCGCCCGAGGCGCCGATCATCGGCACCGGCGATTGCGGATCGGCCAGATATTGCGCGAAGGCCCCCGCATAGGCGCCGGCGACGAGCAATACCGCCATCGCCTTCGTCCCCAGCGGCGCTTCGAGCTGGCGGCCGATGAACAGCAAGACGACCAGATTGAACACCAGGTGGAGGATGCCGCCGTGCAGTAAAGCGGAGGTCAGCGGGGTGAGCGCGAAGGGCACGAAAAAGCCCGGCGCCGCAATCGGCTCCATCGCAAAGCGCGCGGGAATGAAACCCGCGCGCACGATCGCCTCGACCTGATAGCCGCTGATCGACAGCAGGATGAAGATCACCGCGCATAGCACGGAAACTCCCGTGACCAGCGGTGCGTCCTGCGGTTTCATTTCGGCGCGATCGTCAGATGAATTCGATCTTCGTGACGAGATAATATTTGTCGCCCGCCGGAACGGTGACTTCGATCTCGTCATCGACCTTGCGGCCGATCAGCGCGCGGCCAAGCGGCGAATTATAGCTGATCTTGCCCACCTTGGCGTCGGCCTCGGCCTGCCCCACGATCTGATATTTGACCGGCTTGTCGTCCTCGTCGGCGAGCGTCACCGTCGCACCGAATACGATGCGGTCGCCCGACAGCGTCGTCGGGTCGATGACCTGCGCACGCGACAGCTTGTCCTCCAGATCGCCGATGGTCGCTTCGACCTGGCCCTGGCGTTCCTTCGCGGCGTGATATTCGGCATTTTCCGAAAGGTCGCCATGCGCGCGCGCTTCCTCGATCGCATCGACGATGAGGGGGCGTTCGGCTTTGAGAGTGGCGAGCTGCGCGCTCAGCTTCTCATAGCCTTCCTGCAGCATCGGAACCTTTTCAACGCTTGCCATTATCCTGTTGTCCTTCGTCAATAATCCACCGCCAGCGAAACTTCGCCGGGGCGGCTGAGCCGCTGTTTCCGTCAATGTAGGGAGATGAAGCGGTCCCTCAATAATAGTCCTGAAGCGGCTTTACTTCAAGAGAGTGCGAGCGCAGCGCGCCAATCGCATGGGTTGCGGCATCGCTGCCCGCCGCCGTCGTATAATAGGCGACGTCGGCCGCGAGCGCCGAGGCGCGGATCGACTGCGAGTCCTGGAGCGACTGCCACCCCTCGGTCGTGTTGAAGATCAGTTGCACATCGCCGTCCTTGATCCGGTCGACGATGTGCGGACGACCTTCGGCGACCTTGTTCACCCGTTCGACGTCGATGCCCTGCCCCGCCAGATAGTCGGCGGTGCCGCCGGTCGCGATCACCTGCCACCCCCAGGCGGCGAGCTGCTTCACCGACGCGACGATGCGCGGCTTGTCGCTGTCCTTCACCGACACGAAGAGCCGCCCGTCGGTCGGCAGGCGGTCTCCCGCGCCGAGCTGTGCCTTGGCAAAGGCGAGATTGAAATCGCTATCGATTCCCATGACTTCGCCGGTGGACTTCATTTCAGGCGACAACACCGGGTCGGTGCCAGGGAAGCGCGCGAAGGGGAAAACCGCTTCCTTGACCGCGACATGGTCGATGTCGCGATTGATCTTCGGCAGATCGGCAAGGCGTTCGCCCGCCATCACCCGCGCCGCGATCTTGGCGATCGGCGAACCCACCGCCTTGGCGACAAAGGGCACGGTGCGGCTCGCGCGCGGGTTGACCTCGATCAGGTAGACCTCACCATCCTTCACCGCATATTGCACGTTCATCAGCCCGCGGACGTTGAGGGCGCGCGCCAGCGCGTCGGTCTGCCGCTCGATCTCGGCGACGATGTCGGCGGGCAGACTGTACGGCGGGATCGAACAGGCGCTGTCGCCCGAATGGACGCCCGCTTCCTCGATATGCTGGAGTACCCCGGCCACTACGACATCGGTGCCGTCGCACAGCGCATCGACATCGACCTCGATCGCGTCGCGCAGATAGCGGTCGATCAGCACGGGCGAATCACCCGACACCTGCACCGCGGTCTCGATGTAATTTTCGAGCTGCGCCTGATCGTCGACGATCTCCATCGCGCGGCCGCCGAGCACATAAGAGGGGCGCGTGAGCACCGGGTAACCGATGCGCGCCGCGACCGCGACGGCTTCTTCGCGGCTGCGCGCGATGCCGTTCTCGGGCTGCTTGAGGCCCAGCTTGTTGACCAGCGCCGCAAAGCGTTCGCGGTCTTCGGCGAGGTCGATCGCGTCGGGCGAGGTGCCGAGGATCGGGATGCCCGCTTCCTCGAGCGCCTGCGCGAGCTTGAGCGGCGTCTGGCCGCCGAACTGGACGATCACGCCCACAAGCTCGCCCTTCGACTGCTCGACGTGCAATATTTCGAGCACATCCTCGGCGGTCAGCGGTTCGAAATAGAGGCGGTCCGACGTGTCATAGTCGGTCGACACCGTTTCGGGGTTGCAGTTGACCATGATCGTTTCATAGCCCGCCTCTCCAAGCGCGAAGCAGGCGTGGCAGCAGCAATAATCGAACTCGATCCCCTGCCCGATCCGGTTCGGCCCGCCGCCGAGAATGACGATCTTCTTGCGGTCCGACGGGTTCGCCTCATTCTCGGGCTCGCCGAAGGTCGGGGCTTCATAGGTCGAATAGAGATAGGGCGTTTTGGCGGCGAATTCGGCGGCGCAGGTGTCGATGGTCTTGAACACCGGCCGCACGCCGAGCTTGTGGCGCAGGCTCCGCACCTCGCCTTCGGTGACGCCGCCGGTCATCGCCTTCACTGCCTCGTGAATCAGCCCGCTGCCGCGCGCCGCCGCCGCGCCGGTGCCGGGCCGCAGATGCGCCGACTGCAGCGCCAGATAGGCGAGCCTTTTGTCCGAAAAGCCCATCGCCTTCAGCCGGCGCAGCCCCTCGGCATCGCGTGGCAGACCATTTTCGAGCACGCCGTTCTCGGCCTCGACAATCTCTGCGATGCGATCGAGGAACCACATGTCATAGCCCGCGATGCGGTTGATCTCGGCGAGCGACACGCCCTCGCGGATCGCCTGCGCCGCGATCAGCAGCCGGTCTGGAGTGCGCTGCGCCAGTTCGCTTTTCAATTGTTCGTGGCTCGCGCCGACCAGCCGATCGACGAAGTTGAAGCCCGACAATCCGGTCTCCAGCCCGCGCAGCGCTTTCTGCATCGATTCATGGATCGTGCGGCCGATCGCCATCACCTCGCCGACCGACTTCATCGCCGTCGACAGCAAGGGCTCGGCGCCCTTGAACTTTTCGAAGGCAAAGCGCGGGATCTTGGTGACGACATAGTCGATCGTCGGCTCGAACGACGCCGGGGTCACCCCGGTGATGTCGTTCAAGATTTCGTCGAGCGTGTAGCCGACCGCGAGCTTCGCCGCGACCTTGGCGATCGGAAAGCCCGTCGCCTTCGACGCGAGCGCCGAGGAGCGCGACACGCGCGGGTTCATCTCGATCACGATCAGGCGGCCGTCCTTCGGATTGACCGCGAACTGCACGTTCGACCCGCCGGTTTCGACCCCGATCTCGCGCAGCACCGCGATGCTCGCGTTGCGCATGATCTGATATTCCTTGTCGGTCAGCGTCAGCGCGGGGGCGACGGTGATGCTGTCGCCGGTGTGGACGCCCATTGGATCGACATTTTCGATCGAACAGATGATGATGCAATTGTCCTTGCGGTCGCGCACCACCTCCATCTCATATTCTTTCCAGCCGAGGAGCGATTCCTCGATCAGGACTTCGGTGGTGGGCGAGGCGATCAGGCCGCCGCGAACGATATGCTCGAACTCCTCGCGGTTGTATGCGATGCCGCCGCCGGTGCCGCCCATGGTGAAGCTGGGCCGGATGATCGAGGGCAGGCCGGTGCGTTCGAGCACCGCGAACGCCTCGTCGAGCGTGTGCGCGATGCCCGAGCGCGCACTTTCCAGCCCGATCTTGTCCATCGCGTCGCGGAACTTGATCCGGTCCTCGGCCTTGTCGATCGCCTCGGCATCGGCGCCGATCATCTCGACGCCATATTTGGTCAAGGTGCCGTCGTTGAACAAAGCCAGCGCGGTGTTCAGAGCGGTCTGCCCGCCCATCGTCGGCAGTACCGCATCCGGGCGCTCTTTTTCGATGATCTTGGCGACGATCTCGGGCGTAATCGGCTCCACGTACGTGGCGTCGGCCAGCTCGGGATCGGTCATGATCGTCGCCGGGTTGGAGTTGACGAGGACGATGCGATAGCCCTCCTCCTTCAGCGCCTTGATCGCCTGCGTCCCCGAATAGTCGAACTCGCACGCCTGACCGATCACGATCGGGCCGGCGCCGATGACGAGGATGGATTGGATGTCGGTTCTTTTGGGCATTATTTCTGTTCTTCTGCTGCGTATGATTCGTTGCCGACGAAGCCGAGTTTGATGTGGTCCGAGAATTCTGGCTTCTTCAGCTCTCGAAACACGCAATCGATCGTTTCGTATTTTGCATCCGGCGTCGGCATCACTGCGACCAAGTTATCGCTATCGAGTTTTAACGTGCCAGGCTTCGCGCCGCATTGTGTCTCCACACGTGCCAGCCCCGCCTTCAATCTTTCCGCGTCGGAATCTGTGGGGCTGGCCGCGCATCCCGCCAATGTCAGCATAAGCGTGATTGCCGTAACGGCGCGAGCAATCACTTCAACCCACCCACAAACTTCTCGAACAGATAGAAGCTGTCCTGCGGCCCCGGGCTCGCCTCGGGGTGATATTGCACGCTGAACGCCTGCTTGCCCATGATCGCGATGCCGCAGTTCGATCCGTCGAACAGGCTCTTGTGCGTCTCGACCACGCCTGCGGGCAGTGTCGCGGCGTCCACTGCGAAGCCGTGGTTCATACTGGTGATCTCGACCGCGCCGTCCGCAAAATCGCCGCCGACGCGCTGCACCGGATGGTTCGCGCCGCGGTGGCCCTGGTGCATCTTGATGGTCTTGGCCCCCGCCGCGATAGCGAGCATCTGGTGGCCGAGGCAGATGCCGAAGATCGGCACACCCCGCTCGAGCAGCCCCTGGATCACCGGCACCGCATATTCGCCGGTCGCCGCGGGGTCGCCGGGGCCATTCGACAGGAACACGCCCGCGGGCTGGTGGCTCAGCACGTCGTCGAGTGTCGCGGTCGCGGGGACCACGGTGACGCGCGCGCCGGCCTTCACGAGGTTACGGAAGATATTGTCCTTCGCGCCATAATCGATCGCGACGACATGAGGTCTGCTATCCCCCTCCCGCTCGCGGGATTGGTTAGGGGTGGGCATGTTCTCAGATATCGGTGCAGACGTTGGCCGACCGCCGGCTCCTCCCGCATGCAGGAGGGGAGGAGCATACCCCTTGCCCAGCGTCCAAGTCCCCGCATCCCAATCACCCGTATCCGTGCGGCTGACCTCCTTCGCCAGGTCCATGCCCTCCAGCCCCGGCCAACCGCGCGCCATCGCCAGCAGCGCGTCGATGTCGAATTTGCCGTCGGGGCTGTGCGCGATCACGCCATTGGGGGCGCCCGCATCGCGGATGCGGCGGGTCAGCGCGCGCGTGTCGATGCCGGCCAGCCCGATCAGGCCCTGTTCGGCCATCCATTCGGGCAGCGTCTGGACGCTGCGGAAATTGCTCGGCGCGGTCGGCAGTTCGCGGGTGATGCAGCCGATGGCCGCCCGTGCGCTGCGTTCGATATCCTCGGGATTCGCGCCGACATTGCCGATGTGCGGAAAGGTGAAGGTAATGATCTGCCCGGCATAGCTCGGGTCGGTCAGTATCTCCTGATATCCGGTCATCGCGGTGTTGAAACAGATTTCGCCGACACCCGCCCCGGCGGTGCCATAGCCCACGCCCCACAGGACCGTGCCATCGGCAAGAACGAGGACGCCGGTCGCTCCAGAAGGCGCGGCGGATGGATTGGCTGGTGCCATTTAAACTGCTCCGGACGGGGGGCTAAACGGCCGACCAAGTAGGCGGCAAAAAAGTGATTCACAAGCTATCGGATTTGGAATCTTCCCGCTAGAGAGGCTCTTTCCGAAATTTGCAGCACATGGGGACACGCATGATTCGCGATGACATCAAGGCTGCGCAGGTTGCCGCGATGAAGGCCGGCGACAAGGCGCGTTTGGGCACCATCCGGCTGATGCTGGCCAAGATCAAGGACCGCGACATCGAACTGCGCACCGGCACGGCGCCGGCCGACGACGATGTGCTCGTCACCGACGTCCTCCAGAAGATGGTCAAGCAGCGCCGCGAATCGATCGCCATGTACGAACAGGGCGGCCGCCAGGAACTTGCCGACGCCGAAGCGGCCGAGGTCGTGGTTATCGAGGATTTCCTGCCCGCCCAGCTTTCCGAAGCCGACGCCACCGCCGCAATCCGCGCGATCGTCGCCGAACTCGGCGCGACCAGCGTCAAGGAAATGGGCAAGGTGATGGCGGCGGTGAAAGACCGCCACGGCAGCCAGCTCGACATGAGCAAGGCAAGCGGATGGGTGAAGGCGGCGCTGAGCTGATTTGAAAACGGCCCGCCCCTGGCCCCTCCCGCAAATGGGAGGGGAACTGGATGGGCCGCCAACGCATATTCTCCCCTCCCGCTTGCGGGAGGGGTCGGGGGAGGGCCTGTTGGATAAGGGCTACAAGCGTCCAACCGCACGCTCCCGCGAACTGCGCCTCAATGCCACGCCTGCCGAACGAGCACTTTGGGCGCGACTGAGCGCCCGCAAGGTTGGAGGCGCCCGCTTCAATCGCCAATTTCCGATCGGACCGTTCATCTGCGATTTTGTTTCGCGTTCTGCAAAGCTCGTTATCGAAGTCGATGGCGGCCAGCACACGGTTGATGTAGCGAAAGACGAAGCACGCACCGCCTATTTGCAAGCTCAGGGATATCGGGTGATCCGTTTCTGGAACAATGACGTGTTGGAACGGATCGAGGGTGTCGTGACCGAGATCGAGGCCGTCCTTGAAATATGCCCTCCCCCGACCCCTCCCATAAATGAGAGGGAAAAAGATTGACCCTCACCCCGCAATGGCTGGATGAACTGCGCTCGCGGATCACGCTGTCGACCCTCATCGGGCGGACGGTGAAGATCACGCGTGCGGGGCGCGAGTATAAGGCCTGTTGCCCCTTCCATAACGAAAAGACCCCCAGTTTCACGATCAACGACGAAAAGGGCTTCTACCACTGCTTCGGCTGCTCGGCGCATGGCGATGCGATCCGCTGGATGACCGACCAGCGCGGCCTGTCGTTCATGGACGCGGTAAAGGAACTCGCTGCCGAGGCGGGGATGGACGTCCCCGCGCCCGACCCGCGCGCCGCGAAAAAGGCCGAGGAGCAGGCGAGTCTGCGCGACGTGGTGCAGGGCGCCGCCGACTGGTTCGCGCAGCAGCTTGAAAGCACCAACGGCGCCCCGGCGCGCGACTATCTGGCGAGGCGCGGCATTTCGGACGCCACCCGCCGCGCCTTTGCCTTCGGCCTCGCCCCCGACAGCCGCAGCGCGCTGAAAGAGGCGCTCAAGAAATTCCCGACCGCGATGCTGGTGGAGTCCGGCATGCTCATCGCGGTCGACGACAAGGAACCCTATGACCGGTTCCGCGGCCGGCTGATGATCCCGATCCGCGATGCGCGCGGGCGCGTCATCGCGTTCGGCGGCCGTATCCTTGGCGACGGCGAGCCCAAATATCTGAACTCGCCCGATACGCCGCTCTTCGACAAGGGGCGCACGCTCTTCAACCTCGACAAGGCAAGCCCCGCCTCGCGGCAGACGAACCGGGTGATCGTCGTCGAAGGCTATATGGACGTCATCGCTCTTGCCGAGGCGGGGATCGCCGACGCCGTCGCGCCGCTCGGCACCGCGCTGACCGAGAACCAGCTTGGCATGCTGTGGCGGATGGTGCCGGTGCCGCTGCTGTGCTTCGACGGCGACAATGCCGGGCAAAAGGCCGCGATGCGCGCGGCAACGCGGGCACTGCCACTGCTCCGCCCGGGCTTCAGCCTTGCCTTCGCGACCCTGCCTGCGGGGCAGGATCCGGACGATCTTGTTCGCGCCAAGGGCGCCGCAGGCTTTACAGCCATCCTCGACGAAGCGCAGCCGCTCGTCGAACGGCTGTGGGCACATGAGGTTGCGGCGGGGCCGCTCACCACCCCCGAAGAGCGCGCGGCGCTCAAGACGCGGCTGCTCGCCCATGCCGACGCGATCCAGGATGCCGACGTGCGGCACCATTATCGCGAGGCGTTTCGGGAGCGGCTCGACGCGCTGTTCGCGCGCCCGCGCGCCGAGCGTGGCGGGCGCGTTCCCTGGGCGCCGCAGGCATCGCGCGGGGGCGGGCGCCGCTTCGCGCCCGACCCGCGCCTGCAACCTCCGGCCGACGAGACGCGTTCCATCGGCAAGGCCGGAATCGCAGCGCCGCTTGCCGCGGCGTTGCTTGGCGGACTGCTCCGCTATCCACAGGCGATCGCCCGCAATGAAGAGGCGCTCATTCGGCTCGCTGTGCCCGATTCTGCCGACGCCGAACTGCTCCGCGCAATACTTGACAGCGCGGCAGCGCAAGAAGGGCTTGATACCGAGGGGTTGCTTGCCATATTGGAGCCAATGAAAGTGTATAATAGGGCGACGACATTGCTCAGAGCCGACGGAATGCACTTCTCATTCAATCGAAGGCTCGAAGGCGAAGAGGTTGAAGCGGCTCGGGAAATCGCGCTGCGTGACCTTGACGAATATATCGGCGTGCTCGTGACGCAGCCCGAAATCCGCGCTCGGCTTGCCGAGGCGACCGCGGACTATATGCGCACGATGGACGACGAGGGCCATGCCCGACAGCAAAAGCTGCGCGCGATGGATGAGGAACTAACCCGCCGCCTGGCCGCGCTGTCCGACAGCAGCCAGAGCTGACATATATTGCCCCAAGGCAGGAACGACTGAAGCATATGGCCACCAAGAACACCGAAGCCGACACCGACGCGCCGCTGATCGACCTCAACGAGGCCGACGTCAAAAAGCTGATCGCGCGCGGCAAGAAGCGCGGCTACCTGACCTACGACGAGCTCAACGAAGCCCTGCCGCAGGATCAGATGTCTTCGGAGCAGATCGAGGATATCATGTCAGCGATTTCTGACATGGGCATCAACATCGTCGAAAGCGACGAGGATGTGCAGGAAGAAGCCGAACAGGAAAGCGATGACGATATCGACGTCAGCGCCAACACCGGTTCGGTGTCCAATCCCGCGATCGAAAAGAAGAAGGAAACGGTCGATCGCACCGACGACCCGGTGCGCATGTACCTGCGCGAAATGGGCGCGGTCGAGCTTTTGAGCCGCGAAGGCGAAATCGCGATCGCGAAGCGCATCGAGGCGGGCCGCGACACGATGATCCTCGGCCTGTGCGAAAGCCCGCTGACCTTCAACGCGATCATCGAATGGTCGAACGCGCTCAACAACGGCGACATGCAACTGCGCGAGATCGTCGACCTCGAAGCGATGCTGTCGAAGGATCCGGCGCCCGAAAACCTTGATGACGAGGGCGAAGGCGACGACGGCGAAATCAGCGAAAAGACCGCGGGCGTCTCGTTCAAGGACGAGGACGAGGTCGAGGAAGAACCTTCGGCTGACGGCGATGACGAGGACGGCGAAGGCTCGTCGGGCAAGCGCGAAAGCTTTGAGGAAGACGACGAGGACAACACGCTGAGCCTCGCCGCAATGGAAGAATTGCTCAAGCCCGACGCGCTCGAGAAATTCGCCAATATCACCAAGAGCTTCAAGGCGTTCCAGAAGCTTCAGGACGCCCGGCTCGAGGCGCTGTCGACGGCGGGCGACTTCCCCGACGCGCAGGAAAAGAAATATCACAAGCTGCGCGAGGAACTTACCGCGCAGGTCGAAAGCGTGCAGTTCCACGGCACCAAGATCGAATATCTGGTCGACCAGCTTTACAGCTACAACCGGCGCCTGACTGCGCTCGGCGGCCAGATGCTGCGCCTTGCCGAACGCCACAAGGTGCCGCGCAAGGCCTTCCTCGACCATTATGTCGGGCGCGAGCTCGAAGAAAACTGGCTCGACGAAGTCGGCAAGCTCGACAAGAAGTGGGCGGCGTTCGCCGAGAATGAGGGCGCGGCGGTCGACCGCATCCGGACCGAGATTTCGGAAATCGCCCAGGCGGCGGGCATGAGCCTGCCCGAGTTCCGCCGCGTCGTGAACATGGTCCAGAAGGGCGAGCGCGAAGCGCGCATCGCCAAGAAGGAAATGGTCGAGGCGAACCTGCGTCTCGTGATCTCGATCGCGAAGAAATACACCAACCGCGGCCTGCAGTTCCTCGACCTCATTCAGGAAGGCAATATCGGCCTGATGAAGGCGGTCGACAAATTCGAATACCGCCGCGGCTACAAGTTCAGCACCTATGCGACCTGGTGGATCCGGCAGGCGATCACCCGCTCGATCGCCGACCAGGCGCGCACGATCCGCATCCCGGTCCACATGATCGAGACGATCAACAAGCTGGTGCGCTGCAGCCGTCAGTTCCTCCACGAAAGCGGCCGCGAGCCGACGCCGGAGGAAATGGCCGAGCGTCTGTCGATGCCGCTCGAAAAGGTCCGCAAGGTGATGAAGATCGCCAAGGAGCCGATCAGCCTCGAAACGCCGATCGGCGACGAGGAAGACAGCCACCTCGGCGATTTCATCGAGGACAAGAACGCGGTCATCCCGGTCGACGCCGCAGTGCAGTCGAACCTCAAGGAGACGGTTACGCGAGTTTTGGCCTCGCTTACGCCGCGCGAGGAGCGTGTTCTCCGCATGCGCTTCGGCATCGGCATGAACACCGACCATACCCTAGAAGAGGTCGGCCAGCAGTTCAGCGTGACGCGCGAACGTATCCGCCAGATCGAGGCGAAGGCGCTGCGCAAGCTCAAGCATCCGAGCCGCAGCCGCAAGATGCGCAGCTTCCTCGACCAATAGGTCGATCCGTACCGAAAAATCAGACACCCCGCCCCAACCGGCGGGGTGTTTTGCTTCGGCCTCGGCGTGACATTTTTGCTGCACCGCACAAAAACCTGGCACAGCATCTTAAAATTTTCATCTTTCCCAACCAGATGAGACGCCGTTGGCGTATCGCTTCAGCCTCGGTTCAGGCGATCACGCCGATTGGCACATTGTCCCGATTGATGGGAATAATTTCAACAAATACGGGCGTATTCCTCGAGCAGGGATGCAAAAAAGCCCGGAAAATGGAGAGAATGACCAATTGGCACGCCCATTGCTTAGTCATGGGCAGGAGCGGCCTCCCCACCGCCGCCAAGAGGAAAGACCGAACGATGGCAAACGAAAACCAGAATATCTTCTCCCGCCAGGACACCTTCTTCGGCATCTGCGAAGCGGTGGGCCAGGATTTCGGCTTCAACCCCCTGTATCTGCGTCTCGCGTTCGTCGCACCGCTCTTCTTCTTCCCGGTGCAGACCTTCGCGGCCTATTTCGGCCTCGGCCTGATCGTGCTCGCGTCGCGCTTCTTCTTCCCGTCGCAGCGCGCTGCCGATACGGCCGACGCCCCGGCGCTCACCGAAGCGGCGCCGGCAGCCAAGGCCGAAAAGGCCGAGGAACTCGCGCTCGCCGCCTGATTCGAACCGGGGCCGGCTCTCCCTCTCCCTTGCACCGGCCCCGCCCATGTTGCGGCGCTCCACTTGACCGCAACAGCGCAGGGACCGGCAGCTCAACCCGCTGCCGGTCCCTTTGCGCGTCGAACCGAGGCCCGCTGTGCAGGAGTGGGACAGAAGCGCCTGAAATCGCTCGCCCCTCATAAACGCGACGTTTACGACGTTCGGCTAATGCTGATCCCTGATTTGCAACGGCGCCGGTCGCAAGAGCCGCCGCAACAGACGAGGATGCAGCCTTGAGCCAGTCGCCCCAGCCCCAGGCCCAGCCGCGCGGCATTGCCGAACTGCTCGACACGCTCGTCGCGAGCGAGGGAACGGGCGCGCACGGCCATGTCAAATCGGGTGCGCTGTCGAGCGGCCCCGACGCGATGCGCAACCTTGCCGACGCGGTCCATTTTCTCTGCCTGCTCCACGGCCGCTATCCCGGCATCGTCGACAGCGCGGCGCGCAAGGCGGTCGATGCGGCATCGCGCAAATGGATGGATGAAACCGCGCAAGCCTTTGCGCAGGAACGCGCCTTCCTGTCGAAAATCGCGGCCGCAGTCGGTCCGGTGCCGAGCACCCAGGGCCAGGCCCAGTGCGAAGCGGCGGTCGCCGCGCAGCGCAAGGCGCTCGACATGCTCGCCGAATCCGATCGCAATGGTTGCGCGATTGGCGCGGCGATCGCGCTGACACTCGATTGGCGGACGATCCGCGTCCTGCTCGACATCAGTGCCCAGCGGCTTGACATGAAAGTCCCACGCTGCACCCTGCCCGACCTGCGCGAAACCGCTCGTCTTGCCAATGCCGTCGCCGAAACACCGGCGGTCGAGCGCGCGATGGCCTTTGGCGCGCAGCAGCTCATCGCACAGCACACCGGCCTGTGGGATCTGATGGCCGCCCGCGCCGCCAGCCGCACGCACGCCTGACCGGGAACGTCCACGCCGCGGCAGCCGTGGCGACGCTCCGCTTGCACCCTTCCCTCGCGCTCGCTATGCCCATCCCGGTTGACGTTCACGTTAAGGGAAAGGGCGAGCCGCCATGCGCTTCGAAGGAACCAGCGCCTATATTGCAACCGACGACCTGAAGGTCGCGGTCAATGCCGCGACGATGCTGCGCCGCCCGTTGCTCGTGAAGGGCGAACCCGGCACCGGCAAGACCGTGCTGGCCGAGGAAGTCGCCAAGGCGTTCGGTGCGCCGCTGATCACCTGGAACATCAAATCGACGACCAAGGCGCAGCAGGGCCTCTATGAATATGACGCGGTTGCGCGTCTGCGCGACGGACAGCTCGGCGAAGAGCGCGTCCACGACATCCGCAACTATATCAAAAAGGGCAAGCTGTGGGAGGCGTTCACCTCCGAACAGCTTCCGGTGCTGCTGATCGACGAGATCGACAAGGCCGATATCGAATTTCCGAACGATCTGCTTCAGGAACTCGATCGAATGGCGTTCCACGTCTATGAAACCAACGAAACGGTGACCGCGCGCGAACGCCCGATTGTCGTCATCACCTCCAACAATGAAAAGGAACTGCCCGACGCCTTCCTGCGCCGCTGTTTTTTCCACTACATCAAATTCCCCGACCGCGACACGATGGCCGAAATCGTCGAGGTCCACTTCCCCGGCATCCAAAAAACGCTGGTCAGCCGCGCGATGGACATCTTCTACGACGTGCGCGACGTACCCGGGCTCAAGAAAAAGCCCTCGACCAGCGAGCTCATCGACTGGCTGAAGCTGCTGCTCGCCGAGGACATGCCGCTCGAGGTGCTGCAGAACCGCGACGTCGGCAAAGCGATTCCGCCGCTGCACGGCGCGCTGCTCAAGAATGAACAGGATGTGATGCTGTTCGAAAAGCTTGCCTTCATGGCGCGCCGGCAGGGTAGCTGAGCCAGCCTCGCTCGCAAAGACCGCCGTTACAGCTGGTAGGCAACCTCGACGTCGCCCCAGCGGCGACCGTTGATGACCGCGGGCATATAGACGTTGCGCACCGTCACATAGTTGGTGCCGTCGCCTTCCTGGCGATACACCGACATGAAGAAGGGCGCGCTGCTGCGCTTTGCCGCCGCGTCTACATCGTCGAACAGGATGCGGCCGTTGCGACAATGCGCGGTGTCATGTTCCAGATCGCCCGTCGGCGCGCGCGAACATTCGGTGATATGCGTCGGCAGAAAGCCGTTCATGTCGCCCGCCGACGACATCTTGATTTCGGGATGCTGCGCCACGGTGCGGTCGAACAGTGGCCGCCAATGGGCGTCGGCCCAGTCGCAAAGGCTGGTACGGAAGCGTTCGGGGTTCGATCCCGGCACGCGCACATAATTGGTGTCGAACAATTGTTCCATCGTTAGCTCGCCACGCGCGAGCGCCGCTTCGGCCAAGGCGACGAATTCGTCGCGGACGGACGCAGCCAGATCGACGATCGCGCTGTCCTGGGGGCTGACGCCGGCGGAAATCACCGCGTTGAACATGCGGTTCGATACATTTTCCATCGTCAGGATCGAATCGCGCGTCCTGTTCAGCGTCGCGCCATTGTCGCGTACCGATCCGACGACGCGGTCGAGCGCCTCGCGCACCTTGGCGCCATTGGCGTGCACCATCGCGCTCGATTGCGCGATACGGTCGCTCTGATCATCGAGCAGCGCGACGAGATGCGTCGCATCGTGCAGCGCATCGGTGATCGTCTCGAACTGCGCCTCCGCCCGCCCCGACTGCTCGACCCCCGACTGGATTTCGGTGACGAGACCGGCGGCTTCGGTCGACAGGCTGCCGATCGAACGACGGATTTCGTCGGTGGCGCTGCGCGTATTCTGCGCCAGCTTCTTCACCTCGGCGGCGACGACGGCAAAGGTGCGGCCGGCATCGCCCGCACGCTCGGCCTCGATCGCGGCGTTAAGCGCGAGCATGTTGGTGGTCTTGGCAATCTGCTCGATCGACTGGCTGACCTGCTGCACCTGCTCCATCACCGACGCGAAATTGGTTACATGCGTGCCCAGCCGCGCGACCAGATCGATGACCGAGCGGAATTCGGTGACGGCGCTATTGACGCGCTCGGCCCCGGCGTCGAGCTGTTCGCACGCGCGCGCCGACAACAGCTTCGCCTCGTCGGTCGAATCGGCGATCTGGCGCTGGTCGGCCTCCAGGCTGACGACATAATCCTCCAGCCGGCCCAGCTCCGAAATCTGGCGCTGCATCTGGTCGGTGGCGCGCTGGATCTGGCCCGCGGCATCGCTGCAGCCGACGGCAAGCTCGCCGCAGTCGCTGGCAACCGACTGGTCGAGATTCTGCGCGGCGGAACTGATCGGTTCGAATTTCATTGGCGCACCCACTTCTGACTCCGGGCGAACCTTGGCGCACATTGGTTAACGCCGCGTCAATGCTTGGTCGGGACCAGTTCGATCAAAGCCTTGCTTCGAGTTGGGCCAGCAGCGCCTGCACCGGCCGCGCCGCTTCGTCGGCGGTCCATCCCGCCTCGATCCGCGCGATACGGTCGAACAGGCGCTCGCTCGCCGCGACGATCCTCTGGAGATTATCGTCAAAATGCGCGCACAGCGCATGGTCGGCAGGAACTGGCGCGCCGATGTGCGCTGCGCTGTCATCGGGACCGGCGCCGGGGTCGCCCGCGAACATGGCGCGGCGGTGGAGCAGCCAGGCGATGATGTGCATCAGCCGCGTTGTCGTCTTCAGCGATTCGCACGCCAGCCCGACCTGCAGGATCGGATCGCGCGCCACCGCCTCGAAATCGCGATGCGCGCGGAAGGCGGCATGCGCCTCGTCGGCGAGCAGCATCGCCTCGACATAGAGATTTTCGACCTGCGCGCGCTGCACCGGCTGCGTCGCCATGCCGTTCCGGATCGGTCCCCTGAACATCGGCATCGAATGCCACGCCACGCAGCGGCGCCGCAAGGACGCTAACCATGAATTTAGGGAGCGTCCCGTTTTGAATCAGGCGATTATGTCGGGCAGCAACTGATCCTCGCACCAGCTGATCTCGTCGCGCAGCTTGAGCTTGCGTTTCTTCATCCGGGCAAGCTGGAGCTGATCGGGAACCGTCGCGTCGGCCAGTGCGATGATCGCGGCGTCGAGATCGCGATGCTCGAGCCGAAGCAGTTCCAGGCGCTGGGCGATTTCTTCCGGGTTCACGCCGCTTCCCTGCCACGATCACGGCCCGTCCGCAACGGGGACCATCTGGCCGAAACGCGACCATCCGGGCGGGACAAGCGGGGCGAATCATGTTTTACTCGGAGCTGCCAACCGAGTCGAAAAGGAGAATGGCCTATGAGCAGCTCGCACCTTTCCGCCCTGAAGTCCCGCCACGCGGACCTCGACGCGAAAATTGCGAATGAAGAGCGCCGCCCCGCACCGGACATGGCCTTGCTGGCGCAAATGAAGAAGCAGAAACTCAAGATCAAGGAAGAGCTGCTCGCCGAAACCTGAGGCGAGCAGAGCGCTATCGCCCGCTGATGCCTTTCGACGCGAAACGCATCAGCGTCGGCGGTAGAGCGAAGCCTTCTTGTCAAGCGCCGAAATATAGGCCGGAACGTCCATCTTCTGAACCACCTGCCGCCGCACTGCATGCGGATCGATCGGTCGCTCAAACGCCACCCCGAACTTGCCTTCGCCTACCCAGACGACATGCCCCGGCACAAAGCCGATATTGCGCAGTTCGATCTCGGCCGTTGCGCCTTGCGCGAGTCCCGGCACGACGGCCTCGGCCAGCATGCCACCCGCCGACAGGTTGCGCACACGCACCGTCACGGGCCTGGACTGACCCGGAAAAAAAAGATTGGCCTGCATGAACAGGCTGTCGCGGTCGGCGCTGCGCGACAGCGAAGCGACCTCTTCGTCCAGCGTTGATGGTATGCGCGATTCCATGGCGACCCGTTCCCCGAATTGCGTTCGGAGCGACCCTAGGGCCCGGTACTTTACCGAATCGTAAACAGCGGCGCTTCTGTCCCGATTGGGATCAGTCTTCGCGCGAGATCCGCTCGTTGCGTTCGTGGCGTTCCTGCGCCTCCAGCGTCATCGTCGCGATAGGACGCGCTTGCAGGCGGGCGAGCGAAATCGGCTCGCCGGTCACGGCGCAATAGCCATATTCGCCTTCGTCGATGCGGCGCAGCGCCGAATCGATCTTCGCGATCAGCTTGCGCTGACGGTCGCGCGTCCGCAGCTCGATCGCCCAGTCGGTCTCGCTCGATGCACGGTCGGCAAGATCGGGTTCGCGCAGCGGACCGTCCTGCAAATGGGCCAGCGTCGATTCGGATTCGGTGAGGATCGACTTCTTCCAGGCGAGCAGCAGGTTACGGAAATATTCCTGCTGCCGCTCGTTCATGAACGGCTCGTCGTCGCTGGGAACATAATCCGAATCGAGATTGGACTTGGCTTCGCGGAGAGCGTCGGCGCCTACTTCGGCAACATTGGTCGGCATGAGGAGCGTCCAAGTCCTTTCCTGATCGCCTGGCTCGCCGAGCTTGGCGAACCAAGGATTGCGCCGGGCCTATAAACAGCCCTCCGATGCGATACAAGCGCGAAGCGGACCGCTTGCCCGCGCGCGGCTGAAGCGGTGCTGAACCGGCCCGGCGGAGGCCGCACTCACGACAAGCCGCGCCCCAGCTCTCTCGACCGCCGCATGCCGCTGCAAATTAACCGGTTGAGGCCATTTGGCGTGAAACACGTATTGTTTTGGGACAGTTACGCGCATTTCGGTTGATTTCGCATATCAATTCCCGCTGTCGGACAATCAAACGCGGTTAACGCAATTGCCGCGTTCACAAAGCTTTGGCCTTTTGGCGCTAGCGAAGGCGCGCACGGGTGTCGGTCAATGACATGGGGCGCACCTGCAACGGGAAAGAGAGAGTAACCTATGTCTGTCCGAATGGCCCTCGCCAAGCTTTGTGCCTGCACCTGCGGCGGCGCGATCATCGGTAGCGGCGCGATGCAGATCGCCGACGTACCGGCTGCGGCTGCGCAGGTCCAGAAATCGGGCTCCTGTTGCAAGAAGGTCGTGCGCAAGCGCCACGTGGCGAGAAAGCCCGTCAAGCGCGTCCGCCGCGTCGTCACGACCAAGCGCGTGATCCGTACCGTGACCCCGCAGCAGCAGGTCGTCACCCAGACGATCCCCCTGCCCCCCATCCCCTATGCCCCCTTCCCGCCGCGCGGCGAAGGCTTTGGCGGCGGCAGCAGCGGCGGCGGCGTGACCGTTATCGGCGGCGGCTTTGGCGGCGGCTTCGGCGGCGGCTTCTTCGGCGGTTTCTTCGGCGGCAGCTCGGGTGGCAGCAGCGGCAGCGTGGTCGTCACCTCGACCACCACCGGCGGCCTCAGCTCGACTACCAGCAGCACCTCGGGCGGCGTTTCGACCTCGACGGGCGGGGTGAGCACCTCGACCTCGACCGGCGGCGTTTCAACCTCCACGGGCGGCATCAGCTCGACCACGTCGACGGGCGGCGTCAGCACCTCCACCGGCGGCGTTTCGACCTCGACCGGTGGCGTCAGCACCTCGACGGGCGGCGTATCGACCTCCACGGGCGGCGTGAGCACCTCGACCGGCGGCGTTTCAACCTCATCGGGCAATGTCAGCTCCTCTTCGTCGAGCAGCAGCTCGTCGTCGAGTTCCTCGTCCTCCTCTTCTTCCTCGTCGTCGAGCTCGTCGTCGTCGGGCGGTGGCAGCTCACACGGCAGCTCTGGTTGGGGCAGTTCGTCGAAAGGCGGCTCCTCGCATGGCAGCTCTGGCTGGGGCAGCTCGTCGAAAGGCGGAAGCTCGTCGCACGGCGGGTCTTCGTCGCACGGCGGAAGCTCGGGCAGCTCGGGCGGTTCGGGCAGCAGCAGTTCCTCAAGCTCGTCGTCGAGCAGCAGTTCCTCTTCATCGAGCAGCAGTTCGTCGAGCGGCGCGACCTCGTCGGGCGCGACCGGTGGCAGCAGCAGTTTCGGCGGATCGAGCAGCAGCTCGTCGTCGTCATCCTCGTCGAGCAGCAGCTCGTCGAGCTCATCCTCCTCGTCCAGTTCCGGCGGCAGCACGAGCAGCGGATCATCCGGTGATCCAACCCCTGTTCCTGCGCCTCCGATGATGCTATTGTTCGGTGCAGCAGCAGCCGCGCTCGTTGCGCGCCGCCGCGCCGCGAATCGCAACGGCGACGAAGCTGACGCGGCCTAACGGATCCACTGGAGGTCATGGGGGGGGAGACCCAGACCACCTTCTGGGGGCCACTCTTAGGGGTGGCCCCCTTTTTTTGCGTCCTGATGATATCCGCGCAGGGTTGCGCCGCGAAGGCAGCAACGCCATAGCGCGGCGATGCACGATATCCGCCTGATCCGGGAAAACCCGCAAGCTTTCGACGCCGGCCTCGCGCGCCGCGGCTTCGAACCCATGTCGGCGACCATCCTCGCCGCCGACGCCGAATTGCGCGCGCTCCAGACCGCGATCCAGGCCTCGCTTGCGCGCCGCAACGAGGCCTCGAAACTGATCGGTCAGGCGATGGCGCAGGGCGACAAGGATCGTGCCGAATCGCTCAAGAGCGAGGTCGCCGCGCTAAAGGAAAAGCTCCCGGCAGAGGAACAGGCCGAACGCGACCGGCTCGCCGCACTGCAGGACATATTGGCGGCGCTGCCCAACCTGCCGGCCGACGACGTGCCTGATGGCCTCGACGAAGAGGGTAATGTCGAAATCGCGCGCTGGGGAACCCCGCGCAGCTTCGATTTCCAGCCGCGCGAACATGCCGATTTCGGTCCCGCGTTGGGGCTGGATTTTGAGACCGCGGCCAAGATGTCGGGCGCGCGCTTCGCCTTTCTGAAAGGGCAGATGGCGCGGCTCGAACGCGCGCTCGGCCAGTTCATGCTCGACATGCAAACGGGTGAGCCGGGCTATGTCGAATGCGCAACCCCGCTGATGGTGCGCGACGAGGCGGCGTTCGGCACCACGCAGCTGCCCAAGTTCCGCGAGGACCTGTTCCAGACGACCGATGGTCGCTGGCTGATCTCGACCTCAGAGATGAGCCTGACCAATGCGGTGCGCGAAGAGATCCTGCCCGAGGCCGACCTTCCCGTCCGCATGACCGCGCTCACGCCCTGCTTCCGGTCGGAGGCTGGATCGGCGGGGCGCGACACGCGCGGATATATCCGCCAGCACCAATTCTGGAAGGTCGAGCTTGTCTCGATCGTCCGGCCCGAGGATGCGGACGCCGAACTCGAACGTAAGACCCGCTGCGCCGAAGCGGTGCTCGAAGCGCTCGGCCTGCCCTATCGCAAGATGCTGCTATGTGCGGGCGACATGGGCTTTGCGGCGCGCAAGACCTATGACCTCGAAGTCTGGCTGCCGGGCCAGGGCGCCTATCGCGAGATTTCGAGCTGCTCGAACTGCGGCGATTTCCAGGCGCGCCGGATGAACGCCCGCTTCCGCCGCGACGACGCCAAGGCGAATGAATTCGTCCATACGCTCAATGGTTCGGGGCTTGCTGTGGGCCGCACGCTTGTCGCCATCCTGGAAAATTATCAGCAGGCAGACGGCAGCGTCGATGTTCCGCCCGCACTCTTGCCCTATATGGGCGGGATCACGCGGCTGGTGCCCTGATCCGCCATTGCGAGCGCAGCGAAGCAATCTCCAGCCTTCGACCAAGCGCAAATATTCCGCTGGAGATTGCTTCGTCGCTGCGCTCCTCGCAATGACATAAAGTCTGGAAAAGCCATGCGCATCCTTCTGACCAACGACGACGGTTATCACGCCCCCGGCATGGCCGTGCTCGAAGCGATCGCGCGCCAGCTTTCCGACGACATCTGGGTCTGCGCCCCGGCAGAGGAGCAGTCGGGCGCCGGCCACTCGCTCACCCTCTCGCGCCCGGTGCGCGTGCGCGAGCATGGCGAACGGCGCTGGTCGTGCACCGGCACCCCGACCGATTCGGTGATGATCGCGATGGGCAAGCTGATGCCTGAAAAGCCCGACCTGATCCTCTCGGGCGTCAATCGCGGCGCGAACCTTGGCGACGACATCACCTATTCGGGCACCGTTTCGGCGGCGATCGAGGGTGCGCTGGCCGGCATCCCCGCCATCGCGCTGAGCCAGGTCTATGCGCGCGAAGGCATGGGTGACGCCGTGCCGTTCGAGGCGGCCGAGGCATGGGGCGCCAAGGTGCTGCGCCCGCTCGTCGCCATGGCGATGACGCCGCGAACGCTGATCAACGTCAATTTCCCCGCCATCCCCGCCGAAGCGGTGAAGGGCATCCGCGTCGTGCGGCAGGGCTTCCACGATTACAGCCGCGGCTCGATCGTCGAGGGCACCGACCCGCGCGGGTATCGCTATTACTGGTTCGGGCTGCACGGGATCGAACATTCGCCCGGCCACGACACCGACCTCGAGGCGATCGACGACGGCTATATCGCAGTGACGCCGCTGCAACTCGACCTCACCCACGACGCCTCGCTCGCCGCGCTGCGCGGCGCCTATGCCGTGCGATTGGCGTCGGATTAACCATAGTAGATTTCCCGGCGCGGCTCTGCCAGAGGACCGCGGTGGGGAAAATTCATCATTATATCGGCGCGTTGACCGGCGCCCTCGCCTTGTCGGCCTGTATTCCGGCCACCACCGCTCCGGCTCCGCGTGCGGCTGCACCGACGCAGCAGGCCCGCGCTTCCGACTTCGAGCGCGGTTCACTTGGCGAGGTTGTCGGCGGCGACGCGCGCCCGACCTGGGCGCTTCAGCGCGTCGCGGCCAACGCCCGCGATATTGCCGCCTCGACCTATGTTGTGCGTCCCGGCGACACGCTGCGCGCGATCGGCGCGATGACCGGCGCGGGGTCCGAGGGCATCGCGATGGAGAATGACCTTGCGCCGCCCTATACGCTGCACCCGGGGCAACAATTGCGGATTCCGGCGGGTCGCTACCACCGCGTCGCCGCGGGCGAGACCGGCATCGGCATCGCCCATGCCTATGGCGTCGATTGGGGCGAGGTGGTGACGATCAACGCGCTTGCCGAGCCCTATATCCTGCGCGTCGGTCAGCGCTTGCGCCTGCCTGCTTCGGCCCGGCCGCTGACCCCTGAGCAGGTCGATGTCGCCGCGCGCGCCGCCGCCTTCCGTCTCGACATCGACGATATCATGACCGGCAGCCAGCCCGCGCTCGCCGCCAGAACGCGCCCCGCCGCCGCCAGCGCCGCGCCGCGCGCGCCCGTCACCACCGCCATCGCGCCGCCCGCCGCCCTTTCGGGCCGTTTCCAATGGCCGCTGCAGGGCAAGCTGATCGCACGTTTCGGTCCGCTTGCACCCGGCAAGGTCAATGACGGGATCAACATCGCCGCCGCGCGCGGGACGCCGATCCATGCCGCGGCGGCCGGGGTCGTCGCCTATGCCGGCGATCAGATTGCGGTCTATGGCGGCCTGATCCTCATCGATCATGGCGGCGGCTGGATGAGCGCTTATGGCCATGCGGCCAAGATCGACGTCCAGCGCGGACAGGCGGTCAAGGCGGGCGAGGTGATCGGCCTCGCCGGCGCCACCGGGCAGGTGCAATCGCCGCAACTCCATTTCCAGCTCCGCAAGAATCGGATACCCGTCGATCCGATGAAGCAGTTGCCGCCGCGATGAGCCGTCGTCCGTCCGACCGACTGAAGCTCCAGCACCGGTTTCAACCGCTGCGCCGCGCGAGCAAATGGCCCGTCTGGGCGGATGTCACCGCGCGGCTCGGCCTCGCCTTCTTGCTGATCGCCTTCGTCGTCCTCGTGCACTGGATCGATCGCGCCGGACTGAAGGACAGCCACGACGGCCACATCAGCTTCCTCGACGTCGTCTATTTCACGATGATTTCTGTCACGACCACCGGGTTCGGCGATATTGCGCCGGTATCGGACCGCTCGCGCCTGATCGAGGCGCTGATCGTGACCCCGATCCGCATCGCCGTGCTCTTCATCTTCGTCGGCACGGCCTATAGTTTCGTCATCAAACGCACATGGGAAAAATGGCGCATGGCTCGCATCCAGGCAAAACTCACCGATCACATCGTCGTTCTGGGCTTCGGCGTCAGCGGCGGCGAGGCGGTTCACGAACTGATCGCGCGCGGCACCGATCCCGCTTGCATTGTCGTCATCGATCCGTCGCACCAGCGCATCAATGCCGCCGAAGCGATGGGTTGCAACGTGCTGGAGGGTGACGCGTCGAGCGACGAAACCTTGCTTGATGTGCGGATCGCCCAGGCCCGCTCGGTGCTGGTATCGGCGGGACGCGACGACACCTCGATCCTGATTGTCCTGACCGTCCGCCATCTTGCACCGCAGGTACCGATCAGCGTCGTCATCCGGACCCAGGACAATGAATTGCTCGCGCGTCAGGCCGGCGCGAACGACGTCATTAACCCGGTCAGCTTCACTGGACTGCTGCTCGCCGGATCGGCGCAGGGTGCGCACATCGCCGACTATATGGCCGACCTGGCCTCGGTATCGGGCAAGGTGCAGCTCAACGAACGTCCGGTGCACCCCGAAGAAATCGGCAAGAGCATCGACGAACTTGCCAGCGGCGGCCGCGGCCTGCGCATCTATCGCGGCGGTCAGCCGATCGGTTTCTGGGAAGCGGGCGCAAAATCCCTGCAGAGCGGCGACATATTGGTCGAAGTCATCCCGTGCGAGGCGTGCGAAGCCGATTAGGCTTTAAGCCCAAGCAGCCGGCGCGTGACAAGGGCGCAAAAATCGCCTATGCGCGCGGCCAATCATGACAATCAAGACCCTCCCCGCCCAGCCGAAAGTTGGCATGGTTTCGCTCGGCTGTCCGAAGGCACTCGTCGACAGCGAACGGATTCTGACCAAATTGCGCGCCGACGGCTATGGCCTGTCGCCCGATTACGCCGGCGCCGACGTCGTGCTCGTCAACACCTGCGGCTTCCTCGACAGCGCGAAGGAGGAAAGCCTGGAGGCGATCGGCGAAGCGATGGCGGAGAATGGCCGCGTCATCGTCACCGGCTGCATGGGCGACGAGGCGGAGGTCATTCGCGCGCGTTTCCCCAACGTCCTCGCGGTCACCGGTGCGCATCAATATGAACAGGTTGTCGATGCGGTCCACGAGGCGGCGCCCCCGACGCAGGGGCCATTCGTTGATTTGATCCCCGAAGGCGGGCTGAAGCTCACCCCGCGCCACTACAGCTATTTGAAGATCAGCGAAGGCTGCAACCACAGTTGCGCCTTCTGCATCATCCCCGATCTGCGCGGTAAGCTCGTCAGCCGCCGCATCGACGCGGTGCTGCGCGAGGCCGAAAAGCTCGTCGCGGCGGGGACGAAGGAGTTGCTGGTGATCAGCCAGGACACCTCGGCCTATGGCGTCGACATCCGGCACCAGCCGCGCGAATGGAAAGGCCATGAGGTGCGTGCGCACATGACCGACCTCACGCGCGAGCTCGGTCAGTTAAAGACCGGCGAAGGTCGCGCGCCGTGGGTACGGCTCCACTATGTTTATCCCTATCCGCAAGTCGATGCGGTGATCCCGCTGATGGCCGAGGGGCTGTTGACGCCTTATCTGGACATCCCCTTCCAGCACGCGAGCCCGAAGATTCTGAAGGCGATGAAGCGCCCGGCGAACGAAGCCAAGGTGCTCGAACGGCTGAAGGCATGGCGCGCGATCGCACCCGACATCGCGATCCGTTCGAGCTTCGTCGTCGGCTTCCCCGGCGAAACCGAAGAGGATTTCCAGTATCTCCTCGACTGGCTCGACGAGGCCCAGCTCGACCGCGTCGGCGCCTTCCGCTTCGAACCCGTCGCGGGCGCGCAGGCTAACGCCCTGCCCGGTCCGGTCCCCGAAGAGGTCAAGGAAGAACGCTATCAGCGGATCATGTCGAAGACCGCAGCGATCAGCGCCGCAAAGCTTGAAGCCAAGGTCGGCCGCACGCTTGCCGTCATCATCGACGAAGTGGGCGAAGCCGACGAAGAAGGCAGCATCGGCGCCACCGGCCGCAGCCAGGCCGACGCCCCCGAAATCGACGGGCATGTCTATCTGCGCGACGTCGCCGCGACGCTGAAAGCCGGCGACATCGTCGATGTGGTGGTCGAAGATGCCGACGAGCACGACCTGTTCGGGGTCATCGCAGGCTGATCACCCTCTTCCTGATGCGCACAAATTGTTGGAACGGCTTTCGCCGATCGATGTTATCTGACAGATAACGATCGGGAATGGGGCCATGCACGCGATCAAGGGGCTGATTGTTGCATCATGTCTGGCGGCTACGCTCGCCGGCTGCGACCCTGCGAAGGGCGGCGACGAAGCGCCGCCGCACGCCACCGACACGGCGCCCAGCCCGTCGCAGACGTCGCTGATAGCGGTTCCGGTCAATGCCGACATCGCACCACTGAAACGCGAACTCGAACGCGCGATTCCAAAGACGCTGTGGACGATCAACCGGCGCGAAAAGGCCTGCGTCGAACCGCAGCGCGTGAAGCTGTTCGGCAAGAAGGTAAAGGTGACGCCGGCGATCCCCTGCACCATCGTCGGGCGGGTCACGCGCGGCGCGCTGCGTATGCGGGGCGAAGGAAACGAGATCGTCGTCGATGTGCCCCTGAATGCGCGGATCAGCGCGCGCGATGTCGGCGGTGTGCTGAAGGGCGAAACCGCGACCGGATCGGCGATGGTGCATGCGCGCGTCCGCGTCGATCTGACCAGCGACTGGCGGATGCAGGGCAAGGCGCGGATCAGCTATGGCTGGACCAATCCGCCGGGCATCGACTTTCTGGGCCAGCGTATCACCTTCACCAACGAAGCCGACGAAAAGCTCCGTCCGGTGATCCGCGACGTCGAGCGCGAAGTGAATCGCGAGATCGGCCGCATCAACATCCGCGCCCAGGCGGCCGACATCTGGCGCCAGGCGTTTACGACAATCGAGCTCAACCGCGAAAATCCCCCGGTGTGGATGCGGGTCACGCCGCAGCGGATCCTCTTCGGCGGGTTCCGCGTCAACGGCCTGCGGCTCGACCTCAATCTCGGGGTCGAGGCGGTGACCGAAAGCTTCGTGTCGAACCGGCCGCAGAATCCGGCGCCGACGCCGCTGCCGCAGCTGGTGCGCGAAATGCCCAAGCCCCATTTCGACGTGCGCGTGCCGGTGATCGCCGATTATGCGCAGCTCGAACCCGTGATCGCGCGGTCGCTCGCCAAACGATCGCTGCGGCCGTTCGACCTGCCCGCCGTCGGCCCCGTCGATGCCCGCTTTGGCAAGCTCGCCGTCTATGGCGCTCCCGACCACAAGATCGCGGTAGGCATCGACATGGACGTGCTACCGGTCGGCGCGAAGCAAGCGCCCACCCGCGGCCGCGTCTGGCTGACCGCGCGTCCGGTGAACAAGCCCGGATCGGCCGAGGTTCGCTTCACCGATCTGCACGTCAAGGGCGACACCAACGGGATCAAGGGCGACATCTTCGTGCTGTTGGCACAGCAACCCGATTTCGCGCCGATGATCGCCGACGCGCTGACCCAGAATTTCACCCGCGATCTCACCGAACTCGAAGCCAAGATCCGCCGCGCGATCGACCAGCGGCGCGAAGGCGACTTCGTCATCCGGACCCGCATCGACAATTTCGAAACCGGCGAGATCAAGGCGTATGGCAACGGCCTCTACCTCCCCGTCCGCATGGTCGGGGCGGCGAGCATCGACTATCGCCCGGCAAAATGATCAGAACAGGCGCGTAAGCGAATAGAAGAGTGCTGCAACGATCGCACTCGCCGGGATGGTGATGAACCAGGCGACGACGACGTTGCTCGCCACGCCCCAGCGCACTGCACTGGCGCGGCGCGCGACACCGGCGCCGATGATGCTGCCGGTGATCGTATGGGTCGTCGACACCGGGATGCCGAGCAGGCTGGCGGTGAACACCATGATCGACCCGCCGGTCGAGGCGGCAAAGCCCTGATGCTGCGACAATTTGGTGATGCGGCCGCCCATCGTCTCGATAATCTTCCACCCGCCCGACAAGGTACCGAGACCGATCGCGATATAGCAGCTGATTGCCACCCAGTGCGGCACATGGAAATCGCCGGTCAGATAGCCGGTCGAATAAAGCAGCACTGTGATGACGCCCATCGTCTTCTGCGCATCGTTGAGCCCGTGGCTGAGCGAATAGGCGGCCGACGAAACGAGATGCAGGCGGCGGAACGTGACCTCGGCGAATTTCGCGGTCGAACGCCGGAACGCCCAGCTGCTGAGCAGCATCACGAGCATCGAGAGCAGCATGCCGAGGAGCGGCGACAAGAAGATCGCGATGACCGTCTTGTTGAGCCCCGACCACTGGATGCCCTCGAATCCCGAATGAGCGATGCCCGCGCCGACGATGCCGCCGACGAGCGCATGGCTCGACGAGGACGGGATGCCCTTCAGCCAAGTGACGACATTCCAGAACATCGCGCCGACCAAGGCGCCGAACACCACCGCGGGCGTGACCAGATCCTTGTCGATCAGCCCCGCGCCGATCGTTTCTGCCACCTTGTGCAATTGCGGAAAAGCGAGGCTCAGGAAATAGGCCGCGAAGTTGAAGAAGGCGGCGAACATCACCGCCTGCACGGGCTTCAGCAGCCGCGTCGCGACAACGGTCGCAATGCTGTTTGCGGCGTCGTGCAGGCCGTTCAGAAAGTCGAACGCCAGCGCGAGGAGGACCAGCCCGACGAGAAGAGGAAATGCCAGTTCGTGCATGAGCGCCCGCCCCGCTTACGCGTGGTCGATGACCAGACCGTCGATTTCGTTCGCGACATCCTCGAACCGGTCGACGACGCGCTCGAGGTGGCTGTAGAGTTCGCGCGCGATCATGAAGTGGATCGTGTTCGACGCACCATGTTCCTTGAACAATCGCTTCAGCCCCGCCGCGTGGATCTCGTCGGCATGCCCCTCCATGCGGACAAGCCGCTCGGTGAGTTCGTGCAGGCGGGTGCCGTTCGCGGCGACATTGCGCAGCAGCGGCAGCGCCTCGACCGTCAGCCGCGCGGCATCGACGATGATCGCCGCGATGTCGCGCATTTCGGGGTCGAACTCCTTGACGTCGTAAAGGTCGATCGCGCCTGCGGTCTTCTGCATCTCGTCGATCGCGTCGTCCATCGAGGCGATGAGGTCGGTGATCGCGCTGCGATCGAAGGGGGTCAGGAAGGTACGGCGAACGGTCTGCAGCACCTCGCGCGTGATCGCGTCGGCGTCATGCTCGCGCTCGACGATCTCCTGGATATGGTCGGCCATGCCCTCGCCGCCCTGGAGCAGCCGCGCCAGCGCTTCCGATCCCGCGGCGAGCGTCGCCGCATGCGCTTCGAACAGGTCGAAGAAATTGCCCTGCCTCGGGAGCAGGCGCTGGAACCAGGCAAACATGCAATTGACCCCTGTCTTTTCCGCAACGTTGAACATGACCCCCGATCGCTGCGCCGCGACGCGAAAGCCGCTGTCGCCGAACGACCGGATAAGGGCCTGAAGATCGGGTTCGTCGACCGCCCCCGCGGCCTCGTCGAAAGTGAACCAGCGCCGCTCGCGCTCGTCCATTTCCTTCCATTCGGAAAGCTCCCGCGTCACGGCGAGCGGAAACACTTCGACATTGTACATGATCGCGGCGCCGTTCGCGCGGCGCTTGCGATATTCATAGCTGCCGATCGAGGTCGGGCAGACCGCGCCGATCACCCCCGCCTCTTCTTCGGCCTCGACCGCCGCCGAAGCGTGGCGGTCCATCCCGGTCAGCGGATTGCCTTTCGGGATCACCCAGCGGCCCGTGCCGCGCGATGTGATGAGCATGATCTCGGTGGGGCCATCCTTGCCCACGCCCGCGAATCGATAAGGAAGCACCGCAATTTGACGCATAAACCGGCCGAAATCCTAAACTACCGCCGGAGCCGCGGTGTTTCATTGCCATTCGGTGACGCCCCTATGACAATATTGTGACAGCGGCAATGGCGCATTGGCCGCGATGCCCTTTCCGTAAACGTCAATTCGATTGCAAAATGCAACGCTGTGCGTAAGCTGCGACCTTAAAGACAAATGGGAGACGAAATGATGGCAGGCATGGACAGCCCCGTGGATCAGGACGTTCTGATCGTCGGCGCCGGCCTTTCGGGCATCGGCATGGCCGCGCATCTCCAGATGCACAGTCCCGGCCGCAGCTTCGCGCTGGTCGAACGGCGGGCCAATCTGGGCGGCACCTGGGATCTGTTCCGCTACCCCGGCATCCGGTCGGACAGCGACATGCACACGCTGGGTTTCGTCTTCGAACCGTGGCGGCACGAAAAGTCGATCGCCGACGGCCCTTCGATCCTCGAATATCTCAACCGCATCGTCGACGAGCGCGGCATCCGCGAGCATATCCGCTTCAACAACAAGGTTGTCGGCGCCGACTGGGACAGCGCCGCCGCGCGCTGGACGGTGACGATGGAGGACGACAAGGGCGCGGTCAGCACGACGACCGCGCGCTGGCTCTACCTCGGCTCGGGCTATTATGATTATGACGAGCCGTTCGACGCCAATTTCACGGGGCGCGAGGATTTTGCGGGGCAAATCATCCACCCGCAATTCTGGCCGAAGGATTTCGACTATTCGGGCAAGAAGGTCGTCGTCATCGGATCGGGCGCCACCGCGGTGACGATCGTCCCGTCAATGGCGGACAAGGCCGCGCATGTGACGATGCTGCAACGCACGCCGACTTGGTATGCCATCCGTCCGGCAAAGGACGGATTCGCCAATTTCCTGCGCAAGATCCTGCCCGAAAAGACCGCCTACCGGCTGACGCGCTTCAAGAATATCCGCCTGCAGGACATCGTTTTCCGCCGCGCGCGCGAAAAGCCGGAAAAGGTTGCGGACTTCCTGACCAAGAAGCTGAAGCAGGCGCTCGGCGACCGTTACGATCCGGTCGCCTTCACCCCGCCCTATAATCCGTGGGACCAGCGGCTCTGCCTCGTCCCCGATGCCGACTTTTTCGAAGCGATGAAGGCGGGCAAGGCCTCCGTCGTCACCGATCATATCGAACGCTTCGACAAGACCGGCATCCTTCTCAAATCGGGTCAGCATCTCGACGCCGACGTCATCATTACCGCCACCGGCCTCAAGCTCGCGGTCGCGGGCAAAATCCCCGTCCGCGTCGATGGCGAGCCGGTCGCGTGGAACGAGCATTTCTATTACAAGGCGTGCATGTTCTCGAACGTGCCGAATTTCTCGGTCGTCTTCGGCTATCTCAACGCCAGCTGGACGCTGCGCGCCGACATCGTGTCCGAATATGTCTGCCGCGTCCTCAACCATATGCGCGATACCGGCACGACGGTCGCGACGCCGCTGCTCGCCGATCCGACGAGCCTGACCGAAGAGAATATCTTCGACTTCTCGTCAGGCTATATCCAGCGCGCGCTCCACATCATGCCCAAAAATGCCGACAAGCTGCCGTGGCGGCTCAGCCAGAATTATGTCCAGGACCGCATCGACATGCGCACCGGCCCGGTCGATGACGGCGTGCTCAAGTTCGGCAAGGCGGCGTCGGTATCGAAGGAGGCATCGGCCCCGGCCCTCGAAGCCGCGGAGTAATCGGCGGGTTCGGTTTTCGCCATATCAAAGGATTGGTGGCGACCGGTTGCAGTCACCTTCTTCATCGTCATCCCGGACTTGATCCGGGATCCATTGTTTCGACGCTGCGTGAATGGATCCAGGATCAAGTCCGGGATGACGAAAGAAGGACCATACAGCGCCACCTTGAGGAAGTGGCAGCGTCCGCCTCCTGACCCCAAAGCCGCCGTCGGCCGCTTCCAGAACCCCCTTGAGCGCCTTCTAATCGACGTGATCCGGCTTCCCTTTGGTCGATCCCGACGCAAAGTCTTCGAGTTCCCTTTCGCTCATCGAATCGTACATCTCCTTCGACGCACCCCGAAGCTCCGATTTCGGCGTATCGCCGCGCTTCGCGCTCAGCGCGGCGCCGGCGGCCTTTTGCTGGGCCTTGGACTTGGCTGGCATGACATGTCTCCTGCCTGCCCCCTCGTCCGACAAACGCGTGACCGGCGGTTTCAGTTCAGCGGCAGAAAATCGCGCTGATACTCGGGCTTCACCACCTTCACCAGCGCGCCGGTCACGGGGACGTTGATCTTGTAATTGCCCTCGGCATAGGGGCCGATCTCATAGGGCGCGATGCCGATCGTCAGCCGGTCGAGATATTTGCCGTCCGACGATCCGAGCCACACCGTCTGAGTCGAAGCGGCGGGACATTTTTCGAAGATGCCGTCGGGATCGTCTGAAGGCGCAATGCCGCGCGCGGCCTTGGCGCGCACGATCGCATCGCAGAAAGGCTTGCGGATCGCCGCGTCGAACGCTTCGCCGCTGGTAAACAGGTCGAGCGGCTTCAGTCGGATCGCGCGGTTGCGGTCCCAGATCAGCGTGTCGAAACTCGTCATGCCGTGCGCGCCGCCGGTATAGGTCGAAATATCGCTCGACAGGCTCAGGAAGCGCGGCGTGTTCGTGACCCGCTCCCACGCCTGCAAATGGCTGTGCGCGTGATAGGGAAAGCCCTCCTTCTTCGCCGCGTCGCGGTCGCGCGTCGCATCGTCGATCAGCGCCTCGCGCTTCTTGGCGCGATCGTTGTCGAGCCATTTCGCAAGGTCCGGAATCGCGGCGGCTTCGCGCGGATAGCTATAAGCGAATTCGATGAGGTCGCTGCTTTCCTTGACGTCCGAGGCGGTCGCAGCCTTCGCCGCCACATCGTCGGCGGCGCCCGGCGGCGCGCCCGGAACCGACGCCGCCGCGACCTTTTCGGCCGGGGTCGGTTCGGGCTCCTTCGAGCAGGCGGAACACAGGGTGGCGGTGATCAGGACGATCGGAAGGCTTTTGCTTGTCATGACAGCTCCAACGCGGGGAATCGACAAAGTTTCCGGGGAAGCCTAGCAGAATTTGCATGACCGATTATTCCGACCTGATCCAGCCCGACAAGGGGCAGGATGCGCGCACGATCCACCTTGTCGACAAGAAGAGCTATGACGACTGGCTGAAGAGCCGCAGCGCGCGCGAACGCGCCGCGCTCGCCGCCGTCCGTTACACGCCCGATGGTTACGCCCATGCTATCCTGCCGGGCGACGACGCCGAAAGCTGGTCGGTCGTCACTGCGGTCGCCAATGTCGACAATCTGTCGGCCTGGTGCCTCGCCAAGCTGGCGCCCCTCTTGCCCGAGGGGCGCTACCGGCTCGACGGACGCCAGCCCGGCAAGGCGCTGTTCGGCTGGATGAGCGGTCAGTATCGCTTCGATGCCTATCGCAGCAAGGAAGAGGCAGGCAGCGGCCCGCGCGTGCTTTTGACCGCCGATGTCGGCGCAATCGCGCCGATGGTGGCCGAAATGCGCGCGACCGCGCTCGTCCGTGATCTGGTCAACACGCCTGGTGCCGACATGGGGCCCGCCGAGCTTGAAAAGGTGGCCGAACGGATCGCCAAGGCGCATGGCGGCAAGCTGACCGTAACCAAGGGCGAAGCGCTCGAACAGGGATATCCGATGATTCATGCCGTCGGGCGCGCCGCGGCAAAGCATCATGCGCCGCGGCTGATCGAAATTCATTGGGGCAAGGCGGATCACCCGCGCGTTGCGCTGGTCGGCAAGGGGATCAGCTTCGACAGCGGCGGGCTCGACATCAAACCTGCATCGGGCATGCGGTTGATGAAAAAGGATATGGGCGGCGCTGCGCATGTGCTCGCCCTGGCGCAGCTCATTATGGAAAGTGGCCTGCCGGTGCGCCTCCACTGTCTGGTCGCCGCGGCCGAAAACGCCATCTCGGGCGATGCCTTCCGGCCCGGCGATGTGCTGAAGAGCCGCAAGGGGCTGACGATCGAAATCGGCAACACCGATGCGGAGGGCCGCCTGGTGCTCGGCGACGCGCTGACCAAGGCGGGTGAGGAAGCGCCCGAACTGCTTGTCGATTTCGCGACGCTGACCGGCGCGGCGCGGGTCGCACTCGGCCCCGACCTGCCCGCGCTCTATGCCAATGACGATGCACTCGCCGACGATCTGCTTGCCGGCGGTATCGATCGCGACGATCCCGTCTGGCGCATGCCGCTGTGGGACGGCTACGCCGATCTGCTCGAAACCGATATCGCCGATCTTGGCAATGCCGGTTCCTCGTCGTTTGCCGGTTCGATCACGGCGGCCTTGTTTCTCAAGCGCTTCGTGCCCGACGGCGCCGCCTGGGCGCATTTCGACACCTTCGCGTGGCGACCTTCTGCAAAGCCCGGGCGGCCGAAGGGTGGCGCGGCGCTGGGGCTGCGCGCAGCCTGGGCGATGTTGCAGGCGCGCTATGACCGGCGCGCCAAAGGTTGAACATCCTTGATAAAGCGCCGCGCGCTGCGCTAATGGCGCGCGATTGTCCGCGGTGGGCGGATCGACCGGAAAACAGGATAGCCAGTGAACGCTGACAGTGGTGACAATCTAGCGACCAATCGCGTGCGGATGGGGCGCCCCGGCGTTGCGGGCGCGGGCCGCGACCGCTTCGGGCTCGCAGGCACCTCGCAAAGCTATGATCCGCGCATCGTCGCGATCCGTCCCGACCTTGCCGACATCGCGGTCGCCGGCAAGTATTTCGCACCGCATTATGCGGCGCCGATGATGATGAGCAGCATCCTGCCCGCCGCCGTACTGCGCGGCACGCCGTCGCCCGATGCCGAACAGACGAGCGAATTGCTCTATGGCGAGGGTTTCGCGCTGCTCGACCTGACCGGGGGCTGGGCCTGGGGTTATAGTCTGGCCGATCATTATGTCGGCTATCTCGCCGCCGATGCGCTCGGCGCGCCGATTGCGCCGACGCACCGCGTCGCCGCGACCGAGGCAATCTTCCACTCCGCCCCCGATGCCGCGAGCGGCGGTTCAGCGGTGCTGCCGATGGGCGCGCTCGTGATGGGCGAAATTGCCGGCGAGTGGCTCGCTACCGCGCACGGCTACCTCCCGCTCGGCGCGCTGGTCGATGCAGACAGCCAGGTTGCCGATGCCGCGGCGGTCGCCGAAGCGATGATCGGGGCGCCCTATCTGTTCGGCGGTCGCACAAAGCGGGGCATCGATTGCTCGGGTCTCGTCCAGCTCGCCTGGGCGGCGGCGGGGGTGCAGCTTCCGCGCGACAGTGACCTGCAACTCTCTGCGCTCGGCGCCGACAAGGATGTAGCGCAGGGCGATTTGCGGCGCGGCGACCTCGTCTTCTTTCCCGGTCATGTCGGGATCATGGCCGACGCCGACACGATCATCCACTCGAGCCGCCGCTGGATGGCGGTCCAGGCCGAGCCGCTCGCCGATGTCGTGGCGCGGTCGGCCGCCAAGGGGCAAGAACCAGCCGTCACCGGCTGCAAGCGGCCGCGTTGAGCCATGACGAGCGTGTTTATCGATGGTGCCGCCGGCACCACCGGGCTTGAAATCGCCGACCGGCTGGCCGGGCGCCAGGAATTTTCACTACTCCAGCTCGACGAGGCGCGGCGCAAGGATGCGGGCGCGCGGCGCGAAGCTCTGAACGCCGCCGATTTCGTCATCCTCTGCCTGCCCGACGATGCGGCGCGCGAAGCGGTGGCGATGATCGACAATGGCCGCACGCGCGTCATCGACGCGTCGACCGCGCACCGCGTCACGCCCGGCTGGGTCTATGGCTTTCCGGAGGTCGTCGGCCATGGTGCGGTGGCCGAAGCGATGCGCGTGAGCAACCCCGGCTGCTATTCGACCGGCTTCATCGCGCTCCTCGCCCCCTTGGTCCGCGATGGCCTCCTCCCCGCCGACTGGCCCTATAGCTGCAACGCCGTCAGCGGCTATTCGGGCGGCGGCAAAAGCCTCATCGAGCGCTTCAAGGCCGACCCCGACATTGCCTGGCGCGGCTATGCGCTGTCGCTGGGACACAAGCATGTACCCGAAATGCAGGCGCGCTGCGGGCTGACGGTCGCCCCGCTATTCTCCCCCGCTGTCGTGCCGGCGCATCGCGGCATGGTGGTCGAGGTGCCTTTGCCGCTTGGCGCGATGTCCGGCGCCGCGCCGGTCGATGAACTCCGCGCGGCGCTCGCCGACTATTATGCGGCAAGCCCGATCGTCGTGATGGGCGACGCCCCCGCGGACGGCGAAATGCTGCTGCGCGCATCGGACCAGGGCGACGATCGCATCGCATTGTTCGTCTTCGCCAATGCCGACGGCAGCCAGGCGCGGCTCGTCACGCGGCTCGACAATCTGGGCAAGGGCGCGAGCGGCGCTTGCGTGCAGAACCTCAACATCATGGCGGGCCTGCCCGAAACGGCGGGGCTGCGGCTTTAGGCGTCAGTGCACCGTATCGAGCGCGGCATCGATCGACAGATAGGTGATCAGCCGCTCGATCTGCCGCCAGCGCGCGAAATGGACATGATTGCCGAGCACCCGATATTGTTCGGCGCGCGCGGCCGCAGCGAAGCCGGCTTCCTCGCCATGCTCGGTCATCAGCGCATACGCGTCGTCGACCGCACCGCGGTCGGCAAGAAATGGTGCTGGAAGCTGCATGGAGTCCCCGTCCGTTGCCTCGAAACACCCCCCTAGCGCGCACGCCTGACCGCGCCGTTCCCAACCGTGATGAACAATCGGGTAAGGTTAATGCAAGCGGCTTGGCGCTTAACCATAGCCTTCGCCTTTCGCCTCTTTGCCGCGCGGCACTGCGCGTGTAAGCAGGGGGCATGCGCAAGATCCTGAAATATGTCGCCATCGCCCTTGTCGTGTTGATCGTTGCGGGCGGGATCGCCTTTTACGTCGCGTCACGTCCCGACATTGCGCGCTTTTCGACTGCCGAACTCAGCGGCCGGGTGCCGGTGATGGCATCGCAGCGCCCCGAACAATTTCCGACGATGAAGGTGCTCGAAGCCACGGGCTGGCCGGCCGGCGAAGCGCCTCGGGCCGCGGAGGGATTGACCGTCGCGCGCTTTGCCGAAGGGCTTGACCATCCGCGTTCGATGCTCGTGCTGCCCAATGGCGATGTACTGGTCGCCGAGGCGCAGAGCCCCCCGCGAAAGGACAGCGGCATCGAAGGCAAGGTGATGAAGTCACTGATGGGCAAGGCCGGCGCCGGCGGCCCGTCGGCCAATCGCATCACCCTGCTCCGCGACGCCAATGGCGACGGCAAGGCGGAAGTGAAGACCGCCTATATCACCGGACTGAACTCGCCTTACGGCATGGCGCTGGTCGGAAAGACGCTCTACGTCGCCGACACCGACGCGCTGCTCGCCTTTCCGTTCGTCGAGGGCGCAACGGCGATGGCCGGCAAGCCGACCAAGATCGTCGATCTGCCCGCCCAGGGCACCAACCGCCACTGGACGAAGAGCCTGGTCGCGGCGCCCAACGGGTGGCTCTACATCGGCGTCGGCGCCGATTCGAACATCGGCGAAAAGGGCATGGGCAACGAGGTCCGCCGCGCCCGTATTCTGGAGGTGCGGCCCGAGAATAAATATATGCGCACCTATGCCGCCGGTATCCGCAATCCCGTGGGCTTGGCCTTCTATCCGGGCAGCAACACGCTGTGGACCGTGGTCAACGAACGCGACATGCTGGGGTCGGATCTCGTTCCCGACTATCTCACCGACGTCGACGAGGGCGATTTCTTCGGCTGGCCCTGGTATTATTGGGGCGGTTTCACCGATCCGCGGGTTGCCCCCGAAGCCGAGGACCGGCGGCAATATGTCAAGCGGCCGCAATATGCGCTGGGCGCCCATGTCGCGCCGCTGGGCATGACCTTCACCAACGGTCTGGACCTTGGCGACCGCTGGGCAAACGGCGCGCTGATCGCGCTGCACGGGTCGTGGAACCGCGATCCGGTGTCGGGATATGACGTCGTGTTCGTCAAGTTCGGCGACAATGGCAAGCCGCTCGACGCCCTGCCCGTCACCCTGCTCGACCAGTTTGTCGCCAAGGACGGCAAGACGACCCGCGGCCGCCCGGCCGATGTCAAGGTCGCCAAGGACGGCAGCGCGCTGGTCGCCGACGATACCGGCGGGATTATCTGGCGGGTCGCGAAGGCGGGCTGATCCGCCAGATCAAGCGGACGCCGACCTACACCCGCATCGGCATCAGCACGTAGAGCGCCGGGCTTTTTTCGCTTTCGCGGATCAGCGTCGGCGCGTTCGCGTCGGCGAGATGGAGTTCGACGGTGTCGCCGTCGACCTGTCCCAGGATATCGCTGAGATAGCGGGCGTTGAAGCCGATCTCCATCGCGTCGGCGTCGTAGCCGGCGGGAAGTTCTTCGGCCGCGGTACCGTTTTCGGGGCTGGTAACGCTGAGCGTGATGCGATCCTTGTCGAGCCCGACCTTGACCGCGCGCGTCTTTTCGCTGGCGATGGTCGAGACGCGATCGACGCCTTGGAACAGGCTCTTGGGATCGACTTTCAGGAGCTTGTCGTTCGCGGTCGGGATAACGCGGCTATAGTCGGGGAAGGTGCCGTCGATCAGCTTCGAGGTCAGCACGGCGTTGCCGAGCTGGAAGCGGATCTTCGACGCCGAGAGGCTGATTTCGACATTGCCTTCGGCCTCGTCGAGCAGCTTGCGGATTTCGCCGACGCACTTACGCGGCACGATAACGTCGGGCATCCCCGCGGCGCCCTCGGGACGCGTCACCGTATAGCGCGCGAGACGGTGGCCGTCGGTCGCCGCGGCCTTGAGCACCGGACCCGTCGAATCTTCGGCGACGTGCAGGAAGATGCCGTTGAGATAATAGCGCGTTTCTTCGGTCGAGATGGCGAAGCGCGTCTTGTCGATGATCTGGATGAGTTCGGCGACCGGCAGTTCGAAGCTGGTCGGCAAATCGCCCTCGGCAATCACCGGGAAGTCGTCGCGCGGCAGCGTCGGCAGATTGAAGTTCGAGCGGCCGGCCTTGACCTGCATCTTGCCTTCGGCGGCGGCGAGGCTGACTTCAGCGCCTTCGGGCAGCTTGCGCGCGATTTCGAACAGGGTGTGCGCCGAGACGGTCGTGGTACCCGGCGTTTCGACCTTTGCCGCGATAGTTTCGACGACCTGCAGATCAAGGTCGGTCGCCATCAGCTTGAGCTGGCCGCTCGCATCGGCTTCGATCAGGACGTTCGACAGGATCGGAATCGTGTTGCGCCGTTCGACCACCGACTGGACGTGGCCGAGGCTCTTCAGAAGCACTGCGCGTTCAATCGTCGCTTTCATTCTTATCCGCCATCCTGTGTTCTGCGGGAGAAGTCCCTGATGGAGCCGGCGCCGCGGACGCAGCGACGCCCCGATTCCCTGCCCCTGGAAATGTCTTCCTTCCTTAACGCGCGCACCGCGCCGCGCAAGCCATGCTTGCATTCCGGCGGCTTTCGCGCAACGGAAGCGCGATGCGGCGGGCGCTATTCCTTCTATTGCTGTGCATCGGCCTGCCCGCGCTCGCCTGGGCGGCGCCGACCGCGCTCGGCATCTTCGATGGCTGGGGCGCCTTCCGAGATCCGGCGACCCCCCGCTGCTACGCGATCGCCAGCCCCGCCGCGACGATCGGGCGGGCGCAGGAAAAAGCCTATGCCAGTATCGGATATTGGCCCAAGGCGCGCATCCGCGGTCAATTCTACATCCGCCTGTCGAAGCCGCGCGCACCGCAGAGCGAATTGCGGCTGACGGTCGGCAGCCGCCGCTTCGTGCTGACCGGCAATGGCGTCCACGGCTGGGCCAGCGATGCCCGCATGGACGCCGCGATCATCGCCGCGATGCGCGCGGCGCCGAGCATGAGCGTCGAGAGCCGGTCGACGACCGGCGGCGCGATTGCCGACACCTATCGCCTGCGCGGCGCCGCGACGGCGATCGACGCGGCAGCGCTGGGGTGCGCCAGCATCCGCTGATGCCGTTTTGGAAAATGGCAGAAAACTGCCGAACTTCATTCGCGATTCACGGTAGCACGCTGCACGGGACCTGATCCGTGGTGGACTTCTTCGACGCGGCGCGAATGGACCCGGGATCACGTCCGGGGTGACGAAGGTGGAAGATTTTGTGCGATCGAAAAATCGCGGAAAACCGCGCAACTTCACTCGCGTTTCATGTTGTGGAGGGGCGCCGGTCGTCATCGGCCAGTTTGAACCACAGCCAACGATTGTAGGAAAGGCCTTTCCGGTCCGCGCCTCCGCCGGGTCAACTGCGCGCAAGCCGCGTCAGCGCCTCGGCCAGAAAATCGAGGACGACGCGGATGCGGGGGACGTGGCGCAGGCGTTCGTGGGTGAGCAGCCACAGGCCGGTCGTGTCATCCTCCCGTGCCGGGATGCAGCGGACGAGATCGGGTTCGCGGTCGGCGAGGAAGGCCGGCAGGATCGTCAGCCCCATTCCCGAACGCACGCCAGCGAGCAACCCCGATGCGGTATCGTAACGCATGACCACCGAATCCTCGAGCCGGTATTGCTTCAGCCACGCCCGATACGGCTCCCAGATATGGCCGCCGCCGCCGATGAAGGGATGCGTCGCCAGTTCCTCGCGGCTGTGCGGAATGCCGTGGCGTCCGGCATAGTCGCGGCTGCAATAGACCGTCCACGGATTATCGGCGACGCGGCGTCCGACGAGACCCGCCCCCGTCGGCTGCTTGCTGCTGCGGATCGCGATATCGGCGGCGCCGCTTGCAAGGTCGCGCGGCTCGTCCGAGGTGTCGAGGTCGATATGGATGCCGGGATGCGCCGCACGCAGGTCGCGCAGGATGGGCGGCAGAAGGGTGATCGCAATAATCTCCATCGTCGTCAGGCTGACGGTCCCGCCCGCGTCGCGCGACTGGGCGCCCACGGCTTCGCCGAACCGGTCCGCAGAGTCGCGGACCGCAAGCGCACTTGCCAGCATCGCCTCGCCCGTCGGCGTCAACGCATAGCCAGCCTGGCGCCGTTCAAATAGCGTGACGCCGGTAGCCGTCTCCAGCGCGGCGATGCGGCGCGCCACCGTCGTCTGGCTGACGCGCAGCGCCTGCGCCGCCGCAAGCGTGCTGCCGCTTTCGGCGACCGCGAGGAAATATTTAAGGTCGTTCCAGTCGAACATGGCGTCTTGTGGGGAATAATCGCCCACGCTTCATTCTGCAATTATGCAGAATGATCGCGC
Organism: Sphingopyxis sp. NFH-91; assembly: GCF_021401285.1. Taxonomy (NCBI): domain Bacteria; kingdom Pseudomonadati; phylum Pseudomonadota; class Alphaproteobacteria; order Sphingomonadales; family Sphingopyxidaceae; genus Sphingopyxis; species Sphingopyxis sp. NFH-91. The sequence continues at coordinate 150,511 of NZ_JACBGA010000004.1, read as the reverse complement.
AACATCGTTGCTCCTGCGGCGGCGCGCGCAGGCGTATCTAGGCCTTACCGGCTTCCTCCCCTCCCCCAACCCGCCGGTCAACGGAGACATATGATGAAGATGATGTTGACCCTTGCCGCGCTCGCCGCGGTCGCGCCCGCCCTGCCCGCCCACGCCGAACCGGCGCCCGCGCCACGCAGCGTCGCCGTCGTCCATTCGGACCTCGACCTCAGCACCGCACGCGGCGCCGACAAGCTGGAACGCCGTATCTGGCGCGCGGTCGTCACTGTGTGCGGCAGCGCGCCCGACTATGACCTGAAAGGCAAGAATGACGTTCGCCATTGCCGCCGCGACACGATGCGGCAGGCATCGGCCGACGCCGACCGCGTCATCGCCAGCGCCGCAACGCGCGGCGAACCGATCCGGGTGACGCTCGCCAAATAAGCGCCAAATAGGCGCCAAATAAGCGCGCAGCGCACCGCCGCCGCGGTCAGGCGCGAGCGTCGAACGCGCTGCGCGCCGCCTCGACCGCGGCGAGATGCGCTTCGGCCCAATGCCACACGCCGCAAAAGGCTTCGCCCAGGCTGTGGCCGAGATCGGTCAGCGCATATTCGACCTTCGGCGGCACCACCGGATAGACCGTGCGGCGAACGAGCCCGTCGCGCTCCATGGCGCGCAGCGTCTGGGTCAGCATCTTCTGGCTGATCCCCGGTACAAGCTGCGCCAGCCGGGTGAAGCGGCAGGTGCCATGCTCTTCCAATTCCTCGAGCACGAGCAGCGTCCATTTGTCGGCGACTCGACCGATCAGGTCGTTGACCAGCAGCTCGACGCGCGGATCTGGCGCGGGATCGGCGGCGGCCGAATAATTTTGCATCGCGGGCACGGCTGAAATCCCAATAGTCTCTATCAAGTAAGTATAGCACTTTCAGGTGCCTACTTTCCATTGGAGAGTATTGGCATAAATTGAGCGTCTCCCCAACCCCGAAACGAAGGACAAACGATGAAAACGACAGGCAACACCATCCTGATCACCGGCGGCGGATCGGGCATCGGTCTGGCACTCGCACAGCGTTGGCACGATGCAGGCAATGTGGTGATCGTGACCGGACGCAATAGCGCCAAGCTGGACGCCGCGATCGAAGGCCGGGCCAACATGCACGCGATGCCGCTCGACGTCACCGATGCCGACGCGATCGCCGCCTTTGCCGCCGACGTCGTGCAGCGCTTCCCCGATCTCAACGTTCTGGTGAACAATGCCGGCGTGATGATGTACGAAGCGCTGGACGGCGAGCGCAACCTGAGCGACGCCGAAGCGACGGTCGTCACCAACCTGCTCGGCCCAATCCGGCTGACCGATGCGTTGATCGACCATATCGTCGCGCGCGGCGATGGCGCGATCATCAACGTAACCTCGGGGCTGGCCTTCGTCCCGCTGCCCAAGGCGCCGACCTATTCGGCGACCAAGGCGGCGCTGCACAGCTATACGCAGGCGCTGCGCGTCCAGCTTGCCGGCCGCGTCGACGTGATCGAACTGGCGCCGCCCGCGGTGCGGACCGAACTGACCCCCGGCCAGTCGACGCGCGACGCCTATATGCCGCTGGACGCCTTTGCCGACGAGGTCATGGCGCTGTTCGCCGAAACGCCGACGCCGGCGGAGATTCTGGTGCGCAATGTCCTTCCGCTGCGGCACGCCGAAGCCGAAGGCGCGGTAGCCGAACGGCTGGCGTTCCTCGCCACCCTCTGATGGCCACCCTCTGATCGCCGCCAGCGCGCTCATCCCGAAATGATGCGCCGGACGCCACATCGGCTCTTGCCGAGGCGGCGCCCGGCGCGCATGATCGACCGGCCCGAAAGGACGACGCCCGACAGAGGCGCGCCCGACGGCGAGGTTAGTGGGATGAGGAGATGGGCCAATGAATGCCATTGGCAGATGCGATGCCGCCGCACGCGAGCGGCACCGGGCGCTGGATTTCATCGGGCTGCGTGCCCATGCGACGACGGTCGGATTGATCCAGCTTTGCGAGGAATTGCTGAACAGCGGGGTGCTGAGCCCCGAGGGGCTGGAGCGCATCAAGGGCGCGATCCGCACCGAGCTGACGGTCAGCAGCAACGCGCGCATTTCGAACCATGCCGCGTTCGACGACACGCTGCGCCGTCGGATCGATGCGATCTTTCCCGCCGCCCCCGGCGAACCGCCGCTGGAGCATGTCGGGACGCTCGAAGATTTCGAAGATGCGATGGCCCCCTATCACGGCGCGTGAAGGGCCGCGCTGACGCGCGCAATTGCGCAAAGCGCGCATCGCGACTATAGGGCCGCGCATCATGCAGATCCCCGGCCACATCGATCCCGTTACGACGGGCACCGTTCCCCTGCGCGGCGGCAACCGCGTCGACCTTGTCGGATTGACGCGCGAGGGCATCCGTTCCGCGCTCGAGGACGCGGGGCTCGACGCTAAGGCGGCGAAGCTGCGCTCCAAGCAGATCTGGCACTGGATCTATCATCGCGGCGTCACCGAATTCGACGCGATGACCGATATCGCCAAGGCGATGCGCCCCTGGCTCACCGAACGCTTCATCGTTGGCCGCCCGACGGTCGTTACCGCGCAGGTTTCGACCGACGGCACGCGCAAATGGCTGCTCGCGGCGGCGGACGGCCAGGAATATGAAATGGTGTTCATTCCCGACGCCGATCGGGGAACGCTGTGCGTGTCCAGCCAGGTCGGCTGCACCCTGAACTGCCGTTTCTGCCACACCGGTACGATGCGGCTCGTCCGCAACCTGTCCGCCGGCGAGATCGTCGGCCAGGTCCTGCTCGCGCGCGATGCGCTGGGCGAATGGCCGAAGGGCACGATGGCATCGACCACCGATGTCGACGACGAGGATGACGACGCGGGCCATTATACCGCGGACGGCCGCATGTTGACCAATATCGTGATGATGGGGATGGGCGAGCCGCTCTACAATTTCGACGAGGTCAAGGGCGCGCTGAAGATCGTGATGGACGGCGACGGGCTGGCGCTGTCGAAGCGGCGCATCACCCTGTCGACGAGCGGCGTGGTGCCGATGATGGCGCGCGCGGGCGAGGAAATCGGGGTCAACCTCGCCGTCTCGCTCCACGCGGTGAACAAGGAAATCCGCGACGAGATCGTGCCGCTCAACCGCAAATACGGCATCGAGGAGCTGCTCGCCGCCTGCGCCGCCTACCCCGGCGCGAACAATGCGCGGCGCATCACCTTCGAATATGTGATGCTGAAGGACAAGAATGACAGCGACGTCGACGCGCGCGAGCTGGTGCGGCTGATCAAGCAGTACAGGCTACCGGCGAAGGTCAACCTGATCCCGTTCAACCCCTGGCCCGGCGCGATCTATGAATGCTCGTCGCCCGAGCGGGTGCGCGCGTTCAGCAACATCATCTTCGAAAGCGGAATTTCGGCGCCGATTCGCACCCCGCGCGGGCGCGACATCATGGCGGCGTGCGGCCAGCTCAAGAGCGCGGCGACCAAACCCTCGCGCGCCGAACTCGACCGTATCGCCGAAGAAAAGCAGGCGGCGCTGGGCTAAGGCCGGCTTGCATAGCTATGCTGTGTTGCAAAAACAACACAGGTAATAAAATTGTCATTTTCTGAACGATGCGTTCATTGAAACGACAGGTGCGAACGCCATCTTTGCACATGGGACGCGACCCAAAGGGCGCCCCCTGTCAAAGAAAAGGAAAAGACAATGAAGAAGTTCGCAGTTGCTGCCGCTCTCCTCTCGGCTGTCGTTGCCACGCCTGCCCTCGCCCAGAACGGCGAAGGTCATGTCGAAGTGCGCGGCGGTTACATCACCGGCAGCGGCCTGGACGACGCCACCCTGGGCGTTGCGGGCGGCTATGATTACAACCTGGGCGACAAGGCTTTTGCCGGCGTCGAAATCGCGGGCGACAAGGTGCTGATCGACGGCGCCAAGGTCCAGTTCTCGTCGGGTGCGCGCCTGGGCGCCAACCTCGGCACGAACGGCAAGCTCTACGCGACCGGCGGCTACACCTTCGGCCAGATCGACGATCCCTATGTTGGCGCCGGTTATCAGCACAAGCTGACCCAGAACGTCTATGGCAAGGTCGAATATCGCCACCAGTTCATCAACAACTTCGACGACACCGACGCGTTCGCGGTCGGCGTCGGCTTCGCTTTCTGATCCTTCGGTCAGCGAGAAGAACGGAAAGGGGCGGCCCCGCGGGGTCGCCCCTTTTCTTTTGCGCGGGAAGCCGCCACAGCAGGGCGATGCGCTACACGATCGACGCCCTGTTGACCGGCAAGGCCCGCCGCTTCGGCGCGAAGGGCGAGCCGAGCGCGATCGACAAGCGCGCGGTCGAAGGCCGGCGCGTGGTCGACGCGCTGGGCATCGCGGGCGACGAGCAGGCCGACCTTTCGGTCCATGGCGGCCCCGACAAGGCGATCCACCATTATCCGCGCGATCATTATGGCTGGTGGGCCGAGACGATCGGCGACCATGCGCTGTTGCAGGACGCCGGCGCGTTCGGCGAGAATATCTCGACATCGGGCCTGACCGAGAGCGCGGCGTGCATCGGCGACCGCTATCGCCTGGGCAGCGCGCTGGTCGAGATCAGCCAGGGGCGCCAGCCGTGCTGGAAGCTCGGCCACCGGTTCGGCATCGCGACGCTGCCTGCCACCGTCGTCAGCTCTCGCCGCGGCGGCTGGTATTACCGTGTCATCGAGGATGGTGCGGTCGGCGCAGGCGACGCATTGGAGCTGATGGAGCGTCCGCTGCCCGACTGGAGCGTCGAGCGCGTCTTTCACCTGCTGATCGGCGGGGCGGGCAAGCGCGAACCGGCGGCGCTGCGCGCGCTCGCCGCGATGGACCTGCTCGCCGCCAACTGGCGCGCCCGCGCCGACAAGCTGCTGGGTTAGCGCGGCGTCGGCAGCGCCTGTTCGACGAGCGGCGCCAGCGATGCGGCGACGATTTTCACGCCCTTGGCATTGGGATGCATATTGTCGCCGAGCATCAGCGATTTGTCGGTGACGACATTGTCGAGGATGAAGGGATAGAGGCTCGCGCCATATTTTTCGGCAAGTTCGGGAAATATCGGATTGAACTTGCTCGCATAATCGCTGCCCAGATTGGGCGCCGCCATCATCCCGGTCATCAGGACGGGGATGCCGCGCCGCTTGAGCTCGGCAAGCATCGCGTCGAGATTGGCGCGCGTCTGATCGGGGCCGATGCCGCGCAGCATGTCGTTGCCGCCGAGGCCGAGCAGCACGAGCGCGGGTTTCGCCTTCGCATTGTCGAGAACATAGGACAGCCGCTGCCGCCCCGCCGCGGTGGTATCGCCCGATACCCCGGCGTTCTGGACGCGCACCATGCGACCGTCCGCCGCGAGCGCCGCCTGAAGCTGCGGCGCGAGGCCTTCCCTGGGGCCAAGCTGGTAGCCGGCGTAGAGGCTATCGCCGAAGGCAATGACGAGCGGTGCGTCGGCGGGAAGCACGGGCACCGCCTTCGCCGGATTTTCCTTGCCCGCTGCGGGCGCCGCGGGGGCCTCCGCCGAGCCGCATCCGGCAAGCGGTTGGCAAAGGGCGATTGCAAAACCATATAGGGCGAAAGAGCGCCATCCGGCCGTTCTCATTTCCAAAGGGTCCTTTCTTGACCGACAGCCCCCGACCGCCCGTCGCGCCGACGATGGCGATTGCCGCCCATAATGTGACGCTGACGCTGGGGAGCGACAAGGCCCCCGTCGAAATTTTGCGCGGCGTCGATCTGGAGGTTGCGGCCGGCACCTCGGTCGCGCTGCTCGGTCCGTCGGGATCGGGCAAGAGTTCGCTGATGGCGGTGCTCGCCGGGCTGGAACGCGCACGCGGCGGAACGGTCATGGTCGCGGGGCTCGATTTTGCGACGATGGACGAGGATGCGCTGGCGCGCGCGCGGCGCGGGCGGATCGGTATCGTCCTGCAAGCCTTTCACCTGTTGCCGACGATGACTGCGCTCGAAAATGTCGCCGTGCCGCTGGAGCTGGCAGGGATCGACGACCCGTTCGGGCGCGCCGCGCGCGAGCTGGAGGCGGTCGGGCTCGGCCACCGGATGACTCATTATCCCGCGCAGCTTTCGGGCGGCGAGCAGCAGCGCGTCGCGATCGCGCGCGCGATGGCGAGCGAGCCGCAGATCATCTTCGCCGACGAACCCACCGGCAATCTCGACACCGCCACCGGTCATGCGATCATCGAACTGATCTTCGCGCGGCGCGCGGCGCTCGGCGCGACGCTGCTGATCATCACCCACGATCCCGAACTGGCAGACCATTGCGACCGCGTCGTCGTGATGCACGACGGGCGGATCGAGGAACGAGCTGCATGAGCGCCGATGGTCCCCCTCCCCACCGCTACGCGGCAGGGAGGATTTGATGATCCCGCTGGCGACCCTGTGGCGTATCGCGCGGCGCGATCTGGCGGCGCGGATTCGCGGGCTGCGCCTGCTGGCGGTGTGCCTGTTCCTCGGCGTCGCGACGCTCGCGGCCATTGGCAGCCTGACGAGCGGCATCACCGCCGAACTGGCGTCGCGGGGGCAGACGATCCTGGGCGGCGACCTGCAGTTCGGCCTGCCGCAGCGGCAGGCGAGCGAGGCCGAACTCGCCGGGCTGCGCGGTGCCGGCGCGACATCGGCGACGGTGCGGATGCGTGCGATGGCGAACGCGCCGGACGGCAGCGCGCTGCTCTCCGAGCTCAAGGCGGTCGATGCCGCCTATCCGCTTTACGGCACGATGCGGCTCGAAAGCGGCGCGCGCCGCGGCCCGCCGCCGCCGGGGGCGATCTGGATCGGCAAGGCTCTCGCGTCACGGCTCGACCTGACGGTCGGCGGCGCGGTGAAATTCGGCGACAAATCCTTCCGCATCGACGGCATCATCGCCGACGAGCCTGACCGGCTGGGCGAAGGCTTTACGCTGGGCCCGGTGGCAATCATCGGCCTCGGCGATCTTGCCGCCACGCAGTTGATCCAGCCCGGCAGCCTCTATGAAAGCAAATATCGCGTCCGCCTGCCCGCGGGTGCCGATCCGGTGGCCGCGGGCAAGCGGCTGAGCGCGGCTTTCCCCGACGCAGGCTGGGAGGTGACCGACCGCAGTAACGGCGCGCCGGGCACGCGGCGCTTTATCGAGCGCATGGGGCAGTTCCTGTCGCTCGTCGGCCTCGCCGCGCTGGTGATCGCCGGGATCGGGGTCGGCAACGGGGTCGCCAGCTATCTTGCGGGCAAGCGCCCGGGGCTCGCGACGCTGAAGGTGCTCGGTGCCGACAGCGCGGCGGTGCTGCGCATCTATGGCTTGCAGATATTGGCGGTTGCCGCCGCCGCGATTGCCGCCGGATTGATCGCGGGCGCCTTGGCCCCCGCAGCGATCGGCGCAATCGCGGGCGACGTCCTGCCGGTCAAGCCGGGACTGGCCGTCTATCCGCTGCCGCTCGCGGTCAGCGCCGCCTATGGGCTGCTCATCGCGATTGCCTTTGCGTTGCCACCGCTCGCCGCGACGCGCCATATTCCGGCCGCGGGCCTCTATCGCGCGACGGTCGACGGCGCGGGCCGGATCGAAAAGCGTGTGCTGGCCGCCGTCGCCCTCGCCTTCGCCGCCATCGTCGCCCTCGCGGTCGGCACGGCGCGCGAACCGCTGTTTGCGCTGGGCTTCATCGGGGCGGCGGTGCTGCTGCTCCTGATCCTTGTCGCGCTTGGCTGGCTGGTGCGCCGCATCGCGAGCCGGGTGCCGCGCCCGAAGCGGCCGCTGCTGCGCCTTGCGCTCGCCAATCTGCATCGCCCCGGCGCCGCGACCGGCGCGCTGGTCGTCGCGCTAGGCCTGGGGTTGACGCTGTTCGTCACCCTCGCCGCGATCCAGACGAGCATCACCGCCGAAATCGCGCGCACCGTACCCGAACGCGCGCCGAGCTTTTTCGTCCTCGATATTCCGCGCGACCGGGCGGCCGCGTTCCGCACGCTGGTGACCGGGGCGGACGACAAGGCGGCAATCAACATGATCCCCGCGCTGCGCGGCAGCGTCACCGAATTTGCCGGCAAGCGCGTCGACGAGCTTGCCGAACTGCCCGAAGGCGCGTGGGTGCTGCGCGGCGACCGCGGTCTGACCTATAGCCCCGTGCTGCCCAAGGGCAGCAGCCTGACCCAGGGCCAGTGGTGGGCGCCCGATTACAACGGCCCGCCGCTGGTCAGCGTAGAGGCTGATGTCGCGAAATCGCTGGCGCTGAAAATCGGCGACACACTGTCGGTCAATGTGCTGGGGGTGGAGGTGCAGGCGCGCGTCGCCTCTTTCCGCTCCGTCGAATGGGACAATTTCGGGCTCAACTATGCACTCGTCTTTTCGCCCGGCACTTTCGACGCGGCGCCGCATAACATGGTCGCGACCGTCGCGGTCGGGCCGCAGGCCGAAACCGCGCTGGCGCGCAGCATCCCCCGCGCCTTCCCCTCAGCCTCGCTGATTCAGGTGCGCGATGTGGTGAGCCAGGTGACGAGCCTGCTGACGCAGATGAGCCAGGCGACCGCTGCGGCGGCGAGCATCGCGATCCTGGCCGGCATCGCCGTGCTGATCGGCGCGATTGCCGCAAGCCGCGAGCGGCGCGTCTATGACAGCGTGATCCTGAAACTGCTCGGCGCGACGCGCGGCCAGATTCTGGGGGCGCAGGGACTGGAATATGCGCTGCTCGCCGCAATCCTCGCGCTGCTCGCGCTCGGCCTCGGGCTGGTCGCGGCGCATTATGTGGTGGTCGAACTGTTCGACTTCCGCTTCGCACCCGATCCGCTGGTCGTCGGCGCGACGCTGGTCGGCGGTGCGGGCCTCGCCTTCCTGATCGGCATCGCCGGAAGCTGGCCCTTGCTGTCGGCGAAACCCGCGCAGGCGCTGCGCAGCCTCTAGTTCAAGATCCGCACCACCGCCGAAATCGCCGAGAGGCCGAGCACGACCGCGACCATCGCCTGCCACAGATGCGCCGGAACGCGACCGAAATGGCGGCCGCCTAGATGATTGCCGAGCCACATCGGCACGAACAGCAGCAGCGCGAGGATGAGCAGGCGGTGCGTCGCGAGCCCGGTCCACAGCGCCGCGAGCGTGCCCGCGATGGCGGTGGCGAAGAAGATCAGCATCATCGACGCGCGCGCGGTCCGCGGATCGAGCCGGCGGCGCAGGTAAAAGGGCACGACCGGCGGCCCCGGCATCGCGGCAAAGCCGGTGAGCAGGCCCGACGCAATCCCCGTCCCGCCGATGGCGACGCGGCCGGGCCGGTGTCCCTCGGGCTGTTTGGGCATCAGGATCGCAAGGAAGGCACCGACCGCCACGAGCGTGATCATCAGGCGCGCGACATCGGGGGTGATCGCTTTCAGCGCGAGCATGCCGAGCGGCGTCGTCGCCATCGCGATCAGCCCGATCGGCACCGCGGTATGACGGTCGGCATCGGCCAGGATGACGCGCAACCCGACCGGACCGATCAGCAATTGCAGGATGATCGCCACGACGACCGCTTGCCCCGGCGGCACGATCATCCCGAGCAGCGGCACGAGGATGATCGCCATGCCGAAGCCGGTCAGCCCGCGCACATAGGCCGCGCCGAACGTCATCGCCGCAGCGCCCGCAAAGGTGAGCGGCGCCAGGCCGACGAGAGCCTTGATGCCGGTCAAGCGGGGCGCAGGTCCGGCGGGGTCGCTTCGCCCTTCAGCATCGCGATCGCTTCGGCGAGCGGCAGGATGCGCTGGCCGTCCTGGCCGAGGGTGCGGATTGCAACGGTGCCCTCGTCGGCCTCGCGCTTGCCGACGACGAGCAGATAGGGAACTTTCTGCAGGCTGTGCTCGCGCACCTTGTAGTTGATCTTTTCGTTGCGCAGGTCGGTTTCGACGCGGATGCCCGCCGCCTCGAGCTGCGCCGCGGCGTCCTTCGCATAGTCGTCGGCATCGGACACGATCGTCGCGACGACCGCCTGCACCGGCGCGAGCCAGGTCGGGAAGCGGCCGGCGAAATGCTCGATCAATATGCCGATGAAGCGTTCATAGGTGCCGAGGATCGCGCGGTGGAGCATCACCGGGCGGTGGCGCTCGCCATCCTCGCCCACGTAGGACGCATCGAGTCGTTCGGGCATCACGCGGTCGGACTGGATCGTGCCGCACTGCCACGTCCGGCCGATCGCGTCGGTCAGGTGGAATTCGAGCTTGGGCGCATAAAAGGCGCCCTCGCCGGGCAATTCTTCCCAACCATAATCGTCGTTCGCCATGCCGGCGCGCGCGACCGCATCGCGCAGTTCCTGTTCGGCCTTGTCCCACATGGCGTCGGTGCCGAAGCGCATATCGGGGCGCAGCGCGAGCTTCACCGCATATTTTTCGAAGCCGAGCTGCTTGTAGACGCGGTTGAGAAGTTCGCAGAAAGACCGCACTTCCTCGACGATCTGGTCCTCGCGGCAGAAGATATGGCCGTCGTCCTGCGTGAACTGGCGCACGCGCATGATGCCGTGCAGCGCGCCATGCGGTTCGTTGCGGTGGCAACAGCCCATTTCGGCCATGCGCAGCGGCAGGTCGCGATAGCTCTTGATCCCCTGCCGGAAGATGAGAACGTGCGCGGGGCAGTTCATCGGCTTCAGCGCCATCCACTCGGCATCGTCCGAGACGAGCGGGCCGTCGTCCTCGATGTTCGGCACTTCGTCGGGGATGACGAACATATTCTCGCGATATTTGCCCCAGTGGCCCGACTGCTCCCACTGGCGCGCGTCCATCACCTGCGGCGTCTTGACCTCCTGATAGCCGGCGCCGTCGATCGCGCGGCGCATATAGGCCTCGAGCTCGCGGTAGATGCGATAGCCCTTGGGGTGCCAGAAGACGCTCCCATGCGCCTCTTCCTGAAGGTGGAAGAGGTCCATCTCGCGACCGATCTTGCGGTGGTCGCGTTTCGCGGCCTCTTCGAGCCGCACCAGATGCTCCGCGAACTGCTTTTTGTTAAGCCAGCCGGTGCCGTAGATGCGTGAAAGCTGGGCATTTTTCTGGTCGCCGCGCCAATAGGCGCCCGAGACGCGCGTCAGCTTGAACGCCGCCGGGTCGAGCTTGCCGGTCGAGGCCAAGTGCGGCCCGCGGCACATGTCCATCCAGCCGTCTCCCGAGCGGTAGACGGTCAGTTCCTCGCCCTCGGGCAGTTCGGCGGCCCATTCGGCCTTGAACGTCTCACCCTCGGCCCGCCATTTGGCGATCAGATCGTCGCGTTGCCACACTTCGCGCGTCAGCGGCAGGTCGGCGGCGATGATACGGCGCATCTCCTCTTCGATCAGCGGCAGTTCGTCATCGCGGAAGGCGCCATGCTCGGCGGTCGGCGCGAAATCATAATAGAAACCGTCGTTCGTCGAGGGACCGAAGGTGATCTGCGTGCCGGGAAACAGATTCTGCACCGCCTCCGCCAGCACATGCGCATAGTCGTGGCGCACGAGTTCGAGTGCATCGGCCTCGTCGCGGCTCGTGACCAGCGCGAGGTTGGTGTCGGCCTCCAGCGGACGCATGATGTCGCGCAGTTCGCCGTCGACCTTTGCGGCGAGCGCGGCCTTCGCGAGGCCGGGGCCGATGTCCGCCGCGATCTGCGCCGGAGTAGTGCCGCGCGCGACTTCTCGGGCAGAGCCGTCGGGAAGGGTGACGCGGATCATCTCGGACATCGGAAATCGGGCCTTTCTGGCGGAATAAACTGCGCCCCTTTGCCAGCGCGCGAAAGCAGCGGCAAGGGCCGTTTTCACCGCGAGAGCTTGTAATGATACAATGTATCATTATGTGAACCGCGCCACCCTCTGCCGAAAGTCCGATCCATGTGCCTCCCCGCCCGCCCCTCGTTGCGTTCGCGCGCCGCCGACCTGATCGGCGTCGGGCTGTCGCTCGCCTGCCTTGTCCATTGCCTCGCGCTGCCGCTGCTCCTGCTCGCGGCGCCCGCGCTGAGCGCCTGGCTCTCGCTGCCCGAGAGCTTTCATGCGGTGATCCTGCTGCTCGCCGCGCCCGCGGCGGCGCTCGCGCTGGCCGAGGACCGGCGACACCACCGCCATTGCTATCCCGTCGCCGCGGCACCGATCGGCCTTGCCCTCCTCGCCGCCGGGCTGGCTGCGCACGAAGGCTGGGTCGGCGGCCTCGATCCCGAAACCGGCGACCGCCTGTTCACCACCATGGGCGCGCTCGCCCTCGCCAGCGCACACATCGTCAATTGGCGGTTGCGGCACGCGCAAGGCTGACGCGCGGCGGGCGATTGGCTCGCTTGTCATTGTGTCAATGTCGCTTGACAAGAGCGAATCCCTGTGTCAATGTTCCTTTACTGTTTAACAAGGGAGCTTGACCGATGCCGCCGATTTTCCGTGCTCTTTGCTGGGCCCTCGCCATCATGTGCGTCGCCTTTGCGCATATCCTCGACATCATTCCCGAGAATATCGCGACGATGCTGATCATCGTGCTGCCCGCGATCATGATTGCAACGACGCCGCGCGACGGCCGCGCCTGCGCCAAGCGGACGGCGACCTGAACCGTGGCAAGCGCAACCGAAACCTCCGCCCGGCGTGCCGCAGGATTTTGGGCGATCGCCTTTCTGATCGGCATGTTCGGAACCGCGTGGCTGCTGAAAACGAGCAAGGCCATCGCGGCACCCTGGGGGCTGGCGATCATGATCCTCCCGATGCTGCTGCTGATCCCGATGGTGCGCGCAACCGAGCGCATGCAGCGCGAAACGGGCTGCGCATCGGTCGTCGCCACCCGCTACAACCGCCGGATGCTGGTCGCCTCCTTCGCATATGTGATCGGACTGGGCGGGGCGCTGCTCCTGTTTCGACAGCAGGAGGCAGCCAAGCCTTTCGCCGCGCTGCTCGCGCTGCTGCCGACGCTGCCCGTGTTCGGGATGATCTGGGCGATGGCGCGCTATGTCATCGAGGAGAACGATGAATATCTGCGCGCGCGGACGGTCAACGCGGCGTTGATCGCCACCGGCCTGCTGCTCGCGGTGGCGACTTTCTGGGGCTTCATGACGACCTTCGGCGTTGCGCCGGCGGTGCCGATGTGGACCGCCGTCCCGGTGTGGTGCCTTGGCCTGGGGCTGGGACATTTCATCGGCAAGGTTCGCGGCCTGTGAAGAACCGCCTGAAGGTTCTGCGCGCCGAGCGCGACTGGAGCCAGCAGGACCTGGCCGACCGGCTCGAGGTATCGCGCCAGTCGGTCAACGCGATCGAGACGGGAAAATATGATCCGTCGCTGCCCCTCGCCTTTCGCATCGCCGACCTGTTCGGCCTGCCGATTGAAGCCATATTCCTGAAAGACTGAACCCATGAAACGACTTTCCATCGCCGCGCTGTTCGTCCTCCTGATCGCCACCATCGCACCGCGCGCCAATGCCGCCGAGGCCGGCGCCGGATGCGGTACCGGCCTGCTCGAAGGCAAGCGGATCACGGTCGAGGTCGAAGGCGACGGTCCCGACGTCGTGCTGATCCCAGGCCTTTCCTCGCCGCGCGCGGTCTGGGCGCCCACTGCCGAACGGCTGAAAACGACGCATCGCCTGCACCTTGTCGAGGTGCGCGGATTCGGAGGCGATGCGCCGGGCCTGAATGCCGAGGGCCCGATACTCGAGCCGATGATGCGCGAGATTGCCGACTATATCGACGATTGCATCGTCGATCAGGGACGCCCCGCTCCGGCGGTCATCGGCCATTCGCTCGGCGGCCTGACCGCCATGATGATCGCCGCCCGTGCCCCCAAGGAAGTCGGCCGGCTGATGGTCGTCGACAGCCTGTCCTTCTTCGGCATGTTGTTTGGCCCGACCGCGACCGTCGCGAGCGTCGAGCCGCAGGCCGCCGCGATGCAGACGATGCTCGCCGCAAGGGATAGCGCCGAAGCCGACGAGCGGACGCTGCAGATGATGTCGGCGACCGATGCCGGCCGCGCGCAGGTCAAGGCGTGGACGCAGGCGGCGAACGCGAAGGTCGCGGCGCAGTTGATGTATGACGACATGACCACCGATCTTCGACCCGAGCTGCGCGCGATCGCTGCGCCGTTCACGATGCTCTATCCGCTGGATGCCAGCGTGATGCCCGAAGCGATGGTCGATGGACTCTACAAGGGCGCCTTTACAGCGGCCAAGACCGTGACGCTGAAGCGTATCGACGGCAGCCGCCATTTCATCATGCTCGATCAACCCGAGGCCTTTGCCGACGCGGTCGACAAGTTCCTTTCAGATTAAGTTGATCCTCCCTGTGCTGGCGGCCTGGGGAGGCGGCAGCGGGCTTCGGCTGCCTGGTAGGCGCTCAGCACAAGGTCGGCATATCTCCGGCTGGAACAAGTAAGTGCTCCCCCGCGAGGAGTATCCGGATACCGCCCTTGCCTGCGCCTCGGCCGCTCGCTAGGGCGGCGGCAACCCAAAAGGAGCCGCCAAAATGTTCAAGCGCCTGTTTGTCGATCATCCGAAAAGCGTAGACGAAAATTACGTCGAGCATTTCGGGGTCGCCGCGCGCTTCGGCTTCACGATGATCTGGGGCGGTCTGTGCGCGCTGGTCCACGCGGTCGTGCCCGGCTGGTGCATCACCACCGGCAGCGACACCATCCAGCGGCTCAACAAGATCATGGTCGAACAGCGCCGCGCCAAGGGCCAGGCCGTGGCGCAGATGAACACGGTCGATTGGGTGATCTGACGTCGGTGGGGGCGATCTGGCACCCAAATACCCTTCGCATCGAGCGAAGTCGAGATGCCCCTCGGCCAAGCGTCGCCCCAACGGGTGTCTCGACTTCGCTCGACACGAACGGAATGAGAGGTCGGTTCGATGAGTGAACCCGCAATGCCCGATTATCTGGACCGTCCCGGCCGCCCGCGGCTTGCCTATCGCCATGCCAGCGGCGCGGGGCCGACGATCATTTTCCTGCCCGGCTATATGTCCGACATGGCCGGCGGCAAGGCGACCGCGCTGCTCGAATGGTCGGCGGCCGAAGGGCAGGCCTGCCTGCTGCTCGATTATGCGGGCTGCGGCCTGTCCGACGGACTGTTTTCCGACCAGACGTTGCTCGACTGGCGCGGCGACGTCCTCGACCTGATCGACGCAAAGGTCGAGGGGCCGGTGATCCTTGTCGGATCGTCGATGGGTGGCTGGCTGATGCTGCTTGCGGCGCGCGAACTGGTTGCGCGCGACGGGCCGGCGCGGGTGGCGGGACTGGTCGGCATCGCCGCCGCGCCCGACTTCACCCGCTGGGGTTTCTCGCCGCAAGAAAAGGCGATCATCCTCGCCGAAGGCGCGCTGATCGAAGAAACGCCCTATGGCGATCAGCCCTATGTGACGACGCGCGGCTTCTTCCAGTCAGGAGAGGCGAACTTGTTGCTCGACGGTGAAATCCCCCTCGCCTGTCCGGTGCGACTGCTCCACGGCCAGGAGGATGGCGACGTGCCGCCCGACATCAGCCTGCGCCTTGCCGCGGCGCTTGCCAGCGACGATGTGCAGGTGACGCTGGTCAAGGGCGGCGACCACCGCCTTTCGCGCGATGGCGACATCGCCCTGTTGATCGATACCGTCGCGCGCCTCGCGACCCATCCGGACTGAAGGACAATCATGGCCCGCAGCGACTATAAATTCCATGTGCGCAAACGCGTTCGCTATTCCGAGATCGACGCGCAGCGCGTCGTATTCAACAGCCGCTACCTTGAATATTTCGACATCGGCATCACCGAATATTGGCGCGCGGCGGGTGTATATGATCGCTGGCCCGGCCACGACAGCCCCGAATTCCATGTTGCGCGCGCCGAGATCGACTATCGTGCGCCCATCCTGCTCGACGAGGAAATCGACATCTGCGTGCGCGCGGCGCGGGTCGGGCGCAGTTCGATGGTCTTTCATTTCGAACTGCACGGCGCGGGCGTGGACGATCTGCGCGCGACGGGCGTTCTGGTCAACGTCCATGTCGCCGAAGCGCAGGGCGCGCCGAGCCCGGTCCCCGATGAATTCGTAAATCTGTTCGAAGCGTTTGAAGGTCGCCCGCTTCGTGCCTAATATGGGGGCATGACCAAATATCTCCACACGATGATCCGCGTTTCGGATCCCGACGCCACCATCGACTTCTTCAAGCTGATCGGGCTTGAGGAAGTCCGCCGCTTCGACAGCGAAGCGGGCCGCTTCACGCTGATCTTTCTGGCCCCGCCGGGACAGGCCGGCATTGCCGAGGTCGAACTGACCTATAATTGGCCGCCCGAGGATGGCAGCGCCCCCGAAAGCTATTCGGGTGGGCGCAACTTCGGGCATCTCGCCTATCGCGTCGACAATATTTACGAAACCTGCCAGCGCCTGATGGACGCCGGCGTGACGATCAACCGCCCGCCGCGCGACGGCCATATGGCCTTCGTGCGATCGCCCGATGGCATTTCGGTCGAGCTGTTGCAGGACGGCCATCTGGAACCTGCCGAACCCTGGGCCTCGATGCCCAACACGGGAAGCTGGTAGATCGTGCAACCAAGGCGGCGCGCGCGCGTGTCCGTCTTGGAAGGCATGAGGCCGGCGAGACATAGGAGAAGAGCGTGAGCGCGCTGGAAATCGTCCGCATCCCCGTCCTCAACGACAATTATGTCTGGCTGGTCCACGATCCGGCGAGCTTCGAAACGATGGTCGTCGACCCCGCCGTGGCGGAGCCGGTGCTGGCCGAGGCGGACGCGCGCGGCTGGCCGATCACCGCGATCTGGAACACCCACTGGCACCCTGACCATACGGGCGGCAACGCCGACATCAAGGCAAAGACCGGATGCGAGATCATCGCGCCGGCGGCCGAGCGCGAGCGCATTCCGACCGCCGACCGCCTCGTCGCCGACGGCGACCGGGTCCTGCTCGGCGCGCATGTCGCCGACGTCTGGGCGGTCCCCGCGCACACCGCCGGGCATATCGCCTATCATTTTGCCGGGGACGGCGTGATCTTCGTCGGCGACACATTGTTCGCGATGGGATGCGGGCGCCTGTTCGAAGGCACCGCCGACCAGATGTTCGCGAACATGCAGCGCCTCGCCACCCTCGACGATACGACGCGCGTTTATTGCGCGCACGAATATACGCTGTCGAACGCGCGCTTCGCGGTGACGGTCGATCCCGACAACCGCGCACTGGCAGAGCGCCTGAGCGCGGTCGAAACGGCGCGCGCGCAAGGCATGGCGACGGTGCCGACGACGATCGGCGACGAGCGCGCGACCAACCCCTTTCTGCGCGCGCCCAGCGCAGCGGAGCTCGGCCGCATCCGCGCGCTGAAGGACGCGGCCTGACATGGGTTGCTTCAGCCCTCGTTCAGCGTCCGTCCGCCAAACAACGCCCGTCAGGATCCCTATGATGACCATGCCCCGTTTTGCCCTTTGCACCGTACTGATCGGCGCCGCCGCCTCGCTTGCCGGCTGTGCGCCGTCGGGAAGCGGCACCCCCGGTGCCGCAGCGCTGACGCCCAAGCAGGCGGCGACGCTCGACAAGCAGCTCGCGGGCAAGACGCCCGGCACCCCGGTTAGATGCCTGCCCAATTACCGGACGTCGGACACCATTCGCGTGTCGGACGACATCCTGCTCTATCGATCGGGGCGCAATCTGGTTTACCGCAACACGCTGAAGGGCAGTTGCCCCGGCCTCGCGCGCGACAGCGATATCATGGTCGTGCGCCAGTTCGGATCGTCGACCTGCGAAGGCGACTTCTTTTACCTGGTTGATCGCAGCAGCGGCATTCGCGGTCCGACATGCGTTTTTGGCGAATTCGTCCCCTATCGCAAACCGGCGGGGGACGGCGGCTGAACCAAAGGTTCGGTCACAGGCGGGGTTCCGGTTTGCGCCGAGCTTTTCGGGTCGCGCCCCCGCCTGTATCCTGACGCGAACCTACCCCTTGTAGAGCGCCGCGATCTTGTCCTCATAGACCTTGCGCAGGATGTGGCGGCGGATCTTCATCGACGGGGTCATCTGTTCATTCTCGATCGTGAAGGGTTCGTCGGCAAAGTCGAACTTGCGTACTTTCTCGATCACCGAAAGCTGGCCGTTGACGCGGTCGACCGCCTCGCGGATCGCGGTGCGGAATTTTTCATGCTCGCGCAGCAGTTTCAGATCCTTGGGCAGCCCTTCGACCTCGGCCCATTCGGCCATCCATTCGGGATCGGGCACCAATATGCCGACGAGGTGCGGGCGCTTGTCGCCATAGACCATCGCCTGCAGGATTTCGGGCTGGAGCGTCAGCATCCCTTCGACCCGCTGCGGCGAGACATTGTCGCCCTTGTCGTTGACGATCAGATCCTTCTTGCGATCGGTGATGACGATGCGGCCCTGATCGTCGATATGGCCGATGTCGCCGGTATGGAGCCATGGCCCCTTGTCGGGTTCGGCCGGATCGGGAACGAGGACGCGTGCCGTTTCCTCCTTGTTGCGCCAATAGCCCTTCATGACGAGTTCGCCGCGGACGCAGATTTCCCCGTCGTCGGCGATCCGCACTTCGGTGTTCATCAGTGGCGGGCCGACGGTGTCCATCTTGAGGCCGACCGAGGGACGGTTGCAGCTGATCACCGGCCCCGCCTCGGTCTGCCCATAGCCCTGAAGCAGCGTCAGGCCGATCGAGTGGAAGAAAACGCCGATTTCGGGGTTGAGCGGCGCACCGCCCGAAACGAGCGCTTTCATCCGGCCGCCGAAGCGCTGCTGGATCTTGGGGCGGAACAGCTTGTTGAGGATGAGGTCGACCGGGCGGTCGAGCACGCCGAGGCGGCGCTCATAATCCTTTTCGCCGACGCGCAGCGCCTGGCTGAGCATCCAGTTCGCAAGCTTGCCCTGCTTTTCGACCGACTTGATCATCCGGGCGCGGATCACTTCGAACAGCCGCGGGACGACGACCATGATCGTCGGCTTCGTTTCCTCGATGTTCGAGACGAGCTTTTCGAGGCCCTCGCTGTAATAGATTTGCGCGCCGACCATGATCGGCAGGAACTGCCCGCCCGAATGCTCATAGGCATGGCTCAGGGGCAGGAAGGAGAGGAACACCTCTTCGTCGCCGATTCCGAAATCATTGACCAGCACCTCGGCCGCGCCCGCCGCATTGTGCAGGATCGCGCCATGATGCTGCATCACTCCGCGCGGCGCGCCGCCGGTGCCGCTGGTGTAGATAAGGCAGGCGGTATCATCGCGCGTCATCGCGAGCCCGCGCGCCTTCGCGTCCGCCAGATGCGCCTCGCCGCCTTCGACCAGCGGCGCCCAGTCGTGGACCGCCACCTCGCCCTGCTGGCCGACGCGCAGGCTTTCCATGCTGATGACGATATGCGCGTCGGACCGCATTACCGCGGGCATCAGGGTGCGCGCGAGCTTTGCGGTCGAGACGATGACGGCGCGCGCGCCGCTGTTGTCGAGGATATGCTGGTGATCGCGTTCGGTGTTCGTGGTGTAGGTCGGCACGGTGATGCACCCCGCCGCCATGATGGCGAGATCGGCGATGCAGAATTCGGGCCGGTTTTCGCTGACGAGGACGACGCGGTCGCCCTCCTTCAGCCCCAGCGCGCGCAGATTATGCGCGAGCGCGGCGACCTGGTTCGCAACCTGCCGCCAGCTCAGCGGTTGCCACGCGCGATCGGCCTTGTGCCAGAGAAAGGGGCTTTCGCCGCCCCGTTCGGCACGGTCGAAAAACATCGCGACCAGACTGGGAAAATGGTCGAGATGCGGGTTGTCCAGCTTCATGCCTCTCGCTCTCCTCGGGAGGTTATTGTCGTTGGGTCGTTCTTAGGGTGAACGGCGTTCCGGTTGAAGCCCCCTTCCGGGTCAGTTCTGGGCCGGGGCGCCATCGACCGACGAGGTGCCGGGCCCGCGCGGGTCGGCGGCGCCGCGCCAGCCATCGCCGACGCGTTCGATCGCGTTGAGCTTCGAGCCCAGATCGGTCGGCGTGAAGCTGTAGCCGAAGGGCTTCATCTTCGCCGCGATCGCCTTGCCGAGATCGTCATTCTCGATCAGCACGCCCTGCTGGCCGAAGAAGATATTGGGCAGTTCCATCGCGTCCTGCGCGCTGAGGCCCCAGTCGAGGACGCCGATCAGCGTCTTGGTCACATGCATGATGATCCGCTTGCCGCCCGCCGAGCCGACCGCGAGGATCACCTTGCCGTCGGGCCCATAGACGATCGTCGGCGACATCGAGGAAAGCGGCCGCTTGCCCGCTTCGACGCGGTTGGCGGTCGGCTGCCCGTCCTTGACCGGCACGAAGTCGAAATCGGTGAGTTCATTGTTGAGGAAATAGCCGTTGGCGATGAGCTGGCTGCCGAAGATGCTTTCGACGGTCGAGGTCATCGAGACGACATTGCCGTCCTTGTCGGCGACGACGAAATGCGTCGTGCCATGTTCGGGAATCGGCGGCGCGGCAGCGCGCGGCTTCGCGCCCGGCGGCGTGCCGGGTTCATAATGGCCAGCGGCGCCATAGGGCGAGATGAGCTGGCGGCGTTCGGCCAGATAGCCTTTGTCGAGCAGGCCTTTCACCGGCACATCGACGAAATCGGCGTCGCCGAGATAGGCCGCGCGGTCGGCATAGGCGAGTTGCATCGCTTCGGCCAGCAGGTGCCAGCTCATCGGATTATCCTTGCCCATCGCCTTCATGTCATAACCCTCGAGCATGCCGAGGATGCCGAAGACGGTCGTCGCGCCCGACGAGGGCGGCCCCATGCCGCACACTTTGTAGATGCGATAGGTGGTGCAGACCGCCGGGCGTTCCTTCGCCTGATAGGCGGCGAGATCCTTGAGCGTGAGCTGCGCGTGATTGCGCGGCGCCTTGGCCACCGCGTCGCTGATCGCCTTGGCATTGGCGCCCGCATAAAAGGCTTCGGGGCCGCGCGCCGCAATGTCGCGCAGGATGGCGGCATAGGCGGGGTTCCGGATCACGGTGCCGACGGGCGCGGGTTTGCCGTCGACATAATAGATGGCGCGGGCGGCCGGGAAATCCTTCCACACCGGCTGGAATTGCTCGAGCCAGGTGTAGAGCGCGGGCGTGACCTTATACCCGTCCTCGGCCAGTTTGATCGCGGGCTGGAACAGCGCCTTCCATTCGAGCTTGCCCCATTTCTTGTGCGCCATTTCCATCAGGCGGACATTGCCCGGAACGCCGACCGACAAGCCGCCCGGCACGACGTCCATGAAGCCGCGCGGCTTGCCGTCGGGGCCGAGGAAGCGGTCGCCCTTCGCCGCCGCCGGCGCCTTTTCGCGGCCGTCGATGGTCGAGATGCTGTCGTCCTTGGCATTGTGATAGACCATGAAGCCGCCGCCGCCGATGCCGCTCGATTGCGGTTCGACGAGGGTGAGCACCGCGACCATGGCAATCGCGGCGTCAGCCGCCGATCCGCCCTGATGCAATATCTCTCGCCCCGCCTCGGTCGCGCGCGGGTCGGCCGACGAGGTGACGCCCTGCGCCGCGGCAAGCGACGGAACGGCAAGGACGAAGAGGCTGAAGACAGCAAAGAGTCGTTTAAGCATGGGCGCGACATTGGCGCGGGGGTCTGTCGAGTGCAAGCCCTGTTCCCCCCGCCCGTCTCCCCTCGCCCGTCGGCGCGAGCGCGTCAGGCGTCGGCGCCCACCGCGTCGCTCACCCGCGCAAAGCCGTCGCGCGCGGCGCGAGCTTCGAGGCCGTGCGCGATGCGTGCGGCCAGCCCCGGCCCTTCGAACACCATCGCCGAATAGATCTGGATCAGGCTGGCGCCTGCGCGGATGCGCGCCCAGGCCTGATCGGCATTGGCGATACCGCCGACGCCGATCAGCGGCACTGTTCCGCCGCTTGCCCGGCGAAAGTCGCGCAGGCGCTGCAGCGCAAGATCGTGAAGCGGCGCGCCCGATAGCCCCCCCGCTTCGTCCGCGTGGCGCGAGGCGAGCGGCGGGCGCGTGATCGTGGTGTTCGACACGATGATCGCGGCGAGGCGCTTGTCGATCGCCAGCGCGACGATATCGTCGATGTCGGCGGGTTCGAGATCGGGCGCAACCTTCAGGAAGACGGGCTTGGCCGCTCCCGCGGGCTGCGCCGCCGCGACGCCGTCGAGCAGCGCCTCGAGCGCGCCGCGATCCTGCAAGGCACGCAGGCCCGGCGTGTTGGGTGAAGAAATATTGACGGTCAGATAGTCGGCGAGCGGCGCCATGGCCGCCGTGCCCTTCGCATAGTCGGCGATACGGTCGGCGCTGTCCTTGTTCGCGCCGATATTGATGCCGAGCGGCACCGGCAGGCCGTAGCGGCGCAGGCAGGCGATGCGGTCGGCCGCCTTTGCCTGTCCGCCGTTGTTGAAGCCCATGCGGTTGACCACCGCGCGGTCCTCGACCAGCCGGAACAGTCGCGGGCGCGGATTGCCGTCCTGCGGCAACGGGGTGAGCGTCCCGACCTCGACAAAGCCGAAACCGAAATGGGGCATCGCATGCGCCACGCGCGCATCCTTGTCGAAGCCGGGGGCGAGGCCCACCGGATTCGGGAAGTGCAGCCCCGCCAGTTCGGTCGCCAGCACGGGGCTGGTCAGCGCGCGGCGTGCGCGCGGCAAGGGCTGCAACGCGGCGAGCGTCAGATTATGCGCCGCCTCGCCATCGGTCGCGTGAACGACGGGGCGGACAAGGCCGTAGGCGGCATCGGCGGCGGAGGCAAAAAGCGACATGCCCCCGCCATTGCGCCGGGGCGGCGGCTATGGCAAGCCCCCTGCCGATCAGCCGGAAATCGTTGCAAAATGAGGGGCCTTGCCGGACCCTCAGTCAGCCGGCCAACAGAGGGAGACATTTGTGTCGCATCGCCGTTTCGCCGCCCGCCCGTCCACAGCGATCCTGTCCACCGCGCTTGTGCTGCTGGCAACAGCGGGCTGCACGCCGGCGACCGTGGCGACCGCACCGCAATCGCCCGCGGCGAGCGCACCGGCCGGCGCCGACCTCGCGCAATTCTTCGACAATTATGACGAGGCGCAACTGTCGCTGAGCCCGCAAGGCAAGGCCTATCGCGGCATCCGCGACGCCGATTACGGCAAGTGGAACGACCCGAGCGACGATGCCGAGGTTGCCAGCCACACACTGCAACAGGCGACCGCCGCCGCGATGCGCGCGAGCTTCGACCCCGCGAAACTGTCGCCGGAGGAGGCGCTGTCCTTCGAGCTGTTCAACGCGCAGGCGGCGCGCGCAGAGCGGCTGTTCCCGTTCCGCGACGATGAATATATCTTCGACCAGATGAACGGCGCGCAGAGCCAGATGCCCGCCTTTCTGATCAATATCCACCGCGTTGCCAATGTTGCCGAAGCCGAAGCCTATGTGGAGCGCATTCGCGGCATGGGTCCGGTGCTCGACGCGCTGTCGGCCGAATCGGCGCGGCGCGCCAAAAAGGGCGTCCAGCCGCCCAAGTGGGTCTATGCCTATGTCATCAGCGACATCGAAAATCTGATGAAGCCGGACAATGCGGTGATCGAGGATATCGGCGCAAAGGTCGGCAAGCTCGACATCGACGCCGGCGAAAAGACACGGCTGACCGATGCCGCGAAGGCGGCATGGGCCGAAAGCGCGGGCCCCGCCTATGGCCGGCTGCTCGCCGAAATGAAGCGCCAGCAGGCGGTCGCGCCGACGCAGGACGGCATCTGGCGCCTGCCCGACGGCAAAGCCTATTATGCAGCGCTGCTCGCCAATTACACGACCACCGACATGAGCGCGGCGCAGATCCACGCGCTAGGCCTCTCCGAAGTCGCGCGTATCCACGGCGAGATGAAGAAGATCATGGCGCAGGTGGGCTTCAAAGGGACTTTGCGCGAGTTTTTCGAGCATCTGCGCACCAGCCCGCAATATTATTATACGACCCGCGAGGATTATCTGGCCGATGTCGATGCCAAGGTGAAGGCGATGGAGGCGCGGCTGCCCGCCTTCTTCCATACGCTGCCCAAGGCGCACCTGCAGGTGAAAGCGGTCGAAGCGTTCCGCGAAAAGTCGGCGGGCAAAGCCTTTTACCAGTCGCCCTCGCCCGACGGATCGCGGCCCGGCACCTATTATGTGAACCTCTATGACCTGCGCGACATGTCGAAGACCGAGCTCGAGGCGCTCGCCTATCATGAGGGTATTCCGGGACACCACCTGCAGCGCGCGGTGCAGACCGAACTGACCGGCCTGCCGCCCTTCCGCCGTTTCGGCGGCTTCACCGCCTATACCGAGGGCTGGGGCCTCTATTCGGAGGAACTCGCCAAGGACATGGGCTTTTACACCGACCCCTACAGTGACTTCGGGCGGCTCGGCATGGAATTGTGGCGCGCGTGCCGCCTCGTCGTCGACACCGGCATTCACGACAAGCGCTGGAGCCGCGAGCAGGCGATCCAGTATCTCAAGGACAATACGCCCAACCCCGACGGCGACATCGAAAAAGCGATCGAACGCTATATCGTCTATCCGGGGCAGGCGA
Organism: Sphingopyxis sp. NFH-91; assembly: GCF_021401285.1. Lineage (NCBI taxonomy): Bacteria > Pseudomonadati > Pseudomonadota > Alphaproteobacteria > Sphingomonadales > Sphingopyxidaceae > Sphingopyxis > Sphingopyxis sp. NFH-91. Next base: position 126,172 of record NZ_JACBGA010000004.1, on the reverse strand, counting down.
CCGCCTATCTGATCGGCAAGCTCAAGATCATGGAACTCAGGACGCGCGCGCAGGCGGCGCTCGGCGACCGTTTCGACTATCGCGACTTCCATGACGTGGTGCTCAAATCGGGGCCGGTGCCGCTCGACATCCTTGAGCGCCGCGTCGATGCCTGGATCGCCGCCAGCCGTTGATAGTGCGAATCAAAATTGCGCCTTGACGCAGCCGGGCGTTCTGAAATTATGGCGGGGAAGCAAAAGGCGGCAACAAAGCCACCGAAGGGTCGGTCTCGTCATGTCGGATACGTCAGCCTCATCCGGGCAGATGAGCGGCGAGCAGCCGTTCGAGCTGCACTATTTTCCGCCCGATCCCGATCTGGCGGACATGGTGTCGAGCTTTTACTGTGCGCGCATCAACATGCCGCGCTTCGACGAATATGAGCGCGCCGACCGCCCGCAGTTTCGCTTCATCACCGTCGCCGACGGCGAATATGTCTTTTCGGACGGGCACAGCAGCACGGTACGGCGCGCCAATATCGTCGGGCCGACGAGCGGGCGCGTCCGCGCGATCAGCAACCGCCCGACGCGCATCTTTGGCTTCGGCATGCTGCCCGCCGGCTGGGCCGCGCTGATGGGCAGCCATGGCGAGAAACTGACCGACCGCGCGATCGACGCGGCCGATCTGTTCGGCGACTGGATCAACGAGGTCGCCGACGCGATACTGGGCGCCGCGAACGACGAAGAGCGGCTGATTATCGGTAATAATTTCGTCCGCGCGGTGCTGAAACAGACCGAGGCGCCCGCGATGTGGTTCATCCGCACCGTCGATGAATGGCTGACGCGATCGGCGTCGCCGCAGGTGCATGACCTGGTCGAAGCAACCGGCATGTCGATCCGCTCGGTCGAGCGGATGACCAAACATTATTACGGCCTGTCGCCGCGCATGCTGGCGCGCAAATATCGCGCCGTGCGCGCCGCGGCGGCACTGGCGCGCGGCGAGACACTCGACCAGGCGCAGCTTGGCGACGCCTTTTACGACCAGTCGCACCTGATCCGCGAGATCAAGCGCTTTGCCGGGGCAACCCCGGGACAGCTCGGCAAGCCCACGCTTTATACCGAGGCGACGACGAAGGGCCGCAAACAGCTTGCGGGCAAGGTCAGCCCGATCGTTTCCGAAACCTGAGTCCATTCGCCCTGCCCCACGACGGGACGGTCTTTTTCGGCGCCGAGCGACGATTTGGCGTTTTGATACAATCGCGAATCAGGCCCGCGACCTATCCGGAACCTGCGACCCAGAAGAGCTCTTCCTTTGACGAGGACTGAGACCTTCATCTCGGCACTCATTCGGCTCCGGCTGGATGGGTGCCTTTTTTTATTGCCGGTCCGCGACCTTGCGCCTAGGGCGCTCAGCGACTATCTAATTGGAACGAATTACTCCAATTAAGAATCGTTCGCAGTTCCGCCGGAAAGAGCCATGCGCCTGTCCAACCTTGCCGATTATGCCGTCGTGCTGATGAGCGCCGCCGCGCGCCAGTGCGGATCGGTACCGCTGCATGCGGCGATGCTGGCCGAACAGACGGGCATTCCCGGCCCGACGGTGCAGAAGCTGGTGAGCGGGCTCGCCCGCGCCGGCCTGCTGGTGTCGACGCGGGGCACTGGCGGCGGCGTACGCCTCGCGCGGCCCGCAGCGGCGATCAGCATCGCCGATATTATCGAAGCCGTCGAAGGCCCGATCGCCCTCACCACCTGCGTCGAGGACGGTCGCCACGATTGCGCGCTCGAAGGCAATTGCCGCGTCAAGCCGCATTGGGGCGTCGTCAACAATGCCGTGCGCGGCGCGCTGGCACAGATCAGCCTCGCGAGCCTGAGCGGTGCCCCCGCGCCGGGCGCTGGACGTCCGGGCGGCAGCGCCGGATTGCCCCCTCCAACGGCTCCCGCCTTCGCGGGAGCGACGAGATAAGATTATGACCGATAACAGCGAAACCCCCGTCAAGGATCAGGCAGCCCGCGACGCCGCGCTGCGCGTTGCCGACTATGAGCATGGCTGGTCCTCGGCGATCGAGACCGACTTCGCGCCCAAGGGGCTCACCGAGGATACGGTACGTTTCATCAGCGCCAAGAAGAACGAGCCCGAATGGATGCTCGACTGGCGGCTGAAGGCGTTTCGCCACTGGCAGACGATGGAGACGCCCGACTGGGCGAAACTCAACGTGCCGCCGATCGACTATCAAGACGCGTACTATTATGCAGCGCCGAAGGCGAAACCGAAGCTCGCGAGCCTCGATGAGGTCGATCCCGAGATTCTCGAGGTCTACAAGAAGCTCGGCATCCCGATCGAGGAGCAGAAGGTGCTCGCGGGCGTCGAGGGCGCGCGCAAGGTCGCGGTCGATGCGGTGTTCGACAGCGTCAGCGTCGCGACGACCTTCCGCGAGGAATTGAAGCGCGCGGGCGTGATCTTCCTGTCGATCAGCGAAGCCATCCGCGAATATCCCGAGCTGGTGAAGAAGTGGCTCGGCAAGGTCGTGCCGATGCACGACAATTATTTTGCGACGCTCAATTGCGCGGTCTTCTCGGACGGGACGTTCGTCTACGTTCCCGAGGGCGTGCGCTGCCCGATGGAGCTCAGCACCTATTTCCGCATCAATGCCGAGAATACAGGGCAGTTCGAACGCACCCTGATCGTCGCCGACAAGGGCGCGTACGTCTCCTATCTCGAAGGCTGCACCGCGCCGATGCGCGACGAGAACCAGCTCCACGCCGCGGTGGTCGAACTGGTCGCGCTCGACGATGCCGAGATCAAGTATTCGACGGTGCAGAACTGGTACCCCGGCAATGCCGAGGGGCTGGGCGGCATCTATAATTTCGTCACCAAGCGCGCGCTGTGCCAAGGCAAGCGCAGCAAGGTGTCGTGGACGCAGGTCGAAACCGGCAGCGCGATCACGTGGAAATATCCGAGCTGCGTGCTCAACGGCGACGACAGCGTCGGCGAATTTTACTCGGTGGCGGTCACGAACAATTTCCAGCAGGCCGACACCGGCACCAAGATGATCCACAATGGCAAGCGCACGCGCTCGACCATCGTTTCGAAGGGGATCAGCGCGGGCAAGTCGAACAACACCTATCGCGGCCTCGTCCGCGTCGCGCCCAATGCCGAAGGGGTGCGCAACTTCACCCAGTGCGACAGCCTGCTGCTGGGCGACCAGTGCGGCGCGCACACCGTCCCCTATATCGAAGTCCGCAACCCGACCGCGACCGTCGAGCATGAAGCGACGACGAGCAAGATCAGCGACGACCAACTCTTCTACGCGATGCAGCGCGGACTGGGGCAGGAAGAAGCCGTGGCGCTGATCGTCAACGGCTTCGCCAAGGAAGTGCTGCAGCAACTGCCGATGGAATTTGCCGTCGAAGCGCAGAAACTGCTCGGAATCAGCCTTGAGGGGAGCGTGGGGTGAGTTGGTGGCGCTATCTTCTGGCTGTCGCCATTCTAATCGTGCTCGGCTATTGGCTTTTCGGCCTTTGGTTAATGTCCGTTCTCGGCGACGGCATCCCGTGGACTGGAATGGTCGATGGGACTGTGCATCTTGGCGCCCTTTTTAGAGTCTATGGCCTTCCGTTGTTCGCTTTCGGGCTATTCCGGCTGGCAACACACTCTCCAAAACTTAGAGAAACCGATGCTCAATATTGACAACCTCCACGCCACCGTCGCGGACAAGCCGATCCTGAAAGGCCTGTCGCTCGCCATCAATGCGGGCGAGATCCATGCGATCATGGGGCCTAATGGCGCGGGCAAGTCGACGCTCTCCTATGTCCTCGGCGGGCGGCCGGGGTATGAAGTCACCGAGGGTTCGGCGACCTTCGACGGACAGGATCTGCTCGATATGGACCCGCACGAGCGCGCCGCCGCTGGCCTGTTCCTTGGCTTCCAGTATCCTGTCGAAATCCCCGGCGTGTCGAACGTCCAGTTCCTGCGCGAAAGCCTGAACGCCCAGCGCAAGGCGCGTGGCGAGGAACCGCTGTCGGGCGGCGATTTCCTGAAGCTGGCGCGCGAGAAGGCAGGGCTGCTCAAGATGGACATGGACATGCTCAAGCGCCCCGTGAACGTCGGCTTTTCGGGCGGCGAGAAGAAGCGCAACGAGATGGTGCAGATGGGCATCCTCGACCCCAAGCTCGCGATCCTCGACGAGACCGACAGCGGCCTCGACATCGACGCGCTGCGCATCGTCGGCGACGGGATCAACGCGATCATGCGGCGCCCCGACAAGGCGGTGCTGCTGATCACCCATTATCAGCGCCTGCTCGACTATGTGCGGCCCGATTTCGTCCACGTCCTCGCCGGCGGCCGAATCGTCAAATCGGGCGGGCCCGAACTCGCGCTTGAGCTCGAACGCGAAGGCTATGCGGAGATCGCGGCGTGAGCATCCATACGCCCCTTTCCTTTCTTCGTCATGCCGGACTTGATCCGGCATCCATGACCGCGTGGACTCCGGATCAAGTCCGGGGTGATGAAGTGTGGGAGGTCGCCGAGTGACGACCACCGCCCTTCCCACCCGGCGCGACGAAGCGTGGCGCTACAGCGACATCGACGCGGTGACCGAGGCGTGGCCGTTGCCCGCGCCCGAAAGCATCATGGTGCCCGCGGGCGGCGACTTCAAGCGTGCGATCGTGCAGGATGCAGGCGCGATCCATCAGATCGAGATGAGCGTCGGCAAGGGCGCGACAGCGTCGCTGCATGTGCTCAACATTGGCGGCGCCTATGGGCGTATCGAACTCGCGGTGACGTTGCACGAGGGCGCCGACTTCAATCTCGGCGCGGCGCAGATCGGCGGGGGTGCACAGACGCTCGAGATCGTCACTACCGTCACCCACGCCCAACCCGGCGCGACGTCGCGGCAAATGGTGCGTTCGGTCCTCGGCGGTACCGCGACGGGCACCTATCTCGGAAAGGTTGCCGTCGCGCGCGACGCGCAGCAGACCGACAGCGAACAGGATGTGAAGGCGATGCTGCTCGAGCGCAGCGCAACCGCCAATGCCAAGCCCGAACTCGAAATCTTCGCCGACGACGTCAAATGTGCGCACGGCTGTGCGATCGGCGAACTCGACGCGATGAGCCTCTATTATCTCCAGTCGCGCGGACTGCCCCCGGCCGAGGCGAAGAAGATCTTGCTGCAGGCTTTCGTGGCTGGCGTTTTCGACGGCGCCGAGGATGAGGAAAAGCTGCAAGCGCTCGCGCTCACGAAATTGGGGGAATTGGTGTGAGCAATCCCTCCTCCCCGTTCGCATCGAGCGAAGTCGAGATGCCCATCGGTCATGCGCGCCCTCAGGGTGTCTCGACTTCGCTCGACACGAACGGGATTAGAAATCAGTTTCCCGGCCTGACGCCCGGCTGGCACTATCTCGACACCGCCGCGACCGCGCAAAAGCCGCAGGCGGTGATCGACGCGACGGTAAACGCGATGGGCCGCGATTATGCGACCGTGCACCGCGGCGTCTATGCGCGCTCGGCCGACATGACGCTCGCCTATGAGGCGGCACGGCGGCGGATCGCAGGGTTCATCGGCGCGAAGGAGGATCAGATCGCCTTCGTGCGCGGCGCGACCGAGGCGATCAATCTGGTCGCTTATTCGCACCCTAAGAAGGGGCGCGTGCTGCTCTCCACGCTCGAGCATCACAGCAATATCGTGCCCTGGCAGCTCGCGGGCTGGCAGGTCGATGTCTGCCCGCTGACCGCCGACGGCTGCATCGACTTGGACGCCGCCGAAAAGCTGCTGATCCCCGATCACACTATGGTCGCCTTTGCCCATGTATCGAACGTGCTCGGCAGCCCGCTCGACGCCGCGCGCGCCGCGGATCTTGCGCATCGCGTCGGTGCCGAACTGCTGATCGATGGGTGCCAGGCCGTGCCGCGCCTGCCTGTCGATGTCGCGGCGCTCGGCTGCGACTATTATGCCTTCTCGGGGCACAAGCTTTACGGACCGACCGGCATCGGCGTGCTGTGGAGCAACAAGCTCGACGCGCTGCCGCCCTGGCAGGGTGGCGGGTCGATGATCGACCGGGTCACGTTCGAAAGGACGACCTACGCACCCGCCCCGACGCGTTTCGAAGCCGGCACGCCCGCGATTGTCGAGGCACTGGGGCTCGCGGCGGCGGTGGATTATGTCGAAGCGATCGGTGTCGAGGCGATCCACGCGCATGAATGTGCGCTGGTCGGCAGTTTGCGCGAGCAGCTCGCCCGCAAGAACAGTATCACGCTGTTCGGCCCCGACAGCAGCGCCGGGATCGTCAGTTTCGCGATGGCGGGGGTTCATCCGCACGACATCGGCACTATCTTGGACGAAAGCGGGGTCGCGATCCGCGCCGGGCATCATTGCGCGCAGCCGCTGATGGCGCATCTGGGCGTACCGGCGACCGCCCGCGCGAGCTTCGGGCTCTACAGCAATGCAGACGATGTGACGGCGCTGGTCGAAGGATTGGCGCGCGTCGAGAGGATTTTCGGATGAGCGAAGAAAACAGCATCAGGATCGAGGAAGTGGAAAGCGTCGCGCCGCCGCCCAAGGCGCGCGTCGAGGATGCCGAAACCGCGCCCGAGAAGCTGGAGCGCAAGCGCGATTATCTGGAGGGCTTTCTGGCCGCCAAGCCCGCCGCGGTCGATCCGCACGGCGTCGGCGGCGACCTGTACGAAGCCGTCGTCGCGGCGCTCAAGGATATTTACGATCCGGAAATTCCGGTGAATATCTATGACCTTGGCCTGATCTACAATGTCGAGATCGACGAAGGCCATGTCGTCGTCACCATGACGTTGACCACCCCGCACTGCCCCGTCGCCGAATCGATGCCTGGCGAGGTCGAGTTGCGCGTCGGCGCGGTGCCCGGCGTCGGCGATGCTGAAGTGAACCTTGTCTGGGATCCGCCCTGGTCGCCCGCCAATATGAGCGACGAGGCGCGGCTCGAATTGGGAATGCTGTGATGACTGAAGCCAAGACACCCGAGAAGACGCGGACAGCCCGCCCCGCCGCCGTCACGCTGACGCCCGGCGCCGAAGCGCGCATCGCAAAGCTGATGGCGGCCGCGCCCGACGGCGCGATCGGGGTCAGGCTGTCGACGCCGCGGCGCGGCTGTTCAGGCCTTGCCTATTCGGTCGACTATGTGACCGAAGAGCAGAAATTCGACGAGAAGATCGAAACGCCCGGCGGCGTGTTTTACATCGACGGCGCATCGGTGCTCTATCTGATCGGCAGCACCATGGACTGGGTAGAGGATGATTTCGCAGCGGGTTTCGTATTCGAGAACCCCAACGCCAAGGGCGCGTGCGGCTGCGGCGAGAGCTTTACGGTCTGACGGTCGATCTTAGGGTCAGGGACCCTAGCGGCAGACCGTCCACCCCGCCGTCCGCGCCGCCATATCGAGGTGGAAATGGTCGGCGTGCGCCCGATTATAATCGGGCGACAGCAGCGTACTGAACAGCCCGCACGACCGATCGCGCACCGCGTGCAGGAAAGCTCCTTTCGCACCGCGATCGTCCCAGTCGGCACGCAGCGCCACACGCGTCCCGTCAGCAAGGATGAAGGCCGAAATGTCGATTGCATTGGCGGTCGAATGTTCGCTTTGCGCCCGTCGCCCGGCAATTTTGCGGCAATTATAGCTGCCCAGATTTTCAAGGCCGACAACCTTCTGTCCGAAATGATCCTGCGCCGCGGGCTGAACCACATCGCGCGTCCATAGCGCCAGCGCCGCGGTCATGGCGCAGCCGGGTGCGGCGTTCGCGGGACGCATCGAGGGGACAAGGCGATTGCCGGCGAGGATCATGCGCTGGCTCGCAAGGCATTGCCCCTCGCCGACCGCAGGGCGCCGCGCGTATCGCTCGCCCGCGCGGTCGAACACCGCAAAACAGGCCTCATCCTCGCCCGCCAGCCGCACGAGCTTACGATGCGTTGCCCAGCCCCTCGGCTGCGCGAGGTCGAAGGGCGCAAAGGGATCATGTTCGGGATGCGCGCGCAGCCACATCATCGCGCGAATTGCAACGATGCTGAGCAAAATCATCACGCAGAAGCGGACAAGGTAGGTGCGGAAAGCTGTCACTACCGCAGGGTGGGGCACCGCGCCCTGCGGAGCAAGATCAGAGCGGGTCGAAGGTGACCGTCAGCCCGTCTTTCGGGCGCGGGATCGGCCACATGTGCCAGTTGGGGGCATAGCCGTCGGCGATACGGATGCGATGCGTCGTCAGCACATGGTGGAAGAAGATTTTCGCCTGCATATAGGCGAAGTGCAGCCCCAGACACATATGCGCGCCGCCGCCGAAAGGAACCCATGCATATTTGTGGCGACCCCGCACCGCTTCGGGCGCGAAGCGCAGCGGGTCGAAGCGTTCGGGGTCCGGCCAATATTCGGCCATCATATGCGTATAGCTCGGGTTGATCCCGACATTGGTGCCGGCGGGAATATGGTAGCCGCCGAATTCGAAATCCCGGAGCGCGCGGCGCGGGATGGCGGGCACCGGCGGGATCAGTCGCAACGCTTCCTTGAACGCCATTTCGGTCAGTTCAAGCTCGCCGAGGCTGTTGTGCCCTACACCCTCGCCCGCCGGCGCGACGGACAGCATTTCGTCGCGCAGCCGGTCCTGCCATTCGGGATGCCGGGCGAGCAGCCAGACGAGCGAGGTGATCGAACTGGTGATGGTGTCATGCGCCGCCATCATCAGGAAGTTCATGTGGTCGACGATCGCCTCGACGCTGAGATACTCGCCGTCATCGTCCTTGGCGTGACAGATTTGGGTGAAAATATCCTCGCCTTCCGATGCCCGGCGTTCGGGCACCAGTCGCGTGAAATAATCGACGAGGAATTTGCGCCCGGCGACCCCGCGGCCCATGGCGGTGAAGGGCATCGGCACGCGTATGATGCCGATCGACGCCTGCACCATGTCGACGAACGCCTTGTTGATCCGTTCCGCCTCCGGCCCCCAGGGGATGCCGAGAAAGCTCGTCGCGGCCAGGTCGAGCGTCAGCTGTTTGATCGCCGGATAGAATTTGAAGCTCTTGCCGCTCCATGCGCCGATGCGGCTGCCGATACCCTCGTTCAGTGCGCCGGCATAATGCCGCATCGGTTCGGGCTTGAAGGCGACCGACAGCGTCTTGCGGTCGGCGCGATGCTTTTCGAAGTCCATCAGCATCAAGCCGCGCGGGAACAGGAGGTTGAGCACCGGCCCCCACCCCTGTTCGGACGAGAAGATCTTTTCGCGATCGAACAGGACAAGCTCGTTCGCTTCGGGCCCGACGAGCGACACGCCGCGGCCGCCGAAGCTTTTGGCGCGATAGACCTTGCCGTGCTGCGCGACCATGCGGTTGGTGAAGCCGACCGGATCCTTGAGCTGCGCCAGCGTCGTGCCGAGCACGGGAATCCCGTCGTCGCCGGGAATATGATCGAGCGCGGTCTCCGCGTTACGCGGCATCCAGTGCGCGGTCTCGGGTCCGAAGCGGCGTTCCGACCATTCGATCGTCGTGGGGGCATTCATCGCGGCAAATCCTTCATTTTGTCCGATGTCGGCGCAGACTATCGGCTTACTGACATTGTTGCAAGTAAGTCTTATTCCGGCGGCGGCGACCATTCACCGCAAATTCAACTCGCTTCGTGCAGTTTCGATTCCGATATGGCGCCTCCATCGCGGCGCCAAGGAAGGATGGCATCATGCCCAACAGCCTCAAAAAGCCCCTCTCTCTCGCGCTCGGCGCTCTCGCCACCGCGACGCTCGGCGGCTGCTACTATGACGGCGATCTCTATGGCCCGAGCTATGCCTCGGCGGGGGTCTGCGCGAACGACTATTATGATTATGATCCCTATGCCTATTCGGACGGCTATGGCTACGACTGTTACGATCCGACCGACTATAGCGGCGGCTTCGTCCAGATCGGTTTCGGCGGCGGCTGGTACGACAATTATTATTACCCCGGCTACGGCATGTGGATGTTCGACAATTATCGCAACCGCTACCCGCTGCGCGGCCAGTATCTGAACTATTGGGGCGGGCGCCGCGCCTGGTGGAAGCATCGCGGCGACCGCGGCGACGGCCACTGGCAAGGCCGCCCGCCGTCGAGCGGCGGCGATCACGGTGGACGCCCCCATCGCCCCGGCGGTTGGCAGGGGCATGATCGGGACGGCGACGGCCAGCATGGCCAGCATGGGACGCGCCCGCCCGGCGGTCGGCCCGGCGCCGGTACCCCGCCGACCAGCGGCAACCCCGGACGCCCCGATCGCGGTCCGGGCGTCATCCGCCCGCGTCCGCCGGTGGGCAGCCCCCCGACGACAGAGCCTGGCGATCAATTCACTGTACCGCGGCGCCCCGCGGGTGGCCCGGGTGTAATCCGCACGCGACCGGCGCCTACGGGCGAATGGACAGGAAGCAGGCAACGCTCGTCTCCGGTTGTGACCGCGCCGCCTGCCAACCGCACGACCCCGGCTCCGCAGCGACCTTCACCTGCCTTGCGGACGCCGCCCCCGCGGCCGCCTGCGGTAAGCGCACCGCCGCCGACGCGTCCCACAGGCGATGCACCGCGCCGGAGCCGTGGCGACCGGTCCGGACACGTTCGCGAAAACTGACCGATGCCGGGCTGCCGGCCCCGATCAGGCGGGTGATGGCCGCGCTTCGTCCTTCGTGCCCGCCGACACCACGGTCGCCGCAACGAGGTCGCCGATCACGTTGAGCGTCGTGCGGCACATGTCGAGGAAGCGGTCCACGCCGAGCACGAGGCCGATCCCTTCGGGCGGCACCCCGACCGAGGCGAGGATGAGCGCGATCACCGGCAGCGACCCCGCCGGTACCCCCGCGGTGCCGATACCGCCGAGGATGCAGACGAGCATCACCATCAGCTGCTGCTGAAGTGTCAGGTCGATGCCGAAGAATTGCGCAAGAAAGATCACGGTCACGCCTTCGAACATGGCGGTGCCGTTCTGGTTTGCGGTAGCGCCGAGCGTCAGCACGAAGCGCGCCACTTGGTCGGGCAGGCGCAGCCGGTCGTGCGCAACGCGCAGCGCGGTGGGCAGCGTCGCGTTCGACGACGATGTCGCGAACGCCATCACGAACGCTTCCTGCGTCTGACGGAAGAAGGCCGTCGGCGACTTGTTCGCAAGCAGCCGCAACATCACCGGAAAGACGATGAACATCTGGAGCCCGAGCGCCAGCAGCACGACCCCGACATAAGCCGACAGGCGCACCATCAGATCCCAGCCGAACTGGGCGGCAAGATTGAACATGAAACAGAAGATGGCGATCGGTGCGAGCCGGATGACGAGGCCGATCAGCTTCATCGACACTTCGAACACGCCCTCGATCGCGGTCTTGAGGGCCGCCGTCTGCGGCGTCCGGACGAGCATCAGGCCAATACCGAAAAAGAGTGCGAAGAACATCACGGCGAGCACATCATTCTCGCTCATCGCGCCGATGAAATTGCTCGGCACGATCGCAACGAGCGCATCCATCCCCAACTTCGCCTCGCCCGCGCGGTCGGTAATCGCCCTGGCGCCTTCGGCGCCCTCGGCGATCAGATTCCGGGCCAGCGCCGGATCGACCCCCGCCCCGGGCTGGATTAGATTGACGAGCAGCAGGCTGATCGCGACGGCAATCGACGAGACGACGACCGTGTAGAGCAGCGTCCGGATGCCCACCGATTTCAACGCCCGCATCTCGCCCATTTCGGCGACACCAACGATCAGCGCCGACACCAGCAGCGGGATCACGAGCATGAACAGCAGGCGCAGGAAAATCTGGCCGATCGGACCGGTGACGTAAGTCGTTGCACTGTCGACCCAGCCGGCGCCCGCCGCACCATAATGGGCGGCAAGTCCGGCGATCAGGCCACCGACGAAACCGAACAGCATACGCCATTGCAATTGCTTGGCGCGCGCCTCCTCATCCCCGCCGGGCGGGGCTTTGGTTTCGGTCATGGCTCAGCTCCTTGCGCGCCCGTGGGTGGGAGCGGCCGAAAAGCTGGGCGTCAGGCGCGGTCGGCCGGGGGCGTGGTCCTATCCTCGACCATATCTTCCTGAAGGTCCAGCCCCCGCATCCCGTGATGCGACGTATGCGCCGGTGCATGCGGACGGTCGTCGAACGCCGGATCCTCGACCTCCAGCATGCCTTCCCATTTGGTGATGACGCTGGTCGCCACCGCATTGCCGACGACGTTGGTCGCGGTGCGCCCCATGTCGAGGAACTGGTCGATCGCGAAGACGAGCGCGACGCCCTCGACCGGAAGGTCGAACATGGCGAGCGTCGCGGTGATGACGACCAGGCTGGCGCGCGGCACTGCCGCAATGCCCTTCGACGACACCATCAGGGTCAGCAGGATCAGGATCTGCGTCGTGATCGACAGTTCGATGCCATAGGCCTGCGCGATGAAGATGGTCGCGAAGCTTGCGTACATCATCGACCCGTCGAGGTTGAAGCTGTAACCGAGCGGCAGCACGAAGCCCGAGATGCGGCGCGGCACCCCGAAGCGGTCGAGCTGTTCGAACAGCTTCGGCATCGCGGCTTCGGACGAGGCGGTCGAGAAGGCGATCAGGATCGGTTCGCGGATATAACGGATCAGTTCGACGATCCGCTTGCCGAGGAAGATCGCCCCGATGCCGAGCAACAGCGCCCACAGTACGACGAGCGACATGTAGAATTCGGTGAGCAGTTCGGCGTAGGTCGCAAGGATGCCGAGCCCATATTGTGCTACCACCTTGGCGAGCGCACCGAACACCGCGAGCGGCGCGAGGCGCATGACATAGCCGGTGATCTGGAGCATCAGCTCGGCGAGCGCCTCGGCCCCGCGGACGAGCGGCGCGCCCTTCTCGCCGATCGCCGACAGGCCAACGCCCGCGAACAGCGCAAAGACCAGAATCTGGAGGACGTTATTTTCGCCCATTGCGGCGACGATATTCTTGGGGAAAATATGTTCGACAAATTCGAACAGGTCGAGTTTCTTGACCTCGCCGACTTCGGCCGCCGAATGGGCGCCGACGGTCAGATGCAGCCCGGCGCCCGGTTCGAGCACATTGACCATGATCAGGCCGAGGCTGATCGAGATCAGGCTGGCGATGATGAACCACGAAATGGCGCGGACCCCGATGCGGCCGAGCGCCGAGCTGTCGCCCATATGCGCGATCCCCGCGATCAGCGTGCCTAGGATCAGCGGCGCAACCAGCATCTTGATCAGATTGAGGAAAATATTGGCGAGCATCGAAAAGCCGCGCAGCCAATTATCGAAGGCCTCGCTGCCCGCGGGCACCATAACGCGCACCAGATAGCCGGCGACGACCCCCAGAACCATGCCGATCAAAATGTAGATTGTGAGGCGTTTCGCCATCAATTCGCTCCCCTGTTCCGGTCCCCGCCGAATGTAAATGGGGGGCCTAACAGCCCGCTGCCCGCGGAGCAATTGCCAGAATCTTCAGAGCCTACACAAGAAAAGTAATGGCTGCGCAGGTCGCGGCGCCGACGGCAAGCGTCAGCGGAATGCCCGCGCGGAAAAAATCGATGAAGCGGTAATTGCCCGCCGCATAGACCAGCGTGTTCGTCTGATAGCCGATCGGTGTGGCGAAGCTGGCCGATGCGGCAAACATGACCGCGATCACCAGCGGATAGGGATCGACCCCCAATTGCCGCGCCACCGCGATCGCCAGCGGCGTCACCAGAATGGCGACCGCGTTGTTGGTGACGATTTCGGTGAGCAGCACCGACAGGATATAGGTCGCAACGACCAGCCCCCACGGCGGTACGCTGCGCAGCAACGGCGTCAGTTCGCCGACGACCAGTTCGACGCTACCCGAATTTTCGAGCGCCAGCCCGACCGCGAGCATCGCGAAGATCAGGACAAGGACATTGCCATCGATCGAATCCCACGCCTCGTCGGCGTCGATGCAGCGCGTCACCAAGATCAGCCCGACCCCGATGATCGCGGCGACGCCGATGTCCATGACATTGAAGGTCGCCAGCAGGATGACGCCGACGAGCGCGCCGATGGCGATCGGCGCCTTGTTGCGGCGAAACTCGCGCTCGCTGGTCGAGCCGACGCCATAGAGGTGCGGATGGCCGTAGAGCTGTTCGATCTGGTCCGCCGGCCCCGTTACCAGCACGCGATCGATCGCCTGAACGCGCGCATTGGGGAGGTCGGGGCCCGGCGTCTTGCGAAAGCGCGCCATGCCGAGGATGCGGACCTTAAGCGACGAGAGAAAGGGTATTTCGATCAGCCGGCGACCGATCGCCGGGTGGCTGGGGGCGATCATCGCCTCGACGATCGCCTCGTCATTCTGGTCGGCATTGTCGTGCCCGGCGGTCAGGCCGATAGCGACATTCTTGTTCGCGCGCAGCGACAGGAGTTCGGCAAGCTCAAGCCGCAGGACGAGGCGGTCGTCGGGCTCCAATATATCGTCGGCAAGGTTCGACCGGCGCAGCGTCGCACCGCGCTTCATCGCGACGAGCTTCACATTGGCGCGCTTGACGAAGGGCACGTCGCCGACACGCCGCCCGACCAGATTGCCGTCCTTCAGGATGCGCACTTCGGAGAGGAAGGTGCGATGTTCCTGGCTGAGCGCGATCTGCGACGGTGAATCGTCGGGCAGAAAGCGGCGCGCGATCAGCAGCAGCGCCAGCGTCCCCGCTACCCCCGCAACGAGCCCGACCGGGGTGATGGTGAAGATGCCGAAGCGATCGAGGCCATAATCCTGTGCCACCGCGGCGACGAGCAGGTTGGTCGAGGTGCCGATGAGCGTCGTCGTGCCGCCGAGGATGCAGACGAAGGACAGCGGCATCAGCAGCCGCTTGGCGCTGATCCCCAGCGCGCTCGCCAGCTTGAGCATGATCGGGATCATCACGACCACGACCGGCGTGTTGTTGAGGAAGGCCGAGGCGACATAGACGCCGAAGAACATCTCCGCGAGCGCCAGCTTCGGGTGTCGCTGCGCCCGGGCGATGATGCGGTTCGCGATCGCGTCGAGCGTGCCGGTGCGCAGCAAGGCGCCCGATAGGATGAACATCGCGCCAATCGTCACCGGCGCCGAATTGGAAAAGACCGAAAAAAGATCCTTGCCCGACAGGATGCCGAGGAAGAGGAAGGTGCAGGTCCCGAGGATCGCGACGACGGTCGCCGGGAAGCGCTCCATCACGAAGCCGACGAACATCAGGGCGAGCACGACAAGGCCGATGATCGCCTGATGCTGGGCGATAAAGGCCTGCGCCGCGGCGATCATTCGGCGACTATCCGCACTGCGCGCGCTGGAGCAGCTTGTGGTCGGCGAGGACGAGCGCCATCATCGCTTCGACCACCGGCGCACCGCGGATACCCACGCAGGGATCGTGGCGCCCCTTGGTGACGATGTCGGTCGCCTCGCCCGCCTTGTTCACCGTAGGCACAGGGGTCAGGATCGAACTGGTCGGCTTGAAGGCGACGCGCACCACGACGGGTTGGCCGGTCGAGATGCCGCCCGCAATGCCGCCGGCATTGTTCGAGAGGAAATCGGGGCGGTTGCTGCCGTCGCTCGCGGGGCGCATCGGATCGGCATTTTCCTCGCCGCGCAGCCGCGCCGCGCCGAAGCCCGCACCGATTTCGACGCCCTTGACGGCATTGATACCCATCATCGCAGAGGCGAGGTCGGCATCGAGCTTGGCATAGATGGGCGCGCCCCAGCCGGCGGGAACGCCGCTCGCGGCACATTCGATTACCGCGCCGAGCGAACTGCCCGACTTGCGCGCGGCGTCCATCAGCCCTTCCCAGCGCTGCGCCGCGGCCGGGTCGGGACAGAAAAAGGGATTGCGATCAATCTCTTCGAGATCGAAGTTCGCCGGGTCGATCGCATCGCCGCCGATTTCGGCGACCCACGCATGGATCTGCACCTCGGGCAGGATCAGCCGCGCGACCCCGCCGGCCGCGACGCGCGCGGCGGTCTCACGCGCGCTCGACCGGCCACCGCCGCGATAGTCGCGGATGCCATATTTGGCGTCATAGGCATAATCGCCGTGGCCGGGGCGATAGGCCTGGGCAATCTCCCCATAATCCTTCGACCGCTGGTCGACATTCTCGATCATCAGGCTGATCGGGGTGCCGGTCGTCTTGCCCTCGAACACCCCCGACAGGATGCGCACCTGATCGGGCTCCTGCCGCTGCGTCGTGTGCCGCGACTGGCCCGGGCGGCGCTTGTCGAGCCAAGGCTGAAGATCGGCTTCAGACAGCGCGAGGCGCGGCGGACAGCCATCGACCACCGCGCCGAGCGCCGGCCCGTGGCTTTCGCCCCAGGTGGTGAAGCGCAGAACGCGACCGAAGCTGTTGAAACTCATGTGCGCGGCGTCCTGTCCATGAACTCGATGCGGTTGCCGAAGGGATCTTCGGTGAAAAAACGGTAACGCCCCTCGACGGAGCTGTCATCCTTCGTCGGATGACCATGCGCCTCGACCCGTGCGCGCAACGCGTCGAGCGCGTCGGTGGCGAGCGCGACATGCGCCTTTCTGGCAGGCCGGAAATCGCCCTCGACCCCCAGATGCAATTGCCGGTCGCCGAGCGCGAACCAGCAGCCGCCGCGCGCCGCCATGTCGGCGGGCTTGGGCAGTTCGGCGAGGCCCAATAGCGCGCCGTAAAAGGCGCGCGCCTGCGCTTCGCCGCCCATCGGCATGGCGATCTGGACATGATCGAGGGCGAGCGCGAAATCCATGCCCCGCCGATGGCGGGAATCGCGCCGCAATTCAAGCGCGCTCAGCCCATCCGCGCAAAGGCAGGGGCATAATCGGCCCGGCCCGCGACCGGCCAGACGGCCGCCGGATCGAGCATCATCGCCATCAGATGCTCGCCCGCGAACGGCGACGCGAAGCGCGCCGCAAGATCGGCGGAAAAGCCAAAGCGCGTGTAGTAGGCCGGATCGCCAAGCACGACGCACAACGCGATCTCCTGATCGCGCAGCGCCGCCAGCCCCTCGCGGATCAACATGCCGCCAACGACCTGCCCCTGCCAATCGGGAAGCACGGCCACCGGCGCGAGTCCGGCCGCAGCAAGAGGCCGGCCGTCCGCGACCGCACTCATGCGACTGAAGAGGATATGCCCGGCGACCGTACCGGCGCACTCGGCAACGAGCGAAACAAGCGCATCGCCATCGGCCTCAACCAGCGCTACAAGTTCGGCCTCACCCTGATAGCCAAAGTCTGTTGCGGCGAAAGCTGCGCGATGCACCGCCGCGATTGCCGCCGCGTCCGTCGCACGGGCGCGGCGGACCACGATCGCATCAGGCAAGCGCGATATCCGGCGCGTCTTCCTGCTTCATCCCGACGGTGTGGTAGCCCGCATCGACATGGTGCGTTTCACCGGTGACGCCGCCCGACAGGTCGCTCAGCAGATAAAGCGCCGAACCGCCGACATCGTCGATCGTGACGTTGCGGCGCAGCGGGGCATTATATTCATTCCACTTCAGGATCAGACGGAAATCGCCGATGCCCGACGCCGCAAGCGTCTTGATCGGCCCTGCGGAGATCGCGTTGACGCGGACGCCCTGCGGGCCATAGTCGTTGGCGAGATATTTGACGCTGGTTTCGAGCGCCGACTTCGCCACACCCATGACATTGTAATGCGGGATGACCTTCTCGGCGCCATAATAGCTGAGGGTCAGCAGCGAACCGCCGCCTTCGCCCGTGTCGGGATCGAAAGGCGTCATCATCGCCGCCGCGCGCTTGGCGACAGCGGTGAAGCTGTAGACGCTGATGTTCATCGTCATCAGGAAGTCGTCGAGCGTGACATCGGCATAATGGCCGCGCAGCGCCTCCTTGTTGGTATAGCCGATCGCGTGGACGACGAAGTCGATCGTCGGCCAGCGCGCCGCGAGCGTCGCAAAGGCCGCGTCGAGATTGTCCATGTCGGACACGTCGCAATCGATCAGGAAATCGCAGCCGAGTTCGTCGGCGAGCGGCTTGACCCGCTTGAGCATCACGTCGCCCTGATAGGAGATCGCCAGCTCGGCGCCGTGCGCGTGCAGTGCCTTCGCAATACCCCATGCGAGCGATTTGTCGTTCGCGAGGCCCATGATCAGCCCGCGTTTGCCCTTCATCAGACCCGTCATTTAACTTCTCCGGCCTTTTTCTCTTCGACTTTATCTTCGACTATGATGTCGTCCACGCGCCCAATAGCGTCATGACCCAAATCCTCAACCTCTACCAAGGCTGCATTGAGTTCGGCGCCGATCACCATACCCAATCCGACGAGGTAGAAAAAGAACAGCGCGATCATGACGCCGGCAAGGCTGCCGTAGGTCGCGTCATAGCGGAACAGGCTGGCGAGCAAAGGCGGAAGCGCCAGGGTGACCGCCATCCACCACAGGGTGGTGAAGAGCGCGCCGGGCCATTTGGGAAATTGTCGCCCGCGATATTTCGACGGCGTCAGCGACAGGAAGAGAAAATAGATGGCGGCGAACAGCCCCAGCCCCGATACGCCGCGCGAAATGGCGACGACGCCCGCCGACTGATAGGCAGAGGGCAGGACGCGCTCGACGAACTGTTCGATGCCAACGATCAGCACCTGCATGCTGAACGAGATCAGCATCAGCACGACCGCGCCGGTGACGATGCCGATCGACACCAGCCGATAGTGGAAAAAGCCCTTGGAAAAATGAGTGCCATATGCGCGGCGCAAGATGTCGCGGATCGTTTCGATCAGGCTGCCGACGGTCCACAGCGCGACGAGCGCGCCGAGCCAGAGGAAAATGCCCGTCCGCGCGCTCATTACCTCGGCGATCGGCCCCGCGAGCGCGCGCGCAACCGATGGCGGCATCGTCGAAAAGACCGCTTCGATCGCCCGCTCGCTGCCATAAGCGCCGCCCACGAGACTGAGCACCGCAGCGAGCAGGATGAAGAAGGGAAAGAGCGCGATCAGCGCAAGATAGGCAAGATTTCCGGCGTGGATGAACCCGTCGGTGTATGTGCCGACCACCACCCGGCGCGCGACGCGAAAGATACGCGTCCCGGGGCCGAGCGTTTCGCGTCCGCGTTCGATGACGCCCTGCGCCCGCCCGCGAAGGTGCATGCGCTTGGCGCGCTCGGCGCGTGCCTCGGGCGAATGGGGCGAGTGGCCTTCGGCCAGAAATTCCCTGCCGACCTCTTCGGCGACCTGACGTTCGAGCGCTGCGGCGTCTTGCTGCCCGGGACGTTCAACCACACATCACACGCCAAGATCGGCCCGCACCGGCCGCGTATCGGTCCAACCTTCGAGCGCCTTTTCGAGCGCCGTGTCGCCCGAAGGAATGTCCACCATCAACCGGACGAGCTGGTCGCCGCGGCCGCCGCCCTTGCTGCTGAACCCCTTGCCCTTGAGGCGCATCACCTTGCCCGACGAGGAACCCGCTGGGATCGACAACATCACCGGTCCGTCGACGGTCGGCACCTTGATCTTCGCGCCCTTGACCGCTTCGTTCAGCGTGATCGGCAAGTCGAGCCGGATATTGTCGCCATCGCGTTCGTAGAAGGGATGATCCTTGACGCTGATAGTTACGATGCCGTCGCCATTGCCCCCGGGCCCCGGCTGCCCCTTGCCCGCGAGGCGCATCTGCGTTCCGGTTTCGACCCCGGCCGGCAGCTTGAGGTCGATCGTCTTGCCGTCGGCAAGCGTAATCCGCTGCATCGCCTGGGTCGCCGCGTCGACGAACGAAACGCTCAGCCGATAGGCGACATTGGCGCCTTTTTGCGGCGGTGCGCTGCGTCCCCCGCCGAAACCAAATCCGCCGCCACCACCGCGACCGCCGAACAGGCCTTCGAATATGTCGCCGAAGTCGGCGCCCTCGCCACCAAAACCGCCGAAGCCCCCCTGCGGCCCGCCGCGCGGGTCGCCCCGAAAGCCGCCGCCGCCACCTCCGAAACCGAACGGCATGGCGGGATTGCCCTCTGCATCGATTTCGCCGCGATCGAACTGCGCGCGCTTTTCCTTGTCGGACAACAGGTCATAGGCTTTGGTGACGTCGGAGAATTTCTCCGACGCCTTCGGATTTTCCTTGTTCCGGTCGGGATGCAGCTCTTTTGCAAGCTTGCGATAAGCGGATTTGATTTCCGCTTCGCTCGCGTTTTTCGCCACGCCGAGGGTGGAATAGGGATCTGCCATCTGTCTCCTGTAGCCCGATAAGTGACTGGCCGTGAAGGGCCGATTGCGAGCCATGTGGTAATGGCCGCGCAGAGGGTCAAGTTCCCGACGCTTTTGCTCGACCAGAGGCGCGACGCGGAGTATTGAGCCGGCATGACGACGACCGATCCTTTCGCGCTATTCGACCTATGGTATGGCGAGGCACGCGCGAGTGAACCCAATGACAGCAATGCGATGGCGCTGGCGACCGCGACGGCGGACGGCCATCCGTCGGTGCGGATGGTCCTGCTGAAAGGGCATGGCCCCGACGGGTTCGTCTTCTACACCAATCTCGACAGCCGCAAGGGCGGCGAACTTGCGGCGAACCCGCATGTCGCACTGCTCTTTCACTGGAAGTCGCTGCGCCGACAGATTCGCATCGAAGGCCCGGTATCGACCGTCGACGACGCAACCGCCGATGCCTATTTCGCGACGCGCAGCCGCGACAGCCAGCTCGGCGCCTGGGCCAGCCAGCAGTCGCGTCCGCTCGACGCGCGTGAAAGCTTCGAAAGCCGCTTTGCCGAAATGCAGGCGCGCTTCGAAGGACAGGACGTGCCGCGTCCGCCACGCTGGTCGGGCTGGCGCGTGACGCCCGAGCGAATCGAATTCTGGCAGGACCGGGCGCATCGCCTGCACGAACGCACGTTGTTCGTGCGCGCGGGCGATGGCTGGACGAGCGGACTGCTCTACCCATGAGCTGGCGCCGCCTGCCGATCACGCGCGTCGACGCCTTTGCCGAGCGGGCGTTCGAGGGAAATCCGGCGGCCGTCATGCCGCTTGATGAGTGGATGAGCTACGCGATGCTTCAGGCGATCGCGGCGGAGAATAATCTGTCCGAAACCGCCTTCGTCGTTCCCGACGAAACGAGCGAGGCCGATTACGAACTGCGCTGGTTCACGCCCAAGCAAGAGGTCGCGCTGTGCGGCCACGCGACGCTGGCGAGCGGACATGTGCTGCTGACCACCGCCCAGTGGCGCGGCGACATGCGTTTTCGCACGCGCCACGCGGGCATCCTCGTTGTCGCGCGCGATGACGAGGACGGATATCGCATGCGCCTGCCCGCCTATCGCCCCGAACCCAAGCCGCTGGCGAAGATCGCGGCCGCGGTCGGCGGGTCGCCGGTCGAAACGCTGTGGCATGAGGGGCGCTATGCGCTGCTCGTCTATGCCGATCCGCGCGAGGTGCGCGCGCTGGCGCCCGACATGGCGGCGCTCAAGGCGCTGGGCGACGTACAGGCGATCGCCACCGCCGACGGCGCGGGCGACCCAGCAGGCGCCGATGTCGTGAGCCGCGTGTTCGTGCCAAGCGCGGGGATCGATGAAGATCCCGTCACCGGGTCGGCGCACTGCGTCCTTACCCCTTATTGGACGCGCCGACTGGCGCGCGACCGCTTTACCGCCTGGCAGGCGAGCGAGCGCGGCGGGCGAGTCGGCTGTCATATCGACGGCGATCAGGTCGAGCTTTCGGGTCGCTGCGTCACGACGCTGACCGGCGAATTCCTGCTCTGACGATCGCGGCGTAGCGCCTTAGAGCGCGGCAGTCAGATCGGCGAGATGGCGGCGGAGCGCCGGGAACTGCTTGTCCTTCGTTATGCCGAGCCGCACCATCGTGATCCGCTGCGACGGCGACACGATGATATATTGCCCCTGATGCCCGATGCAGGCGAACAGGTCGTTCGGCCCGCGATCGGGCCATAGCGCTGCCCCCACGCCCGCGGGCCGCGCGCGATTGAGCCAGATGTGCCCGCCATAGCCGGCATCGTTGGGCGACGGCGTCAGCATGAAGCGCATCCAGGTTTCGGGGAGCAGGCGCTGGCCGTTCGCAACACCATGATTGCGCAGGAATTCGCCGAACTTCGCATAGTCGCGTGCGGTCGCGTGCATGATCGATCCGCCGACCATCGTGCCATGCGCATCGAATTCGGGGGTCAGGCTGGTCATCCCCAGCGGCTCGGTCAAACGGCCGTGAATGAAATCGAGCATCGCGTCGCGCCGCGCGTCGGGGTTCGAGGACGGGGTCAGTGCATCGGTCAGGATATCGGCAAGGATGACGCTGGTCGCCGAACTATAGTTGAAGACTTCACCCGGTTTGGCGATAGCGGGCTTGCCCTCGGCAAAGGCGGCCATATCCTGCGCGCCCTTGCCGAACAACATGTCGACCGTGTCGCCGCGCCACACCGGGTCGCCTTCCTCGACATGCTCAAGGCCCGATGACATGTGCAACAGATCCCTGAGCGCGATCGTGCCGCGCGGATCGCCGCTGCGTTGCCACGCCGCGACTGGCGCCGGGCCATCGAGCGACAATTGGCCGTCGGCGACCAGAAAACCGGTCAGCACCGCGGTGATGCTCTTGGCCATCGACCAGCTGATAAGCTTGGTATCGGGGCCGAAGCCGGCGCCATAGCGTTCGTAGATTGGCTTGCCGTCGCGCAGGACCAACAGCGCGCGCGTCTCGCCGACATCGCCGGCATCGTCGAACAGCGCATCGGCCTTCGCCTTCACCACCGGATCGAGCGCCGGGAGCGCGGGCGACGCAGCGACCGGCACGACATCGTCGATCGACGCGCCCAGCCGCGGTGCTGGTGCGGGCGGCGCCATGCTGCCCTGACCGGCGGCGTGCGTCAGCGACCAGCCACCCAGAAGCGCGAGCGCGGCACTTGCCAGCAAGAGTTTTTTCGTGATCATGGCCGCCCGTGAGTAACACCAACCCACCCGAAACGGCAACGGGCGAACCTGCCGCGGCGCCGACACCGACCGGCGAGCGCCCCGACGTGCCGCGCCGCCTGCACGGCCGCAAGCGCCGGGCGAGCCGTTGGGGCGGCTGCCTGCCGTGGGCTGCGGGGTTCGGCGCCCTGTTGCTGATCTTCCTGATCTGGCAATTTCCGTCGTTCAAGGCGCAGGCCGAACTCGGCTCGGCCTATGCCGCGCGCGTCGGTTGTTCGTGCCGCTATGTCCAGGGACGCAGCCTCGACAGTTGCCAGACGGACTTCGAACCCGGCATGGAACTGGTGTCGCTCAGCGACGATCCGGCGACGAAGACGGTGACGGGCAGCGTGCCGCTGCTCGCATCACGCAGCGCGCGCTATGCCGGCGCCAATGGCTGCCTGATCAATCCCGCACCCTGAACCGCTTCGTGATCAGCGCGAAAGCCGCGGGGACGCCGAAGACGAGCAGCCACACCGTCGCCTCCTCGTCCCAGCCATAGCCGGCGGAAAGCACGCCGAAGAGCAGATTGGCGACCGATACGACCAACCACAGGACCAGAAAAAGCCGGGTCGCGCGGGCGGCATCGCGAATGGACAGGCGTAGCAGGACCAGCAGGGCCAGCGCGGCGATGAGCATGATCATGGTGTGCGACATGGATTCCTCCCCTGAAACATCCGGCTAGGCATCGGGATCGGCGCCGAACAAGCGGCCGAGCCCGGGCGCCCAGCGCTGCCAGCCGCCGTTGAGCGATCCCCATTCCCAGATCGCGGTGAACAACAGCGCGCCGAAAATTCCCATGCCGAGCGTCAGCGGCTGCCAATGGCCGAACCAGGCCGCGGCGCCGATCGCGAGCAGCAGCGCGCAGCCGAGCATATGCGAAAAGGGCGGCAGCGGCCGATCGTTCGTCGCGCGCTTGAACCCCATATTGCCGACGAGGAAGAGCAGCGCGCCGCCGACGGCAACGGCGAGATAGGCCGGCTCGATATGCCCCTTGGGGTGGGCGAGCAGCATTTCGTCGGCGACCGCCGAGACGACGAGCCCCGCGACGATCGGGATATGCCAATAGGTATAGGCGTTGCGCGCGAGAAGGCCGGCGTCGCCGCTCACCTCGATCAGCTTGCTCCCGCGCACCGCGCCGGTGTCGAAATAGAGCCACCACAGCGCCGCGCTGCCCAGGAAGCAGGTCACGAAAGCCGTCCAGTGGAGCGCGTCCTGTGGCAACGTCGCAAAGGTCGCGCCGGTGACGAGCACCCCCTCACCCAGCGCAATGATGATGAACAGCGCGCAGCGTTCGGCCATATGCGCCCCGGCGATGTCCCAGTCAGCCGCGTTCGACCGGCCCAGCCCTGGCGTCGCAAAAAAGGCGAAGGGACCGGCATATTCGATGGCGAGCGCCGCCGCCCAGCACAGCATCCGCACCTCGGCATCGGCGAAGCAGCCCGCGATCCACAGGGGCAGGGTGAGCAGCGACCAGAAGGCGATGCGCGCGAAATTGCGTGCGCGCCCGTCGTGGATCCCCCAGCTTGCCCAGACGACATAAAGCGACCGCCCCAATTGCATCGAACAATAAGCGGCGGCGAACAGCCAGCCATTCTTGCCGAACGCGTAGGGAATGGCACTCGACAGCGCGAGCCCCGCGAGCATCAGCAGGATCAGCATCAGGCGGACATTGGCGCGGTCGGGGTTGAGCCAGTTCGCAACCCAGGTCGTGTAAATCCACACCCACCAGACCGCGAACAGCAGGATCAGCGCCTGCAACGCCCCCATCAGCGACAGATGCGCGAGCAGACCGTGCGAAAGCTGGGTTATCGCGAAGACGAAAACGAGGTCGAAGAACAGCTCGATATAGGTGACTGGCGCATGGCCGTGCGCGTCACGCGCCCGAAACAGATTGGTCCTCGCCATCGACGCTCGCCCTCCCCTTCATAAGTTTGCGCCACTGGCCGGGAGACATAGCAAGCCTGCGCCGAAACACAGAACAAAGATGCGCGTGACTCGAAAAGCCGGTTGCAAAGGCGATTTCGGCGACGCTCAGCGGCCGGTTGAGCAGAAACCAGCAGGCGCGGCGCAGCCGCTGATGCAGCACATATTGCGCCGGCGTGCGCCCCGTCGCGCGCGCGAACTGGACGATCAGATTATTGACCGACATGCCGGCTTCCTCGGCAAGTTCGTGCACCGACAGCTGGGTTTCGAGGCCCTTCTGGATATAACGCATCAGATCGTCGATGCGCCGCGCGATGCCCGGCTGTACCGGAAGCGTTGCCGTGGTTGCGAGCCGTTCGGCGATCGCGGCGATGAGCGCGTCGCCCGCCTGGGCATCGCCCGCCGCGAGCGCGCGGGCGAGCGCCGCCATCGCCGGATCGTCATGCCCCGCGATCGCCCGCGCATGGGGCGAAACGGCGAGCCGGTGGTGCGGAATTTCGACCTCGATGCTACGCACCGCGCCGCCCTGCGCCGTCGCACGATATTCGTGACCGAAGGGCGCCAGCCACATTTCGCCGGGGATCGGATCGCCAAGCGATGTTCGCCGTCCGTCGAGCCAGGTCTCGAGCCAGTGGTAGCTGCCCGCTTCGTAAAGGATCAGCATGTGACAATCGCCAGACACCGTCCAACTGCTCGGGCCGTCGATCCGGTCGACCTTGGCGATTGCCCTGACTTCTCCCGCGTTCATCCAGCGAATATGCCGAATGCGGGAGAATCTGAAAGCCTGCAATATAGGCCAAATCTATGGTTAAATCGCACCTTCAGTTTTTGGGTCGCAAACCAGTGGACGGACTGAAGGTGCACCCCAAAACCGACCCCTCCGGCGGGCGACTGTTATAGTCGTCCGCCGTTTTTCGGGCTCCGCTAAACGGCGACGCGGGTCAGTTTGCGGCGAGAAATTCGTCCATCGCGGCGTTGACCGCATCGGGCGCTTCCCAAGGCACAAAATGGCCGCAGCCCGGCACCTTCACGATGGAGATATCGGGCACCAGTTCTTCGATCCCGTCGAGATTGCACGGGGGCAGCGCGACATCGTCGAGCGCCCAGACGACCAGCGTCGGGATCGTCAGCTTCGGAAAAGGCATCGCGGGCGGCTCGGCATAGGGGTCGTCCATTGCGGGCACATTGGCGGGCGAACCGCGATACCAGTTGATCATTGCGCGGCAGGTGTCGCGATCCTCCCAATCCTTGAGCAGCCGGGCGATCTCGTCGGGCGGCTGGATCCCGCCGCTCGGCACCCTGCCCGCAAAGGCATGGGCAAGGATGCCCGCGATGCCATGCTCCTCGATAATCGCATCGCTGGCAGGATCGCGGAAGGTGCGGATATACTGGCTCGCGGCGCGCTGCTCGGCATTGGTCAGCAGCAGGCGCTGAAAGATCGCAGGGTGCGGCGCATTGGCGATGACCGCCCGCGTGACGCGGCCCGACCATTCGGGATGCAGCCCTCCTGGCTGACCGCCGAGCGCCACGCCCCACGCGATCGCCCCACCCCAATCATGCCCGACGACCGTAAAATCGCCGACGTCCAGCGCGTCGGCGAGCGCAAAGATATCGGCGATCAGCTTGTCGGGGGTGTAGGAGGCGGCGTCCTGCGGCTTCGACGACCCGCGATAGCCGCGCTGATCGGGCGCGATGCAGCGGAAATGCTGCGCGAAATGCGGCAGCTGAAAGCGCCAGGTGCGGTGCGATTCGGGAAAGCCGTGGAGGAATATCAGCACCGGCGCATCGCGCGGCCCCATATCAACAACGTCGAGTTCGACCCCCGTCGCCAGCCTGACCCGCACCTGATCGAAATCGCCGCTCATGCATCGCTCCTCTGGTTTCATTTCAAAACCGTCTGGCCGAGCGCGGCGCCGCTGGCAAGCTGCAACAAATGGCGGGTCGGTGGCGACTGCGGCGGCGTTTGGCGGATTGGCGGCATTGGGTTGGAGAGCGGACGTTGCGGCAAATCGCCTTGCGTTCGCCGGCGCAAGCCGGGGTGCAAGTCCGGGATGACGATGCCGTAAATATCGTACTTCGGTCGCAACCCGACCACCGCATCCGCTTGCACGCACCCACGCATCCGCTAAAGACGCCCGATGGATCAGATCGTCATTCGCGGCGGCCAGCGACTCAAGGGCCGTATCCCCATCTCGGGCGCCAAGAACGCCGCGCTCACCCTTCTACCCTGTGCGCTGCTGACCGACGAGCCGCTGACCCTGCGCAACCTGCCGCGGCTCGCCGACGTCGATGGCTTCGGGCATCTGCTCAACCAGCTCGGCTGTTCGACGACGATCGAAGGATCGCGGCCCGAGGATTTCGGCCGCGTGATGACCGCGCGCGGGACGACGCTGACCTCGACCGTCGCACCCTATGACATCGTCCGCAAGATGCGCGCGTCGATCCTCGTGCTCGGCCCGCTGCTCGCGCGCGCGGGCGAAGCCACCGTGTCGCTGCCGGGCGGCTGCGCCATCGGCAATCGCCCGATCGACCTGCATCTGAAGGCGCTGGAAGCGTTCGGCGCCGAGATCGAGCTCGCGTCGGGCTATGTGAAGGCCGTCGCCCCCGGCGGGCGCCTTGCCGGCGGCAAGTTCACCTTCCCCGTCGTCTCGGTCGGCGCGACCGAAAATGCGGTGATGGCGGCAGTTCTCGCCAAGGGCACCTGCGTTCTCGAAAACGCCGCGCGCGAGCCCGAGATCGTCGATCTGTGCAACTGCCTGGTCGCGATGGGCGCGCATATCGACGGCATCGGGACCGAAACGCTGACGATCGAAGGCGTCGACCGCCTGCATGGCGCGACCTATCGCGTGATGGCCGACCGCATCGAGGCGGGCAGCTACGCCTGCGCCGCGGTGATCACCCAGGGCGATGTCGAACTGGTCGGTGCCAAGGCCGACGAGATGGAAGCGACGCTCGCCGCGCTGCGCGAAGCCGGTGCGACGGTCGAGACGACCAAGGCCGGGATCCGCGTCGCTATGGACGGCCGCGCCGAGCCCGTCACGCTATCGACCGCGCCCTACCCCGGCTTTGCCACCGACATGCAGGCGCAGTTCATGGCGATGGCGACGCTCGGTACGGGCGCCTCGCTGTTCACCGAGACGATCTTTGAAAACCGCTACATGCACGTCCCCGAACTCGCGCGCATGGGCTGCGACATCCAGGTCAAGGGCCGCACCGCGATCGTCCGCGGCGTCGATCATCTGGTCGGCGCGCCGGTGATGGCGACCGACCTGCGCGCATCGATGAGCCTGATCATCGCGGGGCTGGCGGCGCAGGGCCAGACCGAGGTCAACCGCGTCTATCACCTCGACCGCGGCTATGAGCGGCTGGAGGAAAAGCTGCAGGCGGTCGGCGCCGATATCGAACGGATCAGCGCGGGCTAGTCGCTCTCGACCGGCATCGACACCATATTGCCGCTGACGGAGGGTTTGGCAGGCCGTTTCGCGACCGCAATCACCAGTCCGACAAGCGCGACCGCGCCGCCCGCGATCGACAGCGGCGCCCAGTGATACCCCTCGAGCGCGGTCGAAAAGCCCATCGCGATGATCGGTATGAGCACGCTCGACCACGCCGCCTGGCCCGGCCCCACCGCGCGGATGACGCCGAAATAGAGCGGAAAGGTCACTGCGCTCGCAATGACGCCGAGATAGAAGACGCCGCCGATATAGGCCGGCGTCGCCTCGATCTGCGGCTGACCGGTGGTGATCCACGCAAAGGCGCCGTCGGCAAGCGCGCCGAACAGCATGGCCCACGCGATCATCACGATCATCGACTGCGCGCGCGCGAAATGCGTCCCCTGCATCACATTGGAAATCGAGGCGCTGAGCACCCCCGACAGGGTGAGCGCGGTTCCGATCAGCACGGCGTGCGCGTCGAGCGCGGCGGCGCGATATTCGTGCAGGATCATCATCGCCACCCCGACGATCGCAATCCCCGCCCCCGCCAGAAAGCGCCCCTCGACCGGCGTGCGGAGGAACAGGCGGCCAAGCAACGTGTTGGGAACGATCAGCAACGCGAACAGCACCGCCACCAGCCCCGACGTGATATGCTGTTCGGCGCGGTAGACGAAATTGAAGTTGAAGGCGAATTGCGCGACGCCGAGCATGGCGGCAAATGCCAGCGCGCGCGGACCCGGCATCAATTGCTCACGGCGGACGACGGCAAAGGCGAACATTGCCGCCGCCGCAACCGCAAAACGATAGGTGACCGACCAGCTCGGCGGTACGATGCCAAGCTGTCCCTTGATGACGATCCAGGTCGACCCCCAGATCAGCGTTACCAGCGCAAAGGGAAGCAGGACGCGCGGGCTGAGCAGCGACGCCGACGGTGCGGTCATAGCGCCGCGATCGCGGCGGCGAGCGGCGCCACTGCGGCGGCATCCTGGTCCCAACTCGTGACAAGACGAGCGGCGCCCTCGCCCCAATCGTAAAAGTCGAAGCCCCGGGCGCGCAGGTCGGCGGCTTCCTCGGCGCTCAGCCGCACGAAGAGTTCGTTCGCCTCGACGGGGTGCATCAGCCGGTCGCCGCACGCCTGCGCGAGCGCCTGCGCGCCGGCGTTGGCGGCGCGCGCATTGGCGAGCCACAGATCGTCCTTCAGCATCGCGCGAATCTGCGCTGCGACGAAGCGTCCCTTGCTGAGCAGATGTCCGCCGCGCTTCTTGAGCTCGCGCACCCCCGCCCCGCCGCTGCCACCAAAGAAAACCAGTGCCTCGGCCATCATCGCACCATTTTTGGTGAAACCGAACGACAGCGCATCGACTCCCGCGCGCCACGTCACATCGGCGGGCGAACAGCCGGCGAAGGCGACTGCATTGGCAAAACGCGCGCCATCCATATGCAGCTTCATGCCATTGGCGCGCGCTATTTCACTGATTTCGCGCACTTCGTCCGGCCGCCACGCCAGGCCATATTCGGTGGCGTTGGTGATGCTGATCGCGGCGGGCTGCACCTGATGCACATCCCTGCGGATACCGGCGATCCGCGCCTTCAGCGCATCGGCGTCGATCTTCGCGCCCGCGCCCGGCAGCGTCATCAGCTTGGCGCCGCCCGAATAGAAGGTCGGCGCGCCGCATTCGTCGACTTCGATATGCGCCTCTTCATAGCAGAGGATGCCCTGCCACGGCCGCACGAAATGGGCGAGGATGATGCTGTTCGCCGCGGTGCCGGTCGCGATCCACACCACCTCGCAAGAGGTTTCGAACAGGTCTGAAAAGGCCGCGTCGAGCGACCGGCTGATCGCGTCGCCGTCATAGGCGGTGTCGACATGATTGGCGGCGACGAGCGCCTCCATTACGGCGGGATGGACGGCGGCGGCATTGTCCGAAAAAAAGCGCATGGCGGTCATGACGTCGCCCTTAGCGCAGGATGTGACGTCATGCTAAGCCGTTATTTGTGAAATTCAGTGCCATTCGTTCGCGAAATCGAGACAATATACTTTCCAAAGGAAGTTAATGGCGACGGCGATAGATTTTCCGGCCCAGCGAGCGCGACCAGCGCACGTAATAAGCGCCGGGCAGTAGCAGGCGCGTGGCGATGCCATGCGTCGTTACGATCAGGGCAAAGCGTGGCAGCCAGACAAGGCAGGGCATCCATTCGTGACGGGCGGAATCATGGGCGGGCGGCGCATCCATATGCTGTTCTCCGAGTCCGCCCCATGCCGCAAATTAGCATAGGCGACCGGAAATGAAGACCGGAAACGGCATGTCGCGCGACCATCGGCCCGGCAATCCGGTTCAACCGCCGCTGAGACTGTTTATCGTGAAAGCGATGACGCCGATGTTGAAGACGAAAGCGGCAAAGCTCTGGACCAGCGCGATGCGGCGCCAATGCGGGCTGTGGATCTCCACATCGCTGGTCTGAAAGGTCATCCCCAGCGTGTAGGCGAAATAGGCGAAATCCCAATATCCGGGCTGGCGCTCGCCGGGAAATTCGATGCCGCCGCGATACTCGCCCTTGCGATCGGGCGCGTAGAACAGATGCGCATAGTGCAGCGCGAACACCATGTTGAAGAACAGCCAGGCGACGAGCAGCGTGCCGAGCACCAAAATCTTCTGCCAGAGCAGCGGCGCGTCGGCGCGGCCGTGGAGAATGAAGCCGACGCCGAACAGCACAAGCATCAGCACCGCGACGGTGATCGCGAGCGAGATGAGCTGATCGGGATCGTTGCGCTGGGCCTGTTCGCGGATCGCGCCATTGCCGTCGCGGAACAGCGGCACCAGCGTTGCGAAGAAGACCAGTGCTGCGGCGACGAAGCCGAGCAGCGCCGCCTCGGGCCAAGCGAAGCGCAGATGAAAGAGCAGTATGTCGGCGAGCAGGACGGTGAACAGCACAAAGCGCCACGGCACCCGGGCCTGCCGGATCGCCGTCTTGCCCGTCTGCGTCACCGATCGCGCTTCGCGAGCAACTTGAGACGCAGCGCGTTCAGCTTGATGAAGCCCGCCGCATCCTTCTGGTCATAAGCGCCGGCATCATCCTCGAACGTTACATGCGCTTCGCTGTAGAGGCTGTTCGGCGACTTGCGGCCGACGACGCTGGCATTGCCCTTGTAGAGCTTCAGGCGGACGGTGCCGCTCACCTTTTCCTGACTGTGGTCGATCGCGGCCTGCAGCATCTCGCGCTCGGGCGCGAACCAGAAGCCATTGTAGATGAGCTCGGCATATTTCGGCATCAGCTCGTCCTTTAGGTGCGCCGCGCCGCGATCGAGCGTGATGCTTTCGATCCCGCGATGCGCCCGGGCATAGATTTCGCCGCCCGGCGTTTCGTACATACCGCGCGACTTCATGCCGACGAAGCGGTTTTCGACGAGGTCGAGGCGGCCGATGCCATGCTTGCGGCCAAGGTCGTTGAGCGCCGCAAGCAGCGTCGCGGGCGACATCGCCTGACCGTTGAGCGCGACGCCATCGCCGCGTTCGAAATCGATCGTGATATATTCGGGCGCGTCGGGTGCATCCTCGGGATTCACGGTGCGCGAATAGACGTAATCGGGCGTTTCCTGCCACGGATCCTCGAGCACCTTGCCTTCCGAGGACGTGTGCAGCAGGTTCGCGTCGGTCGAGAAGGGGCTTTCGCCGCGCTTGTCCTTCGGCACCGGAATCTGGTTCTTTTCGGCGAAGTCGATCAGCGCGGTGCGGCTCGTCAGATCCCATTCGCGCCACGGCGCGATCACCTTGATGTCGGGGTTGAGCGCATAACAGGACAGTTCGAAGCGCACCTGGTCATTGCCCTTGCCCGTCGCGCCGTGCGCCACCGCGTCGGCGCCCGTTTCGCGCGCGATTTCGACCAGCCGCTTCGAAATCAACGGCCGCGCGATCGACGTGCCGAGCAGATAATCGCCTTCATAACGCGCATTGGCGCGCATCATCGGGAAAACGAAGTCGCGCACGAATTCCTCGCGCACATCGTCGATATAGATATGCTCGGGCTTGATCCCCATCAGCTCGGCCTTGGCCCGCGCCGGTTCGAGTTCCTCGCCCTGTCCCAGATCGGCGGTGAAGGTCACCACCTCGCACCCATAGGTGACCTGCAGCCATTTCAGGATGACGCTGGTGTCGAGTCCCCCTGAATAGGCAAGGACGACGCGCTTGATGGATTCGGACATGGCAGCACCTTCTGGCGGGAAATGACGCGGGCGCGGCTAGCAGGACTGCCGACGCGGCGCAACGGCCCGATCGGAAAAAGAGACGGAAAACTGCGAAACTTCACGCGCAAATCATAGTCGCGCAGCCGCTGGCGGCCTCAACGGCAGCCCAAACGCGACAAGAGAACCGAGGCGCAGGGTCAAACTATCTCCCTCTTCGCTTTAGGGGCGATCGGGTCGAAGCGGCGAAGCGGCGAAGCGGCGAAGCGGCGAAGCGATCAATATGGGTGGAAATAAACGGCATAAACAGGAGGCTAGCGCGACCCGGTTTTGTAGGACAGCGACTTTCTGGGATGAAATGGCGGCATCCGACCGGTTGCGGACTTATTTTCCTTCGTCATCCCGGACTTGATCAGGGATCCATTCACGCAGCGTCGGAATAATGGATCCCTGATCAAGTCCGGGATGACGACTGAGGTGGAGCCCAGCATCTATATGTGTTCCCCGGCGAAGGCCGGGGCCTAGGGCTTTACGGCACCGACGTCAGCGTTCGACGCCCTAGACCCCGGCTTTCGCCGGGGAACACGAAGCGGTGAGCGGCGAAGTCCCCTTCCACCCCGAAGCAGACCCCTGTCGCCCTTCCCATCGCGAGGCTAAAGATAATGCCCCTCGGCTTCAGCCATATAGTCGCGGGTCAGCGGCAGGGCGTGGCGGCTGCGGGCGAACTGGATCTGGTAATTGCCCATCCCGCCGCTTTCGAAGGCCGCGGTGGCGCCGGCCAGGTAGAAGGTCCACATGCGATAGAAGCGTTCGTCCATCATGGCGACGATCTCGCCCCGATGCGCCAGCGTGCGCGCATACCATTGGCGCAGCGTAAGCGCATAATGCAGCCGCAGCGTTTCGACGTCGGTGACGATCAGCCGGCTCTTTTCGCTCGCCGCGACCGTTTCGCTGAGCGCGGGGATATAGCCGCCGGGGAAGATATATTTGCGCGTGAAGGCGTCGGTCGCGCCGGGTTTACCGAAACGGCCGATGGTGTGGAGCAGCATCACGCCGTCGGCGGTCATCAGATTGGCGCAGGCGCGAAAGAAGGTTTCGAAATTGGCGGCGCCGACATGTTCGAACATGCCCACCGACACGATCCGGTCGAAACCCCCGACCTCGCGCTCGGCAAGGTCGCGATAGTCGATCAGTTCGAAGCGCACCCGGTCGGCCACACCCGCCGCCGTGGCGCGTTCGCGGGCGAGCGCGAGCTGTTCTTCGGACAGGGTGATCCCCAGCACCTCGACCCGTTCGAGCTGCGCGAGGGCGATCGCCATGCCGCCCCATCCGCAGCCGATGTCGAGCACGCGCTGCCCCGGCGCGAGCGCCAGCTTGGCCGCGATATGCGCCTTTTTCGCCGCCTGAGCCTCCTCCAGCGTCATGTCGGGGCGCGGCCAATAGGCGCAGCTATATTGCATGTCGCTGTCGAGGAAGAGGCGGTAGAGGTCGTTGCCGATGTCGTAATGATGCGCGACATTCGCGCGCGACGAGCGCCGGCGGTTGATCGAATTGAGCCGCGTCTTCATCCCCTCGATCCATTCGCCGAGCGCGGTCTTGTCCTTGAGCTTTGCGCCGCGGTCCCACGGCGTGTTCGCGCGCAGCAGGCCGATCAGCTCCATGATATCGCCCTGAACGATCTCCATCTCGCCGTCCATGAAGGCTTCGGCGGCGCCGAGCCGCGGATCGAGGATGATGCGGCGCATCCCCTTTCGCGTGGTAAAACGCACCGTCACTTCGGGATAGCCGGCGGCTGGCGCGCCGAAGCTTTCGCTGCTCCCGTCCGGCGACAGGACGGTCAGCTGGCCGTGACGGATGACGCGGGCCAGGAACGGGCGGAGAATGGACATGGGTGCGACCTTTTTTTGCGTCTTGCCTGCCCCCTGCGGCCCCCTAAATACCCGCATACCATTCATAATCAATGCGGTCTTCCCAGAAGCCGCCCTTCCCCGCCCCCACCTTTTCGAGGCTGGCGACCGCTTCGATGCCGGTCAGATATTTGGCATGCTTGTAACCGAGCTGCCGCTCGATCCGCAGCCGCAACGGCGCGCCGTTGGCGATCGGCAATACCGATCCGTTGAGCGCCCACGCAAGGATGGTTTGCGGATGAAGCGCATCGACCATGTCGCAGCTTTCATAATAAGCCGCGCCTCCGATCCGGTCGGCACAATGAAAGACGATATAGCGCGCCGCATCGCGCACCCCTGCCGCTGCCAACACTTGGCGCAGTTGCGGCCCCATCCATTCGGCGATCGCGCTCCAGCCCTCGACGCAGTCGTGGCGGGTGATCTGCCGACGTTGCGGCATCGCCCGCAAATCGGCGAGCGACAGCGACAAGGGCCGCGCGACCAGCCCCGATACGCGAACACGCCAGTCGGCAAAGCCGTTCGCGGCGTGCGCGGCATAGTCTGCCCCTTCGGGCAGGCGGGTGCCGTTGGCGCGAAAGACGGGCGACAGGTCGGCGCGGCCATATTCGGGGGCGAGGGCGTCGCGATCCGTCAGCGCCCGCTGGCTGGCGCGGTTCATCTCCTCGCCCATCGACAGGATCTTGCGCACTGCGGGCGCCTCGTTGACCCGATCGCACGCAGCGAGCAGCGGCAGCGCGGCCGCCATACCGCCCGCGCGGACGATCAGTTCGCGTCGCGGCAGGATCAGGCCGGTCATGCGTTTTCTCCCACGCGAGGCTTGTCGGCCGGCAGACGGAACCAGCCCGTAAGCATCGAGCGCAGTTCGTTGACCGGCCCGGCGAGCAGCACCATCGCGATATGGACGAGGAAGAAGGCGACGAGCGCCCAGGCCAGGATGAAATGGATCGAGCGCGCCGACTGGCGCCCGCCGAACAGGTCGAGCAGCCACGGCGCCGCGGCGTTCATCCCCGGCGACATCGTCAGCCCGGTTGCGATCATCAGCGGCAGCAGCACGAAGATCACGCCGATATAGCTGAGCTTTTGCAGGATATTGTACCGCGCCGCCGCTTCGCCCGTCGGAAAGCGCAGCCGGGCGTGATCCTTGATATCCTGCCAGATATGCCCCGGCGACCATTCGGGGCGCCGGACGTGCAGATCCTTGCGCAAATGCCCGCCGATCGCGGTCCACAGCATATAGAGCGTCAGGCTGATCGCCAGCACCCAGGCGAAGAAGAGGTGCCAGCGCCGCCCGTCGGCAAGGCTGTAGCTGGTGGGAATCGTCGCCCAGCCCGGAAAGGCCCAGGTCTTCGTCGCACCATTGGCGTCGGTCCAGCGGCCAAGCACACCCGTCGTGTCGATCTCGACCGCGGCAATGCGGAGGTAGCCGCGATTCGCCTTCGACCCGATCGACAGCCACGGCTGGTCGTAGTTCGCGCCATATTGCCCCCAATAGAGGCGCGGGTGCGCGTTGAAGATCATCAGCCCGCTCATCAGCATGACGAGCAGCGTCGCGGCGTTGATCCAGTGCCAAAGCCGCGTCGGCAGCCGATGGCGATAGACGCGCGGCGGCGGGGCGGCCGCGGGGGCGACGGGGGACTGGTCCTCTTCCATATCCCTCATTCGCTCCCGCTCCCTCTCCGGTTACGCCGTCGTTGCGATCATGCCGCGGGCTGAGCCGCAAATTCCTCGCGATATTTGTTGCGCAGGCTGACCTTGTCGATCTTTTCGCTGCCCAGCTTCGGCAGCGCATCGGTTGCCATCCAGATGCGATAGGGCACCTTGAACGCCGCCAGCCGCTCCTGCAGGAAGTCCGTCAGTTCGTTTGCATCGACGCTGCTCTCGGGTTTCAGCCACACGACCGCGCCGACTACTTCGCCCAGCCGCTCGTCGGGCAGGCCGAACACCGCGCATTCGTTGACGTCGGCATGTTCGTAGATCGCCGCCTCGACCTCCTGACAGCTGATATTCTCGCCGCCGCGGATGATGATGTCCTTCTTGCGATCGACGATGAACAGATAGCCGTCGGCATCAAGATAGCCGAGGTCGCCGGTGCGGAAATAGCCATTGTCGAAAAAGGCCGCCTTGGTCGCCGCCGGATTGTTCCAATAGCCTTCGAAATTGCAGATCGACCGGATGCATACTTCGCCGACCTGTCCCTGCGCGAGCGCCGCGCCATTGTCGTCGAGGATCGCAAGATCGACGAGCGGTTTCGACGCCGGGCCGGTCGAAAGCGGCTTTTCGACGTAATTTTCGTTGATGATGCCGCAGCCCACGGCGTTGGTTTCGGTAAGGCCATAGCCGAGCAGCGGCTTGCCCTCGCCCATTTCGGTCGCCAGGCGCTTCACATGTTCGGGCGGGCGCGGCGCCCCGCCGCCGGCGTAGCTCTTGCACGTCGACAGATCGTAATTCTTGCGGTTCGGATGGACGAGAATCTCGTAGCTCATCAGCGGCACGCCGACGAAATAATTGACCTGTTCGTCCTGGATCAGCCGCATCGCCTCTTCGGCATTCCACTTCGGCATCAGCACAAGCTTCCGGCCGAGCGCGAAGCTTTGCAGGAACACCGGGATTTCGGCGGTGACGTGGAACAGCGGGGTGCAGATCAGCGTCGCGGGCTGAATATCGGACATCTGCCCGTCTTCGGTCAGAAGATGGACGATGCTCGCGGTCTGGGTGACATAGTTGAAGATCGCCTGGACCACCGAACGGTGACGCGAATAGGCGCCCTTCGACTGACCCGTCGAACCGGAGGTAAAGAGAATCGTCGCCAGATCATCACCCGTCAGCGCGGGCAAGGCGGTGTCGGCGCTGCCGCTGACCGGCGCGATCGCTTCGGCGATCGGGCGCGTGATGTCGAGCGTCACGACCTTGGCACTGTGCGTCACGCCGGGTTCGGCCAGTCGCGCCGCGCGCTGCGGATCGGCGATCACCAGCTTCGCCTCCGCATCCTCGATTCCCGCGGCCAGCTCGCCGCCCTGCCACCAGCCGTTGAGCAGGGTCGCGCAGCCGCCCGCAAGCAGGATGCCGAGGTAGCTGACGCACCAGACATTGGCATTGCGCATCGCCAGCCCGACACGGTCGCCGCGCGCGACGCCGTGCGTTTCGATCAGTCCCGCCGCAACTTTCCGCGCGGCGGCATAGACCTGTTTGAAGCTCAGCCTTTCATCGCCTTCGACCAGAAAGGTGGCGTCGCCATGCTGCGCACAAAAAAACGCAACATAGTCGCCCAGATTCGTCGGCGCATTGGTGATGAAGGGCAGCGAACGCCCGTCCTTTTCGATGGATCCGACCTGGATCGGCCCGCCCGGGCCGGTGATCAGTTCATATGCGGCGTCCAGGCGCAGATCGAGCGCGGATGGCATCCTGTATCTCTCCTCTTGGTCTCGTGGCGCTTACCCCTTATGGGGAAGCCCTCTCCTGGGGAAGGTTCCGAGAATATATGTTTCTTTTTGCAACCCTAGCCGAAGCAACGCAATATGTGAACTTCCATGACCTGATGGGAGACAATAGCGCGATTGCCTTTTCGGTATTCGGGCTACCGATCCGTTGGTACGCCCTCGCCTATCTCGCGGGCATTTTCGTCGGCTATTGGTATCTTACCAAGCTGATCGACCAGCCGGGCTCGCCGATGGCGCCCCGTCACGCCGACGACATGATCTTCTATGCGATGCTGGGAATCATCCTGGGCGGACGCATCGGCTATGTCCTGTTCTACAATCTGGAATCCTACATTCGCGACCCCGCCGCGGTCTTTCGCCTCTGGGACGGCGGCATGTCGCTGCACGGCGGCGTGCTCGGCGTGCTGGTCGCGATCTGGTATGTGACGCGCAAGGAGAAGCTCAGCTTTCTGCGCTTTTGCGACTATGTTGCGTGCGTTGTGCCCTTCGGCCTCTTCTTCGGCCGCCTCGCCAATTTCGTGAACGGAGAGCTGTGGGGTCGCGCCACGACGGTGCCGTGGGCGATCATCTTTCCCGAAAGCGGGACGATGGACCCGCGACATCCCAGCCAGCTTTACGAAGCCGGGCTGGAAGGCATCGTCATGATGGCGGTGCTCGCCTGGTTCTTCTGGCGCACCGATGCGCGCTACAAGCCCGGATTCCTGTTCGGCATGGCCGCGATCCTCTATGGCGTCAGCCGTTTCGTCGTCGAATATTTCCGCGAGCCCGATGTCCAGCGCCAGTGGGTCGTCGATATGACCGGCCTGTCGATGGGCCAGTGGTTGACCGTGCCGATGCTGCTCGCCGGCATCTGGCTCGTTGCCACCGCCAAGGGCCGGCGCCAGCGCGTCGAACCCGTCGCGGGGTCCGACAGCATTGCCTGACGGACCGCCGACCCCCGACGATTTGATGAGGGAAATTGCCGCGGCGCGGACGGTGACGGTCGCCGATTATATGGCGGCGGCGAACGCGCATTATTATGCGACGCGCGACCCGCTCGGCGCCGCGGGCGATTTCACCACGGCGCCCGAAATCAGCCAGATGTTCGGCGAAATGGTCGGCATCTGGATCGCCGACCTGTGGACCCGTGCGGGCGGCCCCGCCTTTCATTATGTCGAACTGGGGCCGGGGCGCGGCACACTCGCCGCCGACGCGCTGCGCACCGCCGCCCGCTTCGACTGCAAGCCGCAGGGCCTCCACCTCGTCGAGACGAGCCCCGCGCTGCGCGCGGCGCAATCGGCGCGCCTGCCGGACGCAGAGCATCATGACGAGATCGACAGCCTGCCGGACGACCTGCCGCTGATCGTCATCGCCAATGAATTTTTCGACGCGCTGCCCGTCCATCAATATGTGGCAACGAAGGACGGCTGGCGCGAGCGCATCGTCGTGCGTGGGGGCAACAGCATAACTGCTGCTCCGGACACGGTTCCAGCCGACGAGGCCATACCGCCAGCGCTGCGCGACCGCACCGAAGGCACGATCGTCGAAACCGCGCCCGCCGCCGCCGCGGTGATCCATCGGTGCAGCGCGAGGCTCGCACGGCAGGGCGGTGCGCTGCTCGCAATCGACTATGGCTATTGCGGCCCCGCCACCGGCGACACGCTGCAGGCGGTAAAGGCGCATCGTTTCGCCGATCCCTTCGCCGATCCGGGCGAGGTCGACCTGACCGCCCATGTCGACTTCGCGGCGCTTGCCCATGCCGCGCGGCGCCCCGGCACGAACGTCTTCGGCCCCGTTGATCAGGGCGCGTGGTTGCAGGCGATGGGCATCGACGCCCGCTTGCAGACGTTGGTCGCTGCCTCGCCCGCACGCGCGGGCGATTTGCAGAGACAGCGCGACCGGCTGGTCGCGGGTGATCAGATGGGAACATTGTTCCAGGCGATGGCGCTGACCGGCGCCGGCTGGCCGCAGCCCGCCGGATTCGATAGTTCGGGAGAGATTGCATGACCGACGTCACGCTCGCCACCGCTGCCGACGCCGACGCGCTGTCGCGCTTTGCCGAAGCCGCCTTCGTGCAGACCTTCGGTCATATCTACGATCCCGCCGACCTGGCGAGCTTTCTCGCGGACTGGAATCCGCCCGAGAAACTGCGCGCGCAGATCGCCGATCCCGCGATGGTAGTCGCGCTCGTCCGCGGCGCCGACGAGGCGATCCTCGGCTATATCAAGCTTGGCCCCATCGATTTCGATCTGCCCGATGGGCAGCCGGCGGAGGGCGCGACCGAACTCCACCAGCTTTATGTCGCCGCCGAAGCCAAAGGGACGGGCGTTGCCGCGGCGCTGATGCAATGGGGCATCGACTGGGCGCGCCAAAGGGCATCGATCCTCTATCTGTCGGTCTTCACCGAGAACCCGCGCGCGCAGGCTTTTTACCGCCGCTATGGCTTCGTCGATGTCGGCCGCAACGCATTCCGCGTCGGCAATCATATCGACGAAGACCGGATCTGGAGGCTCGACCTGTGACCCCGCCTTTCACCACCGCCGCCCCGCTCGCCGGGGTCGCGCACGGATTTTTCGGACGGCGCGGCGGCATGTCGACCGGCGACCTTGCCTCGCTCAACTGCGGCGTCGGATCGGGCGACGATGCCGCGCTGATTGCGGAAAATCGCCGCCGCGTCGGCGCCACCGTGCTGCCCGGCGCTACTCTGACAGGGCTTTATCAGGTGCATGGCAATCGCTGCCATATCGTCGATGCGGACAGCGACCTTGCCGCCCGACCCGAAGCCGACGCGCTGGCGACGCGCACGCCGGGCATCTTGCTCGGCATCCTCACTGCCGATTGCGTCCCGGTGCTGTTTGCCGATCGCTCGGCCGGCGTCGTCGCGGCGGCCCATGCCGGGTGGAAAGGCGCAATCGCGGGGGTCACCGACGCGGCGCTCGGCGCGATGGAAAGCCTCGGCGCGCGGCGCAGAAATGTCGTCGCCGCGATCGGCCCCTGTATCGGCCGCGCGTCCTATGAGGTCGATGACAGTTTCGTGCAGCGCTTCGTCACCGACGATCCCGCCAACGAACGCTTCTTCGCGGCCGGCAAGCCGGGACACGCCATGTTCGACATCGCCGCCTATGTCGCGGCGCGCCTCGCGGCCGCGGGCGTCGCCAAGGTTGCCATCGGCGGGCAGGACACCTACGCCGAAGCAGAGGAATATTTCAGCTATCGCCGCGCCTGCCATAAAAGCGAGAACAGCTATGGCCGGCAGCTTTCGGTGATCGGATTGGGGGACGGATGACGCGCACGCGCCTGCTCGGGCTGATCGGCGGCTTGCTGGCTTTCGTCGCGATGCTGGCGCTGCCGGCCCCCGCGGGCATGGAACCGACGGCGTGGCGCGTTGCGGCGCTGACCGTCCTGATGGCAATCTGGTGGATGACCGAAGCGATGCCGCTGACCGTCACCGCACTCCTTCCCTTCCTGACCGTCCCGGCCTTCGGGGTGATGGACGCCAATGCCATCGCCAAGGAATATTATTCGCCGATCCTGTTTCTGATCCTGGGCGGCGCGTTCCTCGCGCTCGCGATCGAGCGCGTCGGGCTGCACCGCCGGCTCGCACTGGCGCTGCTCAAGCGCGCGTCGCCGACCGCGACCGGGCTGCTCTTCGCCTTCATGGCGGCGACCGCGCTGCTCAGCATGTTCATTTCCAACACGTCCACCGCGCTCATCATGGTGCCGATCGCGCTGGCGGTCGTCGGAGCCGCCGGCGCCCGCGAGGGCGATACCGAGGGTTTCCCCGGCGCCGTGATGATGGGGATTGCCTTCGCCGCTTCGCTCGGCGGACTGGGCACATTGGTCGGCAGCCCGACCAACGCCATTGCCGCGGGCCTGATCGAGCGGACGCTCGGGCTGCACATCTCCTTCCTCGACTGGGCGATTTATGGCGTGCCGGTGGTGCTTGTGTCGGTGCCCTTTGCGATGATCGTCCTTGCGCGGGTGCAGCGGCTTGCCGAGCATCCGTTCGACGGGCGCGCGGCGGCGGCCGCGCTCGGCAACCAGGCAATCTGGTCGACCGCCGAGCGGCGCGTCGTGCCCGTGTTTCTGCTCGTGCTGATCGCCTGGGTGATGCAGCCCTGGCTCGAACCGCTGTTCCCGAAGGGCGCGCTGACCGACGGCACCGTCGCGGTGGCGGGCAGCCTGCTGCTGTTCGTCGTGCCCGACGGTACCGGCCGGCCGCTGCTCGTCTGGAAGGAAGCCGATCGCGCGCCCTGGGGCGTCATCATGATGTTCGGTGGCGGGCTTGCCCTCGCTGCCGCAATCACCCAGAGCGGACTTGCTGCCTGGCTGGGCGCCGTTCTCGCACCGCTCGGTTCGATCCCGACGATCCTCCTTGCGGCGGTGATCGTCGCGCTGACGATCCTGATCACCGAATTCGCCAGCAATGTCGCAACGGCGAGCGGCATCATGCCCGTGCTCGCCGCGCTGATCGCGGCCACCGGCACCGATCCCGTCCTCCTTGCCCTGCCCGTCGCGATGGCGGCAAGCTGGGGCTTCATGCTGCCATCGGGAACCGGCCCCAACGCGCTCGCCTGGGCGACGGGCAACATCGCTCTGCCGCGTATGCTCAAGGCGGGGCTGGCGCTCGATCTGCTCGGCGTACCGCTGCTGATCGGCATTATCTGGGCCATCGCCGCGCTTGCCTGACCCGGCTGACCGCGAACCGGTTTCAATCGTAACCAGCCTTGCTATAGCTGCGCGATCATTTTCAGGAGCATGTCATGGCCACGCGCGGCAAGAACAAGGCGAATATCGAAGCAGTCGGCGGCAAGAAGCTGACCCCCGCGACGCAGATGATGGGGCACGGCTATGACCCTTTTCTGTCCGAAGGTTCGTTGAAGCCGCCGATCTTCCTGACCTCGACCTTCGCGTTCGAAAGCGCGGCGGCGGGCAAGCGCTTCTTCGAACATATCACCGGCAAAAGGCAGGGCCCCGCCGACGGCCTCGTCTATTCGCGCTTCAACGGCCCCAATCAGGAGATCGTCGAAGATCGGCTCGCGCTGTGGGACGGCGCCGATGATGCGCTCGTCTTTTCGAGCGGGATGTCGGCGATCGCGACGCTGATGCTGGCGCTCGTCGGACAGAATGACGTGATCGTTCATTCGGGTCCGCTCTATGCCGCGACCGAAACGTTGGTTGCACGCATCCTGTCGCGCTTCGGCGTCGGCTTCGTCGATTTCCCGGCGGGCGCGACGCGCGAACAACTCGACGACGTGCTGGCCCGCGCCCAGGCGCTCGCCGACGAAAAGGGCGGCAAGGTCGCGCTCGTCTATCTCGAAAGCCCGGCCAACCCGACCAACGCGCTCGTCGATGTCGAGGCGGTGCGCGGCGCACGCGATGCCGCCTTCCCCGGCGACCACAAGCCCGCGATCGCGATCGACAACACCTTCCTCGGCCCGCTCTGGCAACAGCCGCTCAAGCAGGGCGCCGAACTCGTGGTCTATAGCCTGACCAAATATGCCGGCGGTCATTCGGACCTGGTCGCGGGCGGTGTGGCGGGCGATCAGCGGCTGATCGACATCATCCGGCCGATGCGCAACACGATCGGCACCATCTGCGATCCCAACACGGCGTGGATGCTGCTGCGCAGCCTCGAGACGCTCGAACTGCGCATGAGCCGGGCGGGCGAGAATGCGCTGAAGATCTGCACCTTCCTGCGCGATCATCCCAAGGTCGAAGGACTAGGCTATCTCGGCTTCATTGCCGACCCGCGCCAGCAGGACATCTTCGACCGCCACTGCAGCGGCGCGGGATCGACCTTCTCGCTGTTCATCAAGGGCGGCGAGGAAGAGAGCTTCCGCTTTCTCGACTCGCTCAAGATCGCGAAGCTCGCGGTCAGCCTCGGCGGCACCGAAACGCTCGCGAGCCATCCGGCGGCGATGACGCATCTGTCGGTCCCCGACGAACGCAAGAAAGCGTTGGGCATCACCGACAATCTCGTCCGCATCTCTATCGGGATCGAGGATGCTGACGATCTGATCGCCGACTTCGCGCAGGCACTGGACGCGGTCTGAGCGGAAGCGAGGCAAGCCCTCCCGCACCGCCGGGATGACTATGTCTTCTGCCGCCAGTCGACGACGGCCCATCCCCGCTGCGGCGCCAGCTTCTTCAGCGCGCGCGACGGCGTCGTCGCCACCGCCTCGTCGGCGAAGCCCAGCATCGGATGATCGGAGACATGATCCGAATAGGCGCGGATGTGCGCGTCTTCGCGGGTGATGGCATTATCGGCGAGCCATTCGCCGATGCGCGCGAACTTGACCGCGCCATAGCAATTGTCGCCCGCCAGCCGCGCGTGGATATGATCGGCGCCGTCGGGTGCGTCGAGGCGGGTCGCCAGCACATCGTCGATGCCCAGCCGCCGCGCGATCGCATCGACATAGAGATGGAAGGACGCGGTCGCGAGGAGGACGCGGTAACCCGCCGCGCGGTCGGCCGCGATCTGGTCGAGCGCCGCCGCGTGCACGCCGCGCGCGATGACCTGATCGGCATAGCTTTCGGCGAGCGGAGCGATCTCGGCGCGGTGGAAACTCTTTCCGACCAGCAGCCGCAGATTGATCGCCTTCAGCCGCGACCGGTCGATCAGCCGCAAGGAATAGGCAGCGGCGGCAAGCGCCACCAGCGGCAGCAACAGCAGCCGCCATTGCTGGCGCCGCCGCGCAACGTGCATCAGAAAGCCGCTATACGTCCCCGACCGCGTGATCGTGCGGTCCATGTCGTACATCGCGACACGATGCGCATAGTCGCGGACGGGATCGAGCGTCGGAACCTCCATACTCCCGCTATAACCGCGCGCCCACCGCCGGCCAAGAGCGCAGCCTGCCGCAAGCGCGGCCAATTCGCTTGCCGTGCACTGGCAAATAATCCAATGTCGCCCGCGTCATGGCGGTTTGGGCGGACTTCGAAACGAATGATGGCGCTGACGGCGCAGAGGTCCGCTTCTCGGGCCGGTTGACGCTCGCCCGGATGGGCGACCTGCCGCAGCGGCTCGACGAGCTTGGACCGATTTCGCTCCTCGATCTTTCAAATATTACCCGCATCGACACCGTCGGGGCGTGGATCGTGACGCGCACGATGCATCGCCACGACGCGAAGGTCGTCGGCGCGAGCCAGGATGCGCAGCGGCTGCTCGACGCGCTGGCGAACGA
Organism: Sphingopyxis sp. NFH-91; assembly: GCF_021401285.1. Taxonomy (NCBI): domain Bacteria; kingdom Pseudomonadati; phylum Pseudomonadota; class Alphaproteobacteria; order Sphingomonadales; family Sphingopyxidaceae; genus Sphingopyxis; species Sphingopyxis sp. NFH-91. Next base: position 81,334 of record NZ_JACBGA010000004.1, on the reverse strand, counting down.
CACCAGCGAGTATCGCATCCATGGCGACCGGCGCCCTGCCTGGGTGCGTATGCTCGAACAGCTCGGCACCGCAAGTGTGGCGATCTGGAACGAACTGCTTGGCATCATCGGCTTTTTCGGCGCGATGGTCGTCGCGCTGTTCAACCAGATCCGCGCGCGCCGCGCGATCCGCTGGAATGCGATCGTCACGCGGTTCCAGACCGTCGGCGTCGACGCGCTGCCCATCATCGGGCTGATGAGCTTCCTTATCGGCATCGTCATCGCGCAGCAGGGATCGGTGCAGCTCAAGCAATTCGGGCTCGAGGTGTTCACGATCAACCTCGTCGGCCGTGCCTCGATCCGCGAGCTGGGATTGCTGATGACCGCAATCATGGTCGCCGGCCGGTCGGGTTCGGCCTTCGCCGCGCAAATCGGAACGATGAAGCTGACCGAGGAAGTCGATGCGATGCGCACGATCGGCGTGTCGCCGATGGAGGCGATCGTCCTGCCGCGCGTCGCGGCATCGACGATCACCATGCCGCTGCTCGGCTTTTATGCCAGCATCTGCGCGATCATCGGAGGCGGCATCTTCTGCTGGGTCGGGCTGGAAATCCCGCCGCTGACCTATGTCCAGCGCATCCGTGAAATCATCCCGATGACCGATTTCTGGATCATGCTGATCAAGGCACCGGTTTTCGGCATCCTGATCGGCGTCACCGGCTGTTACGAAGGGATGCAGGTGCGCCAGAATGCCGAGCAAGTCGGCAAGCGGACGACCTCGGCGGTTGTCGCCGCCATCTTCCTCGTCATCGTTCTCGACGCCTTTTTCGCCGTTTTCTTCACCTCGCTGGGCTGGAACTGATGGCCGAGCTCATCGAACCCGAAAAATTCGACATTGCGATCAAGGTGCGCGGCCTGTGCAACCAGTTCGGCGATGCGGTGATCCACGAAGACCTCGATCTCGACGTGCGGTCGGGCGAGATATTGGGAGTCGTCGGCGGATCGGGCACTGGCAAGTCGGTGCTGATGCGGTCGATCATCGGGCTGCAGATCCCGACCGCGGGCGAGGTCGAAGTCTATGGCAAGACGCTCGACACGATCGTCGACGAAGAGGAATCGCGCGACCTGCGCCGTCGCTGGGGCGTGATGTTCCAGGGCGGTGCGCTGTTCTCGACGCTCACCGTTGCGGAGAATATCCAGGTGCCGCTGCGCGAATTTTATCCGCGCATGGACTCTGAACTGCTCGACGAAATCGCGGCCTACAAGGTCGCGATGGTCGGCCTGCCAAACGATGCCGGCCCCAAATATCCGGCCGAGCTGTCGGGCGGCATGGTCAAGCGTGCGGGACTGGCGCGGGCGCTGGCGCTCGATCCGGCGCTGCTGTTCCTCGACGAACCGACCGCGGGGCTCGACCCGATCGGCGCCGCGAAGTTCGACGAGCTGATCCGCGAACTGGCCGACACGATGGGGCTGACCGTGTTCCTGATCACCCACGACCTTGATTCGCTCTACGCCACCTGCGACCGGGTCGCGGTGCTGGCCGAGAAAAAAGTGATCGCGGTCGGCACGATTCCGGAACTTCTTGCCACCGAGCATCCTTGGATACAGGAATATTTCAACGGACCGCGCGGACGCGCCGCCTCTGGCAGCAACGACGCGCTGACGCGGGCAGATAGGAAGAGCTGATGGAAACGCGGTCGAACAATGTTCTGGTCGGGGCCTTCGTCCTGCTGTTCACCGTTGCGCTCGCGCTGTTCGTGGTCTGGCTGGCGAACGACAGCGGCGGCAAGCGTCAGGAATATGATATATTTTTCAAACAGTCTGTCGACGGATTGAACAAAGGCGCACAGGTGCAATTCTCCGGCGTTCCCGTCGGCCAGGTGCGGCAGATCGCGCTGTGGCCCGACGATCCGCAATTCGTCCGCGTGCGTATCGAAGTCGACGAGCATGTGCCGGTGCTGCAGGGGACGACCGCGGCGCTGGAAGGCGTCGGCTTCACCGGCGTATCGCAAATCTCGCTCGACGGCGCGGTCAAGGGCGCGCCGCCGATCGCCGACAAGGGCCCCGCCGGCAAACCGGTCATCCCGACGCGCGTTGGTGGGCTCGGCGAACTGCTCAACACCGCGCCGCAGCTTCTCCAGCGCCTGTCGACGCTGACCGAGCGGCTGGCCGAACTGGCCGACGACAAGAATCAGGCGAGCTTCGCGGCGATCCTGAAGAATGTCGAGCAATCGACCGCGATCCTCGCGCGCAACGGACCGGCGATCGAAGCCGCGCTCGCCGACACGCGCGTTGCGATCCAGCAGACGGGGACCGCGGCCGAACAGATCGGCAATCTTGCCGCCGCGACGCAGGGCACGATCGACCGCAATGTCGATCCTGCGATGCGCAATCTGCGCGACACGCTCGCCTCCGCAAACAAGTCGATGCAGACGCTCGAATCGGCGATTTCGGACGCCCGGCCCGGCCTCAAGACCTTCAGCGAAACGACGATTCCCGAAGCGAATGCGCTGATCCGCGACCTGCGCCGCACCTCCTCCTCGCTTTCGAGCCTGACCGACAAGCTCGATCAGCAAGGCGCGGGCGCGGTGCTCGGCGGCAGCAAGCTGCCCGATTACAAGAAATGAGGATGACGACCGCCATGCCCCACCCGCTTCGCCGTCTTCGCACCCCCGCGCTGCTCGCGCTGGGCGCGCTGTCGCTCTCGGCCTGTGTCAGTTTCGGCGGCAAGGCGCCGCCCTTTCTGCTCACGCTCGATTCCGATGTCGCCCCGGTCGTCGGCGAGGCGCGCTCGGCGGGCGAAGCGCAGACGCTGACGATCCTGATCCCGAATGCGCCGCAAAAGCTGCGCACCACGCGCATCCCGGTGCAGCAGGACGATGCGAGCGTCGCCTATGTCAAGGACGCCCAGTGGGTGGAGGCGCCGCAGCGCCTGTTCCAGCGGCTCCTGTCGGAAACCGTTGCGGCAAAAACCCCGCTGGTCGTGCTCGACGAAGGTCAGTATCTGACCGCACCGGGCGAACAGCTTGCCAGCCAGCTGCTCGAGTTCGGCGTCGATGCGCGCACCAACGAAGCGGTCGTCTCGCTCCAGGCGATGCGCGTCGCGGCGGGCGGCAAGACGGTCACACAGCGCCGCTTCGAGGTGCGCGAACCGATCGGCGGCAAGATCGAGGCAAAGCCGGTCGGCGAGGCGCTGACCCGCGCCGCTAACAAGGTCGCCGCGGACGTCGCGGCCTGGCTCGCAGGCTGACGCGCGCCGCGCCTCTTCGTCGCTCCACTCTTGCACTTTGCGCGCCTGCCCCTTAGGGGCGAGCCGCGGCCGCGATAGCCGCCTTTTTCGCGCATCGCCTCTTTCGGGTTTCCGGCGTGCGCCTCCCGCACGAGCCCGCCTGACGAAAGGACTCGCGCATGGGATGGTTCATCCTGGCAATCGCCGTTTTCACCGAAATTTGCTGGGCACTCAGCCTGAAATGGGCCGCAACGCTGGGCACGTGGCAGGCCTCGACGGTGCCGATCGCGCTCAGCTTCCTCAACATGGCGCTGCTCGCCTTTGCGATGCGCGAGATTTCGGCCGGCACCGCCTATGCAATCTGGACCGGCCTCGGCGCGGTCGGCGTCATCATCGGCGGTATCGTCCTGTTCGGCGAAAAAATCGGCACCGTGCAGATCGGCTTCATGGCGCTGATCGTGATCGGCGTCGTCGGCACCAAGCTGTCGGCGCCGGCCTGATCGCTCAGCCCAGCAAGCTCTTCGACGCCTGTTCGGTCGTGTCGCGCGACAGGCCGGGCTGGGCGAGGATGCGTTCCAGTTCGGCGCGCATCATCGCGGCGCGCGCCTCGTCGAAGCGCTTCCACCGCCCGAGCGGCGGGATCATTCGCGCCGCGGTCTGCGGATTGCGCGGATCGAGCGCGATGACAAGGTCGGCGATCAGCCGATAGCCCGCGCCATCGGCCTGATGAAAGGCCGCCTGATTGCCCGTGAACGCCCCATAAAGCGATCGCACCCGGTTCGGATTGGACAGGGTGAAATCGGGATGCTCGGCCAGCTGGCGCACCGCCTCCACCGTGTCGGGGCGCATCGACCACGCCTGTACCTGGAACCATTTGTCGAGCACGAGCGGATTGTCGCGGTAGCGCTGATAGAAGATGTCGAGCGCATGGGCGCGTTCGTCGCTGTCGCCATGCGCGAGCGTCGCCAGCGCCGCCTGACGCTCAGTCATGCCGTCGGCATCCGAAAACACCCCGAAGACAAGCGCCGGGATATCGGCGATCCCCGTCGCGGCAAGATAGGCGAGCGCGACGCCGCGCAGGCGCCGTTCACCCTTGGCGTGCGGCGACAGGTCGGTCGCCGGCGGTGCCTTGCCCGCCAGTATCGCGCGCCATTCCTCCTCGAGCGCGCGGCCGATCGCGGCCTGCAGCGCCAGCCGTTCGCGGCGGATTGCGTCGGGATCGACGGTGAGCATCTGGTCGCCGATGAACGCCTCGCTGGGCAGCAGCACCGCCTCGGCAACGAAGGCCGGATCTTCGCCGCGCCCACGCAACGTCTGCGCCACCGCATCGACCACCGCCCGATGATCGACTTCATTCCCCGCCGCTGCCGCGACAAGCGTGTCGAGCATGAGCTGCTGCAAGGCTTCGTAGCGCGCGAAGGGGTCGTGATCATGCGCCGCAAGCCAGGCGAGTTCCCCCTGCGCGCGATCGAAATCGACGATGACCGGTGCCGAAAAGCCGCGGTTGACCGACAAGGCAGGGCGCCCGTCGAAGGCGCCGAGCGCGATCCGCTGCGTCGCACCGGTCAGCGTCACCAGCGTATCGGGCAGCGATGCACCGCCGCTTCTATCGAAGGCCGCGATACGCAGCGGCATCATCATCGGCAGTTTTTCGGGCTGGCCGGGGGTCGGCGGCACGGTCTGCACCACATCGAGCGCCCACTGCCCCTGATCCTCTGAAAGCGTCAGCTTGAGCCGCGGCGTCCCCGCCTGCTCGTACCAGCGGCGGAACTGGGTCAGGTCGATCGCCCCGCCCTCCTCCATCGCGCGCACGAAATCCTCGCACGTCGCGGCCTCGCCATCGTGGCGGTCGAAATAGAGGTCGGTGCCGGCGCGGAAGCGCTGCGGACCGAGCAGGGTCGCCATCATCCGGATGATCTCCGCGCCCTTGTTGTAAACGGTCGCGGTGTAGAAGTTGCTGATCTCCTGATAGCTGTCGGGCCGGATCGGGTGCGCGAGCGGCCCCGCATCCTCCGGATACTGTGCGGCGCGAAGCAGGCGGACATCCTCGATTCGCTTGACCGGTGCGGAACCCATATCGGCCGAAAAACTCTGGTCGCGATAGACGGTGAAGCCTTCTTTCAGGCTGAGCTGGAACCAGTCGCGACAGGTGACGCGATTGCCCGACCAATTGTGAAAATATTCGTGCGCGACCACCCCCTGCACCCCGTCATAGTCGAGGTCGGTCGCTGTGTCGGGATCGGCCAGGATATAACGCGTGTTGAAGATGTTGAGGCCCTTGTTCTCCATCGCCCCCATGTTGAAATCGCTGACCGCGACGATGTTGAACAGGTCGAGGTCATATTCGCGGCCATAGACGCGCTCGTCCCACGCCATGCTGTCCTTGAGCGCCTGCATCGCGTGGCCGGTGCGGCCCTCGTCGCCCGCGCGCACCCAGATGCCCAGTTCGACCTTGCGCCCCGACATGGTGGTAAAGCTGTCGCGGTTGACGACAAGATCGCCCGCGACGAGCGCGAAAAGATAGGAAGGTTTCGGCCAGGGATCTTCCCACAAAGCCCAATGGCTGCCGTCGTCACCCGCACCCTTTGCAACGCAATTGCCGTTCGACAGCAGGATCGGAAAGGCCGTCTTGTCGCCCGTCATCCGCACCTTGTAGCGGCTGAGGACGTCGGGACGGTCGGGATGGAAGGTGATCCGCCGGAACCCCTCGGCCTCGCACTGGGTGCAGAGCATGCCGTTCGAGGCATAAAGGCCCATGAGCTGGGTATTGGCCGTGGGATCGATCGCCGTATCGACCTCGACGACGGCGTGGGTACGATCGCCGAGATCGACGATCAGGTCGGCCCCCTCCATGTGCCAATCGTTCCAGCTTTCGCCATCGACGCACACCGCGAGCGGCGTCAGGCCGTCGCCGCGCAGCGTCAGCGGCGCCGGCGCATCGGCATGGCGCACGACCGACAGCGCCGCACCCACGCGCGTCGTATCGAGGCCGAGCGCGAAATCGAGCGCGATGTCGGGCACCTGCCATTCGGGCGGGCGATAATCGCTGCGGTGGATGGTGACGGGCGGAACGGGGGAGGAAGAAGCGTCGGTCATAATGCGGGTCTAGGCTTGCGCCGCGCGCCGCGCAATAAGGGCGGCGATGGGACATATGCTGATTTTCGGAATGGGCTATGCGGCGGGCCATATCGCCGACCGGTTGCGCGCGCGCGGGTGGGAGGTGAGCGGGACGACGCGCGACGGACGCGGCGACAGCATCGCCTTCGCCGACGAGGCCGCGGTGCTGGGCGCGCTGCGATCGGCGACGCATATCCTGTCGTCGGTGCCCCCGGCGGACGGCACCGACCCAGTGCTCGCCCGCTATGGCGAGGCGGTGGCGCTCGCGCCGGCGGGGTGGACCGGATATCTTTCCTCGACAGGCGTTTATGGCGATACCGGCGGCGCGTGGGTCGACGAAAGCGGACCGGTGAAGGGCCGCCGTCCCGACCGCAACGCCGCCGATGCGGCGTGGGCCGCACTGCGCGGCGACATGTGCGTCTTTCGGCTGCCGGGCATCTATGGTCCCGGCCGCAGCATCCTCGATCGTATCCGCGAAGGCCGTGCGCACCGGATCGATCTGCACGACCAGGTTTTCAGCCGCGTCCATGTCGACGATATCGCAGGCGGCGTGATCGCCGCCTTCCGCGGCCCGGCGGGCGTCTACAATCTTGCCGACGAGGCGCCGTGCCACCAGAACCGCCTCGTCGAATGGGGCTGCGCGCTACTGGGGGCGTCGCTGCCGCCGCTGCAATCGCTCGACGCCGCCGGCCTGTCGCCCGCCGCGCGCGCCTTCTATGCCGAGAATCGCCGCGTTGCGAACGGCAAGGCGAAACGACTGCTGGGGTGGATTCCGCGCTACCCGAGTTTTCGCGAGGGACTGGCGGCCTGTCTTTAGGCCAGCGGCTCCACCCTCCACGGGGCGACGGTCAAATCCAGATATCGATTGCGTGGATCAAAACGCCCACCAGTCCGCCGACCAGCGTGCCGTTGATGCGGATATATTGCAGATCGTCGCCGACCGCATTTTCCAGCCGGTCGGTGATCGTTTTCGCGTCCCAGCCGCGGATCGTGTCCGACACCAGCTTCAGCGCCGTCTCGCCATAGCTGTCGACCGCGCCGACGACGGCGCGGCGGGCGTAGCGGTTGAGCGTGCGTTTGATCGCCTGGTCCTCGCCCAGCATCGCGCCGAACTGCGTCACCAGCTCGCCGATCCGGCCCGCGAGCATCGTCTCTGGATCGCGCGCCGCGCGCAGCAAGGCGCCCCGCCCCTGTTCCCACAATCCGTCGAGCCAGCGCTTGACCGCCGGGTTGTCGAGCAGTTCGTCGCGCACCCGCGCAACCTTTTCCTGCATTTCCGGGTCATGCTGCAGATCGAGCGCCAGCTTTGCGAGCCCCTCTTCGACGCGGATGCGGATCGGATGGGTTTCGTCGACCGCCATTTCGCTGAGCAGCTTCGACAGGCCGGCGACGATGCGGTTCGAAATGCTCTCGTCGAGGCCGGTGAAGCGGACGATGGCCCCCGAATTGTCGTGGACCATCTGGTGGATCAGATGCTCGTTGAGGTCGAGCGTCTTCGACCCCCATTTGACCATCGCATCGAGCAACGGTTGATGCCGCCCCTCGGCCAGCGCCGCCTGCAGCGCCTGCCCGAGCAGCGGCGCGACATCGAGTTCGCGCAGCCGGTCCGCGATCGCCGATTTGACCATGCCGCCGAGCCGCTGCTGATCGAGCGCGCCGAGCCCGTCGGCGATGATCCGCGACGCGCCGAGCCTCAGCCGCCCGCCGCCCTCGGCAGGCTGCGAGAGGAATTTGCCGACTGCGCCCGCAACATCGACCGTCTGCATCTTGCGCGCGATCAGGCGCGGCAACAGGAAATTGGTGAGCAGAAAGCGCGCCAGCGTGTCGCCGATGCGATTCTTGTTACGCGGCACGATCGCCGTGTGCGGGATCGGCAGCCCCATCGGGTGACGGAACAGCGCGGTCACGGCAAACCAGTCGGCCAGCCCGCCGACCATCGCCGCTTCGGCAAAGGCGCGGACGAAGCCGACGGCGGGATGCACATCCTGATAATATTTTGCGGTCACGAAGACCGCGGCCATGAAGAGCAGCAGTCCGGTTGCCACAATGCGGACGTTGATGCCGCCGGTCGGAACGGCGACGCCCACTCCGGCGGGGTGGGCGCGCCTGCTTTCGGTCGGGGGCGATACGCTGGTCATGCCGTTCAAATGGGGCAGCCCGCCAAAGGTTGCAACCGGCGGACCGCGCGCGCGGTCGCCGGTCGCGTCCGGTTACTCGGCCGGCTGCGGCGCGGCATCGCCGTGCGGCCGCGTATCGTCGCCCTTCTTGTAGGTGAGCAGATTGCTCGAGAAGAAGCGGCCAAGGCGCTTTTCGATGCTGTCGGCCAGGCTGAAGCCTGCGGGCACGATCAGCAGCGTCAGCATCGTCGACAGGATCAGGCCGCCGATGACGACCACGCCCATCGGCGCGCGCCATGCACCGTCACCCGACAGCGACAGCGCCGTCGGCACCATGCCCGCGACCATCGCGACGGTCGTCATGATGATCGGCTGCGCGCGCTTGCGCCCTGCATCGACGAGGGCCTCGACCTTGCCGATCCCCTTGTCCATTTCCTCGATCGCGAAATCGACGAGCAGGATCGAGTTTTTGGCGACGATCCCCAGCAGCATCAGCAGGCCGATATAGACGGGCATCGAGATCGGCATCCCGGTCACGAGCAGGCCGAGCAACCCGCCGAGCGGTGCCAGCAGCAGCGACGACATGTTGACCAGCGGCGACAGGAAGCGGCGATAGAGCAGCACGAGCGTCGAGAATACGAGCATCAGGCCCGACACGACCGCGATCAGGAAGTTCTTGATCAGCTCGGCCTGCCACTTCTGGTCGCCCTGGATGACCTTGCGGATGCCCTGCGGCATATTCTTGACCGCGGGCAGCGCATCGATCTTTTGCTGCGCATTGCCCGTGACAAGGCCGGGCGCAAGATCCGCCCCGATGACGATACGCCGCGTCTGATTGTAGCGACGCAATTCGGTCGGACCGGCGCCGAAGCCGATTTCTGCCACCGATTTCAGCGGCACGGTCGTCCCGCGCGAGGTCGGCACCGGCAGATTCTCGATCGTCGCGAGGCTGCGGCGCGAATCTTCTGACAGCAGCACGCGGATCGGTATCTGGCGATCGGACAGGGAGAATTTCGCCGCATTCTGATCGATATCACCCAGCGTCGCGATGCGGATCGTCTGGCTGAGCGCCGCGGTGGTCACGCCGAGTTCGGCGGCCAGATCCATGCGCGGATTGACGATGATCTCGGGCCGCGGAATGTCGCCCTCGATCCGCGGCGCGCGCAGTTCCTTGAGCTTGCTCATTTCGTCGACGATCTTGAGCGCGTGCTTTTCCAGCGCGACCGGATCGTCGCCGCCGATCACCATCGTGATGTCGCGGCCCGAAAAGCCGCCCGACTGGCTCTGGAACGACACGCGCGCATCGGGAATCGCCGTCAACTTCGGCTGCAGGCTGCGTTCCCATTCGACGCTGCTGATATCGCGGTCCTTCTTGAGCGTCAGGAAGGCATTGCCGCCGCCGACATTGACGTCGAAAAAGGCCGTATCGACGGCGGGGCTTGCGCTGAGTATCGACGAAACCTGGTTCGCGATATGCTCGCTCTGCGCCAGCGTCGATCCCGGCGGCAGCTCATATTTGATCTGGCTGTAATCGCTGTTGATCGTCGGCTGGAACTGCTGCGGCAGCGTGGCGAACAGGACGATGCTCAGCACGAAGGCCGCGGCGCCGATGCCGACGATCCACACGCGGTGATCGAACAGCCGTGCCCAGGCGCGCTGCAGCATGAACTTGGCCCAGCCGGTAAAGGCCCATTGGCGCATACCGACAAACCAGGCGAGCGCACCGAGCAAGATCGCAAGCAAGCTGGTCGCAAGGAAGACGATCACGGTCAGCGCCGGCGTGCGCAGCAGGAAATACAGCGCCGTATTCGGCGCATCCTGACCGACCGGCACCGGCTGGAAATAGGCGTAGGCCGAATAGAGGACGAAGATGCCCGACAGGATCAGGGGAACAGCGAGGAAGGCGAGCCGGGTCGGAACCGCTTCGTAGCGGGCGCGCACCGCGTGATGCTTGCCATTGTCGAGCGTCCAGCGCAGCACGCGCTCGTAACGATCGATCCACGGCCCTTCGGCGTGCGCCTGTTCGCCATGCGCGGCCAGGAAATAGGCCGCGATCATCGGCGTTATCATACGCGCGACGGCAAGGCTCATCAGCACCGCGAACACCACGGTCATCCCGAACTGGATGAAGAACTGGCCCGAGATGCCGGGCATCAGCGCGACGGGCAGGAAGACCGCGACGATCGACATCGTCGTCGCCACAACCGCGAGCCCGATTTCGTCGGCGGCGTCGATCGAAGCCTGATAGGCCGTCTTGCCCATACGCATATGTCGGACGATATTTTCGATCTCGACGATCGCGTCGTCGACCAGTACCCCGGCGACAAGGCTGAGCGCCAGCAGCGACAGGCTGTTGAGCGAAAAGCCCATCAGATCCATGAACCAGAAAGTCGGAATGGCCGACAGCGGGATCGCCATCGCGCTGATCATCGTGGCGCGCCAGTCGCGCAGGAACAGGAAGACGACGACGACGGCGAGCACCGCGCCTTCGATCATCGCGGCCATCGAGCTGCGATATTGTTCCTTCGTATATTCGGTGCGGGTGAAGAGGATCTTGAACTTCACCTTGGGGTTGTTCTTCTCGATCTCCGCCAGCTTTTTCATCGCCTCGTCATGGACGCTGACGTCGGACGAGCCCTTCGCCTTTTCAATCGAGAAGGACAGCACCTGACGGCCGTTGATCTTCGCCAGATTACGCTGTTCGGCATAACCGTCGGTCACCTTGGCCACGTCGGAAAGCTGGATCGTCCGGCCGTTGCCGATCGAAATGCGCGTTTCGCCGAGCTGGAATGCATTCTGCGCGTTGCCGAGGACGCGGACCGCCTGTTCCGACCCGGCAATTTCGGTGCGCCCGCCCGCCGCGTTCAGATTGACCTGACGGAGCTGCTGGTTCACCTGGCTCGCGGTCAGGCCATAGCTCTGCATCCGCGCGGGATCGAGGATCACGCGGATTTCGCGGTCGACCCCGCCCGAACGGCGCACCTGGCTCATACCCGGCACCGACAGCAGCTCTTTTGCGACCGTATTGTCGACGAACCACGACAATTGTTCGAGCGTCATGTCGGTCGCTTCGACCGAGAAATAGGTGATCGGGCCGCCGGCGATATCGACACGGATCACCTGCGGCTCGAGAATCCCGTCGGGCAGATTGCTGCGGATTTGGGAAATCGCCTGATTGACGTCATTATAGGCGCGATCGATCGGTGTCCCGATCGCAAATTGCACCATCGTACGGCTGCTGCCTTCGCTGACATAGGAGGACAATTCGTCGACGCCGCTGACGCTGCGCACCGCAGCTTCGACGCGCTGCGTCACCTGCGTTTCGAGTTCCGCTGGCGCAGCGCCCGGCTGCGCGACGATGACCTGCACCGCCGGGAATTCGATATCGGGATTGTCGTTGACGTCCATCCGGTTGAAGCTGACGATCCCCGCCAGCAGCAGCAGCGCGAACAGGACGATCGGCGGCACCGGATTGCGGATGCACCAGGCGGAGATGTTGCGAAAGCTCATGATTCAAACGCCCTTGTGCGCAGTCGGTCCGGGGAGAGGCTTATTGCGGCGATTTCTGGATCGTCGGCTTCACCTTGTCGCCGACGTTGAGGAAGGCGCCCGCCAGCACGACGACCTTTTCGTTGCCGGTCAGACCCGACGCGATCGACACGCCGCCATCGGTGACGGTGCCGACCTTGACCGGACGCCGTTCGATCTTGTCGTCCTTGCCGACGATCAGGACATAATTGCCCTCGGGACCGCTCTGCACCGCGCTTTCGGGAAGCAGAGGCGCCTCGGCCGAACCCGAGACCAGGCGAGCGTCGGCGAAGCCGCCGGGACGCAGTGCATCGCTGTAAGGGACGGCAATGCGCACGGTGCCCTGCCGCGTGTCGGGATTGACGACCGGCGACACCTGCCACACCTGTCCGGCGATCTGCAGGTTGGTGCCGACCGGGGTTACGGTCGCGCGTGTTCCGGTGCGGACGCGCTGGAGATCGCCCTCGGCCAGTTGCGCGAGCATTTCCATTTCGCCGGCCTTGGCCATGCGGAACAGCACGCCGCTGCCGGCGCCGACGACCTGGCCCGGTTCGACCTGACGCGTAAGCACCAGACCCGCCGCAGGCGCGACGATGTTCAGACGGCCGTTGCGCGCAACGGCTTCCTTATACTGCGCTTCGGCAACGCGAACCCGCGCGTTCGCAGAATCGCGCGTCGCGCGCTTGCGGTCGAGGTCCGCTTTCGAAATGAAGCCGCGTCCGACCAGCGCTTCGGCGCGATCGAGTTCGGATTGCGCCAGATCGGCGTCCGCCCTGGCGACGCGGATCGATGCGGAAAGGCTTGCGGCCTGCTGCGCCTGCACCGAGCGGTCGATCACCGCGAGCGTCTGGCCCGCGCCGACCCACTGACCGGGTTCGACCAGAACCCTGACGACCTGGCCGCCCTCGCCCGCGATACCGACCGGCATCTCGCGCCGTGCGGCGATGGTGCCATTGGCGGCGATGACCGCTTCGACCGACTGGCGGCCCGGGATCATCACCGTCACGGTCGGCGTGCTGGCGCCCGCAGCGGCGCCCGCGGCGCCGCCCGAGGCCGCGCCGTCGCCGGCCTTGCCCGAACCGAACGCAAACCAGGCGACGGCAAGCACGATCGCGGTCAACACCAGCGCGACGATCAGGATCGTACGCTTGCGGCGATTGTCCGCCTCTTCGTAAAAGCTTTGGGTCGAACCCGCCAGGCTATCCATCGAATCCACTTTCCGCTCGTAGTTCACATCGAACTCCCCATCCCTCCGCGCCGGCGTGTGCCGCAGCCGTCAACGACGACCGCCCCCTCTTCCGAACGGTAGGACAAATATGTCGAAGGTGTATTACCCTATTACATCACCACATACAAGAGGCGATTGAGCCCGTGCACACCCCGCACACAGCTGCGCGCGACTAGGCGAAATCATCCGTCTTTTCCAGCGTTTATGCCCATGAAAAAGGGCGGCCTGCTGCCGCAGACCACCCTTTTTCGAGCCTTCGCTCCGTTTTGGAGCTATGTCGGTTTCAGCGCTTCAGCGCACCCTGCCCCGCCGGACCAGATTGACGATGGCAAGCAGGATCACGGCGCCCAGAAAGGCCGTCAGCAACGTCTTCGGATCGAACGCGTCACCACGCAAATGGCCGCCGCCGATCAGACCGCCGAGCAGAAACCGACCCAGAATAGAGCCGATGCAGCCGACGATGATATTCAGGAAAATGCCTTGTTGTGCGTCGGTACGCATTACGATGCTGGCAAGCCAGCCGATGATGCCGCCCACGACGATAGCGATGATGAAATCGATCATGACATTGACCCCCTACGATCATTGTTGCCCGCCTGTCTGCGGGTATGTGCTTGATAACGCGAACGGCCCCGATTGCCTAACGAATTGGCGGCGACCCGAAGGACGCCGCCATCGGACGTCAGCGGACGCTGCCGCGGCGCACCAGATTCACGATCGCCAGCAGGATGATCGCACCCAGCAGCGACACGAGGAAGCTGTACAGCGTAATCGCGTTGTTGATCGAACCGCCGCCGATCAGCAAGCCGCCGATGAAGGCGCCGATGATGCCGACGACGATATTGAGCAGGATGCCCTGCTGCGCGTCGGTGCGCATGACGATGCTGGCGAGCCAGCCGACCACACCGCCGACAACGAGCCAGATGATAATGCCGATCATGTTGCAATCTCCTCCTTGGACACAGTCGAACATCGATGCGGCACCCGTTCCGACGCTCGGCCGGTCGCGGTGCGACATCGCTTCAACGATGCGATCATAATGTCGATGGAGGGCGAAAAGTTCCCGGCCGCTTCCCCGAAAGGTCACGGCCGGGACAGTGGGATCAGTTCCGGTCGGGGAACTGCTCCGGGTCGCAGGACGGGATTTAGGGGGATTGGTGCGCCGCGGTTGTGACAGACATCACAGGCGCCAAAAAAAGTGCCGAAGGCAGGCAGCGGCAGCGAAATGCGCACCGCGCAAACGAAATGGGGGCCGACATCGCTGCCAACCCCCACTATCCGGTTTCGATCGTTGCGCGTCCGTTCCGCTTCATCCCGAACCGCTGGCCTGGCGACCAGCAGCCCGCCAAACGATGCGTCGCGGCGCGCGCCGGCTCGATCCGGCGATGGTTCGGTCGGCCCCCTTTCGGGGGCCGGCCTCACCCGGAAAGCCCTTCGTCATCCGGTCTGCGCGTCCGCCGAAGCGGTCGCCGTCCAAGCGACGGTCTGCTTTCCCGTACCCGATCGGGTTCGCCTCAACTCGTGGGAATCGCGGCGTTCCGTGATCGAGCTATCGGTCAATTTCCTCGTCAACCGGCCCGTTCTCTTCTGGCTAGTCTTGCAACCACCCTTCGTGTCCCGGCGGTCCGACGTCTCTGTCGTCCGATGATTTGAAGCTGACATGAAGGCCACGGAGCGCCAAATAAAAAACGCGCTTTCGCGCGCAGTACACTCCGCCTTCTGTGGATAAGTCCGGCATTAGCAACAAGCGGATTCGGTGCAGCATTTTTGTAACAGCGCTGCAGCATTTTCGGATTCGCCCAGAGGCGGTTTGACCGACGACTCGCCGATCCGACTCGCCCCGCGCGACGACGACTCGCGACTCAGCGGGCGCCCAGATCGCCCTTGCCGACGGTTCCCGACGCCATTTCGAGCATCCTGTCGAGGCTCTTGCGCGCGGCAAGGCGCAGGTCCTCGTCGAGTTCGATCTGCGGCTTCAGGTCGCGCAGCGCGATGTAGAGCTTTTCCATCGTGTTGAGCGCCATATAGGGGCAGATGTTACAGTTGCAGTTGCCGTCCGCACCCGGCGCACCGATGAAATTCTTCTCGGGCAGCGCGAGCTGCATCTGGTGGATGATATGCGGTTCGGTCGCGACGATCAGCGTATCGCCGTCGAAGGTCTTGGCGAATTGCAGGATGCCGCTGGTCGATCCGACATAATCGGCATGATCGACGATATAGGGCGGGCATTCGGGGTGCGCCGCGACCGGCGCGTCCGGATGCTGCGCCTTCAGCTTCAGCAGCTCGGTTTCGCTGAAGGCTTCGTGGACGATGCACACGCCGGGCCAGAGCAGCATGTCGCGCCCGAACTTGCGGTTCAGATAGCCGCCGAGGTGGCGGTCGGGACCGAAGATGATCTTCTGTTCGGGCGGGATCTGGCTGATGATCGTCTCGGCGCTCGATGAGGTCACGATTACGTCGCTGAGCGCCTTTACCGCCGCTGAGCAGTTGATGTAGGTCAGCGCGATATGGTCGGGATGGGCGGCGCGGAACCGCGCGAATTGTTCGGGCGGGCAGCTGTCCTCCAGGCTGCACCCGGCGTCGAGATCGGGCAGGATCACGATCTTTTCGGGGCTGAGAATTTTCGCGGTCTCGGCCATGAACTTGACCCCGCAAAAGGCGATGACATCGGCATCGGTCTCGGCCGCCTTGCGCGAAAGCTCGAGCGAATCGCCGACGAAATCGGCAAGATCCTGAATTTCCGGCTTCTGGTAATAATGCGCCAGAATCACCGCATTGCGCTCCTTGCGCAGACGATCGATCTCGGCGCGCAGGTCGAGGCCGGAGAGATTTTCGCGGACGGGAGCAGTCATGGCGGTTCCTTGTCGGTGCTTGTCGGGCGCTCCCTACACCGCCGTCAGCGCGAGGGCAAACGCGCCCGCCGCGCCATATGTCGGCTGCGGCCGGTCAGCCGCCGCCAAGGCGCCGCGCAAGCTCCTCGACCGGCGGTGCCAATGCGAGCGAGTAGACCGCAATGCGGGTTACCACGACCGCGAGCGCGACCCGGATCGTCGCCGGGTGCACGCGCCCGATCGTGCGGCGGTCATGGAGCGCGATCAGGCCGACGATCGCGAGTTCGACGAGGCCGATCGGAATGTCGGACCAGCCGATCATCAGCGGTAGCGGCAAGACGCGCCCAAGCGCCGGTTCGAGGACGATGATCGTCGCCCCCAGCATCAGGCGCCGGTGCCAGTCGGTGGCACGGCGGCGGCGGATCGCAGCATAGACAAGCACCCCGAAAGCGATCGCTTCGATTGCGGTCAGCGCGAGAAAATAGGGTGCGGTGAAAAAGGGCGGCTGGCGGTGCAGGATCACCGCGGCAAAGCCGGTGAAGATGCCAAGCCCGACGATGATCGTCGCCAGCGCGGCGCCGGTCCAGCCAAGCTGGCGGTGCAGCGTCCGGTTGCCCGCCGCCGCCAGGCGAGGCTGGACTACGAGAAGCCCGAGCCAGCCGAACATCGCCAGCGCGTGCAGATGCACCCAAATCGGTGCGGCTACCGGATCGGCCAGCCCGCGAAATGCGAACTGGGCGAATGCGACAAAGATGAAAAGCGCGAGGCCGATTGCCATACGCTGCCAGAAACGCTCGCCGGCGAGCGCGCGATTTGCGGTCGTTGCCATGCCATACCCCCCTCAGGCCGGACAGGCGGCGGAAGCTAGCGTGAAGCCCGCTCGGACGAAAGCCGAAATTTCGGTGAGGCTCAGCGCCCGAAGCGCGCCGTAACCTTGGCGTCGATCCCCGCGGCTTTGAGCGGCATCGAAAAGCTTTGCTCGATCGCCGTCCGGGCGGCATTTTCGGCGAGCCGCATCGGCGTGTCGCCCCGCGCCTGTCTGATCAATTCGGCCTGCCCCGCCTTGCGATTCGCGGCATCGAGCGCCCGTTCGGCATCGGTGAGCGTCAGAAGGATCAGCCCGTCGCGATATTCGCTGATCGCGTCGATGTCGATTTCCGGGCCCGCGAGGCGTAGTGGCGGCAAGGTCACGGTCAGCGCGTTGGTCGCCGCATCCCAGTCGAGATCGGCGGACTTCAGCTTGGCGAGATCGACCTCGTACCGCACCGTCCCCGGCATGATCAGCGTCTTCTTGGCTTCCAGCCCCAGCCGGCTCTGCGTCGAGGTCACGACCGCGACATAGCGGGCGGTGAAGGGCACGAGGACATTCTGCTCCTGAAGCCCCTGCAGGCTCGCCGCGACCACGGTTTGCGGATCATAGCTCTTCTGCCACCCGTCCCACGCGCGCCATCCCAGAAAGATGGCGAGCGCCAGCAGCGCGACGATCAGGACGCGGAACGATCCCCTGGTCATGCCACCAGACGCCAGCAGTCCGCGTCGCGCGCCACCCGGCCGCGGCTTTCAAGGTCGAGAAGATGGGCGAGCACCGATCGGCCCGCGGCGCCGGTCAGGCGGGGGTCGAGCCCCTTGTACATATGCTTCACCATATCAGGGACGACGCGCGGCCCCTTTTCGAGTTCCCGCAATATCTGGCGCTCGCGCTGCCTGCGATGCCCCAGCATGCCGCGGACGAGCTGTTTGGGCTTTGCGACCGCCGGACCGTGCGCCGGATAATAGACGCGGTCGTCGCGGTCATAGAGCTTGGCAAGGCTCGTCATATAGGCGGCCATGTCGCCGTCGGGCGGGCTGACGACGCTCGTCGACCAGGCCATGACATGGTCGCCGGTGAACAGCGCGCCGCTTTCGACAAGCGCATAGCATAAATGGTTCGACGTATGGCCCGGTGTCGCCACCGCCTCGATCGTCCAGCCATCACCGGCGATCCGCTCGCCGTCGGTCAGCACGCGGTCGGGCGCATAATCGGGATCGAAGGCCGAATCGGCGCGCGGGCCATCGTCCGAAAGCGCGAGCGGTGCGCAGCCGATGATCGGCGCGCCCATCGCCTCTTTCAGCGGCGCTGCCGCGGGGCTGTGGTCGCGGTGCGTGTGGGTGCAGAGGATCGCCGCCACACGCTGCCCTTCGACGGCGCGCAAAATCGCATCGACATGGCCCGCGCCATTCGCGTCGGGCGGATCGCCGATGCTCATCCCCGATCCCGTCGGGCCGGGGTCGATAATCGCAACATCGCGCCCGGCACCGACGATCCATGTCTGGGTGCCGGTGAAGGTATAGGGGGACGGATTGGGCGCAAGCACGCGGCGCACCAGCGGCTCATGCTGTTCGCAGTCGCCGGCACGGATCGTGTCGGGCCAGGGTTTTTCTTCGCTCACCCTTCCCATGTGGCATCGCGCGGGCGAAAGGAAAAGCCCGCGCCCGCCGAAAGAAGGGCAAAAGGGGGGGCGGAGAAAGGAAACGGGGAAGAACCGCGCTCCCTTTCCCCGCCCCTGCCGCCGATCCCAACCGGGGAGCAAAGACCGGCGTCAAAGCTGATCCGGTTATTGGCCCTTTTCGGCCTCGGCTATGGCGCGATCCATGTCGGCGATCACCTTGGCGCGCATTTCGCCGGACATCGCGCTACGGCTGTCGGCCGCCAACCGGTCGCGCGCCTTTTTGAGCGCCGCGACCCGATCGGCCTTGCTCGCCCCGGCATCGCCGCACACCATCATCACCATGCGGTTGCGGCCGCCCTGTTCCTGTTCGTCGCTGGAAAACAGCCGAACCGATTTCTGCCCGTCCTTGCAGGTGGCCGTCGCCATCGCCTTGCCATCCTTCGAGCGCCAGGCGCCTTCGCCCATCGGAGGCATCGGCGGGAGTGGCGGCATCGGCGGCATTGGAGCCAGCGCGGTGCGGAAGCGCTCGGTGCGCTTGGCTTCCAGCTTGTCCGCAATGGCCTCGGCGCGCGCGCCGCTGATGCCCTGTTCTTTCAGCGTCGCCAGAATGTCCTCGCGCGACAGATTCCCCGGCAAGTGAAGCTCGAACCGCCGTCCCTCTCCGGTACCGGGCGCCAGCGCGACACGCGCCGCCTTGCCGTCGCCATCGACGATCTGGCGCACGACCACGCGGTTCACTTCGCGCCGCGTGCCGTCGGCCGAGGTCGTCACGGTTTCGCTCTCGCCATCGCCCTTGGTGGTGACGATCATGATATGGTGCGGACCGTCCGCAACCGGCTCAAGAGGTGCGGGAGGGGCCGGGGGCGCTTCGGGCGCGGCGGGCGGTGCCGGCGGTGCGGGCGGCGCGATCACGCCGGCGTCCTGGACATGCGCGGTGGCGGTCCCGGCGGGGACGAGCGTCGCGGTCGCGCCGAGCACGGCCAGCGTTGCGCTGCCGACGAGAAGCTTTCCGGCAAGGCGTCGCTTTTTCGAAATATCCTGCTGCGTCAACATGGTCAGCCTCTCCTGCAGATTATCGTGAACCGCCATCGGGGCGGCAAGTGATAGGCGCGCACCGACCGCTGCCTTGGCGATGGCAGCGGCATAATGGGCGGTGCGCACGCGGCGTTCGGCGGTGTCGGCCATCGTCAGCACGCGCGCGTCGCACGCCGCCTCCTGGTCGAAACGAAACGCCCGGATCGCGCGCCACGCGAGCGGGTTGAACCATTGCGAGGCGAGCAGCAGCAGCGCGGCGCTGTTTGCCCACAGATCGCCGTGGCGATGGTGCGCAAGTTCATGATCGATCGCTAGCGCGCGCTCTTCGGCGGCGTAGCGGGCGAAAAAGTCGTGGGGCACCGCCACATATCGGCTGAAAAGGCCAAAGGCGACGGGACCATCGACGGCGCCGCTCATGACGAGACGGATCGATCCGATCGGTTCGAGCGCGACCGCCTGCTCCAGCACCAGCCGCCGGAAACGCATATGCCGCACGATCGCCGTCGCGATCAGCAACAGCGCGCCCGCCATCCACAGGGTGAACAGCAGCGGCAGCGCGTCGGCCAGCCCCCAACTCGGTTGCGGCATCGCCGCCGGCGTCCCGATCGTCCGCGCCGCGTCGGCCGCCTCGATCAGCATCACATCGGCCGGGACGCTCGCCGCGACCGGCGCTGCCACCGGATCGGCCAAGGGCAATGGCGGCAGCACCAGCCGCAGCGCCGGCACGAGCCAGAGCGCATAGGTCAGGCGCGGACCGAACTGGCGCGCGAAAGGCTTGCGCACCAGCAGCACCGCGAAGACGAGCAGAGCGGTGGTGACGAGCGTGTCGCCCCATATCTGGAGGATGGTCGCGCCGCTCATGATTTGAGCTTCCGGAGCAGCGCCTCGATCTCGGCGATGTCGGTGTCGGTCAAGGCTTCGCGGTCGGCGAGATGCGCGATGAGCGGGCTGACGCGGCCGCCGAAGAGGCGGTCAACGAAACGCTGCGACTCGTCGCCCACCGCCGCGTCGCGATCAACCGCCGGACGATAGAGATAACGCCGGCCGTCGGCCTCCGCCGAAACGGCGCCTTTCTGTACGAGCCGCGCGAGCAGCGTCTTGACCGTTGCCTGCGTCCAGCCATTCGCCCGGCCGACGCGCGCGGTCAGATCGGCCGCGGACTGCGGGGCGTCGTCCCACAGTGCGGCCAGCACCTGCATTTCGGATTCGCTTGGTCGTTCCGCCACGGTGAACCCCTCCCTTCGGCTGCGACAATTTATGCGACTACAAATGTAGTCAATTGACTGAACGGTCGATGAACGGGATTTTTCCGGCCGGTGTCGGGATTTTTGACAAGTCGGGCGCGCGGTAAGAAATCGCTAACCAGCGTAACCCGCTGATTTGCGCGACGGCCCGAAAATGGCACGGCACTTGTATAGTAAGATATGTTCCCGAGTGTTCCGCTCAATGGAGCGGTGGGGGGCATCGGTCTGGTCCCTGATGCCCCCTGCCCCCACCGGGACATCCCCACTTGCCCCCGACGCAGACGGGGGGCGGAGCGGCCTTCAGGCCCCGCCCCCCGGATGCATTTCCCGCATCGATTTCGCTGTTGTTACGGCTTCAGCCCGAAGCGGGCATAATCGCGTTCGGTCGACGGCGACAGCTGGCGCGCAATCGCAAGATCGGCCGCGGCATCGGTGGCGCGGCCCAGCCGCTGGTAGACGATCGCACGCAGGAAGCGGCTCGATGCGAGCGACGGCACCTGCAGCAGCGCCGCGTCGAGATCGCGCAGCGCATCGTCGTTGCGGCCAAGGCGCAGCCACACCAGCGCGCGGCTGTCCAGAATATGCGCCGTGCTGTCCGCCAGCTCCATCGCCGAGGTGCAGTCCTTGAGCGCGCTGTCGACCGCGACTTCGCGCGACGCCTTCACCCAGCAGCGTGCGTTGAGCAGGTCGGGCGACCCCGGCTTTGTCGCAACGAGCGCATCGAGTTCGTCGATCGCAGCCTTGGGATCGCCGAATTCCCCGACCATCGCCGCCTTGGCGAGCCGGAGGTCGCTTTTCGATTTGCCGCCGAGCGCGATGCGATCGTCGAACATCCGCGTCGCCGCGGCGACATCGCCCTTTTCCGCGGTCAGCATCGCGACAGCCCCGATTGCGCCCAGCGACGAGGGGTCGAGCTTGCGCGCCTCTTCGGCATCGGCGAGCGCGCCCGCAATATTCCCCAACTCCTTGCGCACTCCCGACCGGGACAGATAGGCGTCCTCCGACGGCTGCAGCGCGATCTGGCGGGTCAGCGTCTGCTCCGCCCCCTTGTAATCGCCGATGCCGCGCTGGAATGACGCTTCGCTGATCAGCGCCGACACATTTTCCTCATCGGCCTTGGCGGCGTTGACCGCATAAATCGACCGCACTGCGTCGAGCTGCGACGTCGATGGTGCGCCTTTCAGGTTCCAGCGCCGCCGCGCATCCTCGGGCGCGACCAGTCGCGGGGTCTGGCTGATGACGGTGGCAACGCGGTCGCGCTCGTCCGCGACATCCGTCGGCGCGATTTCGACGCCACTGCTCGCCAGCACCTCGTCGACGACGACATAGCCGTCGGCCATCGTCACGCTGCGCTTGACATCGACGCCGGCGAGCCGCGCGTCGAGCGCGCCTTCGCCCTCGATCTTGTAGTCACGGCCACCGTCGGGCAGCCGGACGCGCAAACGATAATGCGCATAGTCAGGCGCGCCCGTCGCTACGGGGATATTCGCCCAGGAAGCGCGCGCGCGGTCGGGCGAAAATTCGATCAGATTGCCGACGCGCGATAGCCAGCGCTCGCTGTGATTATCCTCGCGCTCCCACCCCGATCCGAACACGCCGCGCGCGGTGATCGTCACGCTGCCGTCCGCGGCGTCGGGTTTGGCTTCCAGCTTGTCGAACTGCGCCTGCCCGACGAAATTCTGCAGCAGGCCGTTCAGCATGTCCTCCTGCTCCTTGGGACCGAGCTGCGCGGTCGACAGGGTAAGCAGGCTGGCGAGCTGGCCGCGCACGACCATGTCGACCTTGATGACCGACGGAAGGTCGATGCTGGTGCTTTCGTCGGCATCGAGCGCCAGGTCGATCGTCGGACGCGCCGGACGGCGCAGCGCGATCTTCTCCAGCTCCGCTCCTTCGGCGCGCACCGGCAGGACATAGCCGAAGGCCGGCGTATCGCGAATATCGGCGAGCCGCGTGCCAAGGCCCGTCCCGTCGAGCCACAGCGGCTCGCCGCCGATGGTCGCCTTGACGATGACATGGTTGAAGGCCAGCGCCGTGGGCAGGCGGCTCGCCACCGCATCGCCAAGCTGGGCGTGCGCAAGCACCGGTTCGGCATCAATGTCCATCGCGTGCAGCATCGCGAGCAACAGCAGCGTCTTCGCCTTGCAGTCGCCATAGCGGACGTCCCATGTCTTCGCGGGCGTCTGCGGCACATAATTGCCGCCGTCCATGCCCACCGCCAGATAGCGGACCTTGTCCTGCACGATTTGCAAGGCTTTGGCGGCGCGTTCGAGCGGGTCGGTCGTCGCCGCCTTGATCGCCGCCACTTCGGCGGCGAGCGGGCTGTCGTCCGCGATGGTGCCGGCCGTCGCGTACAGCGGCGCCATCACCTTCGACACGTCGGACCAGCCCGAAAAGGTCGATGCCTCGATCAGCGGCGGGCTGCGAAAGCGCATTGGCGCGTCCGACGGCATTTCCGCCTGTTTCGCGATCGGCAGGGTGACGGGCAGCTCGTAATAGGCGCCCTTGCGCACCGGCTTCAGCGTGACGCCATTGGCGAAGGATTTCCATTGCAGCTTGTCGTCGGCGCGCCAGGACAGGCGGTAGCTGCCCGATCCGATGCGCGCGGGTTCGGCGATCAGCGGCACCGCCAGCTGCGCGTGGCCGCCCAGCGCGTCATCCTTGTTGGTAATCGACATGCGCAGCCGCAACATGTCGCCCACGCGCAGTCCCTCGACGGGCAGATTGGCCGACAGGATGCCGGTCAGCTCGCGCTGTTCGAGCGCTTCTTCGCGGCGCAATACGGTAAACTTCTGGCCGCCCGCCAGCGCGTCGATCACCTGCCCGTCGCGGATGATCGACAGTTCGTGGACGATCAGATCGCCCTTGTCCGGCGCCCAGCCGACCGTCACATTGCTGTTCTGCGCCAGTTCTTCGGGCGTGTTGAGCTTGATGACGGTGTCAGTGTAGTTCCAGACCGTCGCGCCATCGACACGCTGTTCGATATCCAGCACCTGCAACCCACCGCCCGGTGCAGCGTCGGGCAAGGTCGTGGCCAGCGCCCAGTCGGGGGCAGGCTGATAGAGCGGTTGCTCGCCCGCCAACGCCGACCCGACCGGACCAATCAGTAAAACTACACCAGCAACACGTCCCCATCCGGCCATCGGCCTTTTCCCCTAATCAAATGCCCCAAAACAAATTCCAGCCTGCATGGGCTGACGGCGCGATGCAACCGCCATTCCATGCCAGCATGGATCTATTGGTCAGCCGGCGACGGCGCGGCCCCGCGCATAAAGGAAATAGACGGCCAGACCGCCGATGTTCCAGACGAGGAACCACAGCTGCGTCTTTGCCGGCAGGCTGAAGAAAAGATAGATGCACCCCAGCACCGCGATGCCGCCGACCACCCACGGCATCGGCGCGCAGAAGGTCCGCGGTGCGTCGGGCGCGCGGCGGCGCATGATGAGCATGCACACCGACACTGCGGTAAAGGCCGCCAGCGTTCCCGCATTGGCCAGCGCCGCCAGCTCGCCGAGCGGGATGAAACCCGCCAGCACCGCGACGACTGCGGCGGTGAAGATCGTGATCCGCACCGGCGTCCCGCGCGCCGACAGCTTCGCCAGGCTGGCGGGCAGCAGGCCGTCGCGCGCCATGGTGAAGAAGATACGGCTTTGACCATAGAAGAAGGCGAGGATCACGGTCGGCAGCGCGATGACTGCGGAAATCGCCAGATAATGGGCAGCGAGCGGCTGGCCGAGTTCACGCAGGATCAGCGCCAGCGGCTCGGGGCTGTTCGCGAACCGGCTGTAGGAAATTGCGCCGACCGCGGCGACCGCGACGGCGATGTAGATCAGGACGCAGGCGATCATCGATCCGACGATCCCGATCTTGAGGTCGCGGTCGGGATTCTTCGCCTCCTCGGCGGCCGTCGCGATTGCGTCGAAGCCGTAGAAGGCAAAAAAGATGATCGCCGCCGCCGCCATTACACCGCGCTCGACGCCGTCAGGCCCCATATGCTTGGCAAAGCCGAACGGGCTGAAGGGTTCGAGATTGGCGGCGTCGAAGGCGGGCAGCGCGACCGCCGCGAACACCGCAAGCGCGACGATCTTGACCAGCACGAGAACGGCGTTGACCGTCGCACTTTCGCGCGTGCCATAGAGCAGCATGCCTGCGACCACCGCGATGATCGCGATCGCCGGCAGGTTGACGATCCCGCCGAGTTCGGGGCCTTGCATCAATTCCTGCGGCACCTGCGCCCATTCGTGGAGCAGCGGCGCGGCATAGCCCGACCAGCCGACCGCGACCGCGCTGACGACCAGCGAATATTCGAGGATCAGGCTCCATCCGACGATCCACGCGATCAGTTCGCCGATCACCACATAGCTGTAGGTATAGGCGCTGCCCGACGCGGGGATCATCGTCGCCATTTCGGCATAGGCGAGCGCGGCGCAGGCGCAGATCAGTCCGGCGATGACGAACGAAAGGATGACCGCGGGGCCCGCCTTGTCGGCGCCGACGCCGATCAGCGTCAAGATACCGGTGCCGACGATCGCGCCGACACCGAGCGCGACGAGATGCGGCCAGCCGAGCGTGCGCGCAAGCTTGTGTTCATGCGCGTCGGGAACGATCGCCTTGCGGCGAAATAGGCTGTCGGACATGCGGCACACTCCCCTGTGTCACGATATGGCGTGTTACTTTATTGCCGACTTTTGGAACGGTCGGCCGGGGAAGGCAAGCGCCGCCTTATGGCGCCTGTCTCGCCATCCACATCGCGCGCGCCCCCAGCCCCGCGGCAAGCGCGATCGCGAGCCCGTAAGCCAGCGGTGCCGACCACAGAACGGTGCGCGCACCGAGGACGGCACCGCCCGCCAGCCCCGCCCATAGCCCCAGATGATGACGCCACCGCCGGTCGCCCTCGCCGCGAAGCGCGTTGGCGATCTTCTGCCCCATCTGGACGAGCGTGCCCGTCATATAGGTAACGCCGACCACAGTGCCGTCGCTGCCCTCGATCGCCGCATTGACCACGCCCATCGCAAAAGCGAGGCCGAGAATGGCGACCCAGCCGGTATCGGCGACACGCAGCAGCGCCGCGACGATCAGCAATAACGTCACGCACAGCAGCACCACCGGCGTACGCCGCCGTCCCGCGCGCGCGCCGATCAACGATCCGGCGACGACGCCGGTGACGAAAATCGCGATGATGCTGCCCGCAAGCAGGGCGGCGCGATGCCCCTCCGCCACCCCGACCGCGAGGCGGGTCGAATTGCCCGTCATGAACGACACGAAAAAGCCCGCCGATTCGACGAAGCCGATCGCATCGACGAAGCCCGCCAGAATCGCGATCCCGACGGCGAGCGTGCGATAAGCCTGATCGAAGCGGATCATCGGCGGATCAGAGCAAGGCTTCGATCGCTTCCGCCAGGCGCGCGTCGCGCTCGGACAGCCCGTCGGCGTCGTGCGTGGTCAACAGGATATCGACGCGATTATAGACGTTCGACCATTCGGGATGGTGATCCATCTTTTCGGCGATGATCGCGACGCTCGCCATGAAGCCGAAAGCCTGCGCGAAATCGTCGAACCGGAACCGGCGCGTAATCGCGTCGCGCTGCGGCTCGTGCGTCCATTCGGGAAAGCGCGCGAGCAGCGCCGCACGCGCCGCATCGTCGAGTTTCTGAACCATCCGCTTTCTCCCGCTGGTAAAGACCGTGTCCCCGCCATAAGGAAGGGCGCGATGAGCGACAAGGCCGCCCTTTCCCGATTGCCCGACGGCTGGACCGGCGGCGCCCCCGATGCCGATGCCTTTCACGCGATGGCCGACGCGGCGCTGGCCGCGCTGCCCGATATTTTCAAGCCGCACATCCGCGGCGTGGTCGTCGCGATCGAGGAATTTGCCGACGACGAAACGCTCGCGTCGCTCGGTATCGAACATCCCTATGATCTGACCGGCCTCTACGAAGGCCGGCCGCTGACCGAGCGCAGCATCGACATGAGCGGCGGCATGCCCGACCGGGTGACGCTCTATCGCATCCCGATCCTGGTCGAATGGATCGAAGGCGGCGAACGGCTCGACTGGCTGGTGCGCCACGTCCTGATCCACGAAATCGGACATCATTTCGGCTTTTCGGACGACGATATGCACGCGCTGGAAAACATGGCGTGACGCTGTTGCTTAAGCTCGACCGCATTGCCTGCATCCGCGGCGACCGGCTGCTCTTCGAAGGCCTGTCGCTGGCGCTTGCGCGCGGCGAGGCGCTGTGGCTGCGTGGCCCCAACGGTGCCGGAAAATCGAGCCTGATCCGCGTTGCCGCGGGCCTGCTCCGCGCCGCCGCGGGCACGGTGACGCGGCACGAACGCTGCGCGCTGATCGACGAAGCCGCGGCGCTCGATGCCGAACTGCCGCTGCGCCGCGCGCTCGACTTATGGGCGCGCATCGACGGCATCGACGGCCCCATGACGCAGCGCGCGATGGAGGCGATGGCGCTCGGCGCCCTTGCCGAAGTACCGGTTTCGATGCTATCGACGGGCCAGCGCAAGCGCGCCGCGATGGCACGCGTCATCGGCAGCGCGGCGCCGATCTGGATGCTCGACGAACCTGCCAATGGCATGGACGACGCCGCCCGGACGCGGCTCGTCGCAGCGATCGCGGCGCATCGCGCGAACGGCGGCGCGGTATTGCTCGCCTCGCACTTCGCGCTCGACATCCCGAATCTCGCCGAGCTGGACATGGGGGCGCGCGCATGACCGCATTGCTCGCGCTCTTCTGGCGCGACCTGCGCCGCGCCTGGGGCAGCGGCGCGCTTTGGCTGCCCGTCGTTTTCTTCCTGCTCGTCGCGACCGCCTTTCCCTTCGCGGTGGGCCCCGACGCGCCGCTGCTCGCGCGCACGGGGGGCGGCATGCTGTGGGTCGCGGCGCTGCTCGCGGCGCTACTGCCGATCGACCGGCTGATCCGCCCCGATAAGGATGCGGGCGTGCTCGATCAGCTTGCGGTGCGCGGCGTCGCTGACGAGGTCGTCGCGGCGGTCAAAATCGCCGCCCATGCGATCGGCTTCGGGTTGCCGTTGCTGATTGCACTGTTACCCGCCGCGGCGCTGCTCGCGCAGGACGCGGCGCGCGTCGCGACGATCGCCACCGGCCTCGCCATCGCCATCCCCGCCCTCGCCTCGCTCGCGGTACTCAGCGCCGCGCTCACGGCGAACCTCAAGGGCGGCAATGCGATCGGCGGGCTGCTCGTCCTGCCGCTCGCGGTGCCGCTGCTGATCTTCGGCGCCGGAATGCTCGATCCATCGGGCCGCGGCGCGACGAAACTGCTCGCTGCTGCCAGCCTGCTGCTGACGGTGATCGGCCCCTTCGCGGCGGGGGCGGCATTGCGAGGCTTGCGGGAATAGCGGGTTTCGAGCGGAAGGGCGCATCTGAACAGATAGTAGTCCAGCGTCGATATTGCGTTCCCTGGCGAAGGCCGGGGTCCGGAGTGTCGAACGCTGATGTTGGTGCTGTAAAGCCCTGGACCCCGGCCTTCGCGGGGGAACATCAAGCGGTTAACGGCAACGTCTGCTTCCCACCGCCCAAAAGAAAAGGGCCGGAGTTTCCCCCGGCCCTTTCCTTGAATTGCTTTGCCTGAAAATCAGGCGCCGGCGACGTCCGCGGTGTCGATCTTGACGCCCGGGCCCATCGACGACGACAGCGCGATCTTGCGGACATATTTGCCCTTCGCACCGGCCGGCTTGGCCTTGACGATCGCGTCGACGAACGCGTCGAAATTCTGGCGGAGCTTTTCTTCGCCGAACGACAGCTTGCCGAGGCCCGCGTGGATGATCCCGGCCTTTTCGACGCGGAATTCGATCTGGCCGCCCTTGGCTGCCTTGACCGCTTCGGCGACGTTCGGGGTGACGGTGCCCAGCTTCGGGTTCGGCATCAGGCCCTTCGGACCCAGCGTCTTGCCGAGGCGGCCGACGATGCCCATCATGTCCGGCGTCGCGATGACGCGGCCATAGTCGAGGTTACCCGCGAGCATGTCTTCCATCAGGTCTTCGGCACCGACCTTGTCGGCACCGGCGGCCAGCGCCTTTTCGGCATTGTCGCCGCGCGCGAAGACCGCGACCTTGACGTCCTTGCCGGTACCGGCGGGCAGCGTGACGACGCCGCGGACCATCTGGTCGGCGTGACGCGGATCGACGCCCAGGTTCATCGCGATTTCGAGCGTTTCGTCGAACTTCGCCGAAGCGAGTTCACGGACGGTCTTCAGCGCGTCTTCGATGCTGTGCAGCTTCGTCGCGTCGACCTTGCCCTCGAGGGCCTTCTGCTTCTTGGTCAGCTTTGCCATCGGTTCAGCCCTCCGTCACTTCGAGGCCCATCGAGCGGGCGCTGCCTTCGATGATCTTGGTCGCCTGTTCGATGTCGTTGGCGTTCAGATCCTTCATCTTGATCTCGGCGATCTCGGCGAGCTTCGAGCGCGCGATCTTGCCGCCGCTGATCTTGCCGGGCTCCTTCGAACCCGACTTCAGGTTCGCGGCCTTCTTGATGAGGTAGGTCGCCGGGGGCGTCTTGGTGACGAACGAGAAGCTCTTGTCCGCAAAGACGGTGATGATGGTCGGGGTCGGGGTGCCCTTGTCCATGCCGTCGGTCGCGGCGTTGAACGCCTTGCAGAATTCCATGATGTTGACGCCGCGCTGACCCAGCGCCGGCCCGAGCGGCGGCGAGGGGTTGGCGGTGCCGGCGGGCACCTGCAGCTTGATATAGCCGCTGATCTTCTTGGCCATGATGGCCTCCTTTCTTTCTGTCGCCCCGGACAGATCCGGGGCTCAAAATAAGCGGTCAAGCAGAGGGTTATCAGCCCTCCTCCCGCGCGGAATCACGCCGCCGTTCCAAAGGAGGGCGATCGCGAAGCGCGGCCGTTAGCGGGCTTTCGCCCGAAATGCAAGGAAAGACGCGCCGCGCGGCGCGATCAGACGGCGGCGGCCGCCTGCTGGCCGCGCCGGCTCTTCCAGCGATCGCGGATCATCCGCTGGCCAGGACGTTCGATGTAGCGATGGGTGAATTCGGACAGCAGCATGACGATCGCGACGAAGAGGATATGCGCCGAAAGCAGGCCGTAGTCCCAATCACGGAACTTGCCAGCGACGCGCAACAGCACGTCCGCGACGGGAATATTGACGAGATAGATCGAATAGCTGCGGTCGCCGAGCCACACGAGCGGCGCTGTTCCCATGAAGCGGGTCCGCAGCGCCAAGATTAACGCCGCCGGCCAGGTCAGCGCGGTGAGCGGCAGCACCGGATTGGCTGTCCCGGTCGGGATCAGGAGTCCCGCCACGGCGATCGCCACGAGCACCAGCGCCGGAACGCGCGCAAAACGGTCGCGGTAGCGCCACAGCAGCACACCGATGAAAAAGCCGAAGCCGCCACGCGCGATGCTGTTGGCGGAGGTGAGCGGCTGGCCCGCGTGCCCGTCGAAAAGAAGCACTATACCGCTCGCCAGAATCGCGGTGCAAGCGACCGTAAGGACCGCCCGTCGCCCCGCGAAAGCCGCCGCCGCGAAAAGAATATAGCAAAAAACCTCGACCGAGATCGACCAGGATGGACCATCGAAGGTGCGCGCGACCGGCTCCGTAAACACCTGCAGCATGAACAGATGCGCAATGAAGGTACCGACGTTGTTATACGGCATCCACCAGAAGGTTGCAGCGCAGCAGACGAGCATGAACAGGTGAAGCGGGTAGAGGCGCGCGATACGCGCCACGGTGAAATCGGCAAGTGCGCGCGTCGACTGCAGCGACTCGCCGAAGCGGTAAACATGCGCGAAGACGAAACCCGATAGCAGGAAGAACAGGTCTACTGCGGTCCAGCCATTGTCACGCAGCCACGCTGCTACCGGACCGCCCCAGCCGTCTTCGAAAACAGCGCGTTCGAACAATATCTTGGAATGATATCCGAAGGCGACGGCGCAGGCGGCAAGCCCGCGCACACCGTCAAGCTGCTTCAATCGTCCGATGGCCGTGCCGTCTGTTCCCATCCGAAAAGCAGCCCCCTCTGCGGTCCGCGCAATCGCTATCGCGCGGCATCCGGGCGATAGCGTACCAGGCCTTCCTGCACCACGGTTGCGATCAGCGTGCCGTCCTGGCGATAGATCGATCCGCGGCACAGCCCGCGGTCACCGCCCGTCCACGGGCTGTCCATCACGAACACGAACCAGTCGTCGACGCGAATATCGTCGTGGAACCACATCGCATGATCGAGGCTGGTCGACACCATGCCCGGCGTCCAGAAGTTGACGCCGTGCGGCAGCATCGCCGACGACAAAAGCCCCATGTCGGATGCGAAAGCGAGGAAACCGCGATGGAGCAGCGGATCGTCGCCGATCGGCGCGGCGACGCGGAACCACTGGTAATGCTGCGTCGCCTTGGCCGAAGCCGGCGGGCGATAGCTGCGCACCTCGAACGGCCGCCGCCGCGCCATATGGGCAAGATGGCGGTCCGAAATATTGGGATCGGCAGCGATGAAATCGGTGAAGTCCCAGCACTGCTCGGGCGGCAGCAGGTCGGGCATCGGCACCTGATGCGACAGCCCTTTCGCCGGAATCTGGAACGATGCGGTCAGGTTGAAGATCACCTTGCCGTCCTGGCGCACGACGACACGGCGGTTCGAAAAGCTGCGCCCGTCGAAATCGCGGTGGATACGGAAATGCAGCGGTTTGGTTTCGTCGCCGCCACGCAGGAAATATGCGTGGAGCGAATGCACCTGCTTTCCGGTCTCGACCGTGCGCGACGCCGCGAACATCGCCTGCGCGATGACCTGCCCGCCGAAAATCCGGTCGCGCGCGGTGGTCGCAAGGGCGGGATAGGTAAATTCATCCTCGACGCCGGGCACGGGGTCGAGATCGAACAGCCGCGCGACCGCCGCGACGACCTTCTCGGCCGCAACACCCGCGTTGATTTCGCGGGCGCGCGCAACACGGGCCTGAATCTCGTCCTGACTCAGACTCATGCAATTATTCCGTGCTGCGAAAAGCGACGGCCCACGGCCATCACTTCATCCGTTCGACCTGCTCGAAATCGAGCTCGACCGGCGTCGCACGGCCGAAGATCGATACGCTGACCTTGACGCGCGCCTTGTCGAAATCGAGTTCTTCGACCACGCCGTTGAAGCTCGCGAACGGGCCTTCGAGTACCTTGACCTGATCGCCGATTTCGTAATCGACGCGAATCTCGGTCTTCGGGCGCGCAGCGGCTTCTTCCTTGCTGTTCAGGATACGCGCGGCTTCGGCTTCGCTGATCGGCTGGGGCTTCCCCGACGACCCCAGGAAGCCCGTAACCTTCGGCGTATTCTTGACGAGGTGATAGACATCGTCGGTCATCGTCAGCTTGGCGAGCACATAGCCGGGGAAGAATTTGCGTTCGGACTGAACCTTCTTGCCGCGCTTGACCTCGGTCACCGTTTCGACGGGCACTTCGACCGCCTCGACGAAATCGCTGAGGCCAAGGCGCTCGGCTTCGGTGACGACCGAATCGCGAACCTTGTTCTCGAAACCCGAATAGGCGTGAATGATGTACCAGCGCGCCATCTGTGCGTGTCCTGTCCTGAAATTGGGTGTGAAGCGCGGATCAGCCCGCGAGCGACGTCAGCCAGCCGACGATCAGCTTGAATACCGTGTCAACGCCGAAGAAGAACAGCGACAGCAGGATCGTCATGATCAGAACCATGATCGTCGTCTGCATCGTCTCGCGGCCCGTCGGCCACACGATCTTGCCGGCTTCCGCCTTTACCTGGTTGACGAATTCGCCAATTTTGGGCCTCGCCATATCGATCGTCCCGTCCTTCATGCGTCTCAGTTCACGGCCAGATGGGTTGCCGCCCCCGCCGCGTCAAGCACGGCTTCAGGCAATAGTCCGCCCACCCTCCCCGAGCATGTCGGCGAAAGGCGGAAGGAAAACGGCGCATCTGTCCGAATGGGCGGCCTTTAGCCGCGCGCCAGAGCCTTGGCAAGCGATTGCCGCATGGCACCCCCGCCCCGGCCCGGGATATCGCGCCATGCACGCGCCCACAGAAAGCTGGCCGGGAATTTTCGGATCGGAACCGAGCGGCATGACGCGCCACGCCGCGCCGACGAGCCACGCGAGCCATCGCAGGAATATTATCTCGGTTTCAAGATGTTCCGGATCGGTCGCCAAGGGACCGTGGTGCCCGGGGGCGGGATCGAACCACCGACACTGCGATTTTCAGTCGCATGCTCTACCAACTGAGCTACCCGGGCACGGGCTCCACAAGGCCGTGCGGCCTGTTCGGGAGCGGCGGCTATAGGCAGGGGTTTCGATCCTGTCCAGAGCCTTTGTTGCGCAAATTTCTTCCTGTCATTCATCCTCGAAACGGTCGCCGTCGAGGCCCCCGTCGGGCGCCTGATCGACCGGTACGCGATAGCCTTCGTCGAACCAGCGATTGAGGTCGCGGTCGCGGCAGCCGCGGCTGCAAAAGGGCTTGTAAGCCTCGTCGCGCGGCTTGCCGCACAAGGGGCAGCGGCGCGATCTGGCGGCGGCATTACTGGGCATGGCCCGTTCCTTTCACTTGCGCATCGGCGGCAATCGCAACCGCGCGCCCGGTGCGCCGTTCGAGCAGCGCGCTCCAGTGCGGGTGCGCGCCGATCCATTGGGCAACGGCCGGTCGCGCCGTGAGTTGCAGCGGTCCGGCACCAACCGCGCGCTCTGCCTGGCGCAACAGCAGCGCTGCGTCGGTCGCCACGGGATCGAAGCGGACCTGTTCGATCAGCGACGGGCGCTCGCGGCGCCGGATGATCTGCAGAAAGCCGAACCCGTTGGTCCCGGTGCGCTCGAACGGCTGCGGGAAATACGCATCGACCCAGCCATCGACCGCCCGCCGCTCGGCGCGGCCCGGCAGCGAGGGAAAATCGATGCCGATCGAACCGCCGATATCGCAGCAGCGTACAACATGCGCCGCAGCTGCCGCGCCGGCCTGCGCCAGCGCCAGCGGATCGCCGTCGCCGTCGATGTCGATGAGCAGCATCGCCGGCGTGGCATCGACCCACAGCGCGCCGCCGGCGAAAGGCCAATGGCCGGTGCGAACATGATCGATCAGATCGGACCAGCCCGCTTCCTCAAGCCGGTCGGGACCGGTCGGCGCCAGGTCGGTCACCGGCAGGCCGCTCGCGGCGATGCGCGCGCGCAGGTCGGGACCGTCATCCGGCTCGGCGTCGCTAAGCCGACCGCGCGCGGGCTTGTCGCGGCCGCGCTCGCGCAGCGCCATGCGCGTGATCTCGACCGCCAGCCGCGTGCCGAGCGGAACGCCCCTTGCCGCCACGGTCGCGACGGGGTCGCCCGGCAGGTCGAGCCGCACCACCCCCGGTTCGATCAACCGCCCGGTGATAATAGCACCGACGCGCGGCCGCTCGCCCTCGCGTTCGATCCGCGCTTCGATAATATGACCGTCTTCGATTAGCGCGGCCCGCGCCTCGCCGATGCCGGCTTCGTATAGCCACTCAGCCAAGTGGCACTCCGGCACTCGTCAGCAGCGCGCGCGTCTCGAAGATCGGCAGGCCGACGACGTTGGAATGGCTGCCCGAAAGGAAGCGCACGAACATCTCGGCCTTGCCCTGGATGGCATAGCCGCCGGCCTTGCCCATCCCCTCGCCGCTCGCGACATACCAGTCGATCTCGGCGGGCGTCAGCCGTTTGAAGGCGACGACGGTATCGGCGACGCGAACGCGCGGGCGGCCATCCGCCGCGACGACGCAAACCCCCGAATAGACATGATGGCGCCGTCCCGACAACAGGCCGAGCATCCGGCGCAGATCGGCCTCGTCGGCTGGCTTTTCGAGGATGCGGCGCCCGACCGCGACGGTCGTGTCGCCCGCCAGCACCACCTCGTCCGCCGCGCGGTCGACGGCGCGGGCCTTGCTCTCGGCGAGGCGCGCGACATAGGCGCGCGGCAGTTCGCCCTTCAGCGGGGTTTCATCGATGTCGGGAGCCGCAATGCGCGCCGGCTCGAGACCGATGCGCGCCAGCAGTTCGAGCCGACGCGGCGACGTCGATGCGAGCACGAGCGACGGTGCGGGCAAGATCGCCGCCCCGCTCACTTGAAGCGATAGGTGATCCGACCCTTGGTCAGGTCATAGGGGGTGAGTTCGACGAGCACTTCGTCGCCCACCAGAACGCGGATGCGGTTCTTGCGCATCTTGCCGGCCGTATGGCCCAGAATTTCATGGTCGTTTTCCAGCCGGACGCGGAACATCGCGTTGGGCAGAAGTTCGACCACCTGGCCGCGCATTTCGAGAAGTTCTTCTTTCGCCATCTATCCTCTATGGGCTCGAAATTTAAGGATGCGCGCCCATAGCTCCAAATGCGCGCAATTGAAAGCCATCTGTCGCCGCGGCGTCAGGACACGAGTTTCAGCTTGCGCGCGACACGCCAGCCGACGGTCTTTGCCCGGGCATAGCTCGGCCAGCGTGGCGGCATTGCGGGGTTCAATCCCATCCGGCGCAGCGCGGCGTTGGCGGCATGGGCTTCGGATTCGCGGTAGCTCCATTCGCTGCGCCAGGTGATCGAGAGCGAGATCGAGGGCGCGTCGCCGTTGCGGACATAATGCGGCGCCATCACCGGCATCAGCACCGCATCGCCCGGCGCGAGCGGGACCGCCTGTTCGGCGCCTTCAAAGCCATCATCCCACGGCAGGTTGCGGTGACCGCCGGTGTGGTAGCGCTCGTGCTCGATCCGGTGGGCAAAGCGTTCGTCGCCCGCAGGCCAGACGTGCATCACCTTGCTGCCGCGAAGCTGGAGCAGGATGTTGTGCTCGGGATCGAAGTGATAGGGCGTGATCGATCCCGGCGACGAGATGAAGACGAACCCCTGCGGCGTCAGCATCGCGCCGGTGCGCGGCGAAACAATGGGTTCCAGCTCGCCGAGCAGGTCCATCAACAGCGCCCGATAGGCATCGACCGTTTCGATATTCTTGAGTACCGCCCAACTGCGGTTGCTGTCGATGGTGCGGATCGTTTCGGCAATCGACAGCCCGTTCGATGGCACATCCTCGGGCCGGATACCGACAGGCAGATCGCCCGGATTATATTCGACCTGCGACCCCGGCAAAGTGTCGGCGAGCGCCGCCAGCGCATCGAGCGAGAGCAACGGATGGTCGGGCAGGCGGTGGTGCAGCAGCCCCGCCTGCGCCGGATAGAGCGCGGTCATACGCTCCAGCGTTTCGGGCGGAAAGACACGAACTTGGTCGGCGGATTGCGC
Organism: Sphingopyxis sp. NFH-91; assembly: GCF_021401285.1. Classification (NCBI taxonomy): domain Bacteria; kingdom Pseudomonadati; phylum Pseudomonadota; class Alphaproteobacteria; order Sphingomonadales; family Sphingopyxidaceae; genus Sphingopyxis; species Sphingopyxis sp. NFH-91. The sequence continues at coordinate 45,385 of NZ_JACBGA010000004.1, read as the reverse complement.
GGTCATGACGGATCCTGTTCGATCGGCGGTTTGGGGGCGGCGCGCTTCAGACGGCGCCAGATTTTCTCGGCACGCGCCAGCGCGCGAAAGCGCCAGCGATCCGAGGCGCCCGACAGGGGCGCGTTGATCCACACCAGCCGGCGCCGTTCGCGCCAGACGCTGTCGATCATCGGATGATCGGGCGCCGCGCAGCTGTCGACCCATGCGACGCGCACGTCGCCGAGAATGTCGAGATTCGCCTGCTGAAGCAGCACGCCGGGCGAGAAGCGGGCATATTCCTCGTCGAAGGCGGTCTTGAAGGAAAAGGCGCCTGGTGGCGTCACGAAATTGATCAGCAGCGCGATCGGCCGCTCGCCAAGATCGAGCGCGCGCATGTCGAGCCGGCCCGCCTGGGCCGCTGCGGCAAGGATCGCGCGGAACCAGGCCTCGGTTTCGCTCTGGCTCGCAAGCGCCGACCCCGCGCGCCCCTTCCAGCCGCGCGCTTCGAGGTCGAGGAAAGCATCGATCCAGCCCTCGATCGCGTCGCCGCTGCGCCACTGGCGGAACGCCAGCGGCCCCAGTTCGGCAAGGCGGTTGGCCTGGCGCCGCAATTCCTTGCGCTTCTTGCCGCGCATGGCGGCTTCCCAATAGGCGGCCGGCGACAGGTCGCTTTCGAGCAGCGCGCGCTCCTCGCGGTGGACCGCTTCGGCCTCGTCGCCGCGACCGCGCACGACTTCGGCCAGCGCGCGATGCAGCGGGCCGTCTTCGGTCAATCGCGACACCTGAACCAGCGTTTGCGCCCACGGCGCAGCATCGCACCAGCCAAGCAGGATCGACCAGAAAAGCGTCTCGTAGCCCGCGCGCACCAGCGGGGCGCCGTGAAAATGATTGGGATGCGCCCAGCCGACAACATGGCGGAGCGGCAGCGGGCCGTAGCGCGCGGCGGGCGCCAGCGGCATCACGCCGATCAGCGGCCCGTCGCTGCCCGTCATCACCATCACCAGCCGCGCCTGCCGCTCGGGATCGAGCAGGTGCAGCGCCGATTGCAGGCACCAGCGTTCGACGAAGGGATTGGGCTCGCTCGCCGCCGCGGCCAAGCCGTCCCAGGCCGCGGCAAGATCGTCCGACAACGCGAGCGGCTCGACAACACGAACGGTCAGCGGCGCGGCTTCGGCGGCATGGGTCGGAAAGGCGGGATGCACCGTCATCGGCGGCGAGCCTAGCAGCGAGTTGTTAAGAAGCGGTGGCGATTCAGCGGCTTCGCACCACGCGCGCCGCCGAGAAACTAGATACCAAAAAGCTTCGCCAGCGACTTTTCCAGCATGAAAAATTGCCAGATCAGCCGCCCATGATCGCGGCGGCCCGACTGGTGCGCGACGACAACGCGTTCGATCTCCGCCATGTCGAACCATCCCGTCCGCGCAAGTGTTCCCGAATGGGCAAGCGCGCGCGCCTGTTCGGTCAGCGCGCCGCGGAACCAGTGCGACACCGGCGTCACGAACCCCATCTTGGGCCGGTACAAAATGTCGTGCGGCAGATAGCGCTCCATCGCCTGTTTCAGGATCGCTTTCCCCGTCCCGCCCTTCACCCGCATCGCGGCGGGGAGCGAGGCTGCGAATTCGACGAGCCGGTAATCGAGCAGCGGCTCGCGGGCTTCCAGGCTGACCGCCATGCTCATCCGGTCGGTCTTGGTCAAAATGTCGCCGGGCAGCCAGATCTTGAGATCGGCATATTGCGCGCGGTCGAGCCGTTCGCGCGCCGGCGCCTCGGCCATCGCCTGCCAATAGCGCGTTTCCGCGACATGATCGCCGAGCGCGCGGATCGCGGCATCGTTGAACAATCGCGCGCGCTGGTCCGGGCCGGTGACGCCAACCGCTTCGGCGTAGCCTTCGGCGCCACTCTTCGACAGGCTGGCTAGTGTCGCACGGGCGCGCAGCGGGCGCGGCGCCCAGTCCATCTGCGGCCAGATGCGGGCGAGCGGCCCCAGAAGATTGCGCCGCAGCACGGCGGGGATCAGCGACCGCAACCGTTCCTCCTGATGATGGAAGACCAGCCGGCGATAGCCCGCAAACGCCTCATCGGCGCCGTCTCCCGACAGCGCGACCGTCACCTCTTCGCGCGCCAGTTCGCAGACGCGATAGGTCGGCAGCGCGCTCGCGTCGGCGAAGGGTTCGTCGAACATGTCGGCGATGCGGTCGACCAGCGCGAAATCGGCGGCCGCGACGGTGCGGGTGCGGTGGTCGGTTGCGAAGCGGTCCGCGATCGTCGCCGCATAGGCCGTTTCGTCGAGCGCTGCCTGATCGAAACCGATGGTGCAGGTCTTGACCGCTTTCGCGCTCGCCTCGGCCATCAGCGCCACCACCGCGCTCGAATCGACGCCGCCCGACAGAAACGCGCCGAGCGGCACGTCGGCGACCATGCGGTCGGTGACCGCGGCGCGCATCAGATGGACGAGATGCTCGGCCGCCTCGCCTTCGCTGGCGCGGATGCGGTTCGAAAAATCGGGCGACCACCAGCAGGTCGGGGCCGGAAACGGCTTGCCGCGTTCGAGCAGCAGATAATGGCCCGCGCCCAATTTGCTGACGCCTGCCATCATGCAATTGTCGTCGGGCACATAGCCGAGCGCCAGAAAGTCCTCGACCGCCGACAGATTGGCCTCGCGCCGCAGCAGCGGATGCCGCAGCAGGCCCTTGAGTTCGGACGCAAAGGCGATCGATCCGTCCGACAGCCGCGCGAAATGCAGCGGCTTCACGCCCAGCCGGTCGCGCGCCAGGAACAGGCAACCCCGCTGATGGTCGTGAATTGCAAAGGCGAACATGCCGTTGAGCCGCGACAGGCAATCCGGACCCCACTGCCGCCACGCCGCCAGAATCACCTCGGTATCGCCGCTGGTGCGAAAGCGGTGGCCACGGTCTTCGAGTTCGGCGCGCAACTGCCGGAAATTATAGATCTCGCCGTTGAAGCTGATCGTCACCGCCTCGTCGTCGCTCGCCATCGGCTGCGGGCTGCCTTCGATATCGATGATCGACAGCCGCAGATGCCCCAGCCCGACGCCCGGTGCGGTCCATTCGCCCGATCCGTCGGGACCGCGATGACTCATGGGATGCAGCATCGCGCGCAGCCGCGCGGGATCGACGGGCTTGGCCGTCTCCAGATGATAAATGCCCGCGATCCCACACATATGGGAAGCAGCCCTAGCGCAGTTTCAGCGCGCGGTCAGCCATCGCCTGCGCTCCGCCCGACGCGGAAAGGAAATCGGCGATCGCATCGCGGCCGCCCGCGCGCTCCTCCGCCGTCAGAATCAGCGCCAGCGCGCGCGGATCGCCGCCGAGCAGCCGCGCCCTGAGTTCGGCCAGTTTCGCGGCGCGCGCGCTGCCCGTCGCGCGGCCGTCGACGACATACCAGGTCGCAGCGTCGCGCAGCACCGGGCCGGGATGAAGCAGCCGCTCGGTCTTGGCGCCGTCGACCGCGGGCAGCGCCGCGCTCCACGCCCATTTGCTGTCGGGGTCGATCGCGCCCTGACCGAAACCGACGACCTCGCGGCCTTCGGCCTGCCGTTCATAGCCTCCGATCGCGACCGTGACGCGGCGTCCTGCGGCATCGACGAAATGCCGGACCAACCGGCGGTCGGCACCGTCGAAGCGCGGATGCCAGGCGGCGCCCTCGCTCGCTGCGTCGTGCCAGCCCGGCGGCGGCGCCACCGCCATCGTCGCGGGCAGCGGCGCTGCGCGGCCCCCAATCAGCGCGGCCCACCCCAAAAAGGCGAGCGGCAGCGCGAAGGCGAGCGCCAGAACCGCCGGCGTCGGACCGACAAAGCGCGGCGGCGCATTCAGCCCGGTGATGTCGACCGCCACGTCGTTCGCGGGCCGGTCGAACCAGCGCCGCGCGACCAGCATCACGATCAGGATCACGATCCCGAAGAATATCCAGCCATAGAAGACATGGTCGATGCCCCCCGCGGCCTCGATCCCCCAGATTTCGGCGGCGACCATCGTACCATAGGCGCGCAGCGCATTGGCGGCGACGGTCGTCGCGAGCGCCGCTGCAACGAAGACGATCCGACGCGTCCAGCTTTTGAAACAGAGATGCGCAGCGAACACCGAATAGGCGAGCATCGCGATCAGGAAATTGACCCCCGAACAGGCCTCCGCCACCTCGAAGAAGCCGGCGCGCGTGGTGATGAACACGCCCTCGATCGCCGCGTCGAGCCCCGACAGATGAAGCAGGACGACGCTGATCCGCGCCGTCAGCGTCTGGAGCAGCGGTACCAGTTCCTCGCCGAAGGGTACGAGCAGCAGCGCATAACCAAGCGGGAAGAGAAGCGCGCGCACGAGCTTTTCACCGAGCACCGCACCGACCGCACCCTGCAGCATCAGGACAAGCCCCAACTGCCGGAACAGGCCGACGCCCGCCGCCTCGCCCACCAGCCAGACGAAACCGCCGCCCGCCAGCCAGATCGTGCCCGGCCACCACCAGGCCGGAGCGAGCGTGCGCAGTTGTGGCCAGCGCTGCTGCACCAGCCAGCCGATCATCGGCACCATCAACAGGCAATGGGTGAATGTCGAACTATGCCACCAGATGCCCGCCATGTCGGCGGCATCGCGCGCGAACAACAGCAGGATTGCCGCCGCGAGCGCGCCAAGCGCGGCGAGATGCCGCTGCCACAGGGACCAGCCGCGCGCCGATGCGATCGGCCGGGCGGTCATTCCGGAAGCCTCAGCAAATCGCCGAGCGGTTCCAGCCGCGCGTCCCACCCGTAGCGCGCGATCATCCGATCGCGGGCGCGGGCGCCCATCTGCGCCGCGGAACCCGGATCGGCGAACAGGCGCGCGATTGCGTCCGCCATCGCAGCGGCTCCGTCGGCGACGAGCAGATGGTCACCCTCGACCGCGTCGATCCCGGTCGCGGCGGCGGCGCTCGCGACGACCGGCCGCGCCATCGCCATCGCTTCGAGCAGCTTGTTCTGCACCCCCCGCGCGAGCAGCAGCGGCGCAACGACGACATCGGCGGCGGCGAGCCACGGGCGCACGTCGGGGACTTCGCCGGTGACGGCAACGCCGGGCAGCCGGGCGAGCAGCCGCACCTCTTCGGTCGGCGCACGGCCAACGATCGCAAAGCGCGCCCGCGGTTCGCGCTGGCGCAGCAGCGGCAGCACCGCCGCCGCAAACCAGCTCACCGCGTCGATATTGGGGCGATAGTCCATCTGCCCGGTGAACACCGCCAGCGGCCCATCGCCTTCATCCACCGCCGCGAAATCCTGCGCCGGGTCGAAACGGTCGGTGTCGATGCCATTTTCGACCGCGACGGCGATGTCGCCGCCAAGGCCGCTGCGCGTCCGGAACAGCGCCGCCTCCGCCTCGCTGACGAACAGGCTGGTATCGACCGAACGTGCGACTTTCGCTTCATAGGCGCCGAGCTTTGCCGCTTCGCGCCGGTGAACCCAGTTCATCGGCTGGCGCCTGTCCTGTTCGGCATAGGTCGCGAATTTGGCCGAATCGACGTCGACAAAATCCATGATGACCGGTCCGTCGAAGCGCGCCGGAAGATATTGCGCCATCTGGCCGGAGAAGGCGACGATATGGGTAATGCGCCCGGTTGCCAGCAAGGCATCGACGTAGGAGGCGACCACGCCGCTGCGGAACAGCCGGTTCGACACCGGCTCGCCGCGCAGCACCGCCTGCGCGAGCGCGATGGGCCGCGAGGCGCGGCGCGCGTCGATGCACAGGCTTTTACAAAGCGGCGCCATTTTCGCCCGCGCCGTTTCGGCCTCGTTCGCATCGTCGGCGAGCGCCGCGACATGGACGGGCGCCAGCTTGCGCAGCGCCTCGAACATGTGCCAGCTGCGTATCCGGTCGCCGCGGTCGGGTGGCCAGGGCGCGCGGTGAACCAGGAACAGGATTTCGGCCATCGCGCCGGTCACCCCAATCCGCGCGCGATCAGCGGCCCGATGCGGTTGGCCGCCCACAGTGGCAGCTTCTTCCACAGGTCGACCTGCAACCGGTATTTGGCGCTGTTCGGGTTGGTGTCGCGCGGCGCCCGGCCTGGCGCGAGCCAGCGCGCATAGGCCAGCGGGCGGGGTTCGAACCCCCAATTCTTCTTGTAGGCGAAGGGCCCGGTGCCAAGCTTCGAACGGCCGAAATCGAAACGGGTGCAGCCGCGCGCGCGGGCATGCCCCATCAGCGCGTAATACATCAGCTCGTTGGCGCGCAGCCCGCGCGCTTCCGCCGTCCCGCCGCCCCAATAGGGCATCACCGTGCCGCGCCAATAGAGGCTGAGCACGCTCGCCACCGGTCGGCCGTCGACGCTCACGGTCAATATGTCGGCATCCTCGCCAAAGGCGTCGAGCACCGCATCGAACAGCGCCTTCGGAAAGACCGGCGTGCCGAGGTTGCGAACGCTCGTCGCGTAGATGCGGTAATGGTCGCGCCGCTCGGTGGCATCGCGCCCCGTGCTCACCGACAGATCGCCCGCCAGCGCCTTGCGCACCTCGGCGCGCTGCTTGCGCGGGACGGCGAGCAATTCGGCTTCGTCATCGGCGGCGAGGTCACGCGTGAAGCCGGCGTAGACATCGTCTTCGCAGCGCCACCCCTTGCCTTCGGGCAGCGGACCGCCGCGCAGTTCGACCGACGGAACGCCGAGCGCGCGGGCCAGGTCGGCGGCGCCCTTGGCCAGGGTGGCGGCAACCGCTGCATCGTCCGCCAGCAGCCCGCCGTCGACGGCGAAGCCGCTGCCGACCAGCGCCTGTCCGAACAGCGGCGAGCGGACATGGTGCAGCGGGACGAGCCCCGTCAGCGCGCCGTGCGCATCGCGCGCCGTGACGAGATGGCAGCGGTGCCCCGTGGCCTTCGTGATCGCTTCGCACCAGGCGCGCGTATGAAAGGGGGTCGCATCGGGGTGCGCGGCGACATAGGCGTCCCACGCCGCCGCGTCCGCAAGTGGCGCACCGGCAAAGGCGTCGCTCATCGTTTTGACGGGTGCGTTCACGCCGCGGCGCGCCACGGCCGGGCGCGCTCCTGCTGCGCCGCAAGCAACGCATCGGCGCGCGTCCATTCGAAATCGTCGAGCAGCTTCTTCAGCTTGCCCGCCATCGCGGAGAGGCCAGTATAATGCCGGACCTTCGACCGCAGCGGCGCATCGGCAACGCGCGGCTGACCGGGGTCGATCTCCCACGGGTGGAAATACAGGATCGCGGGATGCCCTTCGCGATTCATCCGCTCGATCGCCCAGCGCGTGAAACCATAAGGAAGCAGTCGCATGAAACCGCCCCCGCCCGCGGCAAGCGTCCGGCCCGCGAAGCGCGCGGTCGTCACCGGCCATTCGATCAGCGCGCTGTCGGGAAGCGGCTGCCAAGCATGGCGCGGGCTTTGCGCCCAGCCATAATGATCGTGCACCACCGGCGCGACGCTGCTCGAATAGGCATAGCCCTGTTCGGCAAGGACGGCATGCGCCCAGGGCGTGCGCGCATCGACCGAAAAGCTGGGTGCGCGATAGCCGCGCACAGGCTGGCCGCCGAGATTTTCGAGGATGGTGCGCGTCTTTTCAAGGTCGGCGGCGAATTCGCCGGCCGTCATCTGGAACACGCGCTTGTGATCATAGCCGTGGCTCGCAAGCTCGTGCCCCGCGTCGACGATCCGCCGGATCAGCGCGGGATAGCGTTCGGCGACCCAGCCGAGCGTGAAGAATGTGCCCCGAACCCCGGCCTCGGCGAACAGGTGCAAAACCGCATCGCAATTCGCCTCGACCCGGCATTCGAGCGCCGGCCAGTCGGCGCGATCGATCGTGCGCTCAAAGGCGCCAACCTGGAACCAGTCCTCGACATCGACCGACAGGCCGTTCTGCATCGTCCATCACCTCTGCCGGTCGCATAGCCGAAATCGGCGCTGCCGTCAGGCCGCCCAAACCTGCGATTTTGCGGGGTTGGGGGCGTTTTCGGGATCGCGCTCGACCCATTCGATCAGCAGATCGAGAACCCGCCGCAGCGCTTCGTCCTGTTCGGCAATCCGCGTCTCTAGCGCCGAAATCTGCGCGTGCAGCGCATCGAACTGCGCCGTATCCCGCGGAACCGCGACTGCCGGCGCAGCGGCGTCTGTCGCGGGCGCCGCGAAGGGCGCGCGCTCTGCGCTTGCCACCGGCCATTCGTGCGGCACGGCGGCGTGCGGCGCGCTCGCCGTTGCGGCTTGCGCCACCACCTCCTCGACCGGCAGCGGCGCAAGGCTCGCCTCGTCGATGCCGCGGTCCGATTCGATCTCGGCAATCACATTGCGGACATGTTGGGCGTTGATGCGGTTGAGTTCCTCGACCGCGCCGAACAGCAGCAGGCGACTGACGAGGACGTTGAGCTTGCGCGGCACACCTTCGCTATAATCATACATCAGCTCGAAACTGTCGGGGCTGAAGCTCGGGTTGCCCGTCCAGCCCACCTTGCCGAGGCGGTGGAGGATATAGGGTTCGACTTCTTCAGGCTCCATCGGGTCGAGATGGTGCGTCGCGATCACGCGCTGGCGCAATTGTTCCAGCGTCGGCGAATGAAACAGCGTCTGGCGGAACTCGGGCTGGCCGAGCAGGAAGATCTGCAAAAGCGAATGGCCGCCAAGCTGGAAGTTCGACAGCATCCGCAGCTCTTCGAGCGCCGAGATCGCGAGATTCTGCCCCTCGTCGACGATCAACAGCGTGCGGCGGCCGGCGCGCGCCTGTTCGCGCAGATATTGCTCCATCGCGCGCAGCAGTTCGGCCTTGCTCTGCCCTTCCCATTCGATGCCGAATTGTTCGGCAACAAGGCGCAGCAGATCGTCGCCCTCGACCTGTGTCGACACCAGCTTGACCGCGGTCAGCCGGTTCGGATCGATCGTGTTCATCAAATGGCCGACCAGCGTCGTCTTACCCGCGCCGACATCGCCGGTGATGACGATGAAGCCTTCGCCCTGCGCCAGCCCATAGCCAAGGTAGGACATCGCCTTGCGGTGCGTTCCGCTCTCGAAATAGAAAGCGGGATCGGGCGTCAGCTGGAACGGGCGTCCGGTGAAGCCGTAGAATTGATCGTACATCGCAATAATCCCGTTGTGCTGGATCAGAAGTTGTAACGCAGGCCGACGAGCGCCGATCCGATAAGCTGGCTGTTGAAGCCATCTTGGTCGAAGGCGTTGAGTCCCGCCGCCGCCGTTCCGGTCAGGCCGCGCCAGAAGCGCCGCGAATAGGCCGCCGAGATACCGGCCGACTGGACGTCGGACGCGCCAGGCGAACCATTGTCGAAATAGTTGAGGTAGCCCGAAATGCTGAGGTCCGACGAGGAATCGAGCTGGCGCCCGGCGGAGACGAAAAGATAATAGGCCTCGTCCACCGTGCCGTTGATCGCGCCGAGTACCGATCCGGTCGGCACCAGCAGCTTGCGGCGGTCGTATCCCGCACCGACACCATAGCTCCAGCGGCCATAGCGCGACGACAGGATCGCCTGCACGCCGCTGCTGCGGAACTGCGCGGTTGTCGTATTGGCAAGCTGCGGGGCAAGGCATCCGCCACTCTGCTGCCCGAAGACGCAGGCGTTCACATCGCCGCTGATCGGGTTGCGCGTCGGGTCGAACTGCGTCGGCAGCGCCGACAGCCCTGTGGTCAGCCCGCGCCCGAAGCTCGAAAGTCCGTCATACACGCCAAGCTGGAACAGCGTCCTGTCGTCGGGACGATAGGCGAAGCTGCCGGTATAGACCGTGTCGCCATAGCGGCGGCCGACGCGTGCGGTCAGTGAGGTGCGCGGGCTCGGGCGCCACATCACGCCTGCATCCCAGATCAGCCCGTCGGTGTCGAACGAGAGCTGTCGGGGCTGCGACGTGTCGGTGACAAAACGGCCGTTCGAATCGCGCACCGGCACCCCATTGGTGTCGAGCAGCGGATCGCGCTGGCTAATCTGGACCTTTTCATAGCCCACGCCGCCCAGCAAGGCGACGCTGGGGCTGATCGGCACCGTAACGTCCGCGCGGGCATATTTGCCCTCGAACCGCTGGTCGAGCTGATTGCTATCCTCGCGCTCATAGCCGCCCGAAACCTGCCAGCCGAAGGGCAGATCGCCCGGACGCTGGCCGAGGCTGGCCCAAGCGACATGGTTGGTCGAGCTGTCATAGGCATCGCCGACCGGAACGCCCGGTGCGAGCACCGCGGGCGTATCGATGTCGACCTTCGTATAACCGAAACGATAGCCGGCTCCGAAGTCGAGGTTGCCGATGCGCTTGGTCAGCGTCGGACCGGCATAGATGGAATAGAGATTGGCGACATTGTTCGCGCCGCCGATGAACAGGCCGCTATCGGCGCCCCGACCGTCGGCGCGCGCACGGGTCGCAAGCGCGCCGCCTTCGATATTGAAGCCCTGCATCAGTTCGAGGCGCGCCCGCGCGAGACCGCTGAGCACGTCGGCATCTCCAAGACCGCCCGATTCCCCAAAGCGATGTTCGTAGCGAATCGTGGCTGCCGCCTCGGCGCGGCGCGTCGCGATCACCGCATCGACCCCGGCCGCTACGGTCGTGTAGGTGAGCACGTCGCCGCCATTCTTGAGCTCGGCAGTGAGTACCTGGCCGATCTCGAGATAGGGGCTGACCTCGACCTGGCGGCGCTTCTTCTGCTTCTCGGCGCGCTTGCCGCCCTTGCGGTCGCTTTCGCCGGACGCCGCACCCGAAGCCGGGGCAGCATTGCTTGCGCCCGAGCCCGAGCCCGAGCCCGAACCGGAACCGCTGTCCTGCGACCATTGGGCCTGCGCGCCCGTCGCCGTGCCGGCGAGCAACAACGCCGCGATTGCGGCCACGCCGCGCAAATAAGTCCGGTCGCGCATCATGACGCGCCTCCCTGTCCGTAATAGGTGCCGAAGCGGCGGCCGCCCGGCGAGAATTTCACCCCGTTGAGGAGCAGCTGGATATGCGGGCAACCGCCCATCAGCCCGACCGCATCTCGCAGCGAGGATTCGAGCGTCTGATCGGCGCGCACCACGATGATGAGCTGGCCGACATGCCCCGCGAGCACCGCGGCCGGCGATGCGGCGAGAACCGGCGGTGAATCGAGGATGATGATCCGCCCCGGCGCACCCTGTTCGAGCTGCGCGAGCAGCGTCTCGGTTCGGGCCGATGCCAGCAGTTCGGTGTCGTGCATATGCTGCGTTCCAGCAGGCATGACCTTCAGTCCCGGAATATCGGTCTGGATCAGGCAGTCGCCGAGCGGCAAGTGCGGATCGGCGAGCGCGTCCATCAGGCCCGGCCCATCGGGCAGCCCCAGCGTTTCGAGGACGCTGGGTTTGGCAATGTCGGCATCGATGAGCAGCACGTCATGATCGGCCTCGACCGCAAGGCTGAGCGCCAGATTGACCGCGGTAAAGGTCTTACCCTCGCCCGGATTGGCCGATGCGATCAGTACGCGGTGACCGCGCGGCACGACGGGACGGTTGGCGGTGCCCGCGAAGTTGCGAATGATCTCGCGCTTCACGATACGATATTCTTCGGCGATGCCGGTGACAGGCGCGCCAGGTACCACCATCCCGCGCGCCGCGAGCCGCTCGCGATCGATCTTGCCCTGCCGGTTGGCGGCGATCGCCGGGGCGGCGCGCGCCACCTCCTTGCGCGGCGATGCCTTTGCCGCGGGCGCGGACGTGGTCTCGACCGCCGGTACCGGCGCTTCGGGCGGCAGGATTTCGGGCTGCGGCGCTTCGGCGGCAGGCTTTGCCCTCTTCCCCTTGCGCTCGGGTTCGGGCGGAAGCTGCGACACGTCGATCGTCGGGGCATGCTTCGCGGGATCGAGGCCGAACATGTCGGCCGCGCGTTCGAGCAGCGAGGGCTGGCGCTTGACGGGGCGTTGGTCGTTCATGTCCTTTTCCTCGCTCACGCGACCATGCCACGCTGGACGAATTCGGCGACCAGCAGCAGCGCATAGAGGCCGACGAGCGCCGCGCCCCCGCTGGCAAGCCAGACAAGCCGCTTGCGCCGCTCGACGTGCCGGTCGGGCGTCACGACCTCGGTGATCGATCCGATGACGGGAAGTCCGCTCGCGCGCTCGAGCTTCGCGGCGGTAGCATAGCTTGTGCGCACCTGCGCCAGGCCGAAAGCCGCGCCGATGCCGCCGCCAATCCCGGCGAGCAGGACGAGCGTCAGGAACAGCGGGCGATTGGGCGCCGCAGGGCTGGTCGGCTTCGACGGCGGATCGAGCAACTCGATCCGGATCGCGTCGGTTTCGGTCTGCACGTCGCCGCGCAGCCGCACCTGTTCGCGCTGCGCGAGCAGCTTGTCATACTGTGCCTTCTGCGCCGTATATTCGCCGTTGATCCGGTCATATTCCGCGGCAATGCCCGGGTTCTGGATCTGCTGCGAGGTGATGCGCGCGATGTCGCCAGTGAGCTGCGCCTTGCGCGCCGACAGCGCGCTGACGGTGGCCTGACGCTCGGCGCGCATCGCGGCCAGCGACGAATAGGCGGGGTTCTGCATCCCGCCGCCACCGCCATTGCCTTCGCGGTCGGCCTGCGCCTTGAGCGAGGCGATCTGGCTCTTGAGCGCGATCACATCGGGGTGCGCGTCGGTCAGCCCGCGTGCGCGCATCGATGCAAGCTCGTTCTGCGCGCCCGCAAGCTGCTGCCGCGCGACGCCGCCGCCGACACCGCCTGCGCCCGGCACCGTCGCGGGGGTCGAGGCGAGCTGGCCGTTCGCGGCCGCCAGCGCCGCCTGCGCCGCAACCAGTTGTGTTTCGATCTGGCTGAGTTCGGCGCGCGCCGCATCGACGCGCTGGGCGGGCGATCCGGCGCCGCCCGGAATCAGGCCGATATTCTGCGCCTCGAACGCGGCGCGCCGCCCCTCGATCTCGCGCAGCGATTTTTCGCGGTCAGCGATCTGCGAATCGAGGAATTTCAGCCCCTCGCGTGCATCGACGCGGCCCCCGCGCAACTGATCGTCGCGAAAGACGGTGATCAGGCTGTCAAGCACACCGCTCGCCAGCTTGGCATTGTCGGCGTCCGACAGGCTGCCGATGCCGACGCTCGACGTGATTTCGAAGATATTGTCCTGCTGCGGCACGATCTTGATATTCTTTTGCAGCATCGCGACCGCGCCCGCTTTCTCGCGCTCGCCCGCACCCGCCGGGATCAGGCCGGTGGTCGTCGCGACCTTCTCCAGATTGCGCGCGCTGGTCAGCGTTTCGCGAATCTGGTCGATCTGCTGGCGCCCGCCGAACGATCCGCCCTGCGCATCGTCGGGCAGGATCTGGTTCACATCGACGAGCAGGCGCGCGCGGCTGTCATAGCGGTTCGGGATCGACGCGATCGCCAGCCAGCCCAGGATGCAAATGCCCCAGGCGACCGCGAGCACGAGCCAGCGCCGCGTCCAGACGCTGTGCACCGCAACCCGGAATTCGTCGTAAAGGCCGTTCATCGCTTGTCGTCAGTCCTTGCTGGGCAGTGGCGGTCGGGGGCGCGCAAACGCCGTCAGAACATGCTTTCGGGGATGATGATGACGTCGCCCGGCTGAAGCTTGACGTTCGCCTTGATGTCGCCGCGCTTGATCAGGTCGTTGAGGCGAAGCCCATATTCATGCTGCTTGCCGCTGCCCTTGTCGAAGCGGACGAGTCGCGCCTTGTTGCCAGCGGCATAGTCGCCGAGACCGCCGACCGCGATCATCGCGTCGAGCACGGTCATGTTCGCGCGATACGGAATCGACGCCGGCTTTTCGGTGGCGCCGACGACGCGCACCTGCTGCGAGAAGGTGCTGTTGAAGCTGGTGACGATCACGCTGACGATGGGGTCGGTGATATATTGGCTGAGCGCGAGCTTGATGTCCTGCTGGAGCATCGTCGGCGTCTTGCCGACCGCGGGCATGTCGGTGATCAGCGGCGTGGTGATCCGGCCATCGGGACGCACCTGCACCTTGCCGCCGAGTTCGGGGTTGCGCCACACGAAGATCTGCAGCTCGTCGAGCGGCCCGATGATATATTCCTCGCCGGGCCCTTCCTGGTTCGCGACGAAATTGGCGCTGGGAAGCTGCGGCGCGGTGGTGCCGGCCCCCATGCACCCGGTCAGCGCGGTCGCGGCGATGCCGGAAATCAGCGCGGCGCGGGCGGCGCGAAGCGAGGGGAAGGACGTCATGTTCAATTCACCTTTCGAGCGGACGGGTGCCGCCGCGGCGCCAATCCCCGCAGCAACAGCCAATGCGTCAGGGTCAGCCATGCTGGAAAAGGGTGAACATACCGTTAGTATTGGGATAAGTTGTGTCCGCGCTTGTCGCACATTGTGCCGCTTCGGCACAAAATTTAACCGCGTTCGGTAAGGTTCAGACGAGCATCTCGAGCGCCGGCCCCTGTCCGAGGAATGCAGCGGGGCTCGCCGAGGCGCCATAGGCGCCCGCCTGGAACAGCGCGATCAGATCGCCGACATCGGCGCGCGGCAAGCCAACCTGATCGCCCAGCCGGTCGAGCGGGGTGCACAGACAGCCGACGACTGACACGGTTTCGACGGCCTCGCGGCCGAACCGGCCGGCAACCGCGATCGGATAGTTGCGCCGGATCACCGTCCCGAAATTGCCGCTCGCGGCGAGCTGGTGATGCAGTCCTCCGTCGGTGACGAGGAAAGTTTCGCCGTGGCTGACTTTCCGGTCGACGACGCGCATGAGATAGACCCCGGCCTCGGCGACGAGCCAGCGGCCGAGTTCCATCGCAAAGCCGCTCTCTGCCAGCGCGGCGCCTCGCGCGCCGAGCGTTTCGGCGAGCCGCGCCCCGACCGTCGCAGCGTCGACCGCGCGGTCGCCGGGGAAATAGGGAACCCCCATGCCGCCGCCCAGGTTGACGAGCGGCGGCGTGGCGCCGACCGCCTCTGCAAGCCGCGCCGCGAGCGCGACCGTCTGCGCCTGCGTATCGGCGATCGCATCGGCATCAAGTGCCTGCGATCCTGCGAAAATATGAAAGCCGCGCCAATCGGCGCCGGCATCGATCAGCGTGCGGACCAGCGCCGGCACCGCGTCGGCATCGACCCCGAACGGCTTGGCGCCGCCGCCCATTTTCATGCCCGATCCCTTGAGGTCGAAATCGGGATTGACGCGCACTGCGAGCCGGGGCCGCGTCCCGATACGGTCGGCAATGGCCAGCGCCCGTGCCCCCTCCCCCGCCGATTCGAGATTGAGCGTCGCGCCCGCTACAATCGCCGCTTCCAGTTCGCGGTCGCGCTTGCCGGGGCCAGCGAAGCTGATGTGTTCGGCCGCCATGCCGCTCGCCAGCGCCAACGCCAATTCCCCGCCGGATGCCACGTCGAACCCGTCGACGATGGTCGCCATATGCGCGAGTAGCGGCGCGAAGGGATTGGCCTTCATCGCATAATGGAGCTGCACCTCACGGGGCATTGCGGCGCGCCATTCGGCGGCGCGCGCGGTCAGCATCGCGCGGTCATAGACAAAGAGCGGCGTGTCGCCCGCCGCCTCGGCGAGGGCATCGGCACGCCGGCCCCCTATGCGCAGCATGCCGTCGGCGTCGGCAGCAAAGCCGGGCGGGATCGGGCCGTGCGGCTTCATGCCGCCACCCCTGCACCCCATTCGGCCGCGATCGCGACGCGGTCGAGCTTGCCATTGGGATTGCGCGGCAACGCCTCGCGCCACTCGACTGCCTTGGGCTGCATGAAGTTGGGGAGCGTCCGGCGCAGTTCGGCGGCGAACGCCTCGCGGTCCGCATCGGCCTTGCCGCGCACGATCAACTGGATCGCAGCGCCCAGCCGCGCGTCGGGCACGCCGAAGGCGACGGCTTCATAGACCATGCCGGTGGCAACGGCGGCATCCTCGACCTCGGTCGGGCTGACGCGGTTGCCCGCGGTCTTGATCATCGCATCGTCGCGGCCGACGAAATAGAGCAGGCCGTCACCATCGCGGCGCACCGTGTCGCCCGACCACACGGCGATGCCGCCCCACGCCGATGCGGCAGGCGCCGCGCGGAAACGCTCGGCGGTGCGTTCGGCGTCGCGCCAATAGCCCTGCGCGACAAGCGGCCCGCAATGGACGAGCTCGCCCGCTTCGCCATCGGCGGTGATGCTGCCATCGGGTCGGCAGACGAGGATTTCGGCGTGCGGAATCGCACGGCCCATCGAGGTTGGATGCGCGGCGACGAGCGCCGGGTCGAGCCAGGTCGACCGGAACGCTTCGGTCAGGCCGTACATCGGATAAATGTCGGCCTCGACAAAAGTCGCGCGCATCGCGTCGATCAGCGACGGCGTCAGTGCGCCGCCGCTGTTGGTCAGGCGGCGCAGCGATGCGGCGACATCCACCGGCCAATCGACCTCGACCAGTTGCACCCATAAGGGAGGCACCCCGGCAAGCGTCGTCGCGCCGTGCCGCGCCACCGCCTTCACCACATCGCGCGGCGCCAGATAATCGAGCGGCGCCACCGCCGCACCTGCATACCAGGCCGAAAGAAGCTGGTTCTGGCCATAATCGAAGCTGAAAGGCAGCACCGCCAGCACGCGATCATCGGCGCCAAGCGCCAGATAGGTCGCGACACTCTCGGCACCAAGCCACAGATTGGCGTGGCTGAGCATCACGCCCTTGGGCCGCCCGGTCGATCCGCTGGTATAGAGAATGGCGACCAGATCGCCGGGATCGCCCGCCGAAGGGGGCAAGCGCTCCGGATGGCCGTCGATCGCCGCCTCGACCGCAGTCAGATCGCGCAGCGCACAGCCGCCGGGAAGGCCGTCGCCCAGCATGTCGGCCCGCGCGCGATTGGTAAGCAACAGCGCTGCGCCGCTGTCGGCCAGAATATGCGCGACCTGCGGCGCCTTCAGCAGCGGATTGACCGGCACATGGATCAGCCCGGCGCGCGCCGCGGCGAGCGGCATCAGGCAGGCGGCGCGCGTCTTCGCGCTCCAGCTCGCCACCCGGTCGCCGGGCCGGGCGCCCGCGGCGCGCAGCCATGCCGCCAGCCGGCCGACACCCGCATCGAGATCGGCAAACGACATCGGCGCGTCGCCGATGAGCAGCGCAGGCGCATCGGCCGCGCCGCGCAGCGCGAGATGGTCGAGGGGGTATGAGGGCGGGTTTTCGGCTTTGGTCATCGGCTGTTAGGACAGTGGTGATAGAGCGCCGCACCATGGATGGGAACGGTGAACATCACGCTAATGATGCCAAGCTGCCCGCCGCAGCACGCGGCATGGGCCATGCTTCGCCGTTCGACCGTCCCCAATGGTTCGACCTGCTCGCCGCGCACGGATTTGCCGGAGAAGGCCGAATCGATGCGGTGGGCTCCGCAGGCGAAACCGCGGCGTGGCTACCGCTTCGGCGTGAAAAATCGGGCGCGGTTTCCGGGCTTGCCAACTGGTACAGCTTTGCGATCCGCCCGCTTTATACCGGCCAGGGCGACCATATGGCGGCGCTGCGCGACCTGTTCGCACGCGCCCGCGCCGAGGCCGCACGCCTGACGCTCTATCCCGTGCCCGATGCCGAAAAGGACAGCATCGCAACCGCGATGCGCGCCGCCGGCTGGTGGGTGCGCGCGGTGCCGGCGGGCGATCGCCACTGGCTCGACCTGACGGGGCTCGATCATGACGGCTGGTGGGCCACCCGCCCCGGCGCGCTGCGCAGCACGGTCCAGCGCAAGGCGAAAAAGAATATTGTCGCGATCGAGATTCTGACCGCATTCGACGCCGATGCCTGGGCGGCCTATGAGCATATCTACGCCGCGAGCTGGAAGCCCGAAGAGGGCAACCCCGCTCTGCTCCGCGCCTTTGCCGAAGAAGAAAGCGCGCGCGGCACCTTTCGCATGGGGCTGGCGCGGATCGACGGCGAAGCGGTGGCGGCGCAATATTGGACGGTGGAGGACGGCACCGCCTTCATCCACAAGCTCGCGCATGTCGAGGACAGTCTGAAGGCATCGCCCGGCACCCTGCTTTCGGCGGCTCTGTTTCGCCATGTCATCGCGGTCGATGGCGTGCGCCGTATCGATTTCGGGACGGGCAACGACGCCTACAAGCGCGACTGGATGAACCGGCACGAGCCCTTGTGGCGATTGGAGGCTTTCAATCGCGGGCGCATCGCGGCATGGGGACCGGCATTGAAGGCCTTTGCCCGTTCGCTGCTCAGGAAAGACCCATGACCGAAGTCCATAAAGTCGACGCCACCCTTCGCGCCCTGCTCGCCGACGTCCTCGGCCTTGGCGCCGAACGCGCGGCAGCGCTGACCGAAGACAGCGGCCTGTTCGGCGAACTGCCCGAATTCGATTCCATGGCCGTCGCAACCGTGCTGACCGAGATGGAGGACCGTCTCGGCATCCTGATCGACGATGACGACGTCGACGGCGAAATCTTCGAAACCTATGGCAATCTGCTGCGCTTCGCCGAACGCAAGGTTCAGGGCTGACCGACATGCGAGGGGCGAATGGAAGAGCATAGGCTTCGCATCGCGCCCGTCGGCACGCCCCGCGCGACGATCCTGGTCGCGGCCCCCTTGTTCGAGGAAGCGAACCGCAGCCGCCGCACTATCGTGCGCGCGATGCGCGCCTTGGCGGCGCAAGGTTTCGCCGCCGTGCTTCCCGACCTGCCGGGCCAGAATGAAAGCCCCGTCGCGCTCGCCGATGTCGATTTGAACCGGTGGCAGAGCGCCTTTGCCGAGACGGCCGGTGAAATAGAGGGGCCGATCATTATCGCCGCGCTGCGCGGCGGCGCGCTGATCGACCATCAGGCCGCGGCCGCCGCATGGTGGCGGCTGGCGCCCGTCGGCGGCAGCTCGCTGCTCCGCACCCTGCTGCGTGCGCGCGTCAGCGCCGATCGCGAGGCGGGCGTGACATCTTCGCTCGACAGCCTTCAGGAACAGGCGAAAAGCGAGCCCTTGCTGCTCGCCGGCAATTGCTTGTCGCCGGCGATGGTCGCGTCCCTCGCGACAAGCGAGCCGCAGGCGGTCACGCCGCTGCGCACTGTGGCGCTGGGCAGCGGCGACGAAGCGATTGCCGGCACGCCGCTGTGGCTGCGCGCCGAACCGGGCGAAGACGCCGCCATGGCTGACGCGATGGCGGCCGACATCGCCGCATGGAGCCGGACATGCGGCATCAGCTGACCTTCCTCTGCGAAGGCGCGGCGCTGGCCGCAAGCTTCGACGATGCGCCGGGCACGACCGGGCTGCTGATCGTGTCGGGCGGCAACGAGATTCGCAGCGGCGCGCATCGCGGCATGGCGATGCTGGCACAGCGGATCGCGGCGGCGGGTCACCCGGCCTTTCGCTTCGATCGCCGCGGGATCGGCGACAGCGAAGGCGAGAATGGCGGCTATATGCACAGCGGCCCCGACATCGCCGCCGCGATCGCCGCGTTTCGCACGGCCGCGCCGCACGTCACCCGCATCATTGCCTTCGGCAATTGCGATGCCGCGAGCGCGCTGCTGCTGCACCAGCCGCTCCCACTCGACGGTCTGATCCTCGCCAATCCGTGGACTTATGATGATGCGGAATCGGATGCAGGCGAACAGCCGGCGCTGCCGCCAGCCTCGGCGATCCGCGCACGCTATCTGGCGCGGATCAAGGATCCGAAAAGCCTGCTGCGCCTGCTGAAGGGCGAGATCGATATCGGCAAACTGGTCCGCGGCCTGTCGGCGATGAAACGGACGCCGCAAGCCGCCGCACCCGACAGCCTCGCCGCGCGCCTCGACGCGGCGATGACCGCGCTGGCTTGCCCCGCGACGATCCTGCTCGCGACCGGCGACCGCACCGCGCAGGCATTCATCGCGCATTGCCGGCCCGCAAACATCCCGGTCAAGCGTCTCGACAGCGCGTCGCACAGCTTCGCGGGCGGCGACGCGGACTGGCTGTTTGCAAGGATATTGGAACGGCTGCGCTGACGGCGGCTTTGGGATCGAATGCGGACATTGCCACTTCCCCACCCGCTCACCCTGAGCTTGTAGAAGGGTGAACGGAGTGTGGTAGGCGAGCCTATTCGCCTTTCGTCATCCCGGACTTGATCCGGGATCCATTGTTCCGACGCTGCGTGAATGGATCCCAGATCAAGTCCGAGATGACGGTGAAGAAAGTCGTTCGGCGCGACCCGCGAAAGGTAGGCCCTGCAAGCTCGCAATCGATCACGGATAGCCCGGCGTCTTGGGCGCGTCGGGCAGCGGGATGAATTCTTCGCTGTCGCCCGCGACCAGCGGGAAATTGCCGTCCTTCCAGTCGTGCTTCGCCTGATTGATCCGGTCGCGCGAAGAGCTGACGAAATTCCACCACAGGTGCCGCGGGGTGCGGAAGGCTTCGCCGCCGAGCAGCATCACGCGCGCGTCGGTGGCGGCGCGCAGCGTCATCGCCTGCCCCGGCTTCAATATATAGAGGCTGTAACGGTCGAGCGCTTCGCCATCGAGGGTCGCGTCGCCCATCGCGACCAGCACCGCCCGCTCATCGGCCTCCGCCTCAATCGGCAGGCTGGCTCCCGCCGCCATCAATATGTCAGCATAGATGGTCGCGGCGTGCTGGGTGATCGGCGATGTCGCGCCCCATAGCGTCCCCATGATCACGCGTGCCGACACCTTGCCGTCCTCAATCAGCGGCAGATCTTCCTTGGCGACATGTTCGAACGCCGGGTCGATCTCTTCTTTGCCGTCGGGCAGCGCCAGCCACGTCTGCATGCCCGAGATCGGCGATCCGGTCGCGCGTTCGGCCGCGGGCGTGCGCTCCGAATGGACGATGCCGCGCCCGGCGGTCATCAGGTTGCACGCGCCCGGCCGGATCGTCGCCCACGTACCAAGACTGTCGCGATGGTCGATCGCGCCTTCGAACAAATAGGTGACGGTGGCGAGGTTGATGTGCGGATGCGGGCGCACGTCCATCCCCTGCCCGATGTCGAAATGCGCCGGTCCGAACTGATCGACGAAGATGAAGGGGCCGACCATCGTCCGCTCCTTGTTCGGCAGCGTGCGCCGCACATCGAAAGCCCCGATGTCATGGGTCGAGGGGGTAATGACGGTGAACATCAGCCGATCCTTTCCAGCCTGTGGCGCGTCTTGTCGGTTTCGACCGTGCCGGTGTTGCGCGTCGATCCCGGTTCGAGCAGCAGCACATGGCACTCGCCGTCCAGCGCCTCGGGACAATGTTCGGTTCCGTGCGGCACGATGATGAATTCGCCCGGCCCGACGATCACGTCGCCGCTACGCAGGCCCATCTTCATCCGGCCCTGCACCACCAGAAACAATTCATCTTCCGTTTCATGGTGATGCCAGTCGAACTTGCCTTCGAATTTGACCAGCCTGACCTGAAAATCATTGATGTCGCCGGCGACACGCGGGTTCCAGTGATCGTGGAAGGTCGCAAAGGCTGCGGCGAGGTTGACCTTGCCGATCGTCATGGCGCGGGCGCCCGCAATATCTTGTCCATCGCCTTGCCCTTCGCCAGTTCGTCGATCAGCTTGTCGAGATAGCGTATCTCGCGCATCAGCGGATCGTCGATTTCTTCGATACGCACGCCGCAGATGACGCCGCGAATCTGCGTGCGTGCCGCATTCATCGCCGGCGCGCCCGCGATAAAGCCGGCGTAATCGGTGCCGGCCGCGAGCAAAGCCTCGAGCTCCTGCTGGCTGTAGCCGGTGAGCCAACCGATAACCTGATCCACCTCGGCCTTCGTTCGTCCCTTGCGTTCGGCCTTGGTGACCAGCAGCGGGTAAACCTTCGCGAAGCTCATCCGATAGATGCGATGCTCGGTCATCCGCGCCTCATTCGCCCGGCGCGAGCGCCCGGATCGCCAGCGCGTGAACGCGGTTGCCCGGCATGTCGCCGAGCGCCTTGTTTACTGCCCGCTGGCGCGCGACGCGGGTCTGGCCCGCGAAGCCCGCCCATCGGATCGTCAGGCTGAAATGCGATTCGCCGCTGCCGTCATCGCCGGCGTGGCCGTGATGCGCCGCGCTGTCGTTATTCAGGGTGAAATCGGCGTCGGGGAAAGCCGCGGCGAGCAGCGTTTCCATTTCGCGTTGGGCTGGACCTTTTTGCGTCATGCCTCCATGTTGGGAGCAGATACCCAGCATGACAAGCCCCCGCTCCCCCCGATTCCACGGCCGCGTTCCGCGTGAGGCCCCTTGCGCGGTTCCCGGCTGCCAAGAGCCCGGCGAATTTCGCGCCCCCGCTTCGCCGCACCGCTCGCCCGACGGACCGCCACCCTATCGCTGGCTGTGCCTCGACCATGTTCGCGAATTCAACGCGGGCTATAATTATTTCGAGGGCATGAACGCCGACCAGATCATGGCCGCGCAGTCGCCGACCGCGGGTTGGGAGACCGAAAGCCGCACCTTTCGCGCTGCCGGCAGCGCCGACCTGCCGCCGCGCTGGGCCGATTTCAAGGATCCGATGGATGCTCTCGGCGCGCGCTTTCGCCAGCGCATGGACGAGGCGCGGCGCGAAGCCGCCGACCCGCGCTTCACCCGCGAGGAGCATCGCGCGCTGCAGCTGATGGGGCTCGCCACCGATGCCGACCGCGCGGCGCTGCGCCGCCGCTACAGCGAGCTGGTGCGCAAATATCACCCCGACCGCAACGGCGGCGACCGCAGCCATGAGGTGCGGCTGGGCGAAGTCGTCGCGGCCTATCAATTGCTGCGCAAGGCCAGGCCATTTGCATAGGAGAGGCACGGATGAGCGAACTCGACGCGGCGCGGATCGAAACGGTGAAACGCCATATGGCGCTGGAGATCACCCACGACTGGGACGGAGTGATCGCGACATTCGATCATCCACGTTACGAACTGCTCGGCCCCGGCACCGTCTTTGACGGCGAGGCCGCAGTGCGATCCTATTTCGCCGCGTCGCGCGAACCCTTTCCCGATCAGGCGAACGAGATCATCGCGATCGCCGCCGACGCAGCGACCGACACGGTGCTCGTCGAATTCTGGCTGACCGGCACGCACCTCGGCCCGCTGAAGCTGGGGCTACGAACCGTCGAGCCGACGGGCAAGGCGTTTCGCATTCGCATGGCGGCGAGTTTCGAATTCGCCCCCGGCAGCGACCGGATCGTCTGCGAGCGCCCCTATTACGACCAGTCGGCGGTGATGAAGGCGCTTGATCTGTTCTGAATAAGGCGTTGCAAGGGGCAACCCATCGCGATACCGCGCTCCCAAGGTCGGCGGCACCCCGCCGACTCCTCTTCCCCGTCACCCTGAACTTGGTTCAGGGTCCATTCGGCGCTCCATTTCAGACGGTGCGCCGAATGGATGCTGAAACAAGTTCAGCATGACGAGCATGAAACTGATGGACGCGATCATGACCGATATTCCGAACAGCCTTCCCGACCATCATGGTTCGACGCTGCTGGCAGCGCCCGATACCGAGGTCGATGCGCGCGAGCTGTTCGGGGTCGACATCGACATGAAGGTGCCGGCGTTCAGCGAATCCGACGAGCGGGTTCCCGACCTCGACCCCTCCTATGTCTTCGACGGCGACACCACGCTCGCGATCCTCGCGGGCTTCAAATATAACCGCCGCGTCATGGTGCAGGGCTATCACGGCACCGGCAAATCGACGCATATCGAACAGGTGGCGGCGCGGCTGAAATGGCCGTGCATCCGTATCAACCTCGACGCGCATATCAGCCGCCTCGACCTTGTCGGGCGCGATGCGATCGTGCTGCGCGACGGCAAGCAGGTGACCGAATTCCGCGAAGGCCTGCTCCCTTGGGCGTTGCAGACGCCGACCGCGCTCGTCTTCGACGAATATGACGCGGGGCGGCCCGACGTAATGTTCGTGATCCAGCGCGTGCTGGAAGCCGAAGGCAAGCTGACGCTGCTCGATCAGAACCGCGTCATCCGCCCGAACCCGCACTTCCGCCTGTTCGCCACCGCGAACACCGTCGGGCTGGGCGACACGAGCGGGCTCTATCACGGCACGCAGCAGATCAACCAGGGCCAGATGGACCGCTGGAACATCGTTGTGACGCTGAACTATCTGCCCGCGGCGACCGAGAGCGAGATCATCCTGAAGAAGGTGCCGGGTACCGACGATGCCACCGTCGCCAATATGGTGAAGGTTGCGGATCTGACGCGTCAGGGCTTCGTCAACGGCGATATCTCGACTGTCATGTCGCCGCGCACCGTCATCAGCTGGGCCCAGAATGCGGCGATCTTCCACAGCCTGGGCTTCGCCTTCCGTCTGTCGTTCCTCAACAAGTGCGACGAGGCCGAACGGATGATCGTCGCCGAATATTATCAGCGCGTGTTCGGCGAAGACCTGCCCGAAGGCGTCGTCGGCAAATAAGGCGAGAGAGCGCGCGCCTTTCCCCTCCCGTTCAGCGCAGCACCGCCTCGGCATCGACGAGCCGGATGTCGTGCATCATGTGCAGATAGGCTTCGAAATAGCCCTTGTGCGACGCGCCGACGATGACGAGCGCACGCGCACCGGGCTGCGCCGCCATCGCGGCGCGGATATTGGCGACCATGCGCAGGTTCCGCGTTTCCCACCAGCCGGTGTAGTAGCGGCCGTAATGCTGCGGCGACGGCTCGGCGAGCGCGGCACCGAAATCGCTGTCGAACGCCATCCGCGTCGCCTCCGGGCTGTTGTAGGCGCGATAGAGGGCGAGCACGCCGTCACCGTCGAGCCGCTTTCTGAGGTCGGCGTCGATAGCGCTGCGCTTCGCGGTCACCGGATTGTCCCAAGCGCGCTGGATCGCTTCGCCATAACCCGCTTCACCCGAGACGCGATTGGTCGCCGCATCGGCGCTGTGATCGTCGACCGAATAGACACGCTCGAGCCCCAGCCGCGCGGCGAGCGCCGCGCCGATCAGGAAATTTTCGTTGCGACGCGTCGTCAGCATCGTCAGCCGTTCGGCCAGCACCGCATCGAGCCCGTCGCCCGCGCGGCGTTCGGTCGCGGGCAAGCGCAGCCATTGGACCAGCGCCGATGCCTGCTCGCCGCCGGCCAGGAAAACCGCGGCGAGATGCCGGCGCTGCGCCGCGGTGGGCTCGGCGGGCCAGTCGGCGAGGAGCCGCTCCGCCTCGACCGTCGCTGCCGGAACGTCGAGCCCCGTCGCCGCGCGCGCAGGTTCGGGGCTCCAGCAATAATCGTCATACACGCCGGGATAGATCGGCTTGTAGCGCAGCAGCATCTCGCAATCGGGGCCCGAGAGCCCTTCGATGGTGACGATCTGCGGCTGCCACGCGGCGAGCCTGGCCAGCAGCGGGTCGAGGGCTTTGGCATCGAAATCCTTGGGAAAGCCAGACAGGTGCGGCGATCCGAGCACGAGCGCCTGCCCCGGCTCGCCCGCGACAGTCTGCTTGAGCCGGCTCGGGTCGAAGCTCGGCTCATAGGCGGGAGCCGCGGGCGCGGCGGTTGCAGCGAGCATCAGCGCGGCAAGTGCGAACATGATTTTCCTTCCCTGTCGCTGCACGGCCAACCGCGCGCAGCGGAGCCACTATAACAACGTGTATTAATTCATCAATACAGCCTGAAGCCGCACTTCGCGCTTCCAAAGCCCGCTGCGCTCTGCCAGCGTCGCCGCCATGATCCGGCGATTCCCGCGCATGCCCCGCCTCCCCAAGCGCCTGTTCGCTTTCGCTCTCGCCTTCCCGCTTGCAGGATGCGCGACCGCGGTCGATTATGGCAAGGTTCCGCATTCGGCCTATGTCGCCGACGCACGCTGCACCGCGCAGGCCGGGGCGGAGGTCGATACCGCGGCGTTGCCGCTCTTCTTCGTCACGAGCCGCCTTCCCGATTGCCGGACGCCCGACATCCGGCTGACCAACCATCGCGGCGACTGCATCCGCTATGGCCGCTTCGCCGCGCCGCACGACAGAAAGGTCGACGGCAAGACGCGCTTTCTGACCCCGCTTGCGTTTCAGGAGGCGGGCGACTGGTGGGCGGGTCTGCAGGCCGAAACCGATCGCCGCCAAGGCCGCGTCCTCCTTTATGTCCATGGTTATCGCGAGACGTTCGAAACGACGTCGAAGGATGCGGCGCAGATCGCGCGGATGACGGGATTCGACGGGCCGATCGTCGAATATAGCTGGCCGTCGCAGGGCAAGCTGCTGAGCTATGCCGTCGACGAAACCAACATGTATCATGACGTGCGCAATTTCCGCCTGTTCCTGAAGGCGCTGGCCGAGCGTCCGTGGGTAAAGGAAATCGTCGTCGTTTCGCACTCGCTCGGCGCGCGGTTGGTGATACCCGCAATCGCCTATGTCGACCGGACGGCGCCGAGCGCGGACAGCAGCAACATTTCCAACATCATCCTCGCCTCGCCCGATTTCGACCGCGAGACGTTCGAGCGCGACATTGCGAACGACGTACTCGCCACCGCGCGGGTCGCGCGCGACCGACGCATCACCGCCTATGTTTCGCGCAGCGACAAGGCGCTGGCCGCATCGCGCGCGCTGCACGGCTATCCGCGGCTCGGCTCTCCCTATTGCTTCGATCCGTTCGAGGCGGCCGATCTGCGCGCAAAGGGCCTGCCCGAACGCTGCTACGCCGCCGCCATTCCGGGCCTGACGATCGTCGACACCACCGACATTTCGCGCGGATCGACGGGGCACAGCGATTTCCTGCGCAGCGCGCTCGCCTGTATGGATTTTGTCGACATGATCCGCGACAAGCGCAGCCGGCCCGAACGCACGCCCACGCATCTCGCCCATGTCTTTCGCCTCGCCCCCGATCCACAGGTGCCGAGCCGGCTCGACGAGACGAATTGCAACCGTCTCCCCGATGGCGACACGGATTAGAGCCGATGCTCTTCCTTCGTGGGTGAAAGCCCGTTAGAGCCGATTCGATGTCCGGCCAGTCTCCCCTCGACGATTTCAAGACCGCGCTGTCGAGTGTAGCGCGCGCCGTGACGCGCGATGCCGAGGTCGAGGTGGGTTTCACCGCTGACGCGCCGGTACAGATCGGCAAGCAGATCAAGGTGCCGACCCCGTCGCGCACCCTTCCGCCCGATCAGGTGGCCGAGGCGCGCGGCTTTGCCGACAGCTATGCGCTGCGCATGAAGCATCATAGCGACACGGTGCATGCCGCAGCGCGACCGGTCGAACCGCTCGCCGCCGCGGCCTTCGATGCGATGGAGCGCGCGCGGGTCGAGGCGCTGGGCGCCCGCAGCATGGCGGGTATGCGCGCCAATCTGCGCGCCAGCCTGGCCATGCGGATGCGCAGCGACCCGATCAGCCGCGCGCAGGATCGCGGCGAAGTCCCGATATCGAGCGCGCTCGAACTGATGCTGCGCGAGGCGCTGACCGGCGAACAGGCGCCGCAGGGCACCGAAACCGGGCTGTCGCTGGTGCGCGAGTGGATCAGCCAGGACGCCGGCGCCGACCTGACCGCGCTCGCGATGTTGATCGACGATCAAGCCGCCTTTGCCGAAACCGCGCGGCTGGCGCTGCGCCACCTCGACCTGATGCAGGCCGACGACCCGCTGGAGGAAGGCGCCGAGGACGGCGGCGAGGACGATCAGACCGAAGCCGAAGAGAGCCAGGAAGAACAGGAAAGCGAGGACGGCGGCACCGGCGAGAGTCAGGTCGACGCGCGCGCCGAAATGTCGGGCGATCAGGCCGACGATGGCGAAAGCGATCCCGACGCGCAGGAAATGGAAGCCGACGGCGAGCCGGAGATGGGCGGCGAAGGCGACGAGGGCATGTTGCCCGTGCGGCCCAACCGCCTGCCCACCGACGTTCCCGATTTCAACTATGTCCGCTTCACCGAGAAGCATGACGAGATCGTCGCCGCCACCGAATTATGCGACGAAGAGGAATTGACGCGGCTGCGCGCCTATCTCGACCAGCAGATGACGCATCTGCAGGGCGCGGTGACGAAGCTCGCCAACCGGTTGCAGCGCCGCCTGATGGCGCAGCAGAACCGTGCCTGGGATTTCGATCAGGAGGAAGGCCAGCTCGACGCCTCGCGTCTTGCCCGCGTCGTCGTGTCGCCGGGCCATTCGCTGTCATACAAGATCGAGCGCGATACCGATTTTCGCGATACCGTCGTCACGCTGCTCCTCGACAATAGCGGGTCGATGCGCGGGCGGCCGATCAGCATTGCGGCGATCAGCGCCGATATTCTGGCCCGCACGCTCGAACGCTGCGGCGTGAAGACCGAGATTCTGGGCTTCACGACGCGGACGTGGAAGGGCGGGCAGAGCCGCGAGGACTGGCTCGCCGCGGGACGCCCACCGCACCCCGGCCGCCTCAACGACCTGCGGCACATTATCTACAAGCCCGCCGACGAACCCTATCGCCGCGCGCGCAAGTCGCTCGGCCTGATGATGCGCGAGGGGTTGCTGAAAGAGAATATCGACGGCGAAGCGCTGATGTGGGCGCACGCCCGCATCGTCAATCGGCCCGAAGAACGCCGCATTCTGATGGTGATCAGCGACGGCGCGCCGGTCGACGACAGCACGCTGTCGGTCAATCATGGCGCCTATCTCGACCAGCATCTGCGCCAGGTGATCGATTGGATCGAAAAGAAATCGCCGGTCGAGCTGTGCGCGATCGGCATCGGCCACGACGTAACGCGCTATTACAGCCGCGCGGTCACGATCATGGATGCCGAGCAATTGGGCGGCACGATGGTCGAACAATTGGCGGGGTTGTTCGACATAGAATGAGCGTAGCGGAGGGGGGCGCTAGCCTGAGCAGTCCGGAGAGCTCGCTCGCCCCGCTGCCCACCGCTTGAACGATACGTCTATTGCCTCAAGCATAACGGTTGGATCATCGCGCAAATCTCGCCCTTTGATTTTGGCTTCGCCTTCCCACGACTTTTCGCACAACGACCCCGATGCGGAACTCCATTCTACCTGGATTCTAAGTTGGGATTTTGGCGCCTTCCCAATGCCCATGTACGCCGTGCACACGCTTGCCTCGATACTGACAATGCTAGGGAGGGCGTCATCCGTGCCAACACGCTCAGCCACATTGCGTCGAGACGGAAGCGCGATGTCGCGCGCCTTAAGGGCTCCCGCCGGAACGCAAACCAAGCCTTTTTTTACGCCCCCTACCTTGCGTTCACCCTCGATCGCCAAATCTACTGGTAACTGGTCTCCGGTTCCCGCGAGCATCAAAAAAATAGGGAAAAGCAACATCATTTAACCGTGAAATCAAACACACGAGCTGTCATTGCACCACCGACCGCAGCACCAGGCATCGCTTGGATGAACCCATATTCTCCGGGAGAAAGGTCGACTGTCGGCGTAACTTTATAGACGCCCGGACGAACCAGATCATAATCGAAAGACAGACGATCCTTGTCCATTACCCCCATTTTGCTGCCACCGATATTCATGCTTCCGACCCTTGCCTCACGTCGCCCCTTCTTTGGCATCAGCCCGATCAGAGAAAATTCGTTAGGCGACGCCGCAGCGGCCACCGTGGCGCCCGCCCACGGACTGACATTACTGGCTGTGGCCGGATTGGACTCGTCAAAAAAGAAGTAGAAGATGGCCCGTTTCGAAGGGGTGATGGTCCGCGCGCTTTCGTTAGCGATCGCAACCTTTATGCTCATGGACGCGATGCCCCCGGTAAGCGCATACCCAAAAATGCCACCTGTCTTCGCTTGATTTGAGACCGTGTAGTCGATCCTGTGCATCCGGGGCGCGGCATCACTTTGAAGAATATACAACCCAGCAGGGTGAGGTATCATCGGATCAGGCGAGTCGAGCGACAGTGACGAAGGTGGCGGCGCCTTCGCGGCATTCCGTTCAATCATCGCCGCGATTACCGATCCGGTAATGCCCTTGCCACTAAGTTGGATCAACGCATCGGTGGATGTATCAAATTCCGCATCCTCATTCGCGATCTTTGCGATGATCGCCTCGTCGCTGATGCCGGCATTGTGGAGCAATACGATGGTGTCGTTCGACAGCGTCTCCGCTTGGGCGGGATAGGGGGCAAGAATGACCAACCCAGTAACCGCAAGATAATTTGCAAAACGCCCCACAATATCCCCCTTAAAAACTTACAGGCGCCGATTGCCACGAAGGGATGTGACCAACAAGAGCAATTCAATCACTTTTGGATGTGCTTGAGCGCTGGTGACAACCCCTTCGCTGCCGGTTACACATTGCCGCCGGCGCCGCAGGGACTCGCAGCCCCACGACGGGACTCGCTACGCCGATTGACGGGCCGATGGTCGCTGGCACGGGCTTGGGCCGCACCGATTTGGGGTGCGCTGCTGAAGGGGGCGAGTGACCGTGAAAAAAGCATCTGACCTGTTCATCGAATGTCTGGAAGAAGAAGGCGTCGAATATATCTTCGGCGTTCCGGGCGAGGAAAATCTCGACTTTCTCGACAGCCTGTCGCGTTCGAAAAAAATCAAGCTGATCCTGACCCGCCATGAGCAGGGGGCGGGCTTCATGGCCGCGACCTATGGCCGTCACACCGGCAAGACCGGCGTGTGCCTTGCGACACTGGGGCCCGGCGCGACCAATTTCGTCACCGCTGCCGCCTATGCCCAGCTTGGCGGCATGCCGATGATGATGATCACCGGGCAGAAGCCGATCAAGAAATCGAAGCAGGGCCGGTTCCAGATCCTCGACGTCGTCGCGATGATGGGGCCGATCACCAAATATACGCACCAGATGGCCTCGTCGGACAATATCCCGAGCCGCGTGCGCGAGGCTTTC
Organism: Sphingopyxis sp. NFH-91; assembly: GCF_021401285.1. Lineage (NCBI taxonomy): Bacteria > Pseudomonadati > Pseudomonadota > Alphaproteobacteria > Sphingomonadales > Sphingopyxidaceae > Sphingopyxis > Sphingopyxis sp. NFH-91. The sequence continues at coordinate 14,882 of NZ_JACBGA010000004.1, read as the reverse complement.
CGCCTCGCGGAGGAAGAAAAACCCGGCGCGGTGCATATCGAACTGCCCGAGGATATCGCCGACGAACATACCGAAAGCCTGCCGCTGAAGCGCAGCCATTCCCGCCGCCCCACCGCCGACGTCAAATCGATCCGCGAGGCGGTGAAGGCGCTCGAAAGTGCGAAGGCGCCGGTACTGGTAATCGGCGCGGGCGCGAACCGCACGATGACCAGCCGGATGCTGCTGCAGTTCATCGAAAAGACCGGCATCCCCTTTCTGACCACCCAGCTCGGCAAGGGCGTGATCGACGAGCGGCATCCGAAATTCCTCGGGTGCGCGGCGCTGTCATCCGGAGATTTCGTGCACCGCGCGGTCGAGGCGTCGGACTGCATTGTCAACATCGGTCACGATGTGATTGAAAAGCCGCCCTTCTTCATGCAGCGCGGCGGGCCCACCGTTATCCATGTGTCCACCAAGACCGCCGAGGTCGATCCGGTCTATTTCCCCGGCATCGAGGTCATTGGCGATATTGCCAATGCGATCTGGCAGATGAAGGAGGATATCGTGCCGAACGGCGGATGGTCGTTCGACCATATGCTCGCTTATCGCAAAGCCGAGGTCGAGCATACCGCCCCGCTCGCCGCCGACACGCGCTTCCCGATCTTTCCGCCGCATCTGGTGCAGCAGGTCCGCGACGCGATGCCCGACGACGGCATCATCTGCCTCGACAATGGCGTCTACAAGATCTGGTTCGCGCGCGGCTACACCGCCTACCGCCCGAACACCGTGCTGCTCGACAATGCGCTCGCGACGATGGGCGCAGGCCTGCCCAGCGCGATGATGTCGGCGATGGTCTACCCCGACCGCAAGGTCATGGCGATCTGCGGCGACGGCGGTTTCATGATGAACAGTCAGGAGATGGAGACCGCGGTCCGCTTGGGGCTCAACCTGACCGTGCTGATCCTCAACGATTCAAGCTATGGCATGATCCGCTGGAAACAGGCGAATATGGGGTTCAAGGATTGGGGGCTGACCTATGGCAACCCCGATTTCGTGAAATATGCCGAAAGCTATGGCGCGCACGGCCACCGCGTCGAAAGCGCGGCGCACCTCAAGGAACTTCTTGCGCATACGCGCGATACTCCCGGTGTGCACCTGATCGATTGCCCGGTAGATTATTCGGAGAATGACCAGATTTTGAACATCGACATCAAGAAGCTGTCGAAGGAACTCTGACGGTCGCGAAACCCGTTCGCCCTGAGCTTGTCGAAGGGCCGTTTTTGTCTTCAAGGAAGGACAGGGCTTCGACAGGCTCAGCCCGAACGGAGTAAGAAATGCAGCTCAAGGACGTCTACCCGCTCTATCTCAACAACAAGGCGGTGCAGCCGAACACCGACCTCAAGGTGATCGACAAATTCACCGGCGAAATCGCTTTCCGTACCGCACTGGCGACCCCCGATGTCATCGATGAAGCCATCGCCGGCGCGGTGCGCGCCGCCGAGCCGATGGCGCGGCTCGCGAGTTACGAGAAGCAGGATGTCCTCAATCATTGTGTCGCGCGCTTCAAGGAACGCTTTGACGAGCTTGCCTATGCGCTGTGCGTGGAAGCGGGAAAGCCGATCGCCGACAGCGAGGGTGAGGTCGGGCGCCTGATCGACACCTTCCGCATCGCCGCCGAAGAGGCGACGCGCAACTATGGCGAGATCCAGCCGCTCGACATATCGGCGCGCGCCAAGGGTTATATGGGGATGTGGAAGCGGGTGCCGATCGGCCCGTGCAGCTTTATCTCGCCGTTCAATTTTCCGCTCAACCTTGCGGCGCACAAGATCGCGCCCGCGATCGCGATGGGCTGCCCCTTCGTGATGAAGCCCGCCTCGATGACGCCGCTGGGCGCGATCATCATGGGCGAAGTTCTGGCGGAATGTGACATATTGCCCGAAGGCGCGTTCAGCATCCTGCCCGCGAGCCGCGACGGCGCCGATCTGTTCACCACCGATGACCGGCTGAAATTGCTGAGCTTCACCGGCTCGCCCGGCGTCGGCTGGGACCTCAAGGCCAAGGCCGGCAAGAAAAAGGTCGTGCTCGAACTCGGCGGCAATGCTGCCGTGATCGTCGACAAGGACGCCGAGCTCGATCATGCGCTCGCGCGGATCATCTTCGGTGGCTATTACCAGTCGGGGCAAAGCTGCATCCATGTGCAGCGCGTCATCATCCACGCCGACATCTACGACCGTTTCCGCGATATGCTTGCCGCCAAGGTGAAGACGCTCAAATCGGGCGATCCCAAAAAGCGCGACACCTTCATCGGCCCGATGATTTCGGCAAAGGAAGCAGAGCGGCTCAAGGGCTGGATCGACGACGCGGTCGCGGCCGGGGCGACGTTGCTCGCCGGTGGCGGCTGCGGGGGCAATATGCTCGAGGCGACACTGCTCGAAAATGTGCCCGAGGGGGCGGACGTGGTGCGCGAGGAAGCCTTCGGCCCGGTGGTCGTCCTGTCGCGCTTCACCGACTGGAACGCTGCACTGGCGGAGGTCAACGACAGCAAATTCGGCTTGCAGGCCGGGATCTTTACCCGCGACATTCACAAGATATTGGAAGCGTGGGACGACCTCGACGTCGGCGGCATCGTCGTCAATGACGTCTCCTCCTACCGCGTCGACAATATGCCCTATGGCGGGGTCAAGGATTCGGGCCTCGGGCGCGAGGGCATCCGTTTCGCGATGGAGGATATGAGCGAAATCCGCAACCTGGTGATCCGGCGCGTCTGATCCTCGATAAACTGCGTCTGGAAACGGCCAATAGTCACCGAACCGCCGCAAAACATTCTTCAAACTGTCGCGGCTTTGATTCGCCGCATGTAACAAAACTCGTGTCTAGGCCGTGGGCAGCCAAGGCTGCCTACGGAGTGAGACATGGCCTCGATCTCGACCCTGCCGATCCCGAACCGCTTTCCCGATCCCTTCACCACCGAACCGCATGTGCCCGAGCGGGTTATCGGCGAACGGCGCAATTACCGCACCGTGTGGGTCAGCGACATCCACCTCGGCACGCGCGGCTGCAACGCCGGGCTGCTGATCGACTTTTTCGACCATGTCGATTGCGAGACGCTTTATCTCGTCGGCGACATCATCGACGGCTGGCGGCTGAAGAAGCGGCACTTCTGGCCGCCCGAGCATAATGACGTCGTCTGGCGCGTGCTGAAGCGCGCGAAGCGCGGCACGCGCGTCGTCTATGTCCCCGGCAATCACGACGAGATGGTCAAGCCGTTCGACGGCTTCGATTTCGGCGGCGTCGAAATCCGGCGGGAGGCGGTTCACGAGACCGCCGATGGCCGAAAGCTGCTGATCGTCCACGGTGACGAATTCGACGCGGTAATGCTCGCGCACCGCTGGCTCGCCTTTGTCGGCGACGCGGCCTACACCGCGCTGATGAAGTGCAATGTGGTCGTCAACGCGGTCCGCAGCCGCCTCGGCCTGCCCTATTGGTCGCTGTCGATGGTCGCCAAGCACAAGGTCAAGAACGCCGTCCAGTTCATCGGTCACTATGAAGAGGTGGTCGCCCATGCGGCGCGCTCGCGCGGGGTCGACGGGGTAGTGTGCGGCCATATCCACAGCGCCGAAATGCGCGCGATCGACGGCGTCGATTATTACAACGACGGCGACTGGGTCGAAGGTTGCACCGCGCTGGTAGAACATCATGACGGCCGGATGGAAATCCTGCACTGGGCCGAAGAATTCGCCGCACGCGAATCGCCGGCCCCGCTCGGCCTACCCGCTGCCGCCAAGGCCGCGTGAGCGCCGCATGCGGATATTGATCGTCACCGACGCCTGGGAGCCACAGGTAAACGGTGTCGTGCGCACGCTGCAGGCGACGATCGCCGAGTTGCGCGCGCAGGGGCATGTCGTCGGGGTGATCTCGCCCGATCTGTTCCGGTCAATCCCCTGCCCGACCTATGGCGAGATCCGCCTGGCCTTTGCGGGCAAGCGCGCCGTCGCACGGCGCATACGCGCCTTCGCGCCCGAGGCGATTCATATCTCGACCGAGGGGCCGCTCGGCCTTGCGGCGCGGCGCTGGTGCATCGATACCGGCTTTCCCTTCACCACCGCCTATCACACGCGCTTTCCGGAATATGTCGCGGCGCGCATCCCGGTGTCGCCGCAGTTCGTGTGGCGCTTTATCCGCTGGTTCCATCGCCCCGCGCAGCACATCATGGTCGCAACGCGCTCGCTGAAACGCGAGCTTGCGGAGCAGGGTCTTGGGCAGACGATGATGTGGGAACGCGGCGTCGATCACGCCCTCTTTCATCCCGATCGCACGCCCCATCCCGATTTCGCGGGCCTCGCCCGCCCGATCCAGCTCTATGTCGGCCGCGTCGCGGTGGAAAAAAACATCGAGGCCTTCCTCGAAGCCCGACATCCGGGAACGAAGGTGATCGTAGGGGACGGTCCGGCGCTCGATGATCTGCGCGCCCGCTTTCCGGATGTCCGCTTCCTCGGCAAGCTCGGCGGCGAGCGTCTTGCCGGCGCCTATGCCGGTGCCGACGTCTTCGTCTTCCCCAGCCGTACCGACACCTTCGGCCTTGTCGTCATCGAAGCGCTGTCGTGCGGCACGCCGGTCGCGGCCTATCCCGTTGCCGGCCCGGCCGACATCGTCACCGACGATGCTGGCGCTCTCGATACCAATCTCGATCATGCGATCGCGCTGGCACTGACACGCGATCCGGCCCGCGCCGCGGCCTTGGGCCAACGCTACAGCTGGCCGAACTGCACCCGGCAGTTTCTGCGCGCACTGACCTTCGTGCCCGCCGAATCCGCATCGGCGCCGGCCACGGTTTCGGCCCGCCTGGTTTAGAGTGAGTCAGGACTCTAGAAGGCCTTGCGCCACTCCAGCTCGATATAGCGGCCGAGCGGGTCGATATAGCCCGGCGCGTAGGTGAGCGGCACGACGCCGCTGGCGTCGGTGACCTTGCGCTGCGCATCGAACAGATTATCGATCGACAGGCGCAGGCGCGATCCCTTCAGGATCGGCAGCGCCTTGGTCAGTTCGGGCTTCTGATTGAAATCGACGAAGAAGCGCAAGTTGAAGGTCGCAAGATCGTGGAAGGTCAGGTCGCCGTTGGCGCCGCCGACGACGCGGCTGCCGCTGTCATATTTGGCGCTGACCCGGGCGCCGACGCCCTTGTAAAAGACGCCGCCGTCGAGTTCGACCAGATTGCGGTTGCTGCCGCCACCATTGCCGGTCGCCGATCCGTTCAGCAGATCGAGTTCAGGGACGCCGGGCCGTATCAGCACGCGGTCGGTCAGCTTGATCGTGTGATAGAGCGACAATTGCCAGCGCCCGCCCTGCGGTCCGCCGAACATGCCGCCAGGACCGCCGCGCCCCCCGCGTCCCCCGCGAAAGCCGCCGCCGGGGCCACGCGGACGCGCAGGCGCTGCGGCGGGCGCATCGCCCGATCCAGCAGGCTTTGCCGCCTGCCCGTCGGGCGGCGGCGGGGCGTCACCCTGCGCCGGCTGCGGACGCCGCTCGGCGCCGCCAGCCGGACGACCGCCACCGAAGCGGCCCGCGCCCGGGCCCGCTTGCGACTGGCCGAAACTGCGGCCGAAATTGATCCCCCAGCGGATTTGCGAATTGGTTGCGCGGTCGAAATTCACCGGGCGCTGGTCGAGCGCGACGAGCACGCCGCCGACGCGCGTTGCGCGATCCGGGAAAGCCGCCTCGATCTCTGGCGTCAGCAGCGGAAAGCCGTTGCTGGTGTCGTCGCTACGGTTGCTGTTGTAGTTGATCGAAAGGCTCAGCCCCTCGACCATCGGCGGCGACCAGTTGAGCCCGAGCTTCACATCGCGGCGCTGTTCGGCGAGGAGGAAAGGATTGCCGCCGGTCGTCGTCTGGATCTGCACCGTCTGGCCGGTGCGGAAGTCGTAGTAAGTCACATTGTCGGTAACCAGCGGCGCCGCGCCAAGCTGTGTCACCGAAGGCGCCGCCTCGTCGCGATTGAAGCTTGCGAGCAACGACAGATTGTCGGTCAGCCCCCAATTAAGCGTCGCGCCCCAGCTTTTTAGCGCGGCGAAATCGCTGGGGTTTTCGACCTGGCCGTTCAGCGTCAGCGAAATGCGACCGATCTTGCCGACATCATAGTCGGGATCGAGGATCGGCACGGTCAGCGATCCGAAAACGCTCGGCGTGTCGCGCGCGAGGTCGCTCGTCGTGATGACGCCGCTGCGGTCGGCGCGGCTATCATAACGCAGGCCGGTATAAGCGCCGGTGATCGATGCGCGGATCGGGCCGGCCCATCCCTCGACCACGCTCCCCGAGATATTGGCATTGCCGCCGAAGCTCTGCTGGCTGCTGTCGAAACGGTCGCGCCCGCCACTCAGGCGTTCGGTAAAGATGCGCTGATCGCTGTCGGCATAATTGCCCGTAACCGACCAGCGCCACGCGCCGAGCATGCCGTTGGCGCTTGCCGAACCCGTCCAGTTCTGCGTCCGGCTGTCGCGGCGCAGCGGATCGCTGACACCGCCCGCGCCGGGGCCGAGAAGGCTGAGGCTGTCGGTCTGGTCGAACCGCAGGCTTGCCGACAGGTCGGTGACCTTGTCGAGATTGCGGACGATCGTGCCGTCGATGATATAGGTGTCGCTGGCGGGCAGCAGGCTGCGCCCCGTGTCGCCAAGGTCGCGCTCGCGCTCGAGCAGCATCGCCTGATGCTCCCACCCCCCGTTGAGGTTGAAGCGGCCATTCTGTCCGATCGCGACGACCGCGGGTTCCAGCTCGCTCTTGAACTGCCCGCCCTGCGTCGGCACGCCTGCCTCGCCCTCCACCGACACCTGTTTAAAATCGGGCTTGAGCACGAAATTCACGACGCGGTCGGTTGCGGCATAGCCATATTGCAGCGCGACTTCCTCGGGGAAAATCTCGACCTTGGCGATCGCTTCGGGCGGAAGGTTGCGCACCGCGCCGAAGCCGCCGATTCGGCGCCCATTGACCAGGATCACGGGCCGCCCGCTACCGCGCCCGCGTCCCGACCGCGTGATCGGTTCGAGCGCCGTCAACAATTCCTCGATCGACGAGGCGCCATAGCTGGCGATCGCGGCTTCATCGAGTTCGGCCTCGGCCGCGATATCGGTATCGAGTTGCCCCGCGATCCGCGGCGCGGTCACGACGATCTCGTCGGCATAGTCGATATCGTCGTCGGTCGGGGTCCCCGAGCTCGAAACGACGGGGACGGTCGCCTGATCCTGCGCCATCGCGGCCGGGGCGGCGGCAATCGCGGCGCCGGTCAGCAACAGGGCGCGCATGGGAAGGAGCGGTCGAAGATACATGGTGGGGAGAACCTTTATCTTGTCTTTTGGTCATCATGCCGGACCCGATTGAACCGGCGATGAAGCGAATTTCGGTCTTGCCGGGCAGCTATTCGCCAATTGTCGCAACACTATGGCATCGCGAGGGCGCTTCCACCAACGCCTGTCCCGGACCGACGAAGCGCCCGAGCGCCCGGCTTGACCCTAGACAGTCGGCGCCGGCATCCGTATCGGCCAGCCATGCCGACTCCAGCCTCTTCCGCCGCCCCCGAATCGATCCTGATCGTCGATTTCGGCAGCCAGGTCACCCAGCTCATCGCCCGCCGTGTCCGCGAAGCCGGCGTCTACAGCGAGATTGTTCCGTTCAACGCCGCCGAGGCCGCGCTCGAACGGATGAAGCCCAAGGGCGTGATCCTCTCGGGCTCACCGGCATCGGTCCCTGCGGCGGGCAGCCCGCGCGCCCCGCAATCGGTATTCGAAAGCGGCCTTCCCATCCTCGGTATCTGCTACGGCCAGCAGGTGATGAGCCAGCAGCTCGGCGGGCAGGTCGAACCGGGCGGCGCCGATGGCGAGCGCGACGGCGAATTCGGCCGCGCCTTCCTGACCGTCACCGAACCCTGCGTGCTCTTCGACGGGCTGTGGGAGGTCGGTGAACGGCATCAGGTGTGGATGAGCCACGGCGACCGCGTTACCCGCTTCGCTCCCGGCTTCCGCATCGTCGCGGTCAGCGACGGCGCCCCCTTCGCGCTGATCGCCGACGACGAACGCCGTTATTATGGCACGCAATTCCACCCCGAGGTCGTCCACACGCCCGACGGCGCCAAGCTGATCGCCAATTTCGTGCGCCATGTCTGCGGTTGCAGCGGCGACTGGACGATGGCCGAGTTCCGCGCGACGAAAATCGCCGAGATCCGGGCGCAGGTCGGTGACCAGCGCGTCCTCTGCGGCCTGTCGGGCGGCGTCGACAGCGCGGTCGCCGCGGTGCTGATCCATGAAGCGATCGGCGAGCAACTCACCTGTGTCTTCGTCGACCATGGCCTGCTGCGCATGAACGAGCGCGAGCAGGTCGAACGCCTGTTCCGCGACCATTACAACATCCCGCTTGTCGTCGTCGATGCGGAGGAACGCTTCATGGCCGGCCTCGCAGGGGTCACCGACCCCGAAAAGAAGCGCAAATTCATCGGCGCCGAATTCATCAACGTCTTCGAGGAGGAAGCGAAGAAGATCGGCGGCGCCGATTTCCTCGCGCAAGGCACGCTCTATCCCGACGTCATCGAGAGCGTCAGCTTCACCGGCGGGCCGAGCGTCACGATCAAGAGCCACCACAATGTCGGCGGCCTTCCCGAGCGGATGAACATGAAGCTCGTCGAACCGCTGCGTGAACTGTTCAAGGACGAGGTCCGCCTGCTCGGCAAGGAACTCGGTCTCCCCGACATCTTCGTCGGCCGCCACCCCTTCCCCGGCCCCGGGCTCGCAATCCGCATCCCCGGTGAGGTGTCGAAGGAGCGCTGTGACATCCTCCGCAAGGCCGATGCCGTCTATCTGGAAGAGATCCGCAATGCCGGCCTCTACGATGCGATCTGGCAGGCTTTCGCGGTGCTGCTGCCTGTCAAGACCGTCGGCGTGATGGGTGACGGGCGCACCTACGACCATGTCTGCGCGCTGCGCGCCGTGACCTCGACCGACGGCATGACCGCCGACATCTACCCCTTCGACGCGAGCTTTCTCAGCCGCTGCGCGACGCGCATCATCAACGAGGTGCAGGGCATCAACCGCGTGGTGTACGATTATACCTCGAAGCCGCCGGGAACTATCGAGTGGGAGTGACGGGCACTGGCTGGCAATGTCTAGCAACGGCAGGCATTTCGGCTGAGGGTAAAAGAACTTTCCGCTAAGCGATAGACTGTATGTAAACACAGTATTGCAAGGACGCGGAACATGCCTCATGTGGCGGCCAGGACGGCCAGCCGGGATCGGGATACTGGTCGTTACCAGAGCCACCGACCCGAGCAAACCCTTCTCTATCAGATCGTTGACGAGTATTACCCGGCATTCGCTGCGCTTATGGCAGAGCAGGGAAAGGAATTGCCGGGCTATGTGCAACGGGAATTTGAAGAATTTCTCCAATGCGGGCGGCTGGAGCATGGCTTTCTACGGGTTCGCTGCGAGTCTTGCCACGCCGAGCACCTGGTCGCTTTCAGCTGTAAGCGTCGCGGTTTCTGCCCGAGCTGTGGGGCGCGGCGGATGGCCGAAAGTGCCGCCTTGCTGGTTGATGAAGTACTGCCTGAACAACCCATGCGTCAGTGGGTGTTGAGCTTCCCGTTTCAGCTGCGTTTCCTGTTTGCCAGCCGGCCCGAGATCATGGGGTGGGTGCTGGGCATCGTTTACCGCGTCATTGCCACGCACCTGGTCAAGAAAGCGGGCCATACCCACCAAGTGGCCAAGACGGGCGCGGTCACCCTGATCCAGCGTTTTGGATCGGCGCTCAATCTGAATGTTCACTTCCACATGCTGTTTCTCGACGGTGTGTATGTCGAGCAATCCCACGGCTCAGCGCGTTTCCGCTGGGTCAAGGCGCCGACCAGCCCAGAGCTCACCCAGCTGACGCACACCATCGCCCACCGGGTGGGTCGCTATCTGGAACGGCAAGGCCTGCTGGAACGGGATGTCGAAAACAGCTATCTGGCCTCGGATGCGGTGGATGACGACCCGATGACACCCCTGCTGGGGCACTCGATCACTTACCGTATCGCTGTCGGTTCACAGGCGGGGCGAAAGGTGTTCACTTTGCAAACTCTGCCGACCAGTGGTGATCCGTTCGGTGACGGGATTGGCAAGGTAGCCGGGTCCAGCCTGCACGCCGGCGTGGCGGCCAGGGCCGATGAACGCAAGAAGCTCGAACGGCTGTGCCGGTACATCAGCCGCCCGGCGGTATCCGAGAAGCGGCTGTCGTTAACACGAGGCGGCAACGTGCGCTACCAGCTCAAGACGCCGTACCGGGACGGCACCACGCACGTCATTTTCGAACCATTGGATTTCATTGCAAGGCTGGCCGCCCTGGTACCGAAGCCCAGAGTCAACCTAACCCGCTTCCACGGGGTGTTCGCACCCAACAGTCGGCACCGGGCGTTGGTCACGCCGGCAAAACGGGGCAGGGGCAACAAGGTCAGGGTGGCTGATGAACCGGCAACACCAGCACAACGGCGAGCGTCGATGACATGGGCGCAACGGCTCAAGCGTGTTTTCAATATCGACATCGAGACCTGCAGCGGCTGCGGCGGCGCCATGAAAGTCATCGCCTGCATTGAAGACCCTATAGTGATCAAGCAGATCCTTGATCACCTGAAGCACAAAGCCGAAACCAGCGGGACCAGGGCGTTACCCGAAAGCCGGGCGCCACCGGCTGAGCTGCTCCTGGGTCTGTTTGACTGACGAGCCTGAAGGCCAACGATACCAATCAAAATGCTGCGTTCACAGCGCCGCGGCAGGGATCCGCCGTGCTGGTTGTCGGAAAAGGAGCCGCTAGTGGGAAAGAGGAGGGTAAATTTTCAGCGTTGCTGGCTCCCCGTCAGCCGGATTGGGTTGCATCGCAGGGGTGTCGAAAGAGTCAACTGCGGTCCAAAGCTGTTGGACTTGGGTGAAAAGGGCGTTTATTCTTCCTATACGTTGTCGGCAGCGGGCCAAAAAGGAATACGTCCATGCCCATCGAGGTGAAACCGGCTGTGAGCGCGGGTTCAAGCATATAGCCCGACAGGCGCGTATCCTTGCCGATCACGACACGATGGCGGTGGTCACCGCGACGAAAGACACGGCCAGCCGCCATGCCGACGCGCAAGGCGGTTTCCGCCGTCATCGCGCCTTCGTTGGCTTTGCCACGAATACCGTCTGTGCCGAAATATTTGCGCACCATAAGGTCGATTATCCTGTCGTCGGGTCGCCCTCAAAGGGGACATGCCTGCTGAACCGCGAATATAGAGAAATATCCCGAATGTGCAGTTAACGAATTCTTGCGGTTTCTTTCAGCGCCGCCAATACCGCCAGCCCGTCGCGCAAGGGGCGCGGCTCGTGTGTGCGGATGAAGTCAGCTCCACCTGCGGCGGCGGCAAGCTCTGCAGCGAGTGTCGCGGCCCCGACATCCCCCGGACCACGGCCTGTGAGCGCGCGCAGAAAGGATTTGCGCGAAACAGACAGAAGCACCGGCAAATCGAAGCGCAGCCGCAATTCATCGAACCGCGCCAGCACCGAGAGCGAGGTTTCGGGAGCAGCCCCCAGAAAAAACCCCATGCCGGGATCAAGGACAAGGCGGTTGCGTTTGATACCGGCACCCGTCAGCGCCGCGATGCGCGCGTCAAAGAACGCCGCAATGTGATCCATGATGTCGCCAGCGGGTGCCTCGCGCCGATCTGCCTGCCCGTCTTGCACCGAATGCATAACGACGAGTTTGGCAGATGATTTCGCCAATTGCGGATAGAACGCAGCGTCTGGAAAACCGCGAATATCATTGAGATAGGCCACACCACGCGACAAGGCATAGGCTTGCGTCGCGGGTTGATAACTGTCGAGCGAGACGGGAATGCCATCTGCCTTGAGCGCGTCCAGCACCGGCGCGATACGCGCGATTTCTGTGTCGGACGAAACAGGCGCGGCGTCGGGATTGCTGGATGCCGGACCGAGGTCGATCACATCTGCCCCCTCGGCCATCAGCTTACGCGCCTGCGCAATGGCTGCGTCTGGCGCCAGATACCGGCCTCCATCGGAGAAACTGTCCGAGGTTATGTTGACGATGCCGAAAATGATGAGCGATTTATTCATGGGGGCTTCTATAATAATAATAATCGAGCATGAGTCTCATACGGATGCTCGGGTCGAAAGGGAATCCCCAGGCGAGTAACCTGTTTGCGGTGATCCATTAGCTGCAGGAGCAGAAGAGCATACATCTGGAAGCAAAGCCAGGAAAGCGGCCTATGGAGCTGTGCGGCAGCGCTCAGTAGGCAATTTTTCAAAATATTGTTAAGCCTTTTCTGAGCATGGTATTTTTCATGGTATTACCAATTAGCAGGAAAATAAGCCATTGAATATAAAAGATAAAAATGTCTTGTTTACAATAGAGTGGGAGTGACGCATCATGGGCAGCCACGAACGACTTGAGGTCGATGCGTCCGGCGGCTGCCAGTGCGGTGCGGTGCGCTATCGCGTCAGCGCGGTGCTCGACACGTCGCACATCTGCCACTGCCGCATGTGCCAGAAGGCCGCTGGCAACTTCTTCATCGCGCTGATCGGCGTTCCGCGCGATGCCATCGCTTGGACGCGCGGGATGCCCGCGACCTTCAACAGTTCGGACAAGGCGGCGCGCGGCTTCTGCGCCGATTGCGGCACGCCGCTGCTCTACGATTATTTCGAGAGCAAGCATATCAATCTGACCACGGGGTCGTTCGACGACCCCAGCCGTTTCGCGCCGCGTTTCCAGTTCGGGCTGGAGGCCCGCCTGCCCGTCTTTGCCGATCTGCCGATCCAGGCCGAAGGCACGACCGAGGAAACCATGGCCGATCTTGTCGCGGCGATCGCGGCGACCAATCATCAACATCCCGACCACGATACCGAAAGCTGGCCTGAATGACCCCCACTGCAAAGATTCTCCTGCTCGGTTCCGGTGAGCTTGGCCGCGAGTTCGTCATTTCGGCAAAACGGCTCGGCTGCCATGTTATCGCCTGCGACAGTTACGCCGGCGCGCCCGCGATGCAGGTCGCGGACGAGGCCGAGGTTTTCTCGATGCTCGATGGCGACGCGCTGGGTGCCGCGATCGAAAAGCACCGCCCCGACCATGTCGTGCCCGAGATCGAAGCGATCCGGACCGAAGTGCTGGCCGAACTCGAGGCCGAAGGGTTTCACATCGTCCCCTCGGCACGCGCGGCCCAGCTCACGATGAACCGCGATGCGATCCGCGACCTTGCCGCAAGCGAGCTGAGCCTGACGACCTCGACCTTCGAATATGCCACCAGCCGCGAAGAACTCGCCGCCGCCGCGGCGCGGATCGGCTTTCCGCTCGTCGTGAAGCCGGTGATGTCCTCCTCGGGCAAGGGGCAGAGCACTGTGAAGGACGCCGCCGGGATCGACGCCGCATGGGATTATGCGGCCGCCGGGATGCGCGGCGACCGGCTGCGCGTGATCGCAGAGGCCTTCATCGATTTCGATTATGAGATCACGCTGCTGACGGTGCGCCACAAGGACGGCGTCGCCTTCTGCCCGCCGATCGGACATCGGCAGGAACGCGGCGACTATCGCGAAAGCTGGCAACCCGCAGCCATGTCGGCGGCGGCGCTGCAGGCCGCGCAGGCGATGGCGACGAAGGTCGTCGATGCGCTCGGCGGCCATGGCATTTTCGGGGTCGAATTTTTCGTGAAGGGCGACGATGTCATCTTCTCCGAACTTTCCCCGCGCCCGCACGACACCGGCATGGTGACGCTGATCTCGCAGCAGTATTCGGAATTCGACCTTCACGCGCGCGCGATACTGGGATTGCCGATTCCGCCGGTCGACGTGCCGCACCCCAGCGCCAGCGCCGTGCTGCTCGCCGACCGCGACGCAAGTGATTTCGCGATCACCGGCCTCGCCGAAGCCCTGACGCCGCCGAACGCCGAAACCTCGGTTGACGCGCGCCTCTTCGGCAAACCCGTCACGCGGCCCTATCGCCGCATGGGAGTGGCACTGGCCAAGGTCGCGGGCGGCACCACCGAAGACGCGCGGGCAGCCGCCGTCGCGGCCGCGGACAGGCTTGCGATCCGATATCCGGGGTGATTGGGCGGCGGGTTGGCGGATTGCGACCGATTGCGGACGTTCTGGCCTATCCTGACCCGTTCGCATCGAGCCCTTCGACTGCCTTGGCAGGCGCTCAGGATAAACTTCGGCCTTTGGCCGAAGTCGAGATGCCCCTCGGGCCAGGCGTCGCGTTGACGGGTGTCTCGACTTCGCTCGACACGAACGGGAAAAGAGGTTCGTCGGCAAGCCGCCGGTTGCGGACGTTCAGTATACGATCCATCCGTCTGCCAAGTCGTCCGTGAACGAGATCAGACCACACTCCCAAGGGCCTTCCTCAGATTTCAGACGTAACTGCTGTCCACCTTCAAAGCCAAGAGTCAGGCACAAAGGCTGCACTTCAATCATTACAACCTTCTTCATGAGAAGCCTGTGTAGCAGGAGGGGCGGGCCCGCGAATGCCGCACAGTCGTAAGGGTGCACAATACGGTCTTCGCCCACATGTTCTAGATCGCCGGTGACGGTAATCTGTCCGCCCTGAGACCATCGAAATTGCACCGAGTTTGGATCAAGTGCTATTTGGGCCAGTTCTCTGCCAATTAGGAACTGCAGCTCAGGCGATTGGGGAAACTTATGCATTCCTCCTTCTCGCAATTTTGCCTTGGCGCCGCAACGTCCGCTTCCCATCTGTGGACGCCCCAAAAGACGCAAGCGATTTTTGGAGGTAGTGCACGTAGTCGGATGCGGCCATCTGTCCGGCCTTGCAATGCAGCATCGGAGGCTGCGGGCCCGTATGGGAGTTCGCGGACCGGAACCACATCACCCACAGCGTGCTCGCGGCACAGTGGAAAGCCC
>NZ_JACBGA010000003.1:0-431498 GCF_021401285.1 Sphingopyxis sp. NFH-91 | reverse complement strand
CCAAGCTGAAGCACTTCCGTAGGGTGGCCACCCGATATGACAAGCTCGCCGAAAACTTCCTGGCCATGGTCCAACTTGCGTCAATGCGGCTTTGGCTCCGCGTTTATGAGTCTACGGCCTAGTCTACCGTGGGGTGGTTGCGGGGAACCAGCGGCGGCCGAGGCGAAACGCCACACCGACGAGGAGGATGAGGACGGGGACCTCGACGAGCGGGCCGATTACTGCTGCGAAGGCGACGGGCGAGGCGAGGCCGAAGGCAGCAATCGAGACGGCAATCGCGAGTTCAAAATTATTGCCTGCGGCGGTGAAGGCGACCGCGGTCGTGCGCGGGTAATCGGCGTCGATGAGCTTACCCATCCAGAAGCTGATCAGGAACTGGATGACGAAGTAGATCGTAAGCGGGATCGCGATGCGAACAACGTCGGCGGGAATGCTGACGATCTCGCCGCCCTTGAGGCTGAACATCGCGACGATGGTGAATAGCAGCGCGACGAGCGTGATCGGGGCGATCCGCGGCAGGAAGCGTGTCTCGTACCAATCGTTGCCTTTTGCCTTCGCGAGAATATGGCGCGTCAGATATCCGGCGAAAAAGGGAATGCCGAGATAGATTAGAACCGCTTTAGCGATCGTCCAGAAGCTCACGTCGATGACGCTGCCTTCGAGCCCGAACAGCGGCGGCAGGATGGTGAGGAAGAACCAGGCATAGACACTGAAGAAGAGAATCTGGAAGATCGAGTTGAAGGCGACGAGCGCCGCGACATATTGATTGTCGCCTTTCGCGAGCTGGTTCCAGACGATGACCATCGCGATGCAGCGCGCAAGGCCGATGAGGATCAGGCCGGTCATATATTCGGGTCGATCCGCAAGAAAGAGGATGGCGAGCCCGAACATCAGCGCAGGGCCGATGATCCAGTTCTGGACGAGCGAGATCGCAAGGACGCGTCGGTCGTCGAACACGCGCGGAAGCTCGCTATAGCGCACGCGGGCGAGCGGCGGATACATCATCAGGATCAGGCCGATCGCGATCGGGATGTTGGTCGTGCCGATCGACAGCGCCTCGATCGCGCTTGGGAGGCCCTCGAAGATGGTTCCGAGAAGCACCCCCAAGGCCATCGCCAGGAATATCCAGAGCGTCAGATAGCGGTCGAGGAACGACAGGCGTTCGCCTTTGATCTGCGGCATCGATCAGTCGCCGATGCGGTTGCCGGCGTCGTCGACCACCTGTTCGCCGTCTTCCTTGGCGAAGGCGCCAAGCTGCCTCGCCGGAAGGATGTCGAGTACGGCCTCGGAAGGGCGGCAGAGCCTCACACCGAGCGGAGATACGACGAGCGGACGGTTGATCAGAATGGGATGCGCCATCATCGCGTCGATGATTTCCGCATCGCTGAGCCCGGGATCGTCGAGGCCGAGCTGGAGGTAGGGCGTGCCTTTCTGCCGCAGGAGGTCTCGCGGTGCTATACCGGCGCGGGCGATCAACTGTTCGAGCAGCCTACGCGTGGGCGGCGACTGTAGATATTCGACGATATGCGGTTCGATCCCCGCGTTGCGGATGAGGCCAAGCGTGTTGCGTGAGGTGCCGCAGTCGGGATTGTGATAGATGAGAATGTCGGCCACGGCTCAATCCCGATCAGCAGCAGGCGAGTTCGGCGAGCAGCGGTTCACAGAGTTCGGCGCGCCCGTCACAGCAATCCTTGGCGAGGAAAAGCATCAGGCCGCGAAGAGCATCAATGTCGGCGCGCTGGATGATGTTGCGTCCGCGCTTCTCTGACTGCACGAGTCCAGCCTTGGCGAGCACAGCGAGATGCGTCGAGAAGGTGCTCTGCGTCAGTCCAGAATGTTCGACGAGCTGTCCTGTCGAAAGTCCTTCGGGCTCGTGTCGCACAAGCAAACGGAAGGCATTGAGCCGGGTCGGATGCGCGAGCGCGGCGAGCGCCAGCAGGGCTGCGTCAGTGGTCATTCATCGAAATTACCCGATGGATTTCCATCTGGCAATAACAATCGCAAATTCCCGATGCGTTAATATCACTTTCCTCGTTTCGGTGCCCGAAGCAGATGAGGTGGATGGCTCCCGCTCGCGGCATCTATGTGCCAAGATGAGTTTACCCTAACGCGCGGATGGCAACTCTCAGGCCGTCAAATATCCGGCGCTACGTGTGGCTTCAGCCACATGCCCGACAATCTTTGCTTGGGAGAGCCGGCCGCCGTGTAAAGCCTCAACCGGGTTGGACAGATGCGCTTTACGGGCTGCGCTCCTTACTCTTGCCATTTGGACCAAGGTGACGACAATGCCTCCATCTGCCCGCGGGGATCAAGAATGCAAGACGGACTTGTCGATCGGATTTACGAATGCTCGGTGGTCCCGGAGGCATGGCCGGCGGTTCTCGACGAAGTGGCAGCGCTCGCGGGTTCGGCGGGTGGGCTTCTCTTCTCGGCGCGCAAGGCCTTGAACTGGACCGCTTCCGAGCGAGTAGCCGACGTCTTTGCGGCCTATGTGGAGGAAGGATGGTTCGGCAAATGCAGCCGGCGCGTTTGCCTGATGGGCCGCGAGGAACCCTCCTTTTTCGTCGAGCATGATTTCTGGAGCGACGCGGAAATCGATGCCGATCCGGTGTATCGCGATTTTTTCCGTCCGCGCGGGCTGGGATGGTCGGCGGGAACCGGGGTCCAGGTGCCGACCGGCGACAATATCGTGTTCAGCGTCGAGCGCGCCTTTTCTGAAGGCCCCGTGGCGGCCGAAAGCGTGGCACGGCTCAATCTGCTGCGCCCGCATCTGGCGCGCAGCGCGCTCGTGAGCGCGCGTATGCAGCACAAGCGCGCGCAGGGCGCCGCCGAGGCGCTGACCGCGATGCACCTGCCTGCCTTTCTCCTGCGCGCAGGCGGTGAAGTTGTCGAGATGAGCCCGCTTGGCACCGATGTGTCACCGCTTGTGATATTGGGTGCCCACGGCCGCCTGCGACTGGCGGACAGGCAGGCAGATGCGCTCCTCGACGACGCCCTGGCATCGCTGACCTCGGCACCCGCCATCAGCGCGCGATCGTTTCCGGTACGTGACGCGGCGGGAATGCCCCGGCAGGTCGCGCATCTGATCCCGGTTCAGCGCGGTGCGCACGATGTTTTTGGGGATTCCTATGCCTTGCTGATGATGGTGCCGGTCGCTTCGGATAGCGTGCCTTCGGCAACGCTGATGAAGTCGCTTTTTGACCTGACGCCGTCGGAAGCGCGCGTTGCCAGTGGTATCGCACGCGGCGAAACGCCAGAGGCAATCGCGGCATCGGGCTGTGTCGCCATCAGCACAGTGCGCAGCCAAATTCGCAGTGTGCTCGAGAAAACGGGCACGTCACGGCAGTCCGACCTTGCCGGGCTGCTGGCGCGGCTCGGTGCAACCGCTCCGAACTAGTCGAAAAACTCCGTCCCATCCTCCATCTGGAGGATGAACCGCATGCAGGCTTGGGCTCTATTCGCAATCGCTGACGGCGATCTGCGACCCACAGTCGTCAGCGGGCGGTGCGCTTGACCCATCGGGCCAGGCGCACCGCCGCCAGAACCCGCCCGATCGGCAAAAGGTCAAGGCAACGGGTGCAAGACTTGATCGGCTGACCGCATCATTCGCAGCCTGACTGGTCGCGGCGGCAACGCTTTTCGCGACTGCCCCCATGGTAACCCCGGCGGCGTTTTCGCCGCAGTTCCGCAAAAATACCGACATCCTGTAAAAACTACTAGCAGGTAGATAATTTTTGCGGCATAGTTATCCCAACGGCTCGCCATCGACAGAATGGCACCGCGGAGGGAGATTTTGGTGTCACTATCCGACTGCCTTGGGTCGATGCTATGACGGTGGCCGTGTCCAGTGATTCCATGATCAATCCGCGCGCCCCCGGTGCCTCGCTCAAATCCGAGTTCGTTGCCTTCAAGGTCAACCGCATCGTCGAGGCTGCGAGCCATCTTTTTTACGAGCGCGGCTACAGCAGCTGCACCCTCGACAATGTCGCCAACCAGCTCAGCGTCACCAAGCCCTTTCTCTATTCCTATTTCCGGAACAAGGAAGCGATCCTTGCGGCTATCTGCGAGGTCGGCATCAGCGAGGCCCTCGCGGTGCTCGAGGATGTGCTGGCGCATCAGCATGAGAGCCACCGTGCAAAGCTTGCCGAAGTCGTGCGTAAGGTCGGGCGGATTGTCATCGACCGGCAGGAATATGTCGTCGTCTATCAGCGAGAGATGAAGCATCTCTCCGCTGATGATTACAAGCGCATCCTCCGGCTGCGGCACAGCTTCGATCACCAGATCGGCACGATGATTCGCGAAGGCGTCGCAAGCGGCGAATTCCGCGCCGACATTGATCCGTTCATCGCGGTCTGGATTGGCGGCCTCATCAGCTGGATCCCGACATGGTATTCGCCGACCGGCCAACGCACCGCTGACGAGGTCATCGAATATCTGGTCGAGGCCGCGCTGCGGCTGGCAGGCGCGGAATAGCAAAGGGAATCTGACACAGGCGGAAAACGGAGCGGGTTTCGATACCCGATTGGCCCAAACAGATAATCAAATACTGACGGGTAGATAATTATAAGCCCGGTATATCAGGGAGAGGCGATATGAATTTCAAGGTCAAGCTACTGCTGTCGGCGGCTGCCACGGCTTCGATTGCCGTCGCAGCGCCAGCGTTTGCCCAAGAGACCGCGCGCGATAGCGGCACCGAGGCCGGCGAGGATGGTGCCATCATCGTAACGGCAACCAAGTCCGGCAAGTCGCTGGAAGATACAGGGGGCTCGATTTCGGTTCTCGGTGCCGGCGACGTCGGCGCGGGCGGCATCGAAGACGCCGGCGATCTCGCCTCGGCGGTGCCCAATGTCTCGGTCGGCGATCAATTCGGCGTCAACCGCACCTTCATTCGCGGCATCGGCCTCACCAGCATCGACCTTGGCGCCGACGGCGCCGTGGCCTTCCTGCAGAATGGCGCGATGATCAGCCGCCCGGCGGCGCAGCTCAGCGGCTTCTACGACGTTCAGCAGATCGAAGTGCTGCGCGGACCGCAGGGCACGACATATGGCCGCGGCGCGACCGGCGGCGTTATCAATATCGTCACCGCGCGGCCGACCTCCCAATTCGGCGGCTATGCCCGTGCCTCTTACGGCAATTATGACGCGCGGACGCTCGAAGGCGCGCTGGGGGGACCGATCACCGGCGAAAATCTGATGTTTCGCGTCGCGGGCAAATATGAAAAGCGCGACGGCTACGGCACCAACTTGTTCACCGGCAATCCTGTCGATGACCGCGATGCCTATGCCATTCGCGGATCGCTGCTCGCAAAATTCTCCTCGAACCTTGACCTGCTGATCGTCGCCGATCACTTCAAGGAGGACGACAATAATTATGCCTTCCACTATTTCGGTCCGACCGTGGTTCCCGAGGCGGGGCTGGCGTCGTCGCTCCTCGGCGGCAAAACGATCTTCGACTATTATGCGGCGCGCGGCGAAAAGCCGAACCTGCGCAACATCTACTCCGACGAAGACGCGGTCAACAAGCGCGACGGATCGAGTGTTCAGGGCATTTTGACGTGGGATTCGGGCGATCTCTCGGTGGTTTCCACCACCGCCTACCGCAAGTTCAAGCGTTTCAATCGCGACGATCTCGACGTCAGCGATATCAATGCCTTCGGTCAGAACAACTATACCGAGGACAGCAAGTCGTTCAGCCAGGAGGTCAATTTCACCTACAAGACCGGCGGCTTGTCGCTCTTGGGCGGCGCAACCTATTTCGACGAACGTCTGTTCGGCGAGGTTCGCGTGCCGACCGTCAACCTAGCATCCTATTTCAACATCGTTCTGGGCACCAGTTTGCCTGCCGACCAGTTCGACAACGGCAATTATCTCCAGCGCGGCACCGTCAAGACCAAGGCGGCGGGCGCCTATCTCGAAGCATCATACGAGCTGCTGCCCGACCTGACGCTGACGGCCGGCGCACGCTATAATTGGGAAAAGCGCAGCGGGGTGGGGCGTTTCACCTTCGAGGCGCAGGGCCTCGATATCCCGACCGACAAGAGCGGCAGCTGGGATGCGATCACGCCCAAGTTCGCGATCGAATATCGCACCCCGGGCGGCACGCTCTTTTACGGTAAGGTCACGCGCGGCTTCAAATCGGGTGTCGTCAACATCGGCAGCATCAACTCGGTCATCGACCCCGAATATGTCTGGAGCTACGAGGCGGGCTTCCGCGGGGAAACCGCCGACCGCAAATTCGGCTTCGCCGGTGCCGTCTTCTATTATGATTACAGCAATCTGCAGGTCGGTTTCGTCAACGCCAACAGCATCGTCGAGACGATCAACGCCGCGTCGGCGCGCAACTACGGGGTCGAGCTCGAAGCCAATTTCCGTCCCGGAGAGAACACCACGATCCGGGTCTACGGCACCTATCTCAACGCGAAATACAAGGAATTCTGCAACGGCTATTATGGGGCGGGCAGTCCCGGCAGGCCGCAGTATCCGGCCTGTCCGACCGACCCGGCCCTCGTCGATCTGTCGGGCAACCGCTTGTCGAACGCGCCCAAATTTACGGTCGCGGCCTTTGCCGACCAGCGTTTCCAGCTCGGCAGCGCCGGCTTCCTCGACCTTTCCGCCGACGTCAATCTGCAGGACGAGGTCTTCTTCACCGAATTCAACAACCGCGACGCGCGGCAGCAGGCGTTCGCGCTGGTCAATGCGAGCATTACCTACCGGTCGCCCGACGAACGCTGGTCGCTCGCGCTGTGGGGCAAGAATCTGACCGACAAATATGCGCTCGCCAACACGATCATCTCCGCGCCGCTCTACAGCTTTGTGTCGGTGGGATCGCTGCGACCGCCGCGGACCTACGGCGTGACGCTCGGGGTCGATTTCTGATTGGAGTATTGCGGCATGGAGGCAGCGTTCAATATCGGCCGCTACCGTGTCTTCCGTCTCGAGGAGTGGCAGGGCGGCTTCAGTCCGCCCGAGGCACTCTTCGCGGAATATGAGGACGCTGCCTTCGCCGCCCAGGTGGCGGGTTTCGAGCCCGCCTTTTTTCGTGACGGGATGATCTACGGCTATCTGCAAAGCTGGCTCATCGATACCGGAACCGAGCGGATCATCGTAGATACCGGCGCGGGCAACGGCAAGGATCGTCCCGGCATTCCGATCTTCGGCAATCTCGCGACGCCATTTCTTGCGGAGTTGGAGGCGGCAGGGTTCGCAGCAGGCGATATCGACAAGGTCTTCTGCACGCATCTTCACATCGACCATGTGGGGTGGAACACCGAATGGCGCGAGGACAGCTGGCTGCCGACCTTCCCCAACGCGCGCTACTATTTCCCGCGCGCGGACGAAGCGGCCTGGAATCCCGAAAAGCCACTTTACGCGACCCTCGCCGGTGCCGGGGTCAACGCCAATGTCTTCGAGGACAGCGTCCTGCCGATCATCGACGCGGGCCTCGCCGAACTGATCGACGATGGCGCCGAGATCGCCCCCGGGATGCGCGCCTGGACCTTTCCGGGGCACACGCCCGGTCACATGGTCCTCGAAGTCGAGGACCAAGGTCAGGTTGCACTCTTCACCGGCGACATATTGCATCACCCGATGCAGGTGCTGCGCCCCGATTGGAACAGCGTCTATTGCGAGGACAGGGTGCAGGCGGCCGCGAGCCGGCGGCATCTGCTCGAGCGCGCGAGCGCCAGGGGAGCGCGCATCGTCCCCGCGCATTTCGGGGCCCCTCATTCGTTGTTCGTGGCGCGCGCCGATGACGGGTCATATCGGCCGCGTTTTGCATCGCATTGACCGAGGCGCTGCGATGACCGAGCTGCCCTTGCCGCCCTTTTCGCCCGGCGATGCGTCGCTGAAGGCCGATCCTTACGACGCCTTTGCCCGGCTTCGCGAGCAGGTTCCGATTCACCGGTCCGCGCATGGCTATTGGGTGGTCAGCCGTTACGACGATATACGCTCGGTCCTGATGAACCGCGAGGCGTTCGGGCAGGGCGATTTTGTCGAGAATATTCGCCTTTTCTATGGCCCGGATTTCGATGTGATGGGACAGCGAGGCTATAAATGGCTGTCCGAGGTGTTTCTGATGCAGGACCCGCCGCATCACACGCGCGTGCGCGGACTGGTGACGGGGGCGCTGACCGCACGGCGGGTTCGCGCCATGGAGCCGCGGATTCGTGAAATCACCGATCGCTTGATCGACGATTTCGCCGCCGACCGGGAAGGCGATCTGATTGCGCGCTTCGCTTATGAACTTCCGGTCCGCGTCATGTGCGACATGCTCGGCATTGATCCCGAAGATGCCCGTCTCAAGACGGTAATCGATGCCATTGCGCAAAGCTTCATCGTCTTTGAAGCGCGCGCGCTCACCGACGCGGAACTGGCAACCGCGAATAGGCAGATTGCCGTGCTGCAGCAATTTTTCGAGACGCTGTTCGACGAGCGAAAGGCGGCGCCCAGGGACGATCTCGCCACCGCGCTAGTCCAGGCCGGAGGTGCCGAGGATGCGCTTTCGCACGATGAACTGGTCACCGTCGCCATCGGCCTGTTCGGGGCTGGCTTTGAGACGACCGCGCACATGATCGGCAACGGCCTGCTCTGCTTCAGCCGCTTTCCCGATCAATGGCGGCGTCTTGTCGGCGAACCGGAAACCCTTGCTGCAGGCGTGGTCGATGAAGTGCTGCGCTACGAAAGCTCGCTCATTGCAACCTATCGCACCGCACTGCGAGCAACCGAAATCCGCGGACAGTCGATCGCGCAGGGCGAGAAGGTTCTCACCCTCATCGGCGCCGGAAACCGTGACCCGCGGCTGTTCGACGATCCCGACCGCTTCGATATCGGTCGCGGCAATGCGGCTCGGCACCTCAGCTTTGGCGGCGGCATTCATTTTTGCGTCGGCGCCGAACTGGCCCGGCTCGAAGGCCGGATCGCCTTCGAAAGGCTGGCGACGCGCCTGCCGGGGCTGACCGTCGACATCGACGCGCCGGCATGGCGCGAGGGATTTCTGTTCCGTGGCATGAGCGCGCTTCGCGCGCAGTGGTGACGCGTCAGTGGGTGACAATGATCTTTCCGATCCGCGTACCCGACGCGAGAGCGCGTAGCGCGGCGGGGGCGTCGGACAGCGCGAAGCGCTGATCGATGACGGGCCGGATCCGGCCGCGCTCGGCAAGGCGGAAGATGATGGCGAGGATCGTCCGCACCCGCGCCGGATCGCTTTCGCCAAGATAGCGCGCATCCACGCCCGCCAGTTCGCCCGACTTGAGCAGCGGCAGATTGGCAGGAAGCCGCGGGATTTCGTCACCCGACGCGAAGCCGACGACCAGGTGCCGGCCATGTTTGGCGAGCGAGCGGAAACAGGGCTCGAACAGCGCGCCGCCGACCGGATCGAACACGCGATCGATCCCGCCGGGATAGCGGGTCTTGAGGACGGCGCGCCAGTCGGGATTGCGATAGTCGAGCACCAGCTCGGCGCCGAGGCCCGCAACATGGCGTATCTTGGCGTCTCCCGAGGCCAGGGCGGCGACGCGGCCGCCGCTGGCATAGGCGAGCTGGACCGCCGCCGATCCCACCCCGCCCGATGCTCCGGTCACGAGCAGCGACTGGCCTGCTTCAAAATGGCCGCGATCGAAAAGCCCGTAATAGGCCGTCAGGAAGTCGAGGATAAGTGCGGAAGCGCCTGCGGCACCAAGGGCATCGGGCACCGCCACGCTGCTTGCGGCGCTGACGATCGCCTGTTCGGCAAGCCCGCCGCCGAATTGCCAGCTCGCGATGCGCTGGCCTTCCGTAAAGCCCTCGACATCATCGCCCACCGCCTCGATGCGACCGACAATCTCGCCTCCCGGAATGAAGGGCAAAGAGGGCTGCAACTGGTAAAGGCCGCGCATCACGAGTGCATCGACAAAACCGAGCGCGGTCGCTTCGACATCGACGCGGATTTGACCGGGACCCGGCGGGAGGCTGGCCTGCTCCTCGATCGCGAAATCCTCGATCGCGCCGAGGCGGCGGCCTTGAAAGACTTTCATCGGTTTTGGCCTCGCCGCCGCCTAACCGGCTTCGGCGCGGGCATCGAGCCCGTCGCTGTCCTGCCGCCCGAAAGCCAGGTCGTCCGCATTGGGCGAGCGGGTCATGCGCCAGAAGGCATCGTTACGCCACGGCGTGATTGCAATCACGCGGCCCTTCGCGTTTCGGTACCAGTTCTCGGTCCCAGGATGCGTCCACACGAGCTTCTCATGCGCTTCGTCGATCTGCCGCCGATAGTCCTGATAAACCTCATCCTTCACCTCGACCGTTGCGGCCCCGCGGGCGGCGCTTGCAAGAACGACCTCGCCCGCAAAATGCATCTGGTTTTCGATGTTGCGGATCATGCTGCCGCCATGGCCCGAACCGACATTGGGACCGAGCAGAATGAACAGATTGGGAAAGCCCGGCACCAGTGTTCCGAGATAGGCAGCGGCGTCATCTTCGCCCCAGATGTCGCGCAGCAACGCGCCGTTCCGTCCGATCACCTCATAGGAGCCGAGAACGCGGGTGGTCTGGAATCCGGTCGCAAGAATGATGACGTCGGCGTCGACCTCGATCCCCGACGACGAGATCAATCGATTGCCCTCCACCCGCGCCAGATGTTCGGGAATCAGCTGGACATTGGGCTTGAGGAGCGTGCGATACCAGCCGTTGTCGAGCAGCATCCGCTTCGCGAAGGGCGGATAGTCGGGAAGCACATCCGCTATCAGGTCGGGCCGTTCGGCCAGCTGCTCTTCGACGTAGCGGGTGAAATGGCGGCGGTGACCATCGTTGATCGCATTGACCGCGCGTTCGGGGTGCGGCCAGTCGGGATCGCGTCGAAGCGTGCCATGGACGCGGTCATTGAACGTCCACGACAGACGCTGTTCGAGCCAGGCCCGATAGAGCGGCACGGCCTGCATCAGATAGCGTACGCCGTCGGGAACCGATTTTCGGAACTGCGGAAACGGCGCCGCCCATTGTTTCGACCGCGCAAAAAGGGTGAGCGAACGCACCTCGTCGGCAATCGCCGGAGCAACCTGCATGCCCGATGCGCCATTGCCGATCACCGCGACCCGCTTGCTCGAAAGATCGGCGCCTTGCGGCCAGCGGCTGGTGTGGATCACTTCGCCCTCAAAGCCGTCGAGACCTTCGATGCTCGGATATTGGGGGATGTTGAGAATGCCCACCGCGCTGAAGAGATAGTCCGCGCGATGCGCGGCCGTGCTGCCATCGGGCTTCGAGACCACGACCTCCCACTGCTGCGCGTCGTCGATCCACCGCGCCGACTCGACCTTCGAATTGAACTGTGCGTGCGCCGCCAACCCATATTCGCGCGCGGTTTCGAGAAGATAATTCTCGATCTCGTCGCGCAGCGGGAAATATTTCGACCAGTCGTTGGGCCGACATGAGAATGTATAGGTCAGCGAAGGCGTATCCACCCCGCATCCCGGGTAGCGATTCTCGAACCAGGTGCCGCCGAAATCCTCGTTCTTCTCGAACAGCACATAATCGATGCCCAGCTGCTGAAGCTC
Organism: Sphingopyxis sp. NFH-91; assembly: GCF_021401285.1. Classification (NCBI taxonomy): domain Bacteria; kingdom Pseudomonadati; phylum Pseudomonadota; class Alphaproteobacteria; order Sphingomonadales; family Sphingopyxidaceae; genus Sphingopyxis; species Sphingopyxis sp. NFH-91. The sequence goes on along the minus strand of NZ_JACBGA010000003.1, from coordinate 419,977 downwards.
GATCCCGGCGCAAATGCCAGAGATTCCGCCTCCGATCACGATCGCCGACTTGGTCTTGAGCAAGGGCGGTATCGCACGCGGCGTCGGCGCGTACAGCATCCCGGCGGCGACGATATCGCCATATTCCTCGGGAACATGCTCGGTCATTGCCACGCTCAGCATCCTGGCGAGATGCGCATTGTCGGGCCGCGGCAGGGCGAGCGGCGTGCCCGTCAGCCAGGCCTTGATTGCCAGCCGTGCGGCTTCGCGCACCTCGCGCTGGATGTCCTCGGGCAGCTGGCCGCTGTCATTGTCATCGAGGCCCGGTGCGCGCGCCGGCCGATAGGGATCTTCGAGCCACTTTTCCTCGCCGGTCATCTGGTGAAGCAGCATCAGCAGGGCAGGGATGTTCGCCTGCTCCACCCCCGATTCCAAAAGCGGCCAGTCGATCCGGTCCGCAGCGATCGGGCGGTCGGTTATCGGTTGGGTCATCTGACAAATATCCTGAAAGTAGCGGAAAGAAGAGCGCCCGCGCCCGCCGCGAGGCCGGTGAAGCGAGGGCGGTGCCCCGCGCGCGATGCGGAGGCCGGAAGGATCATGGCGAGAAGGATTCGCGGCGAACCCGCAGGCCGGCCGCCTCGCGATCCCAAGTGTCGTGCGTGACGCCCTCGCGCCGCAGATCGGTCTTCAACACTTTTGCCGACGGCGTCTTGGGCAGTTCGTCCAACACGCGAAAATAGCGCGGGACCATGAAATAGGGCATGGCTTCGATCAGGAATTGCGCGAGCGCGCGGCAGTCAATCGACCGGCCGGGCACCGGTGCGACAATGACCATCACCTCATCCTCGGAATATTCGCTCGGCACGGCGATAGCAGCCGCCTCGCGAACGTCGGGGTGGCGGCAGACTTCGGCCTCGACTTCGAAGGACGAGATATTCTCGCCTCGGCGCCGGATCGCGTCTTTGACCCGGTCGACAAAATAATAATAGCCATCCTCGTCACGGCGAAAGGCGTCGCCGGTGTGAAACCAGCCGTTGCGCCACGCCGCCGCGGTCGCCTCGGGGTTCGCATTATAGCCGCTGTTCATCGCCCAGGGCCGGTCGGTGCGGACGAGCATCTCGCCGATTTCCCCGATGGCGACCTCGCAATCATCGCCGTCGACGAGGCGGACCTCGACCCCCGGGCGCACCCGCCCGCAGGTGCCGACCTTCACCGGATTGGCTTCCGACACGATCGGCGAGGAAATCTCGGTCATGTTGAAGATCGTGTAGATATCGATGCCGAACCTCTCGGTGAAGGCGGGCGCATCGCCGGTCAACGGCACCATGAAGGCCTTCTTGACCCCGTGGTCGCGGTCCTGCGCGGCCGGAGGCGCCTTGAGCAGGAATGTGGCCATGACGCCGAGCAGAAAGACGACGGTGGCGCCGGTTCGCTTTGCGACTGCCCAGAATTCGTCGGTCGAAAAATTGTCGATCAGCGCGACCGAAGCGCCGCGCGCGAGCATGACGAACGGCGGCCCCATCCCGCCGATGTGAAAGATCGGCGCGACACACATATAGCGGTCGTCCTCGCCCACCATCGGCCAGCTTTCGGGTCCGGCATTCGAGAACATGTGAAGATAGGACGACAGCACGCCCTTCGAGGGACCCGTCGTGCCCGACGTGTAGATGATCGACTGGATGTCCCAGGGTTCGATCGGTCGTTCGAGCGGCAACCCGTCCGAGGGGTCGCCCTCCACATCGTCGTAACGCACCACCGGAAGAGGCGCTTGCGCCGCGGTGCCGGCTGTCGTGACGACAAGGCGTTCGAGACCGCCAAGATCGACTTCGGCGAGGCGCGGAACAAGATCGGGGTGAACCAGCAGAAGCCGCGCCGACGCGTTGGCAAGCACATGCTCGAGCAAGCCGCCCCGATAAGCGGTGTTGAAAGGCACGAAGACGGCGCCGAGGTAGTTGATCGCATAAAAGGCCAAAAGCGCGTCGGGTCCATTTGGCAGCCACACCGCCACATGATCGCCCTGCTTGACGCCGAGCGCGCGCAGGCCGGCGGCCTTGGCGCGAACGCGGGCGTGGATGTCAGCAAAGCTCCATTCGGACCCGTCCGGAAAGACGATATGCGCCTTGTCGGGCCGCTCGGCCGCCCAGCGGTCGAGCAGGTAGCGCAGCACGCATTCGTCGCGATTGGGAATGCGCGGATCCTGAAAGTCTCTCGCTCGCGCGGCGTCCGGCATAGTCACCCCCCTGTCTTCCTTGGCTATCGTCCCGGCTCCGGCCATCGTCAGGCGGCGCGCCGAAGAATTTCGAGGATGTCGGCGGCCGAGGTGACCGGCCGGGGATTGGTGCGGCCCCAGATGTCGAGAAGCGTATATTCGGCGACCTGCTGGAAGCGGCTTTCGTCTACTCCCACCTCGCTCAGCCTCCGCGGCATTCCCAGCCCCGCGATGAAGGCATCGAGCGCTGCCGAAGCGCTCGCATGCTCGCCCCCGAGCACCGCGAGCGTGCGCCCCTGACGGCTTGCATCATGCTCGGCGTTCCACGCCAGGACATAAGGCGACATCACGCAGGAGGTATATCCGTGCGGGACATCGCAGGTGCCGCCCAGAATATGGCCAATTGCGTGGCTTGCGCCCATTGGAACGCCGCCGATGATGCTGATCATCGACTGCCATGCGCCGATCTGGCATTTCAGGCGGCCTTCGAGATCGCCCGGATCCGCCTTCACGCGCGGAAGTCCCTCGACAAGCAGTCGCAGGGCGCTTTCGGCAAGACCGTCGGCAAAGTCGTTCGACTGGTAGGAGGACAAGGTCTCGACCGCATGGTCTACCGAACGGACGCCGGTCGAGAGCCAGAGCCATTCGGGCGTGTGGCGCGTGATGGCGGGATCGAGAACGACCATGATGGGCGCCATGTTGCGGTGCTCATAGCCCTGCTTGTGCTGGGTGACCTCGTCGGTGGCGCCCGACAGCGCGTTGAACTCTCCGCCGGAAAGCGTGGTCGGCACGCAAATGACGGGAATATCGGGACCGATCGTGATCGGGTTGATCACCTCGCCTGCATCGGTGACAAAGGTGCGCAGCGGTTCGAACGCCTCGACGCTTCGCACGTCATGCTTGATCAGCAGGGCGACGATCTTTGCACTGTCGGTGACCGAACCTCCGCCGACCGAGACGATCAGGTCGGCACCCGCGGCGCGTGCGGCATCGGCGGCCTTGAGGACATCGCTGCGCGGCGCGTGCGGAGCGACCCCGCTGAAGGTTGCGGCATGACGGTCGCCAAGCGCCGCCTCGATCAAGCCGATTTCGCCGGTTTGTTCGCGCAGCGTCGCCGATGCCAGCAGAAAAACCTTGTTGCACCCCATCTTGGCGGCCTGGTCGGCAATCGCCTCAGCCGTGGGGACGCCCATGGTAACCCGCTCGGTCCGGGTGAAGCGCAATTCGCTCGGGGTGATCTTAGACATGATCTCGCTCTCCTCTGATCGTCCGGTCTGCGCCGGTCTGGTGAATCAGATAGTGACAGGAGAAGCGTATACTGGCTAGTATATTTTTCAACTGATGGGAATATGGGCGGCGAGCCCGCCAGGGGAGACGGATGACAAGCCTATGATAGAAAAAGAAAATGGCTCTGCGCCGCCGGCTTCCGGTATTCGGATTCTGGAATTTTCCGGGCTTGGCCCGACGCCTTTTGGCGCCATGCTGCTCGCCGATCTGGGCGCCGACATCCTGCGCATTGAACGCTTCGGCGCCGGGCGCCCGCTTGGCGGCGATCCGCAGTTCGACTTTCTTTATCGCAACCGCCCCTCGGTGGCGGTCGACCTGAAATCGCCCGACGGACACAATCTCGTTCGCGAGCTGGCGATGAAGGCAGACGTTCTTATCGAAGGGTATCGACCGGGCGCGATGGAACGGCTCGGACTCGGTCCTGAAATACTCTGCGAAGCCAATCCGCGTCTGATTTATGCGCGCATGAGCGGGTGGGGGCAGGCCGGCCCTTTGGCGTCGCGCGCAGGACATGACATCAACTATCTCGCGCTCGCCGGCGCCCTCTATCCTATCGGGCCGAGTGACGCGCCGCCGACGCCGCCGCTCAATCTGGTCGGTAACTTTGGCGGCGGCGGCACATTCCTCGCCATGGGGGTGCTCGCTGCGCTGGTCGAGCGGCAGCGCTCGGGCAAGGGCCAGATTCTCGACGTGGCGATGGTCGACGGTATTTCGGTCCTGCTGACCCAGATGGCGGGCTGGATGCAGATGGGCCTTTGGAAGCGGGAGCGCACCGGCAATCTTCTCGACGGAAGCGCCTATTTCTATCGCTGCTATGAAGCCGCCGATGGCCGGCACATGGCTGTAGGCGCGCTCGAGCGCGAGTTCCATGATGCGTTTCTGGCGGGGCTTGGTCTCGACCCCGGGGATTTTCCCGACTATCTCAACCCCGACGTCTGGCCCGACCGCGCGCGCCGGATCGAGCCGATATTCCGCTCGCGTTCGCAGCGCGAATGGTGCGCAATTTTCGATCGGCTCGATGCCTGCGTCTCGCCAGTGCTGACCTTTGACGAGGCGGCCGATCATCCCGCGAATCGCGCGCGTGAAGCGCATGTTCATTCGGGCCGCTCATTGCAACCGGCACCCGCGCCGCGATTTTCGCGGTCCATCCTCCGGTCACCGGGCCCCGTGGTTTCGAGGCCCGATTTGCCCGGCAGCCTGATCGACTGGGCTGTCAGCGAAAATGAAATCCGATCGCTGCAGCAAAAGTCCATCATAGAATAGCTGCGCGGATTTCAGCGGCCGCCGGAAACTTGATCTGCGCCGAGCTCCTTCTGCCGACAGGCATTCAGCGCTCAGATGAGCATTGTTGCGATCCAAATGGTCTCGGTGTCCTCCGATGACCGCTTTTGGTGGATGCGCGCAATTCGTCCGGGCTCGTTGCAGCCGATTATCCGAAGAGAGCTTCAGATCGAGAGCTTCGCGTCCCCCTCGACAATGCGCTGTTCGAGCCTGGGCCGCGCCCCTGGCCGCCACATTTGGGCGTGGTGTGAGACGCGGTAGCGAAGCGGACCGCCATCGGGGGCTTTCGCCCGCGCGATCGGGCGGACGATGCACACGAACTCGGTTTCGATGGTGTCGGGCCCTGCGCTGACAACAGCATAGCCGTGACCGGCCATGTCGACGAATTCGAGATGGGGCGCAACGTCGGGATTGGTCAGCGCCCGGGCGGCTTCGATGTCGCCGCTCGCCGCATATTCGAGCGCCGCGCGCACCCCGCGCTTGATTGTGAGGTTGATCGTGTGCTCGGGCGGAGCGCCTTCGACCTTTCGAACATAGAGCGGGCGCAAGGCCGATTCCTTGAAGAACTCGGCAGCTTCGCCAAGGCCGGGAGCGGATATCGAACCGGTGATGAAGCTGAGTCCGACCGGCGCGAATTCCGCGGGCGGCAGGGCAGGCGCTGCATATCCGGCCCAGAAGCTGTGGCGGTCGCCGGAAACCGTAACGAAGCCCGGGATCTTCGCGTCGCGAACGAGATCGTAGATTTCGGCGCGTTCGGCGAAGGCTCCGCTCATATCGCCGCCGCCGAAGGTGCCATAATCCCTGCCCGGCCATCGGTCCTTCACCAGCCCCTCGGGCAGGTTCTTGGGATCGGTGCGCATGTCGAGCGTGCCGTTGGTCGCGCCCCAGATCTTCCAGGTCGCAGTCGACTGGGTCAGCCGCGCCTTGAGCCACGCTTTCTGTTCCCGGCCGAGCACAGTATGCGCGGGTTCGTCCTTGCGATAATTGGGAATGCTCCTGTCGCCGATCGCGATGATCGCAGGCGGCTTGCCGCCCGCATAATCCCGCCCGCCGTCGACGATTTCCAGCCACTCTTGCGGGATCACCGGATAGTCGCCGGAGTCGAGCGCCGCCGCCTCGGGCCGATCGGTGGGGTCCGCCGCCTTGTAACTGTGCAGGTCGGTCAGGATCAGATCGACATGCTTGCCGTACCGCAGCGCGCGGTAGGTCGTCATGCTGCAGACCGCGATGCGGTTGTTGATTTCGGTGCCGAAGCCATCGTCGTCGAACGTGTCGATCGCGGCCTTTTCGACGGCAGGCGGGCTGAACTGCTCCAGCGCGGCGCCCGATGCCTTGCGAACGCGCGAGGGGATATATTCCCACCACGCCTGGTTGGCCGCGACGCGCAGCGGCTGCGCGGGCTCGACGGTGGCGCCATATTTGATGAAGCTCTGCCAGCCCTGCCAGGAGAATTCGTGATTGTCGCCCATGCACACGAACGGAAGATAGGCCCGTGCATCCTGGATATCGGGATCGTCGATATGCGCGCGATAGACGTGGCGGTAACCGGCGAGATTGGTAGGCACATAGAAATTGCCGACCTTGCGCGCGTCGGGAATGTGGCCGAGATCATAGACCGTGCGCGAATAGCGGTGCGGCGTTTCTTCAGGATATTCGACCACTTCGTAGATGAAGTCGCCGAGATGGAGCACAAAGCCGAGCTTGCGGTCGGCCGCCGCGCGCTCGTCCTCCCAGATCATGCGGGCGTAGGCGTTCTGCGCGCCTTCGTTGACGCTGTTGCAGGACACGAAGGCAAAGCGAACGGGTCGCTGGTCGCTGGCGCGCGGGGCCGTGATCGTCCGCCCGATCCGGCTGCCCGCGCCGCTTTCATCGGCGAAACGGTACCAATAGACCGTCGCCGGCGAGAGTCCGCCGACCAGCGCCCGGCACGTCCAGTCGGCGGCCGCCAGCACCGGCGTGCGCGCCGCCGCGACGACGCGGCGAAAGTTCGGATCGAGCGCCACCTCGACGGTCAGTTCATGACGGTCGCCCGCGTCGAACGGCCGCCGGGTCCACAGGACGATGCTATGTTCGTCCGGGTCGCCCGACGCCACACCCTGGGGAAAAAGGCGGCGATCCTCTCGCCATGCCATTTGCGAGGGCGCCGCGGACAGACGGGACGCCCAGATGCCGCTGATCCCGATCGAAGCCGCACCCGCCATAAATTTCCGTCGGTCCATCGCTTGTCCCCCTCCTGACCCGTGCCGATCAGGTCGTGATGCAAACTCTAGCCGGGTTGGCCAGACCCGAAAGATTTAGGTCACGAGCGCCCCTGACTTTTCGACCAAGGGTGGAATGCGAGCGGCGCGCGGCTGGCAGAAGGGCAGACGGCGGCGTCGGATGCGTATCTAAGGGGCCTAGGAGAACCCGGGTCGGGAGTTTATCCCGCGCGCGCGGCCTGGCTCTCACGATGACGGTCGCGCAATCGAAATGGGAAGAGCGGAGATCCGGGTTGGCGGCCGCGGCCCCCATGCCGAACGGATCGTTCTTGCTGACTTTCACCGAAAAGAGACCATCCTCCAGGCACGATCGGAAGACGGCCGCAATGACTCAATCCGCGTTCCATTCGAAGACATCAAGCTGGGAACAGCCTTGCGTGTGCAACGGATCTTTGAAGGCAAACTGCTTCGCCTCGTCCAAGCTGGCGGCAATCAATATATAGGCGCCGCCGGATTGGTCGGTGAAGGGGCCGGCGCATTCGAGCCGTCCTGCATCGCGCAGGCGGTCGAGAAAGGCATAGTGCTCCCCAAGCACTTCTCTGCGAAATTCCGGCGTTCGCCGTGAAAGGACGAGGTACTTCATCATCAGGTTCCTTTTCTTTCGGTGATGGCGGACGAAATCCAGTCTTCCATCGCTCAAATCTTCCTGCTCAGGGTCAGAACGTCAGCAAGACGGAACCGGTGGTTCGTCCGGCCTCGAGGGCAGAATGCGCCTTGGCCACGTCGGCCAAGTCAAATTGCGCGCCGATCTCGACGTGCAGTCCGGCTTCCAGTTCTTCGAACAATTCGGCCGCGGCATTCCGATAGGAATCAAGGTCGGCCATATAGGCAAGGACGCTGGGCCGGGCCAAGGCGAGCGACCGCCGCGGGCCCAGTTCGGATATATCGATTGCCGGGAGCGACCCCGAGGCTTGGCCCACACTAACCACCAGGCCAAAGGGTCGGACGCAATCGAGGGTTCGCAGCAAGACGTCGCCCCCGATACCGTCGAAGGCGACATCGACGCCCCGGCCGCCGGTGATGTTCAGAACCTCGCGGACAAAATCGCTCTCTTTGTAAAGCACCGCATGGTCGAGACCGAAGCTCTTGGCCAGCGCCGCCTTTTCGGGCGAGCCGACGGTCCCGATGACGCTTGCTCCGAGTTTGCGGGCCCACTGGCTCAATATCAGGCCAAGGCCGCCTGCGGCGGCATGAATGAGGATGATATCTCCAGGCGAGATGCGTGCGACGCGCGTCAGCAGCATGTGCGCCGTGATACCGCGCAACATGGAAGCCGCAGCGACCGTATCCGAGATATGTGACGGGAGCGGCACCGCCCGGTTTGCCGCCAGCAGGCGCGTTTCGGCATAGCCGCCCATCGGCAGGCCCGCCCAAGCGACCCGGTCGCCCCGACGAAGATGGGTGACGCCATCGCCCAGCGCTTCGACCACTCCGGCCCCTTCGACACCGAGGACGGCGGGCAGGTGGGCTACGGGGTAGAGACCGGTTCGGTGATAGATATCGACATAATTTACCCCCGCTGCGGCGTGACGGAGGCGGATCTCGCCGGGACCAGGATCGCCGACATGCTGGTCATCGACGCGCAGAACAGCCGCATCCCCCACGGCGTGCATTTTCACCACTCGTGCCATCTTCTCGCTCCTTCGCTTTGAAAGCGGGCTGCTTAGGGCATGGGTGCGCGCACAGTAATTCCTTTAGTATGCCCAGTTATTGTGCAAAAATGCACAGATGCAGTGGGATGATCTGAAATATTTTCTGGCGCTTTTTCGGTCGGGGACACTCTCGGCCGCGGCGCGCACTCTGGGCGCAGAACACAGCACGGTCGCGCGCCGTATTGCGTCGCTCGAAGAAGGGCTTGGCATGCGTCTATTCGAACGGTCCGGTCGCGGATTCAGCCTTACGGCCGAAGGCGAGGCGATCGCGGATATTGCGGCGCGCGTCGAAGAGGAAACGCTCAACATCACGCGCGTGGCGCAAGGCCGGCAGTCCGATCTGGCAGGCGTGGTGCGCATCAGCGCGCCGCCCACATTCGCCAGCCGATTTATCGCGCCCCGCCTGACGGCGCTTCGGCGCCGATATCCCGGGATCGAGCTCGAACTTGCCGGCGACAGCCGCGCCATCAGCTTGTCGCGCCGGGATGCCGATATCGCGATCCGTCTCAGTCGGCCGACGACGGGTTCGATCGTGACGCGGCGTGTCGGAACGATGGCTTTCGGTCTTTATGGCCAGCGGGACTATCTTGCGAAAGCCGCAGCCTGCGACCGCGATTTTCTCGGCTATGACGATAGCCTCGATCATGTGCTCCAACAGCAATGGCTGCGACGTCTGGAGCCGGACTTGCGCCTGGCATTTCGCAGCAACGAATTGACCACGCTGCACGAAGCGGCGGCTGCCGGGATGGGTTTGGCGGTTCTGCCGCGTTTTCTCGGCGACCCCGACGAGCGGCTCGCGATGGTGGCCACACCCTCACCGCCACCGAGCCGCGAGCTTTGGCTGCTTGTTCATCCCGATCTTCGTCGGTCTCCGCGCATCCGGGCGGTCCTTGATCATATTGTGGACATTGTCCTTGCCGGGCGCGCGATACTCGATCCCGAGGGGGCAGCGAGCGATTAAAAGGCGATGACGGCCAGATCCGTGGGCAGTTCCTTATGTCGCGTATCGACGCCGGATGTTGTGGGGCCGGTCCACCCGCCGGGGTTTTCGAGAATATCGAGCGACGGCGCATAGCCTTCCTGCCGGAAGGTGCGAAACGCGAAGGGCAGACCATCTGCACCCAGCGGCGAGGCTGCATCGGCGACATGGATATGAAGGTGCGGAGCATCGGATTGCCCCGAGTTGCCGAGCGCCGCGAGCACCTCGCCCATGCGCACCCGCTCGCCTTCCTTCACTCTGATGCTGCCGGGCTTGAGATGTCCGTAAAGGACGCGGTTTCCACCCGGCAGCCGAAGGACGATATGATTGCCGGCAATCGTATCGAGGCCGATCTTGATGGCAGGCGGGGCCAGGGGTTGGTTGTCGGGCAAGCCATCAAGGATGCCCTCGACGACCGCATCGGCGACCGCCAGAACCGGTTCGCCATATCCGGACCAACTTTCGTTCCTCGAAGGATCGCCCGTAAAGGCACGGCCATGCGCATCGACCTTCACGAAGTCGATTGCATAGCGCTGCGCGATCCGGGCCTGGCCATCCACGACCGCGATCGTTCGGCGGTGATCGGAATCGTTCGACAGCGCATTGGCTGCGAGCCAGTGGCCCGGCCCAAGGGGCGCGTTCACCACCAGCGGAGCCTCGCCGCTCACCGTCAGTGGCGGGACTTCCAGAATAGTGCGCGATGGGTCGGGCGGCCCGCTTGATGCCGATGCCACATGGATATGGTGACCAAGACGCAACCCGGCCCCTGTCCCCTTGGGAACCGCCGTGTCGAAATATACCATGACAAAGCTGCCAGGCCCGATCTGAAGACGGTCGGCGCCCTCTTTCTGCTGTCCGGGCGTCGCAATCATCGTCGCTAAATCCTTCGCCGCAAATGCGCCGAGTGGACGGCCGCCGTTGCTGTCGAAGACGTCGATTTCCGTCAGGATGATCGTGCGCCCCGAATAGTTGGTCAATCGCATCTCGTAGAGAAGATGGTCGCGGCCGGACGCCTCGACCGGCGCAGGCGCTTTACCGAACTCAACATCAAGGGGGACTACCGAGGGCGCCGGCTCTTGACGGGCGGCGGCAATCTCACTGCCCAACAAGGAGGGCGCTATGGTGCTGCATAGCAGCAACAAGGCGAACTTCACCCGAGCCATAGTTGCGATACTCCCATCACTTTGCTGCCAAATCGACATCCGCTCAGCGCCGCGTAAATGCCGGCAGATCGCCGATCTGCCGATGGAATCGGGCGATTTCGCTCGCCTCCCCAGACGTAAGCTTCGCCCTCGTCACGGCTTCGTCGATGCTCGAAAAGCGCGCGCTGTCGCGCGCCTTGACCAGCCGCGATGCGAGATCGCGCTTGCCTGCGAGGAGATAGGCGAGGCTGGTAGCGTCGGCCGTATTGAGGTCGACCACCAAGGGTTCAGTCAATTTCTCGTCCCACGGCGCCGCGGGAATATGGACGTCGGGGTTCGTCATCCAGAGTTCCGGAGCGAGGTGCGCATCAAGCGCGAACTTGCCCGCCGCGACTTGATCGGTAGCTGCGGCGAAGGCCTGGCGATAGAGCGGCAAATTGCGAAGAAAGTCGGCAAGCTTGCCATGCGCACCGGAACAGGAAAGCCGCGCAGTGGCGTCGCGCAAGTCCGCGCTCGCCGTCGCGCCGCCGGTGGCCTCGAGAAAAATACGAGTGACCTGCTTTGCATCGTCGGGATAGAGCCGGGCCCAGTCGCGAACCAGATCGACCAGCGGCGCGCGGCCATGCCAGTCCGCGCGCCGAGCGAGAATCGTGAACAGCTTTTCGTAGCGAGCGAGCAAAGCCTCGCGCGTCATGCTTTTTGCGAGGAGCCGGTAGAAGATGGTCGCGGCGACGCCTTCGGACGCCATCTGCGCCTCGCCCGATCTGACGCTGCAGGGGTCTAATGAATAATCGGTTTGCGCGAGGCGCCATCCCTCGATCCCCGAAGCTTGCGGGTCCGATCGGACCGATCCGAAGAGAAAGCCGCCTTGCGGGATCGCCGTCTCGCGCAGCCAAGTCTCGCGGCGGCTGAGCCAATAGTCGGCGGGCGATGGTGCCCCGAACCGCGCGCGGGCGCGAAACCCCTCCGACGCCGTCAATGCCAGCGCCAGGGGCTGGAAATGTTCACCGAAACCCTCGTCGAAAGCGGTCGTCGGATCGGTCGTGACAAGCACCGAATGGCCATTTCGCGACAGCGTCGGGGGGATCGGGCCAAGGAGCCGGCGCAAAAGCACATGGCCGAATTCATGCGCGAGCACCTCTTCGAACTGGCCGTCGGCGATACTGGCTTCATCGACCGTGAGATCGATGAAATAGTCGCGGCAAAGTGCGCGGCGCCCCTTGCCGTCCTCGATGAACAGGTCTTTGCGGGCGAAACCGCCGTCTTCGTCGGAAAGATAGACGATGATGCCGCCGCCGATCGAGGGGCAGTCGAACGTCTGCCGGCTTCTGGCCCGCGCCATCCGATCGAGATCGGGAAGCAGGGCAGCGACCCCGCTCGCCGTCGCTGCGAGTAGCCTGCGTTTCAGCGGGCCTTCGGCGATCGGCATGCCAACCGGCAGCTCCCGGCCATCAGACAGCCGCTCGGTGATGGCCTGGCCCGCCGCATCCCGTGCCGGAACGAGAAAGGTCATTTCAACTTCGAGCGCTTGCGCCGGCGCCGCAACGGAGAGTCCGAAAAAGGTCAGTGATGAAAGAATAGTTTTGAACATCGCGGTTTCGATTCGCAGGGCGTCAGAACGGCCACACTGTATTGCTTGATTAATACAGGCACAAGGCTTGGAATCGCGGTTTTGGCAACAATTCACGGTCGCTCCCGAGGCAGGAATTGAAGTCTGGGCGTCGATGCCCCTTCCCGAATCTGGGTCCTCGGAGCAATGGACGGGCTGGAGAAGCGGCGGCGCCACGCCCGGCATTGAAAGAACGTCGGCGCGGAGCAGCTATTTTGCGGCGTTGGCGTTGCGGCTTTTCTCGCCTGAACGCGGGCCTGTTTACGGATATTCGACCGTCACCGGAATGCGGCCGCGGTAGTCCCCGTCGGTGGCGCCGGCAACCTGCAGCCGTCCGCCGAAGCGGAAGACGAGGCGGCCGTCGGGGCCGAGCCGCGGCGCCGCGCCCAGGTCGGTTGCCAGCCCGGTCACGCGCGCGCTCGCGCCGCTGCCGCTCTCCAGATCGACCGACGGGGGCAGAGTGACACGCACTTCGGCGCCGGGCTCACCGCTGACGGTGACGACGCCGGTAACCGCAAAGCCGCCGAGGTCGCGCACGTCGCCGCGCAGGCGGCGCGCGCCGGTGAGCGGATCGATCTCGATCTCGCCGCCGCTCGCGCCGACCGCGACGCGGCCCAGGTCGAGCTGGGTGTCGACCTCGACGCGCAGCGGCATGCTCGCCTTGCGCGCCACAATCGCGGCATCTTTGCCGTCTTGGCGGCACAATTGGCACTGGGCGGCCAAGGGGGCAGGCGGCGCGCCGAACAGCAGGAGGGCAAGGAGGAGACGCATTATCACCCCTTCGGCATAGCGCGATCGTGGTTAATCGGCGGTAAAGCAGGCCACGCTACCCCTTGCGGGGGCGCGGCATCGCGCCGATATTCAGGTCATCATGCGGCGCCCTTCCCCACCCCCGTGCGCCGCCCAGGAGTAGCCCATCATGACCGACAAGCAACTCGACCCGATGGCCCATCATGTACTGCGCGAAGGCGGCACCGAGCGCGCTTTCACGGGCAAATATACCGATTTCAAGGGCGACGGCCTCTATCGCTGCGCCGGTTGCGGCACGCCGCTGTTCGACAGCCGCACCAAATATGACAGCGGTTCGGGCTGGCCGAGCTATACCGCGCCCGCCAGCGACGCGTCGGTCAGCGAACATCGCGACATGAGCCATGGCATGATCCGCACCGAAGTGCGCTGCGCCAAGTGCGAGGGGCATCTGGGCCATGTCTTTCCCGACGGTCCCGGGCCGACGGGGCTGCGCTATTGCATCAACAGCGCGGCGCTTGACTTCGCCGACCGCGGGCAGGATGAGGCGGGGACCGGCGAAGGCTGATCCCCGCCGGGCCGGCTGCCGCATCGCCGCGCAGCGAAAGAAGGAATCTGGATTTTGCGCCGCGAGCGACAATCGTCATCCGCCCCCAAATCATCATCGTCAGGCAAAGGCTCGGGCAAGGGCCCCGGCTCCGGGGGGCCGTCGGGCCTGCGCCTCTGGCTCCGCCGTCTGTTCCGCTGGGGCCTCGCGCTTGCGCTGGTCGGGGTCGTCGCGGTCGCGGTCGCGGTCGGCATTGCGGCGCAGCGCATCCCGAGCTTCGAGGAGCTGAAAAAGTCGCCGGCGGGCCAGACGATTCGCGTCCACGCCGCCGACGGCACCGTCTTCCTGTCGCTCGGCCCCAATTACGGGCGCTGGCTGACGCTGCGCGAAACGCCGCAGGTGATGCAGGATGCGATGGTCGCGGTCGAAGACCGGCGCTTTCGCTATCATCCCGGCGTCGATCCGGTCGGAATGACGCGCGCTGCTGTCTTCGCGGTCGAACATTATGGCACCGGGCGCCGGATGCAGGGCGCATCGACGATCACCCAGCAGCTGGCGCGCAATATCTTCCTGTCGAACAGCTACACCTGGTCGCGCAAGCTGCGCGAAATGATCCTGTCGCTCGCGCTTGAATGGAAATTCTCGAAGGACGAGATCCTCGAACTCTATCTGAACAAGGTCTATTTCGGCGGCGGAAGCTACGGCATCGACGCCGCATCGCGGCGCTTTTTCGGGCATAGCGCGACCCAGATGTCGCTGTCCGAAGCGGCGGTGGTTGCGGGGCTGGTCAAGGCGCCGTCGCGCTATTCGCCGACCGCCGATGCCCAGGCGGCGCTCGGCCGGTCGGGGGTCGTGCTTGAAACCATGGTCGATGCGGGCTTCATCACCCAGGCGCAGGCCGACGGTGCCAAGCCCGCCGATGTCCAGCTGGCACAAGAAACGGGCCAGAACAGCGCGCGCTATTTCACCGACTGGGCGCTGCCGCAGCTCGACATGCTGATCGACGAAGGCACCGAGGCGCTCGACGTCTACACGACGCTCGACCTCGGCATGCAGCGCGCCGCGACCGCGGCGATCCAGGCCGACACGCCGAAAGGCGTGCAGGGGGCGCTCGTCTCGCTCGATCGCGACGGCGCCGTGCGCGCGATGGTCGGCGGCACCGACTATGTCGCCTCCAACTACAACCGCGCGACGCAGGCGATGCGCCAGCCGGGGTCGGCTTGGAAATTGTTCGTCTACATGGCAGCGCTCGAAGCTGGCTATAAGGTCGACGATCAGGTGGTCGACGAACCGGTGACGATCAACGGCTGGAGCCCGAAAAACTCGTCGGGCCGCTTCGCCGGGCCGATGAGCCTGCGCACCGCTTTCGCTTATTCGGTCAACACGATCGCGGCGAAGCTGGGCAATGAAATCGGCTTTTCGTCGGTCGCCAACATGGCGCGCCGCTTCGGCATCACGACCCCTATTAACACCCACCCGTCGATGGTGCTGGGCAGCGCCGAGGTGCGGGTGATCGACATGACCGCCGCCTTCGCCGCCGTGTCGCGCAAGGGGGTGTCGGTGCAGCCCTATGGCATCACCAAGGTAACGACCGCCGACGGGCGCCTCCTTTATCAGAAGCCGGCCGAGCGCGGGCAGGTGCTCGTCGACAATTGGGTTGCCGCGGGCATTACCGACCTCTTGCAAACCGCAGTCGCGACGGGGACAGGGCGCGCCGCGCAGATCGGCCGACCGGTGGCAGGCAAGACCGGCACGACGTCGAGCAACAAGGACGGCTGGTTCCTCGGCTTTTCGAGCGGCCTGACCACCGGCGTCTGGATGGGCCGCGACGATGCCAAGGCGGTCGGGGGGCTGCAGGGCGGCCGCGCGCCGGCCAAGGCCTTCGCCGACTATATGCGCATCGCTGTCGCACGGCGCCCCGTCGAGCCCTTCGATACCGAGGTCAAGCTGCCCGAATGGCAGCTTGAGGGCGATGACGAGGCCTATTTCGGCGCACCTGAGGAAAATGGCGGCATGGTCGATGAAAATGGCATGCCGATCGAACTGCCCGCTGCGCCCGACACCGCCCAGGGCGAGGTCCCGCCGCCGCCCGCCGATGGCCCTGTGCTCAACCAGCAATGGATCGAGGAGCAGACGGGGCGCCGGCCGCCCGCCGACAATGGCGCCGCTGCGCCAAAGGCGGCCCCGCAGCAGCTGCGTCCCCCCGCACCAGCACCGCCCAAGGCGCCGCCACCGGTGCTGAAGGCGCCGCCCGCGCGTACGCCCGCCAATGGCGAGGGCAATTAAGGATCAGGTGAAACGGTAGCGGTGCAGCCCGCGGCCTTCGCGGCGCAGCCACGCGCGCGCCGCGCCGACGTCGCCATCGTGCAGATCGTCGACCAGCGCGTGAAAGGCGGCGCTATGGTCCATATGCCGCAGATGCGCGACCTCGTGCGCGACGGTGGCGCGGCGGACATGGTCGGGCGCCATGACGAGCCGCCAGCTGTAGCGCAGGTCGCCGTCGTGGGTGCAGCTGCCCCAGCGGCTGCGCGGATCGCCGACCCCGACGCGGCCGACGGTCAGTCCTGCGCGCGCGGCAATTTCTCGGCTCTCGCGCGTCATGATGTCGAGCGCCGCGGCCTTCAGCCAGCGCTCGATGCGGCGCCCGACGGTTTCGGCGGGGCCGCCGACGCTCAGCCGGTCGCCCTCGGCGCGAACCGCGCGCGGGGCGGTCGCCGTCCATTCGATCCGGCGCTCGATGCCGAACAGTGGGAGCGCCGTGCCGGGGCCGACCTGGACCGGCGCAGCGGTCTTGCCGACCTGTTCGGCGAGCCAGTCCTGTTGCTCGCTCGCCCATTTGATCGCGCGCGCGGCGCTTGCCCGGCGCGGTAGCGTGAGCCGCAACTCGCCGCGCGCGCCATCGAAGACCAGGCGATAGCGCCGCGATTGCGCATGCGGGACCAGCCGCACCGGCCACGGCGTATCACCGACCCAGATATGCGGCCGCTCGTCGCTGGCCCGTTCGCGGCGCATCAGACGACGCGCTCGACGAGATGGTTTTCGAGCGGCCCGGCGCGATCCTCGCTCACCGTCCAACCGACGATCGACTCGCCCGCCCGGTGCACCGCGTCCGGATCGCCGCAGACCAGATAATGCCATGCGGGCAGCGGCTCGCCCTCGGCGCGCAGGCGGTAGGCACAGGTTTGCGGCAGCCATTCGATGTCGGCGACGCTGCGCTTGGTCAGCGTCAGGCAATCGGGGACATGGCGGCGGCGATGCTTGTAATCGCCGCAGCGCGCTGTTTTCAAGTCGAGCAGGCGGCACGCGACATTGGTCGGATAGATGCGCCCGCTGTCTTCATCCTCCAGCTTGTGGAGGCAGCATTTGCCGCAACCGTCGCACAGCGCCTCCCACTCGCCCGCGTCGAGCGAGGCGAGCGGCGCTTCCCAGAAGCGGCGCCCCGCCCCGGTCACTTCACCCACTTGCCAAGGTCGGCGGCGACCTTGTCGGGCGCGCCTTCATCGACGTCGGTCGACGGGTCATCGAGCGGCAGGAGCGCGAGCGGCTTGCCGGCCGGGTCCATTAGGAAGGCGAGCTGCGTATGCGCCATCAGATAGCGGTCGGGCGCCGATCCCTCCACCTTGT
Source organism: Sphingopyxis sp. NFH-91 (assembly GCF_021401285.1). NCBI lineage: Bacteria > Pseudomonadati > Pseudomonadota > Alphaproteobacteria > Sphingomonadales > Sphingopyxidaceae > Sphingopyxis > Sphingopyxis sp. NFH-91. Next base: position 402,663 of record NZ_JACBGA010000003.1, on the reverse strand, counting down.
GGAAGGACACGACATATTCCTTCGCGACCGCCGCGATCTGTTCGGGGGTGCCGGTCAGCCCGATCAGGCGCGGGTGGTACCGGCTGACGAAGGCCTTGAGCACGGCGGGCGTGTCGCGCGCCGGGTCGACGGTGATGAACATCGGCTGCACCTTGGCGCCGCGCGCCGGATCGGCCTTCTCGAACGCCGCCAGCCCGCGCATCAGCTTTTGCACATCGACCGGGCAGATATCGGGGCAATAGCTATAGCCGAAATAGACGATGCGGTAACGGCCCGCAAAATCACTGTCGCGTACCGGCTTGCCATCCTGATCGATCAGGCTGAACGGCCCGCCGATCTTCGCGCCGGCGAGCGGCGGGGTCGCGTCCTGCGTCGCCGACGGGGCGCTGCACCCAGCGAGCGCCGCGCCAAAAATCAGAAGCAGGCTTGCGCGACCGGCGTTTCGGACCATATTCGGCATGTTCATCATGCGGCCAGCCTTGATGGGCTAGGCCACGAAAATCAACCTTTCTCGTCGCGCCGTGCGACGATCATCGCCAGGGGTCGCCCAATCATGTTTCGACGCGCGGAGCTTCGCCTCGCCTCCTTCCTCCTGCTGATCGCCGCCGCGCTCGGCGCCGGCACCGCGGCGCATGCGCAATTCCGCGGCGGCTACGCCTTTCTGCAGGCCGTGGAGAACCGCGACGGAACGAAGGCGACCGAGGCGCTGAAGGACGATTCGACGCTGGTCAACACGCGCCATCCCGACACCGGCGAAACCGCGCTGATCATCGTTACCAAGCGCCGCGACACGACGTGGCTGCGCTTCCTGATCGGCAAGGGCGCCGACCCCGAAATCGGCGACCGTCAGGGGGTGACGCCGCTGATGCACGCGGCGCTGCTCAACTATCCCGACGGCGCCGAGGAACTGATCGAAGCCGACAAGTCGATCGTCGACATGACGAATCGCCGCGGCGAGACGGCGTTGATACTGGCGGTGCAGGCCAAGAATGCGGCGATGGTCCGGCTGCTGATGCGCCACGGCGCCAATCCCGACAAATCGGATCATATTGCGGGCATGTCGGCGCGCGACTATGCGAAGCGCGACGACCGGACCGGCCAGATGCTGCAATTGCTCGACGCCAAGCCCGATGCCCCGCTGCGCGATCTTGGACCGATCTTCGGACCCAAATAATAGCGCAATGTGATTTCTCTATTGGGAATCACATTATGATGTGATAATTGCGGGGCATGTCTACGCAACTTATCGATCGCATCCGCGCCATCGTCGACGACGGCAGCATGTCCCGCTCGGGGCTTGCGCGCGCGGCCGGCCTCCACGCCAACAGCCTGCGCGACATGGAATCGCCGGGCTGGAACCCCACCGCCGAAACGCTGCGCAAGCTCGAGAATTGGCTCGCGCACGGCAGCGACCTGTCGCCGATGGCGACGCCGGAGGAAATCATCGCCGAGGCGCGCAACGGCCGCATGTTCATCCTAGTCGACGACGAGGATCGCGAAAATGAGGGCGATCTGGTCATCCCGGCGCAGATGGCGACCCCCGATGCGGTCAATTTCATGGCGACGCACGGCCGCGGCCTGATCTGCCTGACGCTGACGCGGTCGCGGGTCGAAACGCTGGGCCTCGAACTGATGAGCCGCAACAACGGCACCCGCCACGAAACCGCCTTCACCACCTCGATCGAAGCGCGCGAGGGCGTGACCACCGGCATTTCCGCCGCCGACCGTGCGCGCACCGTGTCGGTCGCGATCGACGCCGCCAAGGGGCGCGACGATATCGTCACGCCCGGGCATGTCTTTCCGCTGATCGCGCGCGACGGCGGCGTGCTGGTGCGCGCCGGCCATACCGAGGCGTCGGTCGACATCGCGCGCCTCGCCGGCCTCAATCCCTCGGGCGTGATCTGCGAGATCATGAACGACGACGGGACGATGGCCCGGCTCGACGACCTGATCCCGTTCGCGCGGCGCCACGGGCTGAAGATCGGCACGATCGCCGACCTGATCGCCTATCGCAGCCGCACCGACCGGCTGGTGGAATGTGTCGCCGACGAACCCTTCGAATCGGATTATGGCGGCGACTGGCGGCTCAAATCCTATCGCAACAAGGTCGACGGCAGCGTCAATCTGGTGCTGCAGAAGGGCGCGGTCGATCCCGATGGCGTGACGCTGGTGCGGATGCACGCCGTGTCGATCTTCGACGATATCATGGGCCGCCCGGGCCCCCGCAAGCGCCGCCTGCAACGCTCGATGGAGGCGATCGGCGCCGAAGGATCGGGGGTCATCGTCATGCTCATGCGCCCGCTCCCCGGCTCGGCCGCCGCCGACGCGGCCCCGCCGCCGACCGGCGGCATGGATCTGCGCACCTACGGCATCGGCGCGCAAATCCTCGTCGACCTCGGCGTTCATGCGATGGAGCTTCTGACGCCTTCGCATAATAATCTCGTCGGGCTGGAAGGCTATGGCCTGTCGGTCGTCGGCGAACGCGCAATCCCCGGAGAAGAATGATGGCCCATATCCTGATCGTCGAAGCGCGTTTCTATGCCCATCTCAACGACATGCTGATCGATGGCGTGCGCAGCGCGCTCGAGGCCGAGGGGCACAGCCACGAGGTCGTGACCGTTCCCGGCGCGCTCGAGGTTCCGGCGGCGATCGCACTTGCCGATCAGAGCGGCCGCTTTGACGGCTATGTCGCGCTTGGCGTCGTCATCCGCGGCGAAACCTATCATTTCGAAGTGGTGTCGAACGAAAGCGCGCGCGGCATCATGGCGCTGACGCTCGACGGCCTTGCCATCGGCAACGGCATCCTGACCGTCGAGGATGAGGAACAGGCGCTTGCGCGCGCCGACAAGACGCGCAAGGATAAGGGCGGCGAGGCGGCGAAGGCCGCACTCGCGATGCTCGCATTGAAGGATCAGTTCGGCGTTGCTTGATCGCACTCCTCCCGGCCGATATTCCGTCGTCGAACGCGGCGGCCGGCTGGTGGTGATCGACCGCGCGACCGGCGGAACCCCGCCGACCGCGGCACAGCGCATGGCCGAACACGATCGGCGCCGGGGCCTCGAACCCGCCCTGCCGGCACCGCGCGAAGAGATGCCGGAACCTATCAAAGCCCCCGCTACGATTGCCGGCACAGCTCCCGCTGATCGGCTGCGTGAGGCGATCGCTGCGCGCGGCGCCCAGGCCAGGGCGCGCCAGCCCTGGGGCGACACGCCCGCCGCGCCGCCAGCGCGCGCCTCCGTGCCGGCGCGAATCCCGGCGCATGTCCCCGAAGCCGCTCCGATCCCGGCATCGCGGTCTCGTCCGGCGCCGCAACCAGATCGCGGTTCGCGCAAGACGGTGGTCACGTCGAAATGGTGGGATGCAAAGGGGCCGCGGACGATCGAACTCGGCGCGAGCGGGCAATCGACCCTGAGCGGCGGCTTCGTGACGATCTTCGCGATCGGGCTCGCGATCTTCGTCTTCCTGCTGCTCATCATGCCGGTAGCGGCCTTTGTCGCGGCCTTTCTGCTGTTCCAGTTCGGCGGCAAGATATTGGCGCCGATCGGTGCGGGAATCGTCGACAAGGCGGTCGCCGAGAGGGGATAACGCCCGTCGACTGAAGATAGCGTGCCCCGCGAAGGCGGGTGGCCCATCTTCAGCCGGCGCAATCTGAAACCGACCGGAAGTGTGTCCCCGCCTTCGCGGGGACACACGAAATTGTTGTCTGATCTGATCTAGGCGGCGACCAGCGCCGGATAGTCGATATAGCCCTCGGGCCCGGGCGAGTACCAGCTCTGCGGATTGTCGGTGGCCCAGGCCGCGCCGGTGCGGATGCGTTCGACCAGATCGGGATTGCCGATGAAGGGCCGCCCGAAACTGATCGCATCGGCGAGGCCGCTCGCCAGATCGGCTTCGGCCTTCGCCACGTCATAATCGCTGTTGAGCACCAGCGGCCCCTTGAAGACCTGACGGATCGCCGGCGACTGCTTGGGCACGTCGGTTTTGCCGAAGGTGCCGTCGGGGCCGGGTTCGCGCAGTTCGAGGAAAGCGATGCCCAGCGCGTCGAGCGCCGCGGCGGCGGCGGGGAACAGTATTTCGGGCGCGCTGTCGTCGACACCCTGCGTCTCGCCATTGGGCGACAGGCGCACCGCGACGCGATCCTTGCCCCACACCCCGATCAGCGCTTCGGTCACTTCGCGGAGCAGACGGATGCGGTTTTCGACCGGACCGCCATAATCATCGTCGCGCAAATTGGTGCCGTCGCGCAGGAACTGGTCGATCAGATAGCCGTTGGCGCCGTGCAGTTGCACACCGTCGAACCCGGCGCGCTTCGCATTTTCGGCAGCCGCGACATAATCGGCAATCACGCGCGGAATCTCGTCGAGGCGCAGCGGGCGCGCTTCTTCGAGCTCGAGCCGCCCGACCGGCGTGTGCGCGCGACCTTCGCCCTTCGTTGCCGAAGCCGACACCGGCTGCTTGCCGTCGTTGAACACCGAATGGACGAGCCGGCCCATGTGCCACAGCTGCGCGACGATGCGCCCGCCCGCGGCGTGGACCGCCTCGGTGACGGGTTTCCAGCCTTCGACCTGTGCGTCGGTCCACAGTCCCGGCGCCGAGGGCCAGCCGAGCCCTTCCTGCGAAATTCCCGTCGCTTCGGAGATGATCAGCCCGGCCGAGGCGCGCTGGCGATAATATTCGACCGCAAGTTCGTTGGGAACGAAACCGGGGCCGGCGCGGCCGCGCGTCAGCGGCGCCATGAGGATGCGGTTGGGCGCGTCGATCGCGCCAAGCTTGATCGGGTCGAGAAGCGATGCGGGCATAGATTCCACCTTTCACTTTACCGGCGACGGCCCGTGCTGTCGCCGCTATGGCCGCCGAAGCTATGGATGCGGCGGCCGCTGCACAATGGTGGGTAGCAAAAGAAAATCTAAATGAGCAACAAGCCAATCAGCCCGCCCACCATTTCGCCGGTCGATCCGGTGGCCAAACCGGTCGCCGCCACGGTGAACCGATGGGCCTTTGCCGCGCTTGTCGGTGGCAATCTGGCGCTGTCGCTGACCGCGATGGTGGTGCGCTTCGCCGATACCGGTCCCGTGGCCGCGGCCTTCTGGCGACTCGCGCTCGCGCTGCCGCTGCTCGCGCTGCTGATGCGGCGCGAAACGGGCGGTCGCCTGCCGCCGCGCGGCGCGCTGACGGTGGCGGCGGGGGCGGGGCTCTTCTTCGCGCTCGATCTTGCCGCCTGGCATCTCGGCATCCTTCAGACCAAGGTCGCCAATGCGACGCTGTTCGGCAACAGCGCCAGCCTGCTCCTCGTGCTGTGGGGGATTGCGGTCGCGCGCACCCTGCCGCGCGGGTGGCAGGCGGTGGCGGTGCTGCTAGCCTTCGCGGGGTCGGCGCTGCTGATGGGGCAGAGCTATGAAGCGTCGGCCGCCTATCTCGTTGGCGATCTGCTCAGCCTTTTCGCCGGGGCGCTCTATACGGGCTATGTTCTGATGATGCAGCGGGTGCGCGGCGACATCGGCCCCTGGTCGGCGCTCGCCATATCGTCGGCGGCGGGGATCCCGGTGCTGCTCGGCACGGCGCTGCTCTTCGGCGAAGCGATCCTGCCGCACGACTGGACCCCGCTGATCGTGCTGGCGCTGATGAGCCAGCTGGTCGGGCAGGGGCTGCTCATCTGGGCATTGCCGCGCTTCTCGCCGCTCGTCGTCGGCCTGACCCTGCTCGTCCAGCCGGTGGTCGCGGCGACCGCGGGGTGGCTGATCTTCGGCGAGACGCTCAGCGCGATGGAATTGTTCGGCGGCGCGATGGTTGCCGCGGCGCTGGTGCTGATTCGGTTGCCGAGCCGCCGCGCGGCGCCTATCTGATGGTCATGGCTCAGCATCCGTCCGCCGCAACTCTGCCCGCCGATCCGACGCTCGACGAGATTCGCGCCGCGCTGGCGCCGCTTGTCGCGGCTTCCGCTGCCTTCGACGGCTTCACCGCCGCCACGCTCGACGAAGCTGCCGACGCGCTCGGGGTCGACCGCGACGTCGCGCGGCTAGCCTTTCCGGGCGGTGCGCGCGACATGGTCGACGCCTGGTTTGCGACGATCGATGCCGCGATGGCGGAGCGCTGCCCGGCGGAAACGCTCGCGACGATGAAGATTCGCGAGCGCATCACTCGGCTCGTCGAAACCCGGATCGATCTGCTCGCGCCCAACCGCGAATCGCTGCGCCGCGCGCTGGCCTTGCTCGCGCTGCCGGGCAATGCCCCGCACGCGGCCAAGCTCGGCTGGCGCGCCGCCGACCTGATGTGGCGCCTCGCGGGCGACACCGCGACCGACTATAATCACTACAGCAAGCGCGCGATCCTGACCGGGGTCTATGGATCGACGATGGCGGTCTTCCTCAACGACGAGAGCGAAAATTTTGCTGAAACGCGTGCCTTCCTTGCGCGGCGGATCGACAATGTGATGCGCTTCGAAGCGTGGAAGCACCGCCGCGCTGCGCACCGCATCGAACGGCCCAGCCTCGCGCGCTTCGTGGGGCGGCTGCGCTACCCGGGACGCTGAGGCGGCGGCGCCGGCAAATTTTGGGGCTGGCGCTTCGCTGCTGTTATTGATAATCGCTCGCAAATGATCGCGAAGCTCGATTCCTCCCCGCTTGGCATCGCGGTGCGCATCGCGCGCATCGACTGGACGTCGATGTCGCACGACGAAGGGCGCCGGCTGCGCGAGTTCGGCTTGCTGGAGGGGAGCGAAGTCACCCCGCTGCATCGCGGCAGCCTGTTCTCGCGCGATCCTCTCGCGCTGACGATCGGGCGGATGAAAGTCATCATCCGCAGCAAGCAGGCCGCCGCCATAGAGGTCGAACCGGCGACGACATGACCGGCCCCGCACCCACGATCGCACTGGTCGGCAATCCGAACGCCGGCAAATCGAGCCTGTTCAACGCGCTGACCGGCGCGCGGCAGAAGATCGCCAATTATCCGGGCGTCACGGTCGAACGCAAATCGGGCCATGCGAGCTTTGCCGACGGCCGGCCGCTCGCGCTGGTCGATCTGCCGGGCAGCTACAGCCTGTCGCCCGCCAGCCCCGACGAGGCGGTGACGCGCGACGTTGTGCTCGGCCGCCAGACGGGCGAGAAGCGCCCCGACGCACTGATCGTCGTCGTCGACGCGGCGAACCTCGACAATCATCTCTGCTTCGCGCTCGAACTGATCGCGCTCGGCCTGCCGACCGTCATCGCGCTCAACATGCTCGACTTGGCGGAGCGCGACGGGCTGACGCTCGATCCCGACCGGCTTGCCGCCGAACTCGGCGTGCCAGTGGTGCCCACCGTTGCGGTGCGCAAGCGCGGCCTGACCGAATTGCTTGCGGCGGTCGATGGCGCGCTCCTCTCGCACGGCCTGTCGGCGACCGACCAGCCGGCGCCGCCGCCCGGCGACACCGCGCTGCACCAGCGCGCTCGCGCCATCGCGCGCGCCGCGACGCTCGCCGAAACGCCGGTGCGCCGCTGGACGCAGCGCGTCGATGCGGTAGCGCTACATCCGGTCTTCGGGCTGCTGATCCTGCTCGCGCTGATGTTCGTGATGTTCCAAGCGGTCTACGCCTGGTCCGAAGCACCGATCGCCTGGATCGAGGACGGCATCGCCGCGTTGCAGGCGCTGGCGAGCGATCACATGGCCGCGGGCTTCCTGCGCGGGCTGGTGGTCGAAGGACTGCTCGCCGGCGTCGGCGCGGTCGTCGTTTTCCTGCCGCAGATCCTGATTCTCTTCCTCTTCATCCTGCTGCTCGAAGCCTCGGGCTATATGACCCGCGCCGCCTTCCTGATGGACGGGATCATGGCAAAGGTCGGTTTGTCGGGACGCGGGTTCATCCCGCTGCTCTCCAGCTTCGCCTGCGCGGTTCCCGGTATCATGGCGACGCGCGCGATTCCCGATGCGAAAGACCGGCTGACGACGATCCTGATCGCCCCGCTGATGACCTGTTCGGCGCGGCTTCCCGTCTACACGCTGATCATCGGCGCCTTCATCCCGAACCGCAGCGTCGGCGGATCGCCCGTTGGCCTGCAGGGACTCGTGCTGTTCGGCCTCTATGTGTCGGGCATCGTCGGCGCGCTGGTCGTCGCCTTCGTGCTGCGGCGGTCGGTGACCAAGGGCAATGCGGCGGGCTTCATGATGGAAATGCCGCGCTATCAATGGCCGCGGCTGCGCGATGTCGGCATCGCGCTATGGCAGCGGGCGTGGATCTTCCTGCGCCGCGCGGGCACGATCATCGCCGCGACCACCGCGGTGCTGTGGCTGCTGCTCAGCTATCCGCAGGCGCCGGCGGGCGGCGACGTCCGCCAGGTCGATTACAGTATCGCCGGCCGCATCGCGAGCGGACTGGAAGTCGTGGTCAAACCCATCGGCTTCAATCACGACATCGCACTCGCGCTGATCCCTGCGATGGCGGCGCGCGAGGTGGCCGTCTCGGCGCTCGCAACCGCCAATGCGATCGACGCGGGCGATGACGAGGATGCCGTTGCGCAATCGCTCAGCGAGCGGCTTCAGGGACGCTGGAGCATCGCGACCGCGCTCGCCTTTCTCGCCTGGTTCGTCTTTGCCCCGCAATGTATCTCGACGATCGCGATCACCCGGCGCGAGACCAATGGGTGGAAATGGCCGCTGTTCATGGTTGGCTATTTGTTCGCGCTCGCCTATGCCGCGGCAGGTATCACCTACTGGACAGCCGTCGCCTTTGGACTAGGCTGATCCTTCCAACATTCAAGCGGAGCGGAGCGGCATGGCTGGCAGCGTCAACAAAGTTATTCTGATCGGCAATCTGGGCGCCGATCCCGAAATCAAGTCGTTCCAGAACGGCGGCAAGATTGCCAATATCCGCATCGCGACCTCCGAACAGTGGAAGGACCGCATGACCGGAGAGCGCAAGGAGCGCACCGAATGGCACAATGTCGTCATCAACGGCGACGGCCTCGTCGGCGTCGTCGAGCGCTACCTTAAAAAGGGCTCGAAGGTTTATATCGAAGGATCCTTGCGCACTCGCAAGTGGCAGGACCGTGACGGCAATGATCGCTACACGACCGAAGTCGTCGTCGCTGGCATGGGCGGCACCTTGACCATGCTCGACGGTGCGCCTGGCGGCGGCGGCGGCGGCTCGCGCGGCGGCGATAGCTGGTCGCAGGGCGGCGGATCGAGCGGCGGCTGGGATCAGGGTGGCGCCGCGTCCGGCGGCAGTTCGGGCGGCGGCTGGAACCAGGGCGGCGGCGGCGCCTCGGGCGGCGGACGTCCGCCGTTCGACGACGATCTGGACGACGACGTCCCCTTCTGAGGGTTTCTGAGCGATGGCGAGTGACCTGCTGACCGCCGCGGACGTCGCGCGCGGCGTGTGCCGGCTGTTCGCGCAGCAGGGGCTCGTCGCGATCCCCGAGGTGACGCTCCCCAACGGCCGCCGTACTGACCTCACCGCGATCGACGCGAAGGGCCATATCACGATCGTCGAGATAAAGGTTAGCCGCGCCGATCTGCACGGCGACGGCAAATGGCCCGACTATTGCGACTGGTGCGACCGCTTCTATTGGGCGCTCGCGTCTGGCCTCGACCCCGCGATCCTCGAGACCGAGGGCTACCGCCCCGAAACCTCGGGCCTGATCGTCGCCGACCGCTATGGCGCCGCCGTGGTGCGCGAGGCCGCGAGCTGCAATCTCGCGCCCGCGCGGCGCAAGGCCGAACTGCTGCGGATCGGCCGGCTCGCGATGCGCCGTTCGATGATTGCCGCCGATCCCGAAATCGCGGCCGGCTGGGCCGAGCGCTGACGGCCTGTTTCAGGGGCGGTCGAGCGGCTCGGTGCGCTCATACTGGATGCACCAGGCAAGCCCGGCGGCGGTAAAGCCGACCCAAAGCAGCGCACCGATCCACATGATGCCGTGCCAATAGGCAGGCAGCGCGATGAACAGCAGCGCCGCCGCCGCCGATGCGACCACAACCCGCGCATAGCTTTTGGCCGGCCGCTGCAGACGCGTTTCGACATGCTGGACCGCCGCGGCGAGCAGCACGAGCGCAAGCGCCATCGCGGGCAGGAACAGGCCGATTGCGTGATGGACGAACTGGATCGCGAACAGCAGGATGGCGCAGGCCCAGATCGCGATGCGCAGCCGGACGATCGCCTGGCGGCGCGGGTCGCTCATCCGCGCGCCTGCATCCGAGCGAGATAGCGCGCGAGGACGTCGATCTCGAGATTGACCGGACGTCCGACCGCCACTTCGTTCAACGTCGTCATCTCCTGCGTGTGCGGGATGATGTTCAGCGTGAAATGCGCGGTACCCTCCGGCTGGTCGGCCACATCGTTCACGGTCAGCGATATGCCGTCGAGCGTGATCGACCCCTTGGGTGCAATATGCGGCGCGAGCGATGCCGGCGCCTCGACGGTCAATTTGACGCTGTCGCCGACGGGATCGACCCCGACGATCCGGCCGACTGCATCGACGTGCCCCGTCACGATATGTCCGCCCAGTTCATCGCCGACGCGCAGCGCGCGCTCCAGGTTCAGACGGCGCCCTGCATCCCACATGCCCGGTGCGGTGCGCGCCAGCGTTTCGCCGCTCGCGTCGATCGCGAACCAGCCGCCGGGACCGTTGCTGCCGTCATCGACGCCCTTGTCGACGACGGTCAGGCACGCGCCCGAACAGGCGATGGAGGCGCCGAGGTCGATCGTGTCGACGTCATAGCCGGTGCCAATGACGAGGCGCGTGTCGCCGCGATCCTCGCGGCTGCGGATGGTGCCGATGTCGGTGATGATGCCGGTAAACATGGGGGCGGTCATTCCTTCCTGATGCGCTCGTAGACGTCGATCCGGTCGCTGCCAAGCATCCGACTGTCGGCCGGTCGCCAACGTCCGTGCGCGCCCGCCAGATCGCCGAGGCCGATGTCACCAAGCGCGCGGCGGCCGGCACCGATCAGGATCGGCGCGCGATAGAGAAGCAGCCGGTCGACGCGGTCGGCGGCAAGAAAGGCAGCCGCCGCCCCGGCGCCGCCCTCGACGAGCAGCGAATCGATCGGCAGCGCATCCACAGCGTCCGGCGCAGCGAGCGCGGTCCAGCCGTCGGGGGCATCGCCGTGCGTCAGGAGCAGGCGCTGCGGGCTCCGCGGCGCAAGTCCGGGCAGGCGGACGTCGAGTGTCGGCGCGTCGGCCTCGAAGGTACCGCGCCCGACCAGGATCGCGCCATGCCGCGCGCGTTCGAGATGCGCGTGCGCGCGTGCAGGGGCGCCGGTGATCCAGCGGCTCGAACCGTCGGCCATCGCGATGCAGCCGTCGAGCGAAGTCGCGAGCTTCAGCGTGACGAACGGCCGGCCGCGCGTCGCGCGCGACCACCAGGGGGCCATCGCCGCCTGCGCTTCACCGCAAAGCAGGCCGCTCTCGACCGCGATTCCTGCCGCGCGCAGCCGGGCGATGCCCTGTCCGTCGGTGCGCGGATCGGGATCCTGCGCGGCGACGACGACGCGTGGGATGCCAGCGGCGATCAGCAAGTCGGCGCAGCACGGGCCGCGGGTGCTCGCATGGGCGCAGGGTTCCAGACTGACATAGGCGGTTGCGCCGTGCGCGGCGTCGCCCGCCGCCGCCAGTGCCATCGCTTCGGCATGCGGCCGGCCGCCCGCCTGCGTCCAGCCGCGCGAGACGACGCGGCCGTTCTTGACAATCAGGCAGCCGACATTGGGGTTGGGTGCGGCATCGGGGCGCCCGCGCTGCGACAGCGCGATCGCCGCGGCCATCCACTCGGCATCGGCGCGCACCGGGGTCAGGGCTGGGTCGCGGGCGCCGCCGCGCCACGCGCTGCCCGCTCTGCGAGCGTCGAGCGCTTTGGCGGCTCGGGTTTCTTTTCGATGGCGTCGGCTTCCTTGCCCAGCGTCTCGCGCGTCACCTTCTCGGCTTCGCTGGCGTCATACTCGACCCCCATCATGTCCGCGAGCCGCTGGAATTCGGCGCGGCGCTTGGCGTTGGCGCGCGTCGTTTCCTTGGCGCGTGCCACCCAGTCGGCGCGTATCTCCGCTTCGCTGCGGTCGGCCTTCCAGTTTTCGAAATAGATGATCTGCGGCTTGGGCCTTTCGTAGGGCACAAGATATTTGGAAAAGCCGTAGAAGATCAGCAGCGGCAGCACGATCGCGAGGCCCCACACCGTCCAGCGGTGCGGGCGCGGTTCGCGGATGTAGGCCCAGAAATCCGACAGGCCGCCGCCGACATCCCAATTTTTGAGCATAGACATGGCGCCAATCTAGGCGATGTCGCGCCGATTTGCGAGGGGGTGTGCGCGCGGAGAGGATTGCATGCTTTGCATGCTATCGATGCCAACGATTGCAAATTTTGCAATGCCGGATGCTTATTTCGCAGTTGCACAATCAATTGTGCAGTGCAATATCACACTTGCCTTTTAGGCATCCTCTCCCAAAAACTTTCAAGGGTCGCCCTCGGGCGGCCCTTTTTTTTCGACCTTTTTGGTGGAGAAACGCGAATCGGCGACGTTCGGCGCGAACCGCCTACCTCAATCCTGAATGGGCAAGCGGGTTTCGAATCGCCGGACTTCGGCGATAAAGCTCCCCGGAAGCGCCGTCGGCTTGCCCGTATCGAGGTCGAGATGGGCGTAGCTGATCTCGATATCGGTCAGCCGTTCGGCGGCGCGAAATATTGCACAGTGCAGCGTGAAGCTCGTCCGCCCGAAGTGGCTGACGCGCGCCGCGATGGTGATCAACTCATCGAGCCGGGCCGGCGCGTGATAGTCGATTTCGCTATGTACTTCGCGGATATCTGTACCATATTGGTGAAAATAGGGGCCCGGCTGCCCTTCGCCCAGCGCGCGAAAATATTCGGTCACGCCGATGTCGGCGTAGATCAGATAATTGCCGCTGAAGACGATATTCTGGCCGTCGATCTCGTTGAAGCGGACGCGCACATCCTGCTGGACGCGAAAATCGGCGCGCGGGACTGCCCAGTTGGCCCGGTCCATGCCGCGCCTCTCAGGCCGCGAGCGCGGCGACGCCGCGATCGATCGGCGCGCAGGCGGCGGCCAGCCATTCGCGGTCGGCGGCGACCATCCCCGGCGACAGCTTCTCGACCACCTCGGCATGATAGGCGTCGAGCCAGTCCGCCTCGGCGGGCGACAGCATCGCCCCGACGATCAGATTGCGCGCGATCGGGGCGAAGGTGATGGTTTCAAAGCCCAGCATATCCTCCTCGGCCCCCTCGATCCGGACGGGTTCGACCACCACTAGATTCTCGATGCGGATGCCGAAATGGCCCGCCTTGTAATAGCCGGGCTCGTTCGACAGGATCATGCCCGCGTGGAGCGGCTCCTCGGTTCCTGCCTGCCCGCCGGCGGGCTTGGCAATTCGCTGCGGCCCTTCGTGGACCGCCAGATAGGCACCGACGCCGTGGCCGGTGCCATGCGCATAATCGACCCCGTCGGCCCACAGATACTGGCGCGCGAGGATGTCGAGCTGGCTTCCGCGCGTCCCCTTGGGAAAGCGCGCGGTTGCGAGCGCGATATGCCCCTTCAGCACCTGGGTGAAGCGGCGGCGCATTTCGGCACTGGGTTCGCCGATCGCGATGGTGCGCGTGATGTCGGTCGTGCCATCGGCATATTGCCCGCCCGAATCGACGAGATAGAGCGTGCCCGTCTCGATCGCGCGATTGGTCGTTTCATCGACCTTGTAATGCGGCAGCGCGCCGTTGGGACCGGCGGCCGAGATGGTATCGAAGGACAGATCCTTCAAAACGCCGCTTTCGTCGCGAAAGGCGCGCAATTTCGCCGCCGCGCCGAGTTCGTCGAGCCCGCCCTTCGGCGCGACCTCTTCCATCCATTTGAGGAAGCGCGCGACCGCGACGCCGTCGCGGACGTGCGCGGCGCGCGTGCCGGCAAGCTCGGCGCTGTTCTTGATCGCCTTGGGCAGCACCGCCGGGTCGCGGTGGCGCGCGATCTTTGCGCCCGCGCCTTCAAGCGCGGTGAAGATTGCAGCGACCGCGCGGTCGGGATCGACCGCGACACGCTTGCCCGCCAGTGCGGCGAGCGCAGGATCGAAGGCGGCGCGGTCGTGGATGCGCACGCTGTTGCCGAGATGCGCGCGCACCGCGTCGGTAATCTTTTCGGGCGCAACGAACAGGTCGGCGGTGGCGTCATCGTGGAGCAGCGCAAAGGCAAGCCCGACGGGCGTGTGGCTGACGTCTTCGCCGCGGATGTTGAAGGTCCAGGCGATCGAATCGAGCGCGGTCATCACGGTGGTGTCGAGCCCCTGCCCCTTCAGCCAGTCGGCGATCACGCCGCGCTTGTCGGCCGCCGACTGCCCCGCCTGCTCGGTATCATAGACGGCGATCGGCGCGGCGCTCGGCGCCGGCTGGTCATCCCACACTGCGTCGATGGGGTTGCTGTCGACTGCAATCAGGCTGGCGCCCTTTGCGGTCAGCGCCGCCGCAAGGCCACGCGCCCAGTCGATGCCGTGCAACCAGGGGTCATAGCCGATCTTCTGCCCGGCGCTGACATTGGCGCCCAGCCATTCGGCGACGCTCGACTGCGGCACCCCGACATAGTCATAAAGCGATCCGTCGACCTGGTCGCGCACCTGCACCGTATAGCGGCCGTCCACGAACACCGCCGCCTTCGCCGGCAACACTGCGGCGGTTCCGGCCGATCCGCCGAAGCCGGTTAGCCACGCCATGCGCTGTGCATAGGCGCCGACATATTCGCTCAAATGCTCATCGCTGATTGGCACGACAAAGCCGTCGAGGCCCCGGCGCGCGAGTTCGGCGCGCAGGCGGGCGAGGCGGTCTGCATGGTCGGGGGTGGACATGCGCTGTTCCTTGTTTCTACATCGCAGCCAATTCCTGCCCGACCGGGGCGACGCTGCGGGGGTTTTCTTGATGCGCGCTATTTGGATGTTTCTGGCCGCAATTACCACCCCGCTTGTCGCGCCCGGCAGCGCGTTCGCCGAAGAGAAAGAGACGATATTGACCACCAGCCCCGCCGCCCCGGTCGCCGACAGGCGGCCGCACGAAGTCACGCTGCACGGCAAAACGCTGTCCGATCCCTATTTCTGGCTCCGCGACCAGAGCTATCCGGTGATCGATGACGCGGACATCCTCGATTATGTGAAGGCCGAAAACGCCTATTTCGATGCGGCGATGAAGCCGCACGCGAAGCTGGTCGAGACGTTGTTTCAGGAGATGAAGGGGCGCATCAAGGAAGCCGATTCGTCGGTGCCGCAGAAGGACGGCGACTGGCTCTATTGGGTCGAATTTGACGAGGGCGCCGAATATAAGAAATGGTATCGCAAGCCCGCGTCCGGCGCGGGCCAGACCCAGCTGATCCTCGACGAGGTCGCGATGGCGGAGGGCAAGGAATATTTCCGCCTCGCCGAACTGTCGATCAGCCCCGACGGCCGGCTGATGGCCTATAGCTTCGATGAAAATGGCTCCGAACGCTTCGAGGCGCGCATCCGCAATCTCGAAACGGGCGAACAGCTGCCCGACGTTATCCCGGGCACGCTGTCCTCGCTCGTCTGGACGTCGGGGAACGACGCGATCCTCTATGGCCTCGCGAACGAGAATTGGCGCACCGACAATGTCCGGCTGCACAAGCTCGGGACGAGTGTTGCCGACGACAAGCTTCTCTACAAGGAACCCGACATCGGCTTCGGGGTGGGGATCGGCAAGACCGCCGCCGACAATTATATCGTGATCGCGACGGGCGATAACGAGACGAGCGAGGTCTATCTTCTTCCCGCCGATAACCCGGAAGCGCCGATGCAACTGGTGTCGGCGCGCCAGAAGGGCCGCGAGTACAGCGTCGATGAGCGCGACGGCACGCTCTACATCCACACCAATGACGAGCATCCCAACTTCCGCATCGCCACCGCGAGCGTGAAGGATCCGGGCAGGTGGACCACGCTGATCCCCGGATCGGACCATAGTTACATCACCGGCCTGTCGATATTCCGCGACTATTTCGTCATCGAAGCGCGCGAGGACGGGCTCGATCAGGTCGATATACGCCGCTATGACGCGCCGCTGACCCCCGGCCGGATCAAATTTCCCGAGGCGACCTATGTGGCGGGCCTCGGTGACAATCCCGAATATCATCAGGACAAGCTGCGGCTCGATTATGAATCGATGGTCACCCCCGACACGGTCTATGATTATGATCTGGCGACCGGAACGCTCGAAACGCTCAAGGTGCAGGAAATCCCGTCGGGTTACGATGCAACTCAATATGTAACCGAATGGGTTAATCTTCCGAGCCGCGACGGCAAGACGATGATCCCCGCCTCGCTCGTCTACAAAAAGGGCACCAAGCTCGACGGCAGCGCGCCGATGCATCTCTATGCTTATGGCTCATACGGCTATCGCGTCCCGCCGGGCTTTTCGACCACGCGGCTCAGCCTCGTCGATCGCGGCATGATCTATGCGATCGCGCATGTCCGCGGCGGCGACGATCTGGGCCGCGGCTGGTATCTCGCGGGCAAGACGACCGAGCGCAAGAACACGTTCAACGACTTCATCGATGTCGCGAGGGGGCTGATCGCGAAAAACTACACCAGCGCCGGCAGGATTTCGGTCGAAGGCCGCTCGGCGGGCGGGCAGGTGATGGGCGTGATCTATAACGAGGCGCCCGAGCTGTGGGGCGCGGTGCTCGCGGGGGTTCCCTTCGTCGATGTCATCAACACGATGGTCGACGAAACGCTGCCGCTGACCCCAGGCGAATGGCCCGAATGGGGCAATCCGGTTACCGACAAGGCGGCGTTCGATTATATGCTGAGCTACAGCCCCTACGACAATGTGACGGCGAAAGCCTATCCGCCGATGCTGGTGTCGGCCGGCCTCAACGACCCGCGCGTGACCTATTGGGAGCCCGCCAAATGGGTCGCCAAGCTCCGCGCGACGCGCACGAACGACGCGACGCTGCTGCTGCGCACCAACATGGGCGCGGGCCATGGCGGCAAGTCGGGCCGCTGGGGCGCGCTCCACGAAGATGCCGAGGAATATGCCTTCGTGCTGACGCAGTTGGGGGTGGAGAAATAGGGGGGAAGATGGTCGAGCTTCATGAAACCGCAGTCTCGCTAGGTTTCTTTCGCGACGATCTCGATCCGGCCGACATTTCCAACCGGCTTGGAGCAACGCCAACCTTCAGCGTTGCGAAATGTGCCAAGTGGAAGACGCCCCGGGGCAGTGAGCGCATCGCTCGCACCGGATCTTGGAGGCTGCAGGTACCGAGATCGATTCCCGGTGATTTGCCGGGCCAGGTAGAGGCCATTTTCGCACCGCTGACCCGCGATACGGCCATTTGGCAGGAACTTGCTGCACGCTTTGCTGGGCGCCTCTTCTGCGGCCTCTTCCTTGAAGAGAGAAACGAAGGTTTGCGGATATGTTCCCAGACGTTGGCCGAAATAGCAGATCGCGGCTTGTATCTGGATCTTGATATCTACGCGCCCGAGGGTAGCAAAACCCATCAGGTGGCTGACAAATAGCCCCGCGCCACCAACTCGCGCTCCAGCGTCGCCGCATCGACGAAACGGTGCCCCGCGATGCCGACCGCCTTGGCGCCCGCGATATTGTGCGCGACGTCGTCAATGAAGAGGGCGCCAGCGGGATCGATGCCGAATCGCTCGATCGCAAGGGCGTAGATCTCGGGGTCGGGCTTCATCAGCTTCTCGGTACCCGAGACGATGATATCGCGGAAGCGGTCGAACACCGGCTGGGTCGGGCGGAAGCCTTCCCAGAATTCATGTCCGAAATTGGTGATTGCAAACAGCGGCACCCCCGCGTCGTCGAGCCGCTCGACCAGTTCGAGGCTGCCGGGAATCGACCCCGGAATCGTCTCGTTGAAGCGCGCCGCATAGGCGTCGATCAGGGGCGCATGCGCCGGATATTCAGCCTTCAGTTCGGGCAGCATGTCGGCGAGCGGCCGGCCCGCGTCGTGCTGGAAATGCCACTGCGGCGTAACGACGTTGGTCACGAACCATTCGAGCTCGCCCGTATCGTCGATCATCTTCGCGAACAGGTAGCGCAAGTCCCAGTCGAACAGGACGCGGCCGACATCGAAAATGACGCACTGGCGAATCATGGCTGCTCCGGACACGCGAAAGCGCCGCCGGAAGCATCCGACGGCGTTACGCTTACTCGCAAATGCGCGGGGACACGCGGTCCCGGCAAGGCATTTAGCCCTGGCGCGCCTTGAAGCGGCGGTTGGTCTTGTTGATCACATAGGTGCGGCCACGGCGGCGGATAACGCGGTTATCCCGGTGGCGGTCCTTCAGCGACTTCAGGCTGTTGCGAATCTTCATTGGTCTGTTCCGTAAATCTTGGCGTTGTTACGCGAAGCGGCGCAACTATGGGGAAGCGGGTGAAAAGTCAACCGCCCCCGCCCTTAATTTCGTCATCCCGGACTTGATCTGGGATCCGCTATTCCGGCGCTGTGGGAATGGACCCCGGATCAAGTCCCGGGCGACGAAGAGGGGGCGTAAAATTTCACCCCGCCAGCGCCTTCTGCCGCCGCCGTTGCACCGACGAGCCATAGCCCATGGCCTCGCGATATTTGACCACGGTGCGCCGCGCGATGTCGTGGCCTTCTGCCGACAGCTTCTGTGCGATCGTCTCGTCGGACAGGATCGCCTTGGGGTCTTCGGCCTCGATCATCGCCCTGATCCGGCTCTTGACCGCTTCGGCCGACACCGCGCCGTCGCCCTCGGTCGCCGAAATCCCCGACGAGAAGAAATATTTGAGTTCGAACAGGCCGCGCGCGCAGGAGAGATATTTGTTGCTGGTAACGCGGCTGACGGTCGATTCGTGCATCCCGATTGCCTCGGCGACCTGGCGCAGCGTCAGCGGGCGCATATGCGCGACGCCGTGGAGGAAAAAGCCCTCTTGCTGCTTCACAATTTCGCTCGCGACCTTGACGATCGTGCGTTGACGCTGGTCGAGGGCGCGCACCAGCCAGTTGGCCCCCGCGAGCTGTTCGGATAGCCACGCCTTGCTCTTGGCCGCGGCGTCCTTTGCCAGTTCGGTATAATAGCGGCGATTGACGAGCAGCCGCGGAAGCGTGCCGCTGTTTACCTCGACCGCCCATCCCTTTGCGGTCTGGCGGACATAAAGGTCGGGCACGACCGCCTGCGTCGCGGTGCCGCCGAAGCGCAGACCGGGCTTCGGGTCATAGGCGCGCAATTCGCGGATCATGTCGGCCAGATCCTCGTCATCGACGCCGCAGATGCGCTTGAGCTGGGGGAAGGCGCCCTTCGCCACCAGGTCGAGATGCGCGATCATCGTCGCCATGGCGGGATCGTAGCGGTCGGCCTCGCGCGCCTGGATCGCGATGCATTCGGCAAGGTCGCGCCCGCCGACACCCGAAGGGTCGAAGCTCTGGACGCCCGCGAGCACGGCCTCGACCAGCGCGAGTGGCACGCCGAGCCGCTGCGCCAGCTCGGCGAGCTCGGCGCGCAGATAGCCCGCCTCGTCGATCAGCGCGACGATCTGTTCGGCGACCATCGCCTCGATGCCTGAAAAACGTTCACCGACCTGGGCGAGCAGATGGTCGTAAAGCGTGCCGTCGTCGCCCGCGAAGCTGTCGAAATCGATGCCCTCGCCATCGCCCGACAGCCCCACCGAATCGCTCGCGCTGTCGTGGTGGAATCGTTCCTCGGCAAAATCGACGTCGAGATCGTCGGCGGTACCCGCTTCGGACGACAGCGCCAGGTCGGTGTCGGCGGGCGGGCCGTCGGACGGCGGCGCTTCGTCGCCGCCTTCGTCATCGCCCGGTTCGCGGTCACCCGGCGTCGCATCGAGCAGCGGATTGCCTTCGAGCGCCTCGGCCAGATAGGCTTCGAGTTCGAGGTTCGACAGCGCGAGCAGCTTGATCGCCTGCTGCAGCTGCGGCGTCATCACCAGCGATTGCGACTGGCGTAAATCGAGGCGTGGACCCAACGCCATCGGCGACTACCGCATCAAAGCGAAAAGCCCTCGCCAAGATACAGGCGGCGGACCTCTGGGTCGGCCACCAGCTCGGCGGGCGATCCGGCAAGCAGCACCTTGCCGTCGTAGATGATGCAGGCGCGGTCGACGAGGTCCAGCGTCTCGCGCACATTATGGTCGGTGATCAGCACGCCGATGCCGCGCGTCTTGAGGTCGGCGACAAGGTCGCGGATATCGCTGATCGAAATGGGATCGATGCCGGCGAAGGGTTCGTCGAGCAGCATGATCGACGGGTTGGCCGCGAGCGCGCGCGCGATTTCGGCGCGTCGTCGCTCGCCGCCCGACAGCGCCATCGCCGCCGCGCTGCGCAGCCGGGTCAGGCCGAATTCGTCGAGCAGCTCGTCGAGCCGCTGCTGGCGCGCGATCTTGTCGGGCTCGGCGAGTTCGAGCACCGCGGCGATATTCTGTTCGACCGTCATGCCGCGAAAGATCGAGGTTTCCTGCGGCAGATAGCCAAGGCCCAGGATCGCGCGACGATACATGGGAAGCGCGGTGATGTCGGCCCCGTCAAGCATGATGCGTCCAGCGTCGGGTTTGACCAGCCCCATGATCGAATAGAAGCAGGTCGTCTTGCCCGCGCCATTGGGACCGAGCAGGCCGACGACTTCGCCTTTGGCGACCGACAGCGACACGTCCGACAGGACGGTGCGCTTGTCATAGCTTTTGGCGATCGAAATAACCGCCAGCCCGTTGCCCGCCGCGGCGTCCTGCTGGACGTGCGCGGTATGCTCGGCGACGCCGTGATTGGTGTCGGAAAGCGTGCCGGCGGTGGACTGGTCGGTCATAGGATCTTCGGTTCCGTTCTGGGTTCCTGTCGCTGCCCCCTTGCGCGCGTTACCCCAGCGACGCAGCGAAGGTCAATCTGGCGAGATTTTTGCAGGCAGATGAGCGGTCAATGCGCCGCCTGCGGCCCGCGTACGACTCCCGACGCCGCAAGCTGACCGTCGATCGCGGCCATCAGCCTCGCGAGCGCCGCTTCGTCCTTCGCCTCGGCGCGGGCGACGAGAACGTCCTGCGTGTTCGATGCGCGCAGCAGCCACCAGCCGTCGTCGGTCAGCACGCGCGCGCCGTCGGTGCGGTCGACCGTTGCGCCCGCCGCGGTCAGCCGCGCCAGAACCTCGTCCACAATGGCGAATTTGCGCACCTCGTCGACCTGGAAGCGCAGTTCGGGGGTGTTGACCATCGCGGGCATTTCGCCGCGTAATTGCGTCACGCTCTTGCCGAGCTTCGTCGCCGCCTCGATCAGCCGGACCGCCGCGTAGGGCGCGTCGTCATAGCCGTAATAATGGTCGGCGAAGAAGATATGCCCGCTCATCTCGCCCGCCAGCGGGCTGCCGGTTTCCTTCATCTTCGCCTTGATCAGGCTGTGTCCGGTCTTCCACATCAGCGGCTTGCCGCCGAGTTCGGCGACCCGGTCGAACAGCGCCTGACTGGCCTTCACATCAGCGATCACCGTCGCCCCCGGCCGTTCCTTCAGCACTGCGGCGGCATAGATCTGCAGCAGCTGGTCGCCCCAGATCACCCGGCCTTCGCCGTCGATCGCGCCAATGCGGTCGCCATCTCCGTCGAATGCGACGCCGAAGTCGAGCTTCTTTGTCGCGACGAGCGCCTTCAGGTCGGCAAGGTTCTTTTCCTCGGTGGGATCGGGATGGTGATTCGGAAAATGGCCATCGATATCGGTGTAGAGGAGATGATGTTCGCCGGGCAGGCGCGCGGTGAGCTTTTCGATCACCGTGCCCGCGGCTCCGTTGCCCGCATCCCAGCCGATGCGGAAGGCGCCGCCGGCAAAACCTTCGACCAGCCGGTCGACATAGGCATCGACGATGTCGATGCTCTGCGCCGTGCCTTCTCCCCCCGGGTTGACGGCTTCCCAGTCGCCTGCCGCGGCCATTTCGCCGATCCGCTGGATATCGGCGCCGAAGAAGGGGCGGCCCTGAAACACCATCTTGAAGCCATTATAGTCGGGGGGGTTGTGGCTGCCGGTTATCTGTATACCGCCGTCCACATCTTCGGTTGATGCGGCATAATAGAGCATCGGCGTCGGCCCCAGCCCGACATTGAGCGCGTCGATGCCCGCAGCGTTGATCCCGGCGATCAGCGCGTCGGCGAGCATCGGCGACGACAGCCGTCCGTCATAGCCGACCGCCACCCGCTTGCCGCCGGCACGTGCGATCAGCGTCGCGAAGCTGCGCCCGATGGCATGGGCGTCCGCATCGGACAGCGTGTCGCCGACCACCCCGCGAATGTCATATTCGCGCAGCATCGTCGGGTGGAATCGATGGGTCATGGATGCCTCTCGGGAGGATGGAGGGTCAGGCGACGGCGAACAGGTCGCCGTCGGGGTGGAGCCGTTCGCGCTGCGGCAGGTTCAATCCCGCCATCGCCTCGCGCAATTCCTGCCGCGCGACGACATGACCGATCCCCATGCCGCCGAGATGCGCCTTGTCGAGCAGGGTGAGGCCGGCCGGGAACAGCTCGCGATAGATCACGCGCTCGCCCAGGCCCGGAATGACGCGAAAGCCGACGCGCCGCGACAATTGGTTCAGCGCTTCGCCGACTCGGCGCATATTGTGCGCGTCGACGTGCTGCAGACGGTTGCGCAGGATGATCCAGTCGATCGTCCGCCCGTCGCTTTTCGCCCGCGCCTTGCGCGTGTCCCAGATCAGTTCGGAGTAGAAGCTGGGTCGGGTGACCTGAAAACTCTCGGGGTCGACCTGACCGATCAGGTCGAAATCGATGAAGCTGTCGTTGATCGGGGTGACGAGCGTATCGGCGGTGGTTGCAAGGTGGCGGGCGAACACATCGTCGCGGCCGGGCGTGTCGGCGACGAAATAATCGACCCCGTCGGCCAGCCGCGCGACCTGTTCGTCGAGTTCCTCGACTGTCGTGCCTTCGAACACCTCGAACTGTGGCATCGGCAGGTCGATCCCGCGGCGCTTGGCGGTGTTGGTGCGGTTTTCGAGATAGCGGTGGAAGGTGCGCTGGCGCGGGTCGAGGTCGATCCCCGCGACGCGCCAGCCTTGGCTCGCC
The DNA here is from genome assembly GCF_021401285.1 of Sphingopyxis sp. NFH-91. Classification (NCBI taxonomy): domain Bacteria; kingdom Pseudomonadati; phylum Pseudomonadota; class Alphaproteobacteria; order Sphingomonadales; family Sphingopyxidaceae; genus Sphingopyxis; species Sphingopyxis sp. NFH-91. The sequence continues at coordinate 379,670 of NZ_JACBGA010000003.1, read as the reverse complement.
AGCGCGACCGCGAAATGCACCGCGCAGGTCGATTTGCCCGTGCCGCCCTTTTCATTGGCGAAGATGATCCGGTGCGGGGGGGCTTTCGTCATGACCGTTGCGATTTTCCTGTTGGCGCGGCATGGCAGCCGCATGAAGGGCGTATTGGCGCCGCCAATATCGGAGGCAGGGCAAGCGTGCAAATCATCCGTGACATCGCCACGCTCCACCGCGCGGTCGCGGCGCTGAAGCAGGGCGGCAAGAGCGTCGCGCTGGTGCCGACGATGGGCGCGCTGCACGCCGGGCATCTGTCGCTCGTCCGCATGGGCCGCCGCGTTGCCGACCATGTCGTGGTGTCGATCTTCGTCAACCCGACCCAGTTCGGCCCGAACGAGGATTATGCCGCCTATCCGCGCGACGAGGCGCGCGACGCCGCGCTGCTGGTCGAGGAAGGCGTGGCGCTGCTATGGGCGCCCGATGTCGCGACCATGTATCCGGGCGGCCATGCCACGCATATCGAGGTGGCCGAACTCGGCGCCGACTATTGCGGCGCGGCGCGGCCGGGGCATTTCGACGGCGTCGCGACCGTCGTCGCCAAATTGTTCAACCAGGTGCGCCCCGACGTCGCCATCTTCGGCGAAAAGGATTGGCAGCAGCTGGCGATAATCCGCCGCATGGCGCGCGACCTCGATTTCGCGCTCGACATATTCGGCGCGCCGATCGCACGCGATGGCGACGGGCTCGCGCTGTCGTCGCGCAACGCTTATCTGTCGCCCGAACAGCGCGCCGCCGCGGCGGCTTTTCCGGATGCACTCAAGGCCGCGGTGGCGGCAATCGCGGGCGGCGCCGATGTTGCGAAGGCGCTGGCCGATGCCGAGGCGGCAATCGTCGCGGGCGGGTTCGACAGCGTCGATTATGTCGCGCTCGCCGATGCCGAAAGCCTCGAAAGATTGACGATATTCCGCGCGCCGGCACGGCTTCTGGCGGCGGCGCGGATGGGAAAAACGCGCCTGATCGACAATTATGCGGTCGATTAATCAAACGAAAAATTGGCGGATTTCTGTCATTTGCTCCGCCTATGGGCAAAAAAATCACCGCGCCATTAACGCTTTGTTGACCATAAGCCGCAAGGTTTGACCCCGAAGTCTCCATGTGGGGTGGAGGCGACAGGGGGTTATCATGGCTAACAGTCTGAAGTCTGCCCAGTATCTGATCGAAAGCCGGCTGCTCGATGCGGCGCGCGGCGATGCCAATGCCTATTTCGACCTTGGCGTGGCCTTCTCGACCGGCACCGGCGGTGTCGATGTCGATCTGATCCAGGCGCATAAATGGTTTAATCTTGCGGCGCTCGGCGGCAATATCGAAGGCCAGCAGTGCCGCGCCGACGTTTCGGCCGAAATGAGCCGCGACGAGATCGCCGAGGCGCAGCGCCAGGCGCGCGCATGGCTCGACGAAACCGCCCGCCGCCCGGCGGCGCGTCGTTACGCCGCCTGATTCCTCAGCCGCTCCGCCGGAACGGCATCTGTCCTTCCAGCCATTGCATTTCGCTTTCCTCGGCCGCCCGTTCGCGTTCCAGAAAGTCCGCGACCGCGCGGCGGAAGCCCGGATCGGCGATGAAATGCGCCGACCAGGTCGCAACGGGGGCATAGCCGCGGGCCAGCTTGTGTCCGCCCTGTGCGCCGGCCTCGACCCGCGCGAGACCGCGCGCGATCGCAAGGTCGATGGCGCGGTAATAGCATAGCTCGAAATGCAGATAGGGAATGTCGATCAGGCATCCCCAATAGCGGCCATAAAGCGTGTCGGCGCCGATCAGGTGCATCGCGCCCGCGACCGGCCGCCCGTCCTGCCACGCGATGCTCAGCAACACCTTGTCGGCCATGCGCGCACCGATCATGTCGAACGCCGCGCGGGTCAGATAGGGATGCCCCCATTTGCGCGCGCCGGTGTCCTGATAAAAGGCCCACATCGCGTCCCAATGTTCGGGGCGGATCGCGTCGCCGCTGACATCCTCGATTCGCAGACCCTGTACCGCGCGCGCGCGTTCCTTGCGAAGCTGCTTGCGCTTTGCCGAGGTCAGCGTGGCGAGGAAATCGTCGAAATCGCGATAGCCGCGATTGGCGAAATGGAACTGGATGTCGCGGCGCAGCAGCCAGCCCGCCGCCTCGAACAGCGGCATCTGGTCGGGCGCAACGAAGGTCGCATGCGCCGACGACAGGTCGTTCTGCCGGACCACCGCCTCGGCCGCGCGCAGCAGCAGCGTCGCATCATCGGCCTCGGCCGCGAGCAGTCGCGGCCCGGGCACGGGGGTGAAGGGCACCGCGATCTGAAGCTTGGGATAATAAGCGCCCCCGGCGCGCTCCCACGCGTCGGCCCATATATGGTCGAAGACATATTCGCCCTGGCTGTGCGTCTTCAGATAGGCGGGCGCCGCGGCGACGAGTCGGCCCGCACCGTCCTCGACCAGCAAGGGCGCGGGCTGCCATCCGGTCCCCGGCCCAACGCTTCCCGATTCTTCGAGCAGCGCCAGAAAGGCATGACCGACGAAGGGATTGCCGCCGCCCGCCAGCGCGTCCCACGCCGCCGCATCGATCGCGGCGACGCCGGTGCCGAGCGACAGGGTGCGGGTGGGCGGGTCAGCCTCGGCCACGATGGGCTTACGCGGGCTTCACCGCGACGATCGCATCGACTTCGACCGCCGCGCCGAGCGGCAGCACCGACACGCCGACGGCGCTGCGCGCGTGGCGGCCAGCTTCGCCGAACAGCGATTCCATCAGCTCGGACGCGCCGTTCGCGACCTTGGGCTGCTGCGTGAAGGCGGGGTCGCTGTTCACGAACACGCCCAGCTTGACGATCTTTTCGACCCGCGACCAGTCGCCGTCCAGCGCCTTGCCGATCTGGGCGACGAGCATCAGCGCGCAGCGCCGCGCGGCGTCATAGCCGCTTGCCTCGTCGGTGTCGGCGCCCAGCCGCCCGGTCACGACCTGCCCGTCGCGGAAGGGAAGCTGGCCGCTGATATGCAGCAGCCCGCCCGCCTCGACGACGGGGACATAGGCGGCAACCGGCGCGGCGGGTTTGGGAAGCTCGAGGCCGAGGTCGGCGAGCTTGGCGGCAATATCCATGGTGATTCCTTCTGTCTCGATTGGGGGGATTATACGGCTTCCGGCGCCGGGGCCGGAGCCTTTTCGGCAAGCCGCGCCAATATCCAGTCCTGCGCCGCCGCCCAGTCGTCGATACGGGCATGGGCATGGCGCGCGGCGGGTATCTTGTCCGCGATCGCGGGCTCGCCGACCATGTGCAGGCGCCACACGTCGGGCGCCTCGATCGCGACCGAATGATGATGGTTCGCGAGATCGTCGATAAATACCGCGACCGGCGGCCGGCGCTCCTCGATCAGCGCGCGCACCGGCTCGCCCTTGCCGCCGCGGCTGCCGATCACCGGTGCGTCGAGGCCAAGGGCCGCAAGCTGCGCCATGCGCGCCGCCTGATGGTCAGGGCCGACATTGGTCAGCACGACGATGTCGGCATGGCGCGCGATTTCGGCCATCGCGGAAAGCGCGCCGGGAATCGGATATTGGCGCGGCATTTCGGTGCGGAAAAAGCCGTCGAGCAGCGGCCAGACCTCGGCCGCTTCCAGCGGCGTGCCGCATTCCTTGCGCTTCAGCGCGCCGGCGAAACTCGTATCTTCCATGCGAAAGATCACGCCATGTTCCTCGTCGACCCACTGCGCGAACGGGACGACCATGTGCATCAGCACCTCGTCGCAATCGGTGATGACGAGCGGGCGGGTCATGGCATTGGTCCTTCCAGTCCTTCGAGGCGGCGCGCGGCAGCGGCCAAGGCTCCGGCGTCTATATCGAGTGCTTCGGCGCAGGCGACAAGGTCGGGTTCGTGCGCGGCAAGAAAGCCGAGGATCGCCGCCAGCGTTGCGCGATCGCCCAGCGCGGCGCGCAGCCCCTCGGGCGACAGGCCGGTCATTCCAAGCAGCCGTTCGGCCCGCGGCTCGTCGGTCAGGATCCAGCCGAGCGCGTGCAGCGCCAGCGCCGCGTCGCCGTCATTCACGCCGAAAATCCTTCCCTGCGAAGCAATTGTGTCGCGCCGCCGATTCGCCTAAACCGGCCGCGGACGCAAGCGGGGAAAGCTTCAACATCATGGGAAAGACCGTTCTGGTCGTCGAGGATAATGAGCTGAACCTGCGCCTGTTCTGCGACCTGCTCAACGCCCATGGCTATAGCGCGCACCCGGTGCGCGACGGCCGCGATGCGCTCGCCAAGGCGCGCGAAATAGCGCCCGACCTCATCATCATGGACATCCAGTTGCCCCACGTCAGCGGGCTCGAATTGATCGGCCAGATGAAGGCCGACCTGACGCTGCGCGCGGTACCGATCATGGCCGTCACAGCCTATGCCGGGAAGGGCGACGAGGAACAGATTCGCGCCGCGGGTGCCGAGGCCTATGTCTCGAAACCGATTTCGGTCATCAAATTCATCGAAAGTGTCGGCGCTTTCGCCTGATCCTGGTTTCGCGGCACCTGCCGAAGGTAGCTCAGCGATTCGGCGATATGAACCCGGCCGATCGAGTCGGGCCCGCAAGATCGGCGATCGTTCGCTCGAGGCATGGCATGCGCGTGTAGCCGCGCGCTGACAGCCGCATCGCCTCTGTCGCATGCGCCAGCACCGGCCGCTCGGGTCCGCCGGGTGTCGCGACTGCTTCCGGCAGCTCACTGTCGATCGCGGCATTGGTGCCTCGTTCCCGTGCCTCTTTACAGCATACCAACCAGTTGGTATGTAGGCGCTCATGACCGCGACTCACTCTTCGTCCGACCCGGCTGCGGCCCCTCGCGCACCGCGTGGCAGTGCGCGCGACAGGCTCATCGCCGCCGCCCATCAGGAGGTGCGGCGTCAGGGCTATGCCGCGACCACGGTCGACCAGATCTGCGCCGCCGCCGGCGTGACCAAGGGCGCCTTCTTCCATCATTTCGAATCGAAGGAGGCATTGGCGGTCGCCGCGGCCGAAGCCTGGACCGAACGGGCGCGGCCGATGTTCGACATGCTGCCGCACACGAAACTGGACGATCCGCTCGACCGGCTGCTCGGCCATATCGATTTCCGCTTTTCGCTGTTGCACGGCCCGGTCGACGGCTTCACCTGCTTCGTCGGGACGATGGTGCAGGATGCCTATGCCACCAGCGAGCCGATCCGGCTGGCGTGCGAGGCGAGCATCGCCGCCTATTGCGAGGCGCTTGCCCCCGACATCGAAGCCGCGATGCAGGCCTATGGCGCACCCGCGGGGATGAGCGCGCTCGATCTCGCGCGGCATATCCAGTCGGTGCTGCAGGGCGGCTTCGTTCTGGCCAAAACCACCAACGACCCGGCGATTGCCCGGGAAAGTGTCGCGCATCTGACGCGTTATGTCCGCATGCTGTTCGGGCGGACCTGACGAAAAATCCCCCCAGGAAGAGGAGTGCCGCCCATGTCCAAGATGATTTTCGTCAACCTGCCGGTTCGCGACCTCGCGAAATCCATGGCCTTCTATGAAGCGCTCGGCTTCACCAACGAACCGCGCTTCACCGACGAGACTGCGGCGGCGATGGTCTGGTCCGACAGCATTTTCGTGATGCTGCTGACGCACGAAAAGTGGAAAAGCTTCACCGATCGTCCGATCCCGCCGACGAGCGCCAGCGAGGTGTCCCTCGCGCTCGCGATGGAGGACCGCGCGGCGGTCGACGCGATGATAGCCGCCGCCGCGGCGCACGGCGGCACCGCCGACATCAACCCGGTGCAGGATCATGGCTTCATGTACGGCCGAGACCTCCTCGACCCCGACGGCCATGTCTGGGGGCCGTTCTGGATGGACCCCGCCGTCGCGAACGGCGAGGCGGCTGTCCAAGCCGCCGGCGCCTAGGCCGCGCGCGCGAGGAGAGAAGCGATGCCCGTCGATCCCGAAGCGCCGATTATCCTCTCGGTCTTTGAAGCTTCGCCAGACCGCGGGCGCGGTCTGGCGCGCGACATGCCCGTGAGATGGGCACTCGAAGAGGCGGGGCTCGCCTATCGCGTCCGTCCGCTGCCTTTCGCCGCCATGAAGCAGCCGGATCATGTCGCGCGTCAGCCATTCGGTCAGATTCCCGCCTATGAGGAGGACGGCCTCGTCCTGTTCGAATCGGGTGCGATCGTGCTGCATATCGCTACGCGGCATGCCGGCCTGCTGCCCGACGACACCCATGTCCGTGCGCGGGCCATCAGCTGGATGTTCGCGGCGTTGAGCACGGTCGAGCCGCCGATCGTCAACTATGCAATGGCGTCCTTGGTGGAACGCGACAGCGACTGGTACGAACGGCGGCTGCCGATGCTCGTCGATGCGGTCGACGCGCGGCTCGCCGCGCTCGCGATGCGGATAGGCGATGCCGAATGGCTCGAGGGAAATTTCACCGCTGGCGATCTCATGATGATCGCCGTGCTCCGCCGGCTCAAGGCGTCCGGGTTGCTCGATGGGCACCCCCGGCTCGCCGCCTATGTCGCGCGCGGCGAGGCGCGACCAGCCTTTCGGCGCGCCTTCGATGCGCAGTGGGCTCTATTCGCCGATCGGTCCGAAACAGAAGGAGTCTCGTCATGAGCTTTCAGGCCTATCTCGACAATGTCGAGGCCAGGACCGGCAAGTCGGCCGAGGCGCTGCGCGCGCTCGCCATCGAACGCGGCCTTGCCGACGCAGGCGGGCTTGCTGCGGGCGTCAAGGCCGGCGCGGTGGTCGACTGGTTGAAGCAGGATTTCGGGCTCGGCCATGGGCACGCCATGTCGATCGTCGCGTTCATCAAGGGCAAGAGGGAGTAGGGCAATGGGCGTCAAATCCGATGCGGCGATCGAAATCACCGCTTTCGACTGGGTACCCGATTTCGCGCGCGGCTTCGTCCGCGACCTGCGTCCGCGCTGGGCGTGCGAGGAAATGGGCGTCGATTATGCCGAGCGGCTGATCAGCGCGGTCAACCGGCCCGCGGATCATTTTCTCGACCAGCCGTGGGGGCAGGTGCCGGTGCTGCGCGACGGCGATGTCCGCCTGTTCGAAAGCGGCGCAATCCTGCTACATCTCGCCGAAAAGGACGCCGCGCTGCTGCCGCGCGACGCGCAAGGGCGCGCGACGGTGACGAGTTGGCTCTTCGCCGCCTACAACAGCGTCGAACCGCTGATGTTCGAACTGTCGAACATAGAGATTTTCGCGGCGGGCGAGGAATGGGCACGGCTGCGCCGTCCCGGCCTGCTCGAATTCATTCGCACCCGGCTCGGCAAGCTTGCCGAGGCGCTGGGCGACCGGCCGTATCTCGCGGGCGACTTCAGCGTCGCCGATATCGCGATGGCGACGGTGCTGCGCGAAGGCATAGAAGCGGGCGTCGTTGCCGAACATCCTCGGCTCGAAACCTATCTCGCGCGCTGCCTCGATCGCCCCGCCTTCGGCCGTGCGCTCGCGTCGCAGCTCGCAGCCTTCACCGAGGAGCCGAGCGCCGCATGACCTGATCCCCCTGGAAAGAAAAATGGAGAGAGACGATGACCTATGTCGAAGGCTTTGTGCTGGCGGTGCCTGCCAATGCGAAGGACGCCTATCGCGACCATGCCGCCGATGCGGTGGCGCTGTTCAAGGAATTCGGCGTCCGCCGCCATGTCGAATGCTGGGGCGATGACGTCCCCGTCGGCAAGGTCAACGACTTCCGCACCGCGGTGCAGGCAAAGGAAGGCGAGGAGATCGTCTTTTCCTGGTTCGAATATCCCGACCGCGCGGCGCGCGACGCCGCGACCGAAAAGATGATGAGCGATCCGCGCATGCAGGCGATGGGCGCGGCGATGCCCTTCGACGGCCAGCGCATGATCGTCGCGGGCTTCGCCTCGATCGTCGAGGAGGGGCTGGGCGGCCCGATGGGGTATACCGACGGCTTTCTGGTCGCGGTTCCGACCGCCAATCGCGACGCCTATCGCGCGCTCGCCGAAAAGGCCGCGGTCGTCTTTCTCGACCATGGCGCGACGCGCGTCCTCGAATGCTGGGGCGACGATGTGCCCGACGGCAAGGTCACCGACTATCGCCGCGCGGTCCACGCCGGAGCGGACGAAAATATCGTGTTCAGCTGGATCGAATGGCCCGACAGGGAAACGCGCGTCGCGGGTTGGGACAAGATCATGGCCGACGATCGCATGCGGCACGACCCGGCCGACCAGTGTTTCGACGGCAAGCGCATGATCTACGGCGGCTTCGCGCCGATTCTCGACGCCTGACCTCAGCGCCTTTCCTTCCCCAGATGTGAAACGGAGAATGATGATGACGAACCCCAAGGGCAGCTTCATCTGGTACGAACTGATGACCGGCGATCCCGACGGCGCGGCGCGCTTCTATGGCGCCGTCGTCGGCTGGACGATTGCGGGCGCCGCCGATCCCGCGGCGCCCGGCGGGGTCGATTATCGCATGATCGGGCGCAGCGACGGCGGCAATGCCGGCGGCATGCTGGCGCTCAATGCCGATATGCTCGCGGGCGGTGCCCGCCCCGGCTGGCTCGGCTATCTCTACACGCCCGACGTCGATGCGGCGGTCGCCGCGATCGTCGCCGACGGCGGCGCGGTCCATATGCCCGCGACCGATCTTCCGGTCGGCCGCATCGCGATGGTCAGCGATCCGCAGGGCGCGCCTTTCTATGTCATGAACCCCGCTCCGCCGCCGGGCATGGAGGGCATGACGAGCGACGTCTTTTCGGTGACGGAAGCGCAGCATGTCCGCTGGAACGAGCTGTCGACCGACGACCCCGACGCCGCGATCGCCTTCTACCGCCGCCACTTCGGCTGGGGGCAGGAGGGCGCGATGGATATGGGCGCGATGGGCAGCTACCGCTTCCTGCAACTCGGCGACATCGGCATCGGCGCGGTCATGCCGCGCATGCCGCAGATGCCGGTATCCGCCTGGACCTATTATATCGGCGTCGACGACATCGACCGCGCGCTGACCGCCGTTGCCGCCGAGGGCGGGCAGCTGCTCAGTGGGCCGCATGAAATCCCCGGCGGCGAATTTTCCGCAACCGGGCTCGACCCGCAGGGCGCCGCCTTCGGCCTCGTCGGCCCGCGCCGCTGAACCCTAAAGAAGGGAGAGAGACGATGGAGAATCAAGGACCGACCGGCGGACTGACCCCGCATATCGCGATCGCCGACAAGCGCGCGAGCGAGGCGATCGAATTTTACAAACAGGCGTTCGGCGCCGTCGAACAGGTGCGCATGCCGGCCGAGGACGGCGTGCGGCTGATGCACGCGCATCTGCTGCTTAACGGATCGTCGCTGATGATGCACGACGATTTCCCCGAATATTCGGGCGAGGCGATGGCCGCGCCGTCGGGCGTGACGCTGCACCTGCAGGTCGACGATGCCGACCGCTGGTACGACCGCGCGATCGCGGCGGGCGCGACGTCGGTGATGGCGCCCGACAACATGTTCTGGGGCGACCGTTACGCGCAGGTGAAGGATCCCTTCGGCCACCTCTGGTCGATCGGCCATCCGCTGAAGGGAGACGAATGATGGGCAAGCCCCCCGTGACGCTGTGCCTCTGGTACGACAAGGACGCCGAGGAAGCGGCGCAATTTTACGCCGCGACCTTTCCCGACAGCTCGGTCGGACCGGTTCACCGCGCCCCCGGCGATTTTCCCGGCGGCAAGCAGGGCGATGCGCTGACGGTCGAGTTCACCGTTCTGGGCATCCCGTGCGTCGGGCTGAACGGCGGCCCGATCTTTCCGCACAGCGAGGCCTTTTCCTTTCAGGTGTCGACCGAAACGCAGGAAGAAACCGACCGCTATTGGAACGCGATCGTTGGCAATGGTGGCGCTGAAAGCGCGTGCGGATGGTGCAAGGACAAATGGGGCCTCAACTGGCAGATCACCCCGCGCGTTCTGATCGAAGCGACGACGAGCAGCGACAAGGGCGTGGCCAAACGCGCCTTTGATGCGATGATGACGATGAAAAAGATCGACATCGCGGCGATCGAGGCGGCGGTGCGGGGCGACGCCGTTGGCGCGGCGTAACCCCTTCCTCTTCGCCTGGGCGCTCTGCGGCACGCTCGACATCCTCTATGCTGCGGCGTGGAGCGTGCTGGCGGGCAGCGATCCCGGGCGGATGCTGCGCGGCGTCGCCAAGGGCCCCTTTGGCGACGGTGCTGCCGACTGGGGCGCGGCGGGGGCGCTCGCCGGGCTCGTCACCCATTACGCGATCATGGCGGCGATGGTCGGCGTCTGGTTCGCCGCGGCGGCGCGAATCCCCGCGCTGCGCAGGCTGTGGTGGCTCAGCGGCACACTTTACGGTGTCATCCTCTATCTGGTGATGAACGCTATCGTGCTGCCACTGCGTTTCGGAGCCCCGTTTCCGCCTGCCGATCTCGCCCGGGGCGCGATCGCATTGTTTCCGCATATCGCCTTCATCGGCCTGCCGCTCGCTTGGCTGTCGATGGAGCAGGAGAATGACCGATGATCCTATATGGCCACCCCTTTTCCTCCTATACGTGGAAGGCGCAGATCGCCTTTTACGAGAAGGAGGTCGCGCACGAATTTCGGGCGATCGAAACCGCGCCGCCCTTCACCAATTATGACGAACTGCGGGCGCATTGGCCGGTCGGGCAGTTTCCGCTGATCGTCGATGACGGGCGCCCGCTGTTCGAGGCGAGCATCATCGCCGAATATCTCGATCAGCGCTCCGACGCCGGCCCGCGGCTGATTCCCGCCGATCCGCGGGCGGCGCTCGAGGTGCGCTTCCTCGACCGGATATTCGACAATCATTTCCAGGCGCGCTTTCAGGCCGCGGTCGCCGAATATCTGCCCTTCATCACCGAAACGCCCGATCTGGCCCGCGTCGCCCGGGCGCGCGATCAGCTCGAACAGGTCTATGGCTGGCTCGAGGCGCGGCTCGGCGATGGCGACTGGGCGACGCCCTACGGCTTCACGCTGGCCGATTGCGCCGCGGCGCCAGCGCTCTTCTATGCCGACTGGGTGCATCCGATCGATCCCGCCCACGCCAAATTGCGCGCTTACCGCGCGCGCCTGCTCGCGCGGCCGTCGGTGGCGCGCTGCGTCGAGGACGCGCGGCCCTATCGAAGCTATTTCCCCCTCGGCGCCCCCGACCGCGACTGAGCCTCCGCGTTCCGAACTGACTGGGGGCGTCCCGATATGCGGTTAACGCCGCGCTGACGGTGCTGCTTTGCCATTTGGGAACGGCGCGCGCGCGAAGGCGGGTCGATGGTTTCGCCTGTCGCCCCCGCCGCGCTCGCCCGGACGCTTCTCGTCGCATTGTTCGCGGCGCTGCTCGCCTTCGCGCCGCAGGCGCGGGCGCAGCAACTCGTGACGGTCACGACCACGGTGACGACCACCGTGACATGGATCGATGACAACGCGTCCGACGCCGGGAATGCGGGCGCCCAATTCGCCGACGATGCGGACGAATTCGCGGCTGACGACGACACCGCCGCCCTGCTCGGCGATACTGCGGTTGCCGGCGAGGCCGATCTGGGCGCGACGCGGCGTTATGCGCCCGGCGCCGGGCTGGCGACGCGCGGCCCGACGCAGGCGCGCTTTGGCCCCTTTACGGTCGTCGACGGTACGACGGCGCGAATGAGCGGCGATGTCGACGGTGCGACACCGCGCCAGTTCGCTGCGATGCTCGCGGCCTTTCCCGGGGTGAGGCGGCTCGAGATGATCGACTGCCCCGGCAGCCTCGATGAAGAGGCCAATCTGATTCTCGCCCGCGCAATTCGCCGGGCGGGTCTGGAAACCGTCGTCCCGAGCGGCGGTTCGGTGCGGTCGGGTGCGGTCGAGCTCTGGCTCGCCGGTTCCACCCGCCGCGCCGCTGCCGACGCCGAATTCGGTGTCCACAGCTGGGCAGACGAATATGGACGCGAGGCAAAGGACTATCCCGCGAGCGATCCGGTTCACGCCGAATATATCGGCCTCTACCGCGAAATGGGCATGGACGACGCCCATGCGCGCGCCTTCTATGCGCTGACCAACGCCACCCCCTTCGATCAGGTGCGCTATCTGACCCGCGACGACATGGCGCGCTTCGTCCCGCTGAACTGACCCCCGATCAATTTAAATCGTTGCCACCGCCTTCGCGGGAACGACGTGTTTTAGTCTTGTAACCCACCTGCCCGCTCCCCACATCGCCCGGCATGGCAAAGCGCGGCTTATACCAGCGATTGCGATCGAACGCGCAGGTGCGCAGCGCGCTCTTCTGTCTCGGTGGGCTGCTGATGATCGTCGCGGTGCTTATCGGCCCGCTGCCCGGCCCCGGCTTCATCATCCTGTTTCCGGTCGGACTAATGCTTGTCTTGCAGAACAGCGCGTGGGCGAAACGCCGCTATGTCCGCTTCAAGCGGCGCCATCCGCGCTATGGCGCCTGGACCGACCGTGTCATGCGCCGGGTCAGCGCCGCGCGCCGCCGCGCCCGCGCCGCGCTCGAGGCGCTCGATGGGGATTGATCGCAATCGGGCATCGAGGGCGATTGACTTTCGCCCGACTCTCGCTTATCCGCGCCTCGATCAGCGGCCGCCCTCGCTTGGCGGCCCTTTTTCGTTGCACCGATTGAAGAGAATTTGGGGATACCGCGATGAAGCGCACCTATCAACCGAGCCGCCTCGTGCGCAAGCGCCGTCACGGCTTCCGCGCCCGCAAGGCGACCGTCGGCGGCCGCAAGGTTCTCGCCGCCCGCCGCGCGCGCGGCCGCAAGAAGCTGTCGGCCTAATCGCCGGCGCTTCGCCGCCAGCCCAAAAGGAGCTGGGGCTGGTGCGATCGCTTTCCAAACGCAGCGAATTTCTGGCCGCCAACCGCGGCCTTCGCTTTCCCATGCCCGGCTTTGTCCTGCTCGTGCGTCCGCGCGGCGACGGCGACGATGCGCCGGGCATAGGCTTTACCGTCAGCAAGAAGGTTGGCAACGCCGTCACCCGCAACCGGATGAAGCGCCGTTTCCGCGCGCTCGCCCGCGCGGCGATCCCCGCGCGGGGAATCGCCGGCGCCGACCATGTGATGATCGGGCGGCCGGGCGGCAACGACATCGCTTTTGCCGAGCTGGGTGAGCATCTCGATTCGGCGCTGCAGCGCGCGGCAAGGAAGCTGGCGAAATGACCGGCTGTCCTACATTGTTGCGATGGCATAGCGTCCAGACATGATCCCGCCCGCCCTACGTCGCAAACCGCCAATCGCGAATGAAGTTGCGCAGTTTTCTGAGGATATGCGCGCCGTACCCCTTCCCGACGCGGGTCATGACGCGGCAGTTGGTGCAATCGCGTGCGAAGTTGCGCAGTTTTCCGGGTGTTTCCAATGATTGCCCGCTTGCTCATCCTGATCGCCCGTGCCTGGCAATTAGGCCCGTCGCGCATCCTGCCGCCGACGTGCCGCTATGCGCCGTCGTGCAGCGAATATGCGATCATCGCGCTGAAACGCCATGGTGCGATCAAGGGTGGCTGGCTGGCGACAAAGCGGCTATTGCGCTGCCATCCTTGGGGCGGCCACGGCTACGATCCCGTACCTTGATGCGGCATTTCCCCACATTGACCAGAAGAGAGACCGAAGAGCGTGGACGACAAGCGTAACCTGATCGCGGCAATTTTACTGTCGGTGGCGATCCTGCTCGGCTGGAATTTCGTTTCGGAGAAATTCTTTCCCACCCCGGCAAAGCCCGACGTGACCAAGACCGTCGCCGGCGCGCCCGGTGCGACCCCCGCGACGACGCAGGGCCAGCCCGCCAGCGCGCCCCCATCCGGCACGCCCGCGGCCGCGGCGCCGGTCGCCAAGACGATTCTGCCGGTCGAGGCGGCGCTTGCCACGGGCAATCGGGTGCCGATCGAAACCCCGTCGCTCGCAGGGTCGATCAACCTTGTCGGCGCACGCATCGACGACATCACGTTGACCAAATATCGCCAGACGATCGAAAAGAATGCGCCGCCGGTGCGTCTGTTCGCGCCGGGCAACAGCAAGGCCGCCTATTTTGCGAGCGTCGGCTGGTCGGCGCAGGGGATCGAGGTTCCGGGGCTGACGACGCTGTGGGCCGCCAGCGGCACGAAGCTGACCCCGGCGACCCCGGTGACGCTCAGCTGGTCGAATACTACCGGCCAGACCTTCCGCGTCGAATATAGCATCGACGACAAGTATCTGATCACCGCGAAGCAGACGATCGCGAACGCGGGCAGCGCGCCGGTCGCGGCAAGCAGCTTCGCGCTGATCGACCGCCTCGGCAAGCCGACCGACCCGCACGAAAAGGACAGCTGGACGATCCACGTTGGCCCGACCGGCTATTTGGACGGCAAGTCAGTGTTCGATGTCGATTACAAGAATCTCGATGAAAGCGGCGCCTTCAAATATAATTCGGCGGCGTGGCTTGGCTTCACCGACAAATATTGGCTCGCCGCGGTGATCCCGGCGAAGGGCGAGCGGGTCACCGCGTCGATCACCGCGCCGGCCGCGGACAATTATCAGACGCTGTTCGCGCGCGACTTCAAACAGGTGGCGCCGGGAACGCAGGTGTCGACGACCAGCCGTATCTTCGCCGGAGCGAAGGAAGTCAGCATCTTGTCGCATTATCAGGACCAGCAGGGCATCACGCGCCTGTCGAACGCGATCGACTGGGGCTGGTTCGAATTTTTCGAAGTGCCGATCTTCAAGCTGCTCGACTGGCTGTTCCGCCAGATCGGCAATTTCGGCGTCGCGATCATGCTGCTCACCGTCATCATTCGCGGCCTGATGTTCCCGATCGCGCAGCGTCAGTTCCATTCGATGGCGCAGATGCGCCTCGTCCAGCCGAAGATGAAGGCGCTGCAAGAACGCCACAAGGACGACAAGCCGAAGATGCAGCAGGAGCTGATGAAGCTCTACAAGGACGAAAAGATCAATCCGCTCGCGGGCTGTCTGCCGATCGTCATCCAGATTCCGATCTTCTATGCGCTCTACAAGGTGCTGATGCTGACGATCGAAATGCGGCACCAGCCCTTCGCATTGTGGATTCGCGACCTGTCGGCGCCCGATCCGCTGCACTTCCTGAACCTCTTCGGCCTGCTGCCCTTCACGCCGCCGTCGCTGCTCGCGCTCGGGCCGCTCGCGCTGCTCCTGGGCATCACCATGTTCCTGCAGTTCCGCCTCAATCCGCAGGCGACCGATCCGGTGCAGCAACAGGTGTTCAAGATCATGCCGTGGATGTTCATGTTCATCATGGCGCCCTTCGCGGCGGGCCTGCTGCTTTACTGGATCACCAACAACTGCCTGTCGATCGCGCAGCAGCAGTGGATGTATCGCAAATTCCCGCAACTCCGGGCGGCGCCGGTAAAGTGAGCGAGATCGATCCGGCGGCCGAAGATCGCGGCGAACGCGCCCGCAAGCTGTTTGCGGGTCCGATCGCCTTTCTGAAATCGGCGCCCGCACTCCAGCATCTGCCTGCGCCGAGCGTCCCGGAGATTGCCTTTGCCGGCCGCTCGAACGTCGGCAAATCGTCGCTGCTCAACGCGCTGACCAATCGCAACGGGCTTGCACGCACCTCGGTCACGCCCGGGCGCACGCAGGAACTCAACTATTTCGACGTCGGCAATCCGCTGGTGTTCCGCCTTGTCGACATGCCGGGCTACGGTTTTGCGAAGGCGCCCAAGGATGTCGTCAAGAAGTGGCGTTTTCTGGTCAACGACTATCTGCGTGGGCGCCAGGTGCTCAAGCGGACGCTGGTGCTGATCGACAGCCGGCACGGCTTCAAGGATGTCGACCGCGAGGTGCTCGAAATGCTCGACACCGCTGCGGTCAGCTACCGTGTCGTGCTGACCAAGGCCGACAAGATCAAGGCGAGCGAACTCGCCGCGGTCCACGCCGCCACCGAGGCCGAGGCCCGCAAACATCCCGCCGCGCACCCCGAGGTGATCGTGACGAGCAGCGAAAAGGGCATGGGCATCGCCGAGCTGCGCACCGCGGTGCTGGAGGCGGTGGAGAGTTGACGAAATGTTTCCCCTCCCGCAAGCGGGAGGGGCAGCGAGACTTGCGAGCTTGCTCGCTAATCGCAGCGGGGTGGGTGATTTCGCGACCGAAACTCGCTCCGCTCGCGCCCACCCCTGGCCCCTCCCGCAAGCGGGAGGGGAATATGGAGACCGCATGAAACTCTTCATCGGGAACAAGGCCTATTCGAGCTGGAGCCTGCGCGGCTGGCTCGCCGCCCGGCACAGCGGTCTGCCATTCGAGGAAGTCACCGTTCCGCTCTATGACGAGGACTGGAATCGCCGCCGCGAGGGCGATGAATTCGCGCCGTCGGGCGGCAAGGTGCCGATCCTGTGGGACGGCAATGATATCGTCGTCTGGGACAGTCTGGCGATCATCGACTATCTCAACGAGAAAACGGACGGCGCCCGCGGCTATTGGCCCGCCGACATGGCGGCGCGCGCAATGGCGCGGTCGATGGCGGCCGAAATGCATGCCAGCTTCTCGGCGCTGCGCCGCCACCACAGCATGAACATCCGCCGCATCTACCCCGCCGCGGAGCTGTTGCCCGAGGTGCAGGCCGACGTCGTCCGCATCCTCCAGATCTGGGCCGAGGCACGCGCGCGGTTCGGGGGCGAGGGCGATTATCTGTTCGGCGACTGGTCGGCCGCCGACATGATGTTCGCGCCCGTCGTGACGCGCTTCATCACCTATTCGATCCCGTTGCCGCGCTTTGCCCTGCCTTATTGCCAGGCGGTCGTCAGCCATCCGCATATGCAGGAATGGATCGGCGGCGCGCAGGCCGAAGACTGGGTCATCGAACAGTTCGAAGGCGCGCAGCAGGACTGACGCACCGACACAGCAGCGCGCTCAGAAACTCTGCTCGTCGTAGATTTTCGACAGGTCGTGATGCCAGGCACCCTCGTACCGGTCGAGCAGGTCGTGGGCGGGCGATTTGCCGCTCTTGGCGATACGCCGCAGCGGTTCGAGGAAGCCGACCTCGTTATCGCCCATCGAATTGACCTCGCCGCGCGCCGCCAGGCCTGCCGCCGCGATGTCGAGGACGCGGTGCGCGAGTTCGCCGAGCGTCCCGCCGCCGGGTGCCGGCGCGTCGAGGCCCTCGCTGGGCACCGCATCGCGCAGCGCCTGCTGTTCTTCGATGCTCCAGCCCTTGACCAGATCCCATGCGGCATCGAGCGCCTGGCTGTCGTAGAGCAGCCCGACCCAGAGTGCAGGCAAGGCGCAGATTCGGTTCCACGGGCCGCCGTCGGCGCCGCGCATTTCGAGGAAACTCTTCAAACGCACTTCGGGGAAGGCGGTCGAGAGATGGTCGTTCCAGTCGGAAAGCCGCGGCAGTTCGCCCGGCAGGACCGACAGCTCACCCTTCAAGAAATCGCGGAAGCTGAGACCCGCGGCGTCGATATATTGGCCGTCGCGGAAGACGAAATACATCGGCACGTCGAGCATGTAATCGACATAGCGCTCATAGCCGAAGCCATCCTCGAACACGAAGGGCAGCATACCGGTGCGCGCCGGATCGGTGTCGGTCCAGATATGGCTTCGGTACGACATGAAGCCGTTGGGGCGGCCCTCGGTAAAGGGCGAGGAAGCAAAGAGTGCGGTCGCGAGCGGCTGAAGCGCCAGGCTCACCCGGAACTTCTGCACCATGTCGGCTTCGCTCGCATAGTCGAGGTTGGTCTGGATGGTGCAGGTGCGCAGCATCATGTCGAGCCCCATGCTGCCGACGCGCGGCATATGGTTCAGCATGATCTTGTAGCGGCCCTTGGGCATGATGGGCAGTTCGGCGCGCGTCTTGTCGGGCCACATGCCGACGCCGAGGAACCCGAGCCCGAGCTCGGCGCCGACTTCCTTGACCTGCTTCAAGTGCCGGCCGGTTTCGGCGCAGGTCTGGTGCAGATTTTCGAGCGGCGCGCCCGACAGTTCAAGCTGGCCCGCGGGTTCCAGGCTGACGGTGCCGTCGCTGCCCGCGAGCGCGATGACATGGCCGCCCTCGATCACCGGCTCCCAGCCGAAACGCGTGAGCGCCATCAGAAGGTCGCGGATGCCGCCCGGTTCGTCGTAGCTCGGTGCCCGGTGATCGCTCGTACGATAGACGAATTTCTCGTGCTCGGTGCCGATCCGCCACCGCTCCTTGGGCTTTTCGCCCTTGATCATGGGGGCCGCGAGCTGGTCGCGGCTTTCGATGATGGGATCGTTTTGATCTGAAACCTGCCGCGTGCTCATGGCAGCGCATGTAAGCGGCCTCGCGGCATCTTGGAAGGGGTCAGTTGACGGTTACGTCGAAGACCGTTGCAAAGGCGCTGCCGGGGCCAAGTGCCGCGATCGAGGCCGACACCGTTGTCCCCGCGATCGCGGCGCCGAACGGGTCGCTTTCGTCTGCCCCCGTGGCATTGTCGTCTTCCACGGTTGTCGCCCCGGCACAGCTCGTGCCGCTGCGCAGCGAACCGGGAACGAAGCTGGTCGTCGCGGGCAGCGGGTCAGCGACGTAGATCGCTGTCGCAGTCGCGCTGCCGCCGTTGGTCACCAGCAGGCAATAGCGCATGGTGGCGCCGGGAATCGCCTTGGGATTGGTCGTGCCGTTGACCGCGTCGCTGACGATGCTGCTCGTCTTCGCGATCAGCAGATTGGCGACCGGACGGCAGAAATTGATGTCGTGAATCGCCATGCCCTGCTGCCCCGGGTTCGCCGGGGCAAGGCTGTGGCTGCCATATTCGATGGTGATGGTGTCGACCGGCGCGGCAAAGGTAACGACGACATTGCCGTTGGCGCTGCCGTCGGCGGAGGTCGCGTCGCCATAGGCGCTGTTGCCGACGACATAATTGGCGACGCCGTTGGTCAGCGTTGGGTAGACGGTGGTGCCGTTGAAGCTGCCGGTGACGGTCACGCGGTCGGCGAACTGGCCCGAGGCATAATCAATGTCGAACAGCGTGAGCTGCGCGCCCGGCACCGCGGTCGGCAGGTTGATCGTCGACGTGACGACCCCCGCCTGGCTTGTGAAGTCGACGATCTCGAAGATCGAATTTTGCGCAGGCGACAGCCCGCCGGTGACGACATTCTGCCGCGTCGGCGACTGGCCGCCATAGGTGGCGTTGCTCAGAAAGCTGCCGCCGCTGATCGCGATGTTGAAGTTTATCGTCCCGATGGCGGTCAGCGCATAGCTGCCGCTCGTCGTGCCGGCAGACCAGCTCACGCTGTCCCAATCGTGCAGCGTCGATCCGGCCGGGCAGATCAGCACCGGCGCCACGCCCGCGACGCGGCTGCCCGAGACGGTGAAACTGGCTGCGGCATAATCATCTTCGCCGGTCGCGCCATTGCCCGGCGTCGAATCGATGTCGGGGGCCGAGGAGGCGGTGATTTCGGCGCTGTTGAGGATCGTCGCACCCGATGTCGCGTTGACCGTGCCGCTGATCGTCAGCGTGCGGGTCGCACCCGGCGGGACGCTGCCGACCGTCCAGACGCCGGTCGTACTGTTATAGCTGCCGAATCCGGCCGCGTTTGTGAAGTTGAAGCCCGCAGGCAGCGTATCGAGCACGGTGACGCCGGTCGCGGTCGCCGGCGATCCGCTCGCATTGGTGACGGCCAGCGTATAGCTGATGCTCGATCCCGTCGCCGGGGCCGCGCTGCTGACACTCTTGGTAAGCGACAGATCGGCATAGTTGGCGGACAGGCTGGTCATATACAGGTCGGCGCGGACGAAATTGCCATTGTCCGCCTGCGGATATTGATCGCAAATCTCGAGCCGCCATGTACCTTGCGCATTTTCGCCGTTGAATGCCGACAGCGGCGAGTTGGGGCTGAAGTCGTTCTGATAGGGCGGCGCGCTGGTCGAATGGGTTACGGTATTGCCCTCGGTGTTGACCGTCTGGACGCCGCCGTCGTTCAGCCGCACGTTGAAATTGTCGCCCGAAATATTGTTGGTGTCGCCGTTGACAAGCTGGACCCGCGTGCCTGCCGGCGATTGCAATGTGATCCTGAGGTCGCCGCGCCAGGTATGGGTTGCGAGGACGCCAAGATCGACGTCACCGACGATATAGCTTGTCGATACCGTGAAATTGCGGACGAGCGGCGACGAACAGGGGGCGCTGCTGTTGATCGCGCCGCCCGTCGTGTTGCTGTATGTCGTGGTGGTCTGCGCATAGGCAGCGGGTGCAACGACGAGCGTCATCGCCAGCCACAGGAACATGGTCCATGCCCTGATTGGCAGCGTCCGCTGGCCCCCACGCCAGCGTCCTCGGCTTTGGTCCCGCCGTTGCATGGCGACCCTCTGCCCGCGACATCCCTAATTTGGAGTTAATAACTGCCAGTTTGGCAGCATTCTTGTTTCAGTATGAAACAGCTTCTAGCCGCCGCGCCAGTCGCCATGCTGCGCCATCCATAGCGCCGTTGCTGCAATCGCGGCGGTTTCGGCCCGCAAAATACGCGGTCCAAGTGCGATACGCTTCACGGCATCATGGTCGATCAGCATCGCGCGTTCGCGGTCGGTGAAACCGCCTTCGGGGCCGGTCAGAATGGCAGCGGGGGCGGGCGCCGCGACCGCAGCGAGCGGAACCCCGCCGGCTTCGTCGGCGAAGAGTAGCGTGCGACCCACCGGCCAGTCTTTCAACAGCTGCGGCAGTTTGGCCGGATCGGCGAGGTCGGGGAGCGCGGTCCGGCCGCATTGTTCGCAGGCCTCGACAATCTGTGCAGCGAGCCGCTCCTGCTTCACGCGCTCGACGATCGTGCGTTCGGTGATGACGGGCTGGAGCCGCGCAACGCCGAGCTCGGTTGCCTTTTCGATGATCCAGTCGAGCCGCGCCTTTTTCACTGGCGCGAAGCAGAGCCAAAGATCGGGCACGCGTTCGATCGGGCGCATCTGATGTTCGATGCGGATCGAAAGCGTCCGCCTCGACGCTTCGGCGACCGCGCCGAGCCACTCGCCGCTGCGATTGTCGAACAGTAGCAGCGGATCGCCCGGTTTCGCGCGCATGACGTTAAGCAGATAATGGGCCGCCGCTCCGTCGAGCGCCACCATCGCGCCGGCGGCAAGCGGCGTGTCGGTATAGAGTCGGGGCGTGCTGGCGGGCGGCCATGCAGGTGTCGCGGGCATGGCTGGGCGATAGCAGAGGCACAATCTTCGCGCATCTTTTGCTTTGCACGGTGCCGATTGTTCCGTTTCGGGCCAGAATCCCCGAAAAACCGCCATTCCCGGTCAGGCCGATTAGCGATTTGGTAAGCAGTTTCCCCCTAGGTGCAAGGCTACCAGCCGCGCATCTGGTGGGTCGCGCGGCCGGGCCAAGAGGGGTTTTAGACCATGCGAGGGACCGTTTTCAGCCGCCTGCGGGCCGGCATCTCGACCATCTGCCGCGATACGCGCGGCAACACGATGATGCTGACGGCGGGCGCGCTCGTTCCGATCGTCGCCCTCGTGGGGTCGGGCGTCGATATCGGCCGCGCCTATATGGCCGAGCTTCGCCTGCAACAGGCGTGCGACGCGGGCGTGCTCGCGGGACGCCGCGCGATGCAGGGCGGCGACTATGATTCGAACGCCGAAGGCGAAGCGAACAAGATGTTCGCCTTCAACTTCCCGTCGGGCATGTACGCGAGCAGCGGCGTCGATTTCAAATCGAAGGCGCAGGGGACGTCGAACGTCGTCGGCGAAGCCAAGGTTACGCTGCCCACCGACATCATGAAGATATTCGGGACCAAGCAATTCGACCTTGCGGTCAACTGCACGGCGAAGCTCGAAATCTCGAACGCCGACATCATGATGGTGCTCGACGTTACCGGATCGATGGCGACGACCAATTCGGGCGACACGGTCAACCGCATCAGCGCGCTCAAGACCGCGACGATGAACTTCTTCGACACGCTGACCACCGCCGATGTCGGCGATGGCCGCCTGCGTTTTGGCGTCGTGCCCTACAGTTCGAGCGCCAATGTCGGCCAGATTCTCTATGCGAAGAATCCTGACTGGCTTTCGAACAATGTGCTGCTGCCTTCGCGCACGCCGATCTTCAAGATCACCTACGGCAATGGCCAGACCGTCGAAAATGGCTCGTCGAACGGCAATGTCAGCTATGGCGGCTGGTCGAACGTCAGCACGGTGAGCGGTCAGAACAGCAGCAGCTGCGGAAATCTGACGCCGCCTGCCGATACGACACCTTCGCCGAGTGGATCGCCGGTGGTCAACCAGACCGGTCAGACCTTCGACAGCAATGGTAACCGCGTTACCACCAACAATAACGCTCAGACCTACACTTATTATAATTATCAATATGTGTGGTCGAGCAACAAATGCCGCCTGCAAAGCCGGGTTGCGACCTATACGCGCACCTCTTCAACGACGACGACCGAGACGCCGATCCAGACATTTGACAGCAAATATCGCTACGAAGATCGCGTTTTCGACGTGACGCAGGCGAAAGCGGGCTCGGCGATCGTCACCGACACGGGCGACAGCGGGACCAACTATTCGGCCACCTGGGGCGGATGCGTCATGGAGCGCGAAACCGTCGCCTTCGGTCCGACGCAGACCGCGCCGGCCGGCGCCCGCGACATGGATGTCGACAGCGCGCCGACGAGCGACGACGGGACCAAGTGGAAAGTGCTGATTCCCGAAATCGCTTTCCCGCGCGCCAAAAATCCTTCGTCATCGGGAACCACGAGTTCGCTCAACGTCAGCAGCAGCAGCGTGTCGAGCGACAGCACGTCGGGCGGCAGCTGGCAGCGTTACTCCAAATATTGGAGCAGCGGCTGGGGCGTCTGCCCCGCGCCGTCGATGAAGCTGACGACGATGACGGCGAGCGACCGTTCCAGCTTCAACACCTACATCAACGCCTTGCAGCCCGTCGGCGGCACCTATCATGATTCGGGCATGGTCTGGGGTATCCGCCTCCTGTCGCCCGACGGCATGTTCGCCGACGAAAATGCCGAAGCGCCGAACAAGCGCCCGATCAGCCGCCATATCGTCTTCATGACCGACGGCGACATGTCGGCGAATATGGGGAATCTGACCTTCCAGGGCTATGAATGGACGATGCAGCGTGTCGGCGGGACCAGCGACAGCAATCTGACCGACCGGCACAACAACCGCTTCCTCCAGCTCTGCGAAAAGGCAAAGGCGAAGAATATCACCATCTGGGTGGTCGGCTTCGGCACCTCGCTGAACTCGCAACTCACGACCTGTGCGACGCCGGGCAAGGCCTATGAAGCCTCCAACGCTTCGCAGCTCAACGACAATTTCCAGGCGATCGCACGCCAGATTTCGAAGCTGAGACTCTCGCAATGATCCGGATACCGTCGCTCCTCCGCCGCCTTCGCCGCCACCAGCGCGGCACTGCGATCCTGGAATTTGCGCTGATCGCGCCGGTCTTCATCCTGCTGTTGATGGGCCTGTTCGATTATACGTGGCAGATGTACGCCAAGCAGGTGCTGCAGGGCGCCGTCAGCAACGCGGCGCGGGCCTCGACGCTTGAATCGGCGGCATCCAACCAGACGCTCATCGACGCGGCGGTGCGCGATCAGGTTCAGAATGTCTTTCCCGGCGCCCCGGTGACCTTCACCCGCAAATCCTATGAAAGCTTCAACGACGTCGGCAAGCCCGAACCCTTCACCGATGCCAACAACAACAACCGCTATGATTCGGGTGAATGTTTCGAAGATCGCAACGGCAACAATAGTTGGGATGCCGATCAGGGCGCGAACGGCAACGGCGGCGCCGAGGATGTCGTGCTCTATACCGCGAAGATGAAATTCGAGCGCATTTTGCCGGTGTGGCGCATGCTCGGCCAGCCCCCGGAAACCTATCTCTACGCGACGACCGTGCTCCGCAACCAGCCGTATAACGTCAACACCGTGAAAAGTAGGGTGATATGCAACTGATCCGCATCCTTGCCCACGCCCGGCGCCGCACCGCCCGGCTGGTGCGCTTCGCGCGCGACGACAAGGCCGTCGTGCTCATCGAAACCGCCTTCACGATGCCGCTGCTCGTGTTTCTGGGCTTCGGGGGGCTGGAGATCGCCAATCTGACGCTGGCGAACACGCGCATCAGCCAGGTGGCGCTGAGCGCCGCGGATAACGCATCGCGTATCGCCTATGGCAGCGACCTGTCGCTGCCGCGGGTGCGCGAAGTCGATATCAACGAGGTTTTCGCAGGCGTCGAGGAGCAGTCGCGCGGGCTGGACTTCAAGGCCCACGGCCGCATCATCCTGTCGAGCCTTGAGCGCAATTCGAGCGGCGGCCAGTGGATCCACTGGCAACGCTGCTATGGGAATTATCCGGTGAATTCGGCCTATGGGCTGCAAGGGACCGGCAAGACGGGCACCGCCTTTAAAGGGATGGGGAAACCGGGCGCGGAAGTCACCGCAGCGACCGGGACCGCCGTGATGTTCGTCGAAGTCACTTACCAATATCAGCCGCTTGCCTTTGCCGCTTGGCTCGGGCCGCGCGTCATCCGCACGACCGCCGCCTTCAATATCCGCGAAGGTCGCGATCTGCAGGGTCCGGCGGGCGGCGACGGCGTCTATAATCCGTCCCCTGCGGCCACGAAAATGACCTGCACCTGATCGACCGGGGCGCGGCCGGACGCCGATGCCCCATTTATTGTCGCCGCGCCCCCTGCTATCGCGCGGGCGGCGATGACAGCGACGCATACCCCCGACAGCCAGCATCAGGGCTTTCTGGCGATCCTGCCCGCAGGCATGCGCCCCTATGCGCTGCTTGCGCGCTTCGACCGGCCGATCGGCTGGTGGCTGCTCTACTGGCCCTGCGCATGGGCGCTGGCGCTGGCGGGCGGGGCCTGGTCGCATTGGCCGCTGCTGCTGTGGATGCTGCTCGGCGCGATCGTGATGCGCGGCGCGGGCTGCGTCTATAACGACATCGTCGACCGCGATCTTGACGCGAAGGTGGCGCGCACCGCGGTGCGCCCGGTCGCGAGCGGCGAAGTGTCGGTGCGCAACGCCCTGATGTGGACATTGCTGCTGTCGATGATCGGGCTCGTCGTGCTGCTGCGTCTGCCCCTGCCGGCGCAGATCGTCGCGGTGGCCAGCCTCGCGCTGGTCGCCGCCTATCCTTTCATGAAGCGGATTACCTGGTGGCCGCAGGCATGGCTCGGCCTTGTCTTCAGTTGGGGCGCGCTCGTCGGCTGGATCGCGGTCGGCGGCGGCGCAAACGATCAAGGCGGGCTGGCGCTGCCCTTCCTCTATGCGGGCACGATCGCCTGGGTGATCGGCTATGATACCATCTATGCGCTTCAGGATATCGAGGATGACGCACTCGTCGGCGTGAAATCGAGCGCGCGCGCGATGGGGCGGCATGTGAAGGCCGGCGTCGCGCTCTGCTACGTTGTGGCGCTCGGCGGCTGGGCGGGCGCGCTGTGGAATGTTCGTCCCGATGCCCTTGTGCTTGTCGCCCTGATCCCCGCCGCGCTGCACCTGACGGGGCAGGTCGTCACGCTCGACCCCGATAATGGCGCCGACGCGCTCGCCAAATTCCGCAGCAATCGTTTTGCGGGGCTGCTGGTCTTCGCGGCGATGCTGGTGGTCGGCAGCGCCCCCTGACGCGGGCGCCTATTCGGCCGCAAGCAGTTCTTCGGCGCCGCCGAGGTCGACCGAGACGAGGCGGCTGACGCCCTTCTCTACCATCGTCACTCCGAACAGGCGATGCATGCGCGCCATCGTCACCGCATTGTGGGTGACGATCAGATAGCGGGTCTTCGTCTCGCGCGTCATCCGGTCGAGCAGGTCGCAGAAGCGTTCGATATTGGCGTCATCGAGCGGCGCATCGACTTCGTCGAGGACGCAGATCGGCGCCGGATTGGTCAGGAAAAGGCCGAAGATCAGCGCGACGGCGGTCAGTGCCTGTTCGCCGCCCGAGAGCAAAGTCAGCGTGCCGAGGCGCTTGCCCGGCGGCTGCGCCATGATCTCCAGCCCGGCCTCGAGCGGATCGTCCGAATCGACGAGTTCGAGATGCGCCTGCCCGCCGTTGAACAGCGTGGTGAACAGGCGCTGGAAATGTTCGTTCACCGTCTCGAAGGCGGCGAGCAGGCGAACGCGGCCCTCGCGGTTGAGGTTGCCGATCGAGCCGCGCAACCGGTTGACCGCTTGTTGCAGCTCCTCGATCTCGGCGGCGCTTCGTTCGCGTTCGACGTCGAGTTCGGCAAGCTCGTCGGCGGCGACGAGGTTGACCGGGCCCAACCGCTCGCGTTCGCCGATCAGCCGGTCGTGCGCGGCCGACTCGGCATTTGCATCGTCGACGCCATCACCCTCGAACCCGACCTTCTGCGGTAGCAAGGGGGGCGGACATTCGAAGCGCTCGCCCGACAGGCGCCCCATCTCGATGCGGCGCAGCTCGGCATTTTCGGAGCGTGCCACCGCGCCGGCGCGTGTCTCGCGCGCCGCGGCGACGCGCTCGCGGATCGTCGTCAGCGCCGCTTCGGCCTCGCGCAGCGCCGCTTCGGCTTCGCGCTCCTGCGCCTCGGCGGCGCCCACTTTACCCCGCACCTCCGTCTGCCGGGCCGCAGCAGCTTCGCTATCGGCGGCGAGCTTTTGGGGCAGGCCCGCAAGCTTCGCGGCTTCGGCTGTCAGCGCGTCGGCGCGCTTGTCCATGTCGGTCACGCGCCGTGCCGCTTCGCCCGCGCGCGCCTTCCAGCTCTTGATCTCGGCGCCGACGACCGCGTGCCGCTCGCTGAGGCCGGCAAGGGCGCGCTCATGATCGGCGAGCGCGTCGCGTGCGCCATTGGCGTCGCTGCGCGCGCGGTCGGTTGCACTTTCTTCACCCTCAAGCGCCGCGCGGGCCAGACTGTCGTCGGGGAGCGCGGCGAGCGCCGCCTCCTTCGCGGTGAGGTCCGCAGCGGCGTCGCTCCCGGCCGCCGCAATTTCGGCGAGCCGACGGTCGAACAGCGCGGCGGCGTCGCGGTGACGGTCGAGCGCGGCCTGCGCCTGATCGGCGGCACGCAGCGCAGTGCGGCGTGCCTCGTCGGCGCTCGCGAGCGCCTTGCGCGCCGCGGCGGCGGCGTCGGTTCGCTCGGCAAGCTGCGTTGCCGCAACATGGCGCCGATCCTGCAATTCCTGCACCCCGAGTTCGACTTGCGGGCGTTGTGCGGCGAGCGCGTCGAGGCGATTCTGCCGTTGCAGCCGCTCGGTCGCCGTCGCGCCGTCGCCGCGCGTGACGAAGCCATCCCAGCGGCGCATCACGCCGTCCAGGGTGACGAGCCGCTGGCCGACCGCGAGCGGCTGGCCGGTGTCGCGATCGGCAACCGCGATCTGGGCGAGTCGCCGCACGAGCGCCGGGGGCGCCTGGACGAACGCCGCGAGCGGTTGCGTGCCTGCCGGCAGCGCCGGGTCGTTCTTGTCGGCATCGGCGGCGCCCCAACTGCGCGCGGCGGCGCGGTCGGTCCCGGCGTCGAGATCATCGCCGAGCGCGGCGGCGAGCGCCGCCTCGTGGCCCGGCGTCACGCGCAGCCGGTCGAGGATGCGGTCGTCGTCGGTGCGGGCGGCGGCGAGCGCGCGTTCGAGCGTTGCCGCCTCGCCGTCGAGCGCGGCGAGCGCGGCGCGTGCTTCGGCAAGACCGGCATCGATTGCGCCAAGATCGGCCGCGATCGCTTCGCGGTCGGCCTCGGCCTCGTGGAGCGCGCTTTCCGCGGAAATTATCGCCGCTTCGGCCTGTTGGGCGCCGCGAACGCTTTCGGCCTGGGTTGCGGCGAGTGCGGCGCTGTCGCCCAGCGCGGCGATTTCGGCCTCGACCCGCTGACGGTCGCCGGCGATACGCCGGACGGCGGCTTCGGCCGTGTCACGCGCCGACACCGCGATGCGGCGATCGGCGGCTTCGCTCGCCGCCTTCGCCCGTGCCTGCGCGAGTGCGACCTCTGCATCGCGGAGGCGTGCCTGGGCCGCCTGATGCGCCTCGACCAGCGCCGCCTTGCCGGCGTCGTGCGCGGCAATATCTTGCGTCAGGCGCTTCACTTCGGCGTCGAGCGCGGTCAGGGCGGCATGGGCGTCGCGCGCCAATTCGCCCTCGCGCGCCCGGTCCTCGGCGAGCCGCGCCTGCTGCGCCGCCAGATCGTCGAGCCGTTGCCGCGCGGCACGTTCCTCGCCCTGCAGTCGGACAAGCGTCGCGGTCGCCTCGGCGAGCGCATCGCGCTGTGCCTGCGCCTCGGCGCGCGCGCTACCGACGCGCGTCGCCACTTCGACCTGCGCGGCGGAAACGGTTTCGAGTTCGGTCTGCGCGGCCTTCACGGCGGCTTCGGCGGCATCGGCTTCGCGGCGCGCCTGATCGGCGGCGGCGGCGGCATCGCGCCAGCGCGCGTAGATCAGCCGGCCTTCGGCGATACGGATATCCTCGCTGAGCTTGCGATATTTTTCCGCTGCCCGCGCCTGACGGCGCAGCGCATTTGCGCGCACTTCCATGTCGGCGACGATTTCGGACAGGCGATTGAGGTTGGTTTCGGTCGCGCGCAGCTTTTGCTCGGCATCCTTGCGGCGGACGTGCAAACCAGCGATGCCCGCCGCTTCCTCCAGCATCGCGCGGCGGTCGGTCGGCTTGGCGGCTATGACGTTCGCGATCTTGCCCTGACTGACGAGGGCGGGGCTGTGCGCGCCGGTCGCGGCGTCGGCAAAGATCAGCGCGACATCCTTGGCGCGGACGTCGCGCCCGTTGGCGCGATAGGCGCTGCCCGCGCCGCGTTCGATACGGCGGATGATCTCGAGTTCATGCCCTTCGCTCGCGTCGGACAGGCCCGCGACGACATTGCCTTCGGTATCGCAATGGATGGCCACCTCGGCAAAATCGCGGGGCGGGCGCTGCGATGTGCCGGCGAAGATCACATCCTCCATCCCGCCGCCGCGCATGGATTTGGGGCTCGATTCGCCCATCACCCAGCGGATCGCTTCGAGCAGGTTCGATTTGCCGCAGCCGTTCGGACCGACGACGCCGGTCAGCCCGGGTTCGATCCGCAATTCGGTTGGCTCGACGAAGCTTTTGAAACCGGTCAGGCGCAGGCGTCTTATCTGCACGAGGCCACCTCGTGCAGGTCAGCGAATCGGAGCCGGTGCAACCTTGCTGTCACATATCCCCCTGGCACCGTCATGGCGCGTGGGCGGTCGAGTCGCAAGGGGTGCCGCCCTCCCCGCCGCGACGGGGAGGGCTATTGTCTTCAGCGGGCGCCCATGGTGCGCAGGCGGTCGCGCAGCGGGCCCCAGGTGGTGATGCCCTCGGCGACCTGGCCATTGATGACGAAGGTCGGCGTGCCCTGGATCTTGAACTGTTCGATGCCCTTGTTGGTCATCTGCTCAAGCTTGCTGATATTGTCGACGTTCGACAGGCAGGCATTGATCTGGTCGGCGGTTACGCCGCGCGACTGGAAGAATTCTTCGAGCTTCCAGGCTTTGGCGAGCGCGGGAAAGCGCTGCGCGGGGGGCAGCGCCATCGCGGCTTCGCCGCCCTTGGGATTGGCCTGCGCGCCGGCGAAAAGTTCGGCTTGCGAGGCAAAGACATTTTCCTGCAGCGGGAAATAGCGATCGACCGGGCCGCAATGCACGACTGCCGCGGCCATCGCGTCGAGCGGGTCGCGGATGAAGTTGCGCACTTCCAGGCTGACACGGCCGCTGTCGATGAAGTCGCGCTTGATCTCTTCGTGGCTTTCCTTCGAGAAATCGGCGCAGTGCGAGCAGGTCAGCGACGCATATTCGATGATCTTGATCGGCGCGTCGGGGTTGCCCATCAGATAGCCGCCCTCGGCGGTCTTGGTGACCGTTGTCGACCATTGCTTGCCCGCGGGCGCCGCGACCTTGGCGACGACCGCCTGTTCCTTCGACTGGTCGGTAGTGCCCTTGCCGCAACCGGCGAGCGCAAGGGCGCCGATCGAAGCGAGAAGGATGGGGCGAAGGGGCAATCTGGTCATTGGGGATAGTCTCCGGATAATTCGCGTGAACGGGCTTTTACGAGGCCTTCAGCGCCGCGTCGAGTTGCGTTTTGATCGCGGACCAGACGGTCACGTCGGTGTGGCGTCCATTGATGAAAAAGGCCGGCGTGCCGCGCACATGGTCGGCACCCAGGCCGATATTGGTCATGCCTTCGAGTTCGGCGCGCGTGACCTCGCTATCGAAACAGGCGTTCATCTGCGCCTGGGTGTAGCCGCGTTTCGCCATCAGCGCGCCGAGGCCGGTGTCGGCCGCGATCTTGCGCGCGCGTTCGCTCTCGGTGCCGACATACCAGCTCTTGACCATGGCTTCGGGCGCCTTTTGCACCTTCGTCAGCCAGACCGGCTGCGCCATGAAGATGGCGTGGTGGTTGGCCGCGAAGGCCTTGGCGCCGCCGCAGCGCGCCAGCAGCGCTGCGGTCAGGTCGACCGGGTCGCGGACGAGGTTGCGATATTCGAAGACCACCAGCCCCTTGTCGATATATTGGGCCTTGAGCGGGACGTCGCCGTCGCGCGCAAATTCGCCGCAGTGGGTGCACGTATAGCTGAAATATTCGACCAGACGCACCTTGGCGGCGGGGTTTCCGACGATATAGGCACCGATCGCGCTGGTGCTGATCTTCGACGACCAGGCCGGCGCCGGAGCGGCGGGCGCGGCGGCGACCAGCGACAGCGCGGCGATCGACAGGGCGCCGATGGCGGTGCGGCGGGACAGGGTGCGACCGGATATCTTGGGCATGGACGTGCCGTCTTCCTTCAACTGATGCGCGGGAGTTTCGGCGCGCTGGCAAGCCCGGCGGCCATGCGTTCGAGCACGGTCCTGAGTTCCGGATCGCCGATGTCGCGCAGGCTATCCCCCAGTTCGGCGGGTACCGGCTTCAGCATTGCCGGCTGCTGAACGGGGGCGGGGGCGGGCGCGACCTGACCATGCGTCATGCGCACGCTCGCAATCGCGGCATAGCCGAAGAAGCGATTGACCGCCGCGACGATATCGGGGGCGACATGCTGCAGCATGGGTGCATGCGCGCCGCTGATCGTCAGATGCAGCGTTCCGCCCGCCTTTTGTCCGGCGGGAAAGCGGATCATCGCAGGCTGGGTGACATCGGCGAGCCGATCGCCGACGATTTCTCGCCAGCGGCTGACGACCGACGACTGGATGAAGCCGAATTTGCGAAAGGCGGTCCGGCCGATTTCGGGAACCATATCGGCGATCGCGCGCGCCTCGCCGCCGCGCGGCCGCTCATAGCTGCGCGCCGGCGGCTTTTTGGCAGCCTTCTTCGTGCGCGCTTTAGGGGACTTGTCGCCGTCGCTGGAGCCTGCTTTCGCCATCGCCGCCGCCATGCCATAGGCGGGGGGTGAGCGTCCAGATGCCAGACCCCGATATCGCGGCCGACGCGGATTTCGCGCCGCGGCTGCTCGCCTGGTACGACCATGCGGCGCGCATCCTCCCCTGGCGTATCGCGCCAGGGAGCGTGGTGACGCCCGATCCCTACCGCATCTGGCTCGCCGAAGTGATGCTGCAACAGACGACCGTTGCCGCCGTCGCAGGCTATTTCGCCCGTTTTACCGCACGTTGGCCGAACGTCGCCGATCTCGCGGCGGCCGACGACGCGGACGTAATGGCGGCGTGGGCGGGCCTTGGATATTATGCCCGCGCCCGCAACCTGCTCGCCTGCGCGCGGGCGGTGGTCGCCGATCATGACGGTCTTTTTCCGGATAGCGAGGCGGGCTTGCGTGCCTTGCCGGGCGTTGGCGATTACACCGCGGCGGCGGTCGCGGCGATCGCCTTTGGCCGCCCCGCGGTCGTTGTCGACGCCAATATCGAGCGGGTGATCGCGCGCCACCGGCTGATCACCACGCCGCTGCCGGCGGCAAAGCGCGCGATCCGTGCCGCGCTGGCGCCGCTCGTTCCGGGCGATCGCCCCGGCGACTTCGCGCAGGCTCTCATGGATCTGGGCGCAACGATCTGCACGCCGCGCAGCCCCGCCTGCACCCGCTGTCCTCTCGCCGCCGACTGCGCCGCATTTGCGGCCGGCACCGCCGAATCCCTTCCGGTCAAGCCGCCCAAAAAGGCGAAGCCGCAGCGCCACGGAAGCGCCTGGTGGATCGAATCGGATGCGCGGCTGTGGCTGGTACGGCGCCCCGACAAGGGGATGCTCGGCGGGATGCGGGCATTGCCCGGCGGTACGTGGGACGAACCGCCCGCATCCGGCGACGGAGCCGTCTCCGTGCGGCACGGCTTCACCCATTTCGACCTCACATTGACGCTCGTCCGGCGCGGAGTTGAGGATGCCGCAGGGGAAGGTGAGTGGTGGCCGATTTCGGCGCTTGACGCGGCCGGTCTGCCGACGCTGTATCGCAAACTGGTCGACAAGATGCGGGAGAGTGACCGATGACGATGATGATTTCGCGCCGCGCGCTGCTCGGCAGCCTGGCGCTGGGGGGCAGCGCGACGCTGTTGCCGCGCGCCGCCTTCGCCTGGACCAATGCCGAGGCGCTCTATCCGGCGACCTACGCCTTCATCAAGGGATTCGTGGACCGCCGCGAACTCGCCGGCGCTATCGCTGCGATAGGCAAGGATCAGGCGCCGCCCGACTATCTGGGCGCAGGCAAGCAGGCGATGGATTCGCAGCGCGCTGTGGCTCCGGACACGATCTGGCGCCTCTATTCGATGACCAAGCCGGTCACCGGCATGGCGGCCATGCTGCTGATCGAGGACGGCAAGATGACGCTGGATCAGCCGATCGCCGATTTCCTGCCGGCCTTTGCGGCGATGAAGGTGCAGAACACTCCCGACGGATCGATCACCGACGTGCACCCCGCGAAGGGGCCGATCACGGTCCGCCAGCTTCTCACCCACACCGCCGGGCTCGGCTATAATATTGTCCAGAAGGGGCCGCTCCGCGACGCCTATAACGAAGCGGGGATATTGGGCGGGCAGGTCAGCCGTCTGCCGATTCCAGGCTTCCCGCCGACCACCCCCGCGCCGAGCCTGGCGGTTTTCGCCGACCGGCTCGCGACGCTGCCGCTCGTCTATGAACCCGGCACCCGCTGGAGCTATTCGGTCGGGCTCGACCTGATGGGCCGCGTGATCGAGGTCGTCTCAGGTCAGCCCTTCGACGCCTTTCTGAAGGCGCGCATTTTCGATCCGCTCGGGATGGCGAGCACCGGTTTTCGCGTCACCGGCGACGAAGAAGCGCGGTTGTCGACCAACTATGCGCCGCTGGGCGGCGTGCTGCTGCCGATCGACCCCGCGACGAGCTCGATCTACCTCGACCCGCCGCCGATGCCCTATGGCGGCGGCGGTCTCGTTTCGACGGCGCGCGATTACGACCGGTTCCTCGCCATGCTGCTCGGCGAAGGTGAAACCGGCGGCGTGCGGATCATGAAGCCCGAAACCGCGCGGCTCGGCATGTCGAACCTGCTCGCCGATTCGGTTGATCGCAAGAATACGTTCATCGACGGTGAGGGCTTTGGCGCCGGCGGCCGCGTGTCGCTGGCCGGATCGCCGACCGGCGAAGGCGTTTATGGCTGGGGCGGTGCGGCCGGCACCATCGCCTTTGTCGATCGCCGCCGCGGCTATCGCGTCGGCGGCTATACCCAATATATGCCGTCGGAGGCGCTGCCCTTCCAACGCGACTTCGGCAAGGCCTTTTACAAGGATGTGATGGCCTGATGCCGCTGCCGCTCGGCTTTACCGGGGCGCGGCTCGACCGCGCCGACCGGCTCCGCACCGATCCCGATGCTTTCGCGGCGGCGATCGCCGATCCGCGCGCGACCTGCCTGCTGCTTGACGGCATCGATCCGGTGCCGGGCAGCGGCGGCGGGCTGATATGGGAAGCGCTTGATCCGGCCGACGAGCGTGCGCTGTTGCTGCTCGGGATCGACGATAGCGGCGCGCCCCGCTTCGTGCGCGAGGCGCATGCCGGAGGGCGCGTCGATGCGCGTTCGCGCACCGTGATGCGGCTGCTCCCGATGCTGTCGCCCGAAGAAGCGGCGCTCTACGGCGGCGCGCGCAGCCTCGTCGACTGGCACGCGCGGCACCGGTTCTGCGCCGTTTGCGGTTCACCGACCGAATTGTTCCGGGGCGGCTGGGGTCGCCGCTGCGCCTCTTGCGGGGCGGAACATTTCCCGCGCGTCGACCCCGTTGTCATCATGCTCGCCGAATATGATGGCCGCGTGCTGCTCGGCCGCCAGCCCGGCTTCCCGCCGGGCTTCTTTTCGGCTCTCGCGGGCTTCGTCGAGCCGGGTGAATCGCTTGAGGAAGCGGTGGCGCGCGAATTGTTCGAGGAAGCGGGCATCGCCGTGTCCGATGTATCCTATGTGGCGAGCCAGCCCTGGCCTTTCCCCTCGTCGCTGATGATCGGGTGCCGCGCGGTCGCGCGCGACGCCGCGTTGACGATCGACACCACCGAACTTGAAGCGGCGATGTGGGTCGACCGTGCGGAGGTGCGCGCGGCGCTCGCCGGCGACATGGGCGCGAGCTTCATGGCACCGCCGCCGCTGGCGATCGCGCGCTATCTGCTGGAGGATTGGGCGGCCTGAGCCTTAGAGGCGCTTGCCGGTGATGCGGCTGATTTCGCGCGCCACCATCGATTCGACCATCGCCGGCAGATTGGCGTCGAGCCATTGCTTGAGCATCGGCCGCATCGCGTCGACGACGACATCCTCGAGGCTGCGTCCCCCTGCGGGCACCGTCGCGGCGGCCGCGGCCGCGGCTGGCGCCATCGCGGCGGTGAGCGCTTCGAGCGACTGACGCGCGGCATCGGCGCTGGCAACCGACACCAGCTCTTCCTGCGCGGTCGCGACGCCGCTGTCGTCAAGGGCCGATTCGGCGACGGCGTCGTCTTCTTCTTCGTTGAGGTCGAGAATATCCTCGCTCGGCACCGCCGCACGCTGCGCGCGCGCGCCAGGGGCTTCGTCACGCGCGATGACGCGCCGGATCGACGACAAAATGTCTTCCATCGATGGCTCCCGCGACATGTCGCCCATGCTTGCCCCCTTAGTTCCGCCGGAAATACCGGTTAACCATGTTCATACCGGCGCGCGGGCGGGCTTGCCAAGTCTTATTGTTGGGGAAGCGGGTCCACGGCAGGCACGCTGGCATCGGCGGCGGGGACGCTGCGCGTATCGGTGGCCTGCTGCTGCGGCTTCGGATCGTCGGCCCAATCCCAGATCTGACCGCGAACACGGTGATAATTTGCCGCCGGATCATAGAGCGCGCCGCCCTCGATCCCCAGGTCGCGCGCTTCGGCCTTGCCCATCGCGGCGAGGACCGAGAAAGCCGCGACATAGCTGTTGCGCTTCGCCGAGACGAGCTGGACCTGCGCGTTCAGATATTCTTGTTCGGCATTCAATATGTCGAGGATCGAGCGCGTGCCGACGCTGTTTTCGGCGCGCACCCCCTCGAGGGACAGGGCATTGGCGCCCACCGCCTGCTCGGTCGCGGCGATGACGCGCTCGTTCGCCTGCCACGCGGCATAGGCCCCGCGCGTCTGCGCGATCACGTCGCGTTCGGTGGCAACATAGGTTTCAATCGCCTGGCTGCTGCGCGATTGCGCCTGACGCACCTGCGCCGACGGGCGGCCGCCCTGAAAGATCGGCAGCGTCAGCGACAGGCCGGCGGCGGCGCTCTTCGTCGTATTCTCGGCCACGGTGTTGCCGGCAGGAATCGAATGGAGATTATTGTTGTAGCCACCCCCCAGTGTCGCCGACAGCTTGGGCATGCGGGCGGCCCGCGCAGCGCCGATGTCGGCGCGCGATGCGTTGATGCGCTGGTTTGCCGCTTCGATGTCGGGATTGTTGTTGAGCGCGATCGCGACCGCATCCTCAACCGATTGGGGGAGATTGGGTAGCGCCGGCGGCGGCTGGAGATCGACCGGCGCATCGCCGACCAGCTTCACATAATTTTCGCGGCTGCGAATCAGATTGGCTTCGGCGCCGCGCAGGTCGCCCTCGGCCAGCGCAAGCCGGGCCTGCGACTGGGCGACGTCGGTGCGCGTCAGATCGCCGATCTCGAAGCGGTCACTCGATGCCTGCAAATTGGTCTTGAGGACCGCCACATTCTTCTGATTGAGCTGGACGATCGCCTGGTCGCGGATCACGTCCATATAGGCGCCCACGACCTGCGAGAAAATGCTCGCTTCGGTTGCGCGCAGATCGGACTGCCCGGCCTCGACGCGATATTCGGCCGCCTTCACCGCGTTGCGCACCGCGCCGCCCTGATAGATCGGCACGCTGAGCTGGCTGCCTGCGGACAGGACGCGGCCCGGCGAAACGAAGCTGTTGCCCGGGATGACCAGATTTTCCTGATAATCGACGCTGGCACCGACCGAGGGCAGGCCCGATGCCTTCTGGATCGGAACATTCTCGTCATTCGCGCGCTGCCCGGCGCGCGCCGCCGTCAGCGTCGGATTATTCTCATAGGCTTTGGCGAGCGCGCCCTGCAGCGTCTCGGCCTGCGCCTGCGACGACAGCGCCAGCGCGCCGAGCGCCATGCCCGCCAGCCAGCGGGCGCGTCGTCCGGTCATTTTTGTGTCGATGTCGTGCATGATATGGTTCAGCCTGAAGGGAGGGAGGGCTCTCAGAAGCGAAAACCCTTGGGGGCCTCGAAACCCGGAAGCGCCGCGACATCCATGTCGGCAAAGGCGCGCAGCGCCAGCGTGCCGGCGGTCTTGACGCCCTGGACAAGCCGAGTGACGCTGCCTTCGCGCCGCGCGG
Organism: Sphingopyxis sp. NFH-91; assembly: GCF_021401285.1. Lineage (NCBI taxonomy): Bacteria > Pseudomonadati > Pseudomonadota > Alphaproteobacteria > Sphingomonadales > Sphingopyxidaceae > Sphingopyxis > Sphingopyxis sp. NFH-91. Next base: position 343,116 of record NZ_JACBGA010000003.1, on the reverse strand, counting down.
CGACCAGCTTGCCGCCTTCGGCGAGCTGCGCTGCCAACGCGTCGGGAAGCTGTTCGATCGCGCCGTCGATCAGGATGCGGTCGACGGGCGCTTCGCCGGGGGCGCCTGCGGCCAGCGGACCCTCGACCCAGCGAATCGCGGGATTGTCGGTTGCGGCGCTGGCGGCGGCGAGCAGGTCGGCCTGCTCCTCGACCGCGACGACCGACGCACCGAGCGCCGCGAGCAGCGCGGCGGTGTAGCCCGTCGCCGCACCGATCAGCAGCACGCGCTGGCCCGGCCGGATATCGGCGGCGACCAGCAGGCGGCCGGTGACGAGCGGCGCGTTGAGCGCGCGGCCGTGACCCAGCGCGATCGCGCGGTCCATATAGGCGACGCTCGCCAACGCCGCGGGAACATGCGCCTCGCGCGCCACGCTGCCCATCGCCGCGACGACCGCCGGGTCGATCACGTCATTGGTTCTCAGCTGGCTATCGATCATCGCAGCCCGCATGTCCGCAGCAGTCACTTCGTTCAATTTCGTCGCCATCAGCCTGTTTTCCGATTCTGGGGCCCTGAAGCTTGGGGCCGTTCTAGCCGAACCGATGCTGTGTTGCAATACTAATACAGCATCGCGCGGCGCTGCGTCGCGCATAGCTGGCCGCGTTGGTGGCGCCAACCCCGCATTGCGCGAAAATGCGTGCGAAATGGAGTGGGCCTTGGCGAATCCTTGACAAGCCCGCCAAAGCCCCGCACTAGCGGCGCCGTCCAACACCCGGCCCGGCCCGCGACATAGCGGCCGCGGCGTTCGGCGCGAGGCCCGATGGCGGAGTGGTGACGCAGCGGACTGCAAATCCGTATACGCCGGTTCGATTCCGGCTCGGGCCTCCAACCATATCTATTAAACCGACAGAAGCGCTATTGCCGCGCCGAAGGGGCGCAATTGCGCGCACGTCGTGCAGGCTCGAGCGTCGCTGCCTTCCCGCAGATTGACGATCGAGGCCGGCGAAGAAGAGGCATCGAAAGCCATCGAATTTGCGCTCGACCAGCACGCCGGCAGGATCCGGCATCACGCCAGCCCAGCGACCGGCCAGCATGCAGAGCTCGGTCGGCTTGGCCTTGGCAAAAGATCGAGGCGCGAGGGCGCTCACAGGTCAGGCTAGCTTTGCGAGCAGCTTAAGCGCAGCGTCGGGGTCCACGTCCACGATACCGAGCAGCGCGCGGGCAGGGCCTTCCGGGCTACGCCTGCCTTGCTCCCAATCGCGCAGGGTTGCGGCGCTGATGCGTAACCTCCCTGCGAACTCGGCCTGCGACAGCTTGGTCTTGCTGCGGATGGCCTTCACGTCTGGACCTGCCGCCACGCGGCCGCGCGCGACCTCGCCCTCAGCGAAGGCGATCGCGTCGTTTAGGCCAGCGGCGATCTTGTCGAATGCACCTTTTGCCATGTGAACCTCCTACAGCGTGCTCTTGAGCGTTTTCGTCAGGGCAGCGAGAGCATTGCGCTCGCCCTTCGATAGCGAAACCTTCTCGCCCTTCCCGAAGACGGTGAGAAGAAAGCAGGCACGTCCTCGCCTGCGAAATAGGTGATGACACGATAGCCGCCCGACTTTCCTTTGCCGGGCTTCGCAACGCGAAGTTTGCGGGCGCCGCCGCATCCCGGCATGATCTCTCCTACCTGAGGATCGGCGGCGATCAGATCGACAATCGCGTCGCGCTCATCTTCCCCCATGCCCGCATCCTTTGCTGCGGCAAGATAGGCATTGGTTTCGATGACCGTGTGCATGCCGAATATATACGGCAATGCCGTAAATCATTCAAGCGGAAAACATCCGGCAATGCCGTATAGCTCAGATCCAGCCGATTGCACGTTAAGCCACGGAATATATGCGGGAAAAATCGCGGGTCCTACCTGAGAGATTTCGAAAGGGAATGCGCTTGAAGACCCCTTTTTTGGCATCGGGGTCGGGTTTCGAAGCGTGGCTAAGTTTAAAGAGCCAGATTGTCTGTCAATGCAGCCCGGCGCGATTGGCGACGCGGCGCTTGCTGGGCTGGTGCTGGCTGGTGCGGAAAGCAATGGTATCGCGGTCGCTGCTCGTGCCTATTGGGGTGTCCTTCATTGTTGAAGGAGCTCAAAGTGAAACTCTCCCAGCCGTATTCTCGCCGCACGATCCGCATGCAGCTTTCGCGGCTGCCCACCGAATGCGAAGTGCCTATTGCCGATCAAACGCGAATTGCAAGCCGACGCCCTCGCATTCGAAAGCCTCGCAAAGCGCCGGCTGGCTGACGAGTATGACGCTGCACAGAAACGCGGCGAGGTCGCGACAGCCGGGGGCGACAAGAGCAAACTTCCGAACGAGAGTTTTGCTACCGTCGCTGACATGGGCCTGACCCACAAGGACGTTCACGAAGCCCCCGCCGTCCGCGATGCCGAGGCTGCGTACCCCGGCGCCGCTCGGCGTGCGCTCGACAGGTTCGCCAAGCAGCCGGGGAGAGATTTAGGCGCAAGCGTCCGCTGGGACGCGCCGAGCTGCAATCGGGGTTATTGCTGGCCCGACGAGCCGGCGGCGTCGGCTGCCAGGGCGGCCGGTGTGACGGTCGGAACCGTCATCGGCGCCGCTGCGGCCGGCAGCTGAAGCGGGGCAGGCGCAGCATTAGCGAATGCCAGCTCCACGTCCTCATCGATGAACCCGCCGACCGTGCCACCCTTTGGAAGCGTGGCGCTTGTCCCGGTCACGAAGAACCCAGCGATCGGCACCAATGCGACGGCGCCGACAACGCCAGCGGTCCCGGTCACGCCCTTGTCATCGAAGGCCCCGGTCAATCGGATCTGGCGACCATTGACGCGCAGATACAGGATGCGCGCGTCGAGCTTGCCCGACTTCCCCCACATGCCCTTGTTGCGAACATTGGTGATCTCGCCCCAGGCGGGCATGCCTGCCGGAATCACGGTCACGCTATTGACGACGACCGGCTCTGCGACTTCCATCATGAAGCGCTGGCCGACGCGCGCGGCTTTCTTCTTCGTCGTGACTTCTTCCATCAGGCGTAGCGCAACCGGCGTCCCAGCGCGCAGGACGGCGTTATTCGTCGCAGCCGGCGTGATAGCAGCTGCCGTAGGCGCGACGGTGGCCGCAGGCGCCGTAGCGGCGTCCTGAGCGCAAGCAACGGACGCGCAGACGGAAAGAGCCGCCGTAGCGGCAACTAATGCGTATTTCATAGACCCACTCCCCCAAAAGATGGCGAGACTATATCGGGACGGATCAATAGGCGTTCAGAATTTACCTCCAATTTGAACCTAATAGCACAAAAAGGCCGACCACGATGTCGCAGCCGGCCAGTGTGCCTGCGTGAATGCCGCTCCTTCTGAGCGCGCAGGGGTAGGCAAAGGGGCAGCCGGTCGCATCGAAGAACGACCGACTGCCCGAGCGCCGCGGCGGGAAACCAGAAAACCACCGCGGCGGCGGACCCGGGGAGAAGGTGCCCCGGGCGACGAACTTATCCGGGGCCGCGCCGATGAGCCGAAGCGCGACCCCGGACCGGACTGGCGCAAAAGGAAAAGCCAGCCGGGATTCTGTCAGGGCGCAGTGATTTCGGTCAGCTTCGTCACGCGGACCGCCGGGCCTTTGTCGGAAAGCGCCTCGATCATGGCGACGATTTCCGGGCGAACGGGCAGGGTGCGATTATACCGAAGAAGCGCGCCACCGTCTGTCAACCCATCGACCGCTTTCCGCGCGGCGCTTGCCTCGGTCGCCCCGCAGCGCATACCCACGGCGACAGCCTCGATGCTGGCGAATGCGTCGACGATCGCCTTTGCGTGTTCGGAGGCTACGGCCATCAGGCTGTCGAGCACAGTCTGCGCATCGGCGCGGATGGTGTGGAGGGAGCCGTCGCGGGCCGCTTGCAGGTCAAGGTGCAGCTCGCGCGCCTGCGCGTTGAGCACACCGATAAAGGCAAGGCAGAAAAGGCCATGGCGAAATATTGCAGGGACGAAAACGATGAGTGCGAGGAAATCCAGTGGGCGACGGCGCCAGCGTTGATCGCACCCTCCGGGCAGAATATTTCCGAATCGCCGCGAATCTATGGTCCGGTGAACGATCCGCATCGCCGCTACGGTGCTCTCGCGTGGCCTGATGCGGGCGCCGAGGGGACGCCGATGCGGCAGCGGCGCAGACCGGCGGCTCAGCGCGCTGATTCGCAGATCGTTTCCATCGCGACGAAGGTCGAGGTGCTCGCGACATGCGGCAGGCTGGAGATTTTCTCGCCCAACACGATGCGATAGCGGCGGATGTCGAGGGTACGCACCTTCAGGAGATAGTCGAAGCTGCTCGCGATCATGTGGCATTCCTCGACCTCGGGAATCCGCCGCACTGCGTCGTTGAAGCGGCGTAGCGCCTCCTCGCGCGTGTCGGACAGCTTGACCTCGGTAAAGGCCACATGGTCGAGCCCCAGCTTGGCGGGGTCAACGATCGCGCGAAAGCCGGTGATCAGCCCGCAGTCGACCAGTCGCTTGACGCGTTGCTGGCACGGCGTCTTCGACAGGCCGACGCGCTGCGCCAGTTCGGTGTAGGTCATCCGCCCGTCGCGGCCCAATATTGCGATGATCTTGCGATCAAATTCGTCCAGATCGACCATGATTTTCGAGTTTGCCATACTAATTGCCTAATATGACGCCGATAATAGGTCAAAAGATAAACGTAGGCGCGCGATTGAAGGCGGATTGCCTTTGCAGCGCATGCTATCATACGCCATGACCCAGCCGACCGACCGCGCCGCCATCCGCGCCCTCGCCCGCCGTTCCGAAGCCGACCTTGTCGCCGATCTGCGGACCCAGCTTGCCCGCTCGCCCGCCACCCTCGAGGCAGTGACGCGGCGGGGTCTCGCGCTCATCCGCAAGGCGAAGGCCGAGGGCGAGCGCGAAACGCTCGTCGCGCAGCTCATGAATCGCTACCGCCTGTCGACCGAGGAAGGCGTCGTGCTGATGTGCCTTGCCGAAGCGCTGCTGCGCGTTCCCGACAGCGCGACCGCCAATGCGCTGATCCGCGACAAGATCGCCGGACGCCATTGGCGCGAGGGCGAGGATGAGGACAGCCCGCTGGTTGTCGCGCTGTCGGCGCGCGGCCTGTCGCTGGGCTCGGCGACGCTGATGCTCGGCGCGATGGGCAGCAAGGCGAACCCGCTCACCCTGCTCAAGTCGATGATCCGCCGCTCGGGCGAGCCGGTGATCCGCCAGGCGGCGCTCGCGGCGATGAAGCTGCTCGGCCAGCAGTTCGTGATGGGCGAAACGATCGACGCCGCGGTGCGGCGTGCCGACAAGGACAAGGGCGAACTCGCCAGCTTCGACATGCTCGGCGAAGCGGCGCGCACCGCAGAGGATGCGCGGCGCTATTATGACAGCTATGCCGCGGCGATCGCGCGCATCGGCCGCGATGCGAAGCCGGGCGACCCATTTGCCAACCACGGCATTTCGATCAAGCTGTCGGCGCTCCACCCGCGTTACGAATATCTGCAGGCCGAGCGCGTTCGCGAAGAATTGATCCCCGATGTTATCGCGCTCGCCCGCGCCGCGCGCGGCGTCAACATTCCGCTGATGATCGATGCCGAGGAAAGCGACCGGCTCGAACCGCATCTCGACGTTTATGGCGCGCTGATCGACGCGGGGCTCGCCGACGGCTGGACCGGGCTCGGCATCGTGATCCAGGCCTATCAGAAGCGCGCGAGCGAGGCGATCCGCTGGGTTGCCGCCAAGGCGCGCGCGCGGGGCGTCATGCTGTCGATGCGGCTGGTCAAGGGCGCCTATTGGGATACCGAGATCAAGCGCGCGCAGACGATGGGGCTCGGCGATTTTCCGGTCTTCACCGCAAAGAACCACACCGACCTCAACTATATGGCGTGCGCGCAGATATTGCGCGAGCATCAGGATTGCATCTTCCCGGCCTTTGCGACGCATAATGCGATGACGCTGGCCTTCATCGCCGAACTGTTCGACGGCGCCGATTACGAACTGCAGCGGCTGCACGGCATGGGTGAAGGCGCGCATGATGCGATCGTTGCGCTGTCGCCGCCGCCGCGCCCGGTACGCGTCTATGCGCCCGTGGGCACCCACCGCGACCTGCTCGCCTATCTCGTCCGCCGCCTGCTCGAAAATGGCGCGAACAGCAGTTTCGTGCACCAGTTTTCGGACCCCGACGTGACCGCCGAAGAGCTGGCGGTCGACCCGCGCAGCATCGCGAGCGTGCCGTCGAAGATCCCGACCGGGCTCCAGCTTTTCGATCCCGTCCGGCGCAATTCGCGCGGCTATGACCTTGGCGAACCCGGCGTGCCCGAGGCGCTGGCGGCCGCGATTGCCGGGGCGCGTGACAGCGGGCGCATCGCGGCGCCGATCGTCGGCGGCACGGCAGCGGCGGGCACCGCCGAAGCGGTGCGCAATCCCGCAACCGGCGCTGTCGTCGGTCATATGATCGAGGCCGATGCCGATATGGTCGATGCCGCCGTCGCCGCCGCGCGCGCGGCGCAGGGCGACTGGAGTCTTGCCGGCGGCGCTTTCCGCGCCGAACGGCTCGAACGCGCGGCCGATCTGCTCGAGGAACGCGATGCTCTCTTTCTGGGGCTGGCGATCGACGAGGCGGGCAAGACGCTCGTCGATGCGGTGGCCGAAGTGCGCGAGGCGGTCGACTTCCTGCGCTATTATGCCGCCCAGGCGCGCGCCGATTTCTCCTACCCCATCGCGCTGCCCGGCCCGACCGGCGAGCGCAACGAACTGATCCTCGAAGGCAAGGGCGTCTTCGTTGCCATCAGCCCGTGGAATTTCCCGCTGGCGATCTTTCTGGGGCAGGTCTCGGCGGCGCTCGCCGCGGGCAACGCCGTGCTGGCGAAGCCCGCCGAACAGACGCCGCTGATCGCGCATGCCGCGATAGAATTGCTGCTCGAGGCGGGTGTGCCCGCCGATGTGTTGGCATTTCTCCCCGGTCGCGGCGAAACGGTGGGCGCAGCGCTGACCGGTCATGACGATATCATCGGCGTCGCATTCACCGGATCGACCGAGGTTGCGCGCGCGATCAACCGCAGCCTCGCGGGGCGTGACGGTCCGATCGCGACGCTGATCGCCGAAACCGGCGGTGCCAACGCGATGATCGTCGATTCGACCGCGCTTCCCGAACAGGTCGCGCGTGACGCCGTCGCGAGCGCTTTCCAATCGGCGGGCCAGCGCTGTTCGGCGCTTCGCCTGCTTTGCGTGCAAGAGGATGTCGCCGACACGATGATCGACATGGTCGCGGGCGCGATGGCCGAACTCAACATCGGCGACCCGGCGATCCTCTCGACCGACGTCGGTCCGATCATCGATGCCGAGGCGCAAGCGAACATTGCGGCTTATGTCGCGGATGCGCGCGCCGCGGGCCGCGTGATCGCAGAGGCGGCGCGCACCGATTGGCCGGCGGGCGGTACCTTCGTACCGCCGACGATGATCCGCCTCGATCATGTCACCGATCTCAGGCGCGAGATTTTCGGACCGGTGCTGCATTTCGCGACATGGAAAGGCGGCGAGCTCGACGCGCTGATCGACGCGATCAACGCCTCGGGCTATGGCCTGACGCTAGGCGTCCACACGCGGATCGACGGCGTCGCGGCGCATGTCGCGGCGCGCGCGGCGGTCGGCAATGTCTATGTCAATCGCAACCAGATCGGCGCGATCGTTGGATCGCAGCCCTTCGGCGGCCGAGGTCTGTCGGGCACGGGGCCGAAAGCCGGTGGCCCGCATTATCTGCACCGTTTCGCCGAGGAAAAATCGATCTCGACCGACATCACCGCCGCGGGCGGCAATGCGGCGCTGATGGCGGGTTAGGGCAGCTTTCGGGTCAGGGAGCGGCCTTCAACTGCATCGCTAAAGCGCGCGCGCGGCGCATCTGGACGGCCGCGTCGACGGGCGGCTTCGCCTCGTCATAGGCGTTAACCGACAGCAGCTTGCCTGCGACCGAGGTCAGGCAGGCCCCCGCGACTATGGGGAGCGTTTTTCCGTCGGTGGCCACGTTCAGCGAACCGCCAAGATAGGCGCAGCTCGTGTCGACGCCATGCGGGCGCAGTGCGCCGGATATCGCGATATCCGTCCCCAGCGCGCTGCTTACGTCCTTCGACGCATTTTTCAGCAACGCGTCCGAAGTTTCACCCGATCGCCATTCGGCTTTGCCAATCTCGGCCTCCATCAGCTTGAGGAATTCGGCGCGTTCCATAACGACGTCTATCGTCTCGCGCGCCGCCTTGATCAGGAAATAGTCGGCGCCGAACCCTTGCGGATGATTTTGGCGATCGCACCGGATCAGCATGATCAAGGTGAAATTCTGCGTGTCACCCGTGGCAAGCAGATCGCTGGCTTCCTTGTCCCTGCCCTTGGGAACGCAATATCCTTCGGGCGCGAGTCCCGTCAGCTGTTCGCCGCCGATTTCCAGCACAAAGCTCTCGCGTGCGGCTGCGGTCGGTGCGGCGGCGGCCATGGCCATTATACCGGCCAATATCATCACGGATTTCACGACTTTCTCCCCCTGCTAAAAAATCAGGTCCCCGGCACCCCGAGCATCTGCGCCTGCGCCTTCAGCCTTTGTGCCGCACCCGGATTGGCGGCGAGCGCGTCTTTCAGTGCCTGCGCCGCTTTTGCGGTTTCGCCTAGCGTCATCCGGCTGCGCATCAGCATGATCCAGCGGTCGACGTCCGCCGGATTTGCTTTCAGCTTGGCCTCCAGCCCGTCGACCATCCCCACGATCATCGCGTCCTGCTGCCCCTTGGGAAGCTGCGAGGCGGCTTCCATGTCGGCGCGGCTGGGGCCGGGGATTGCGCGCGCGGCGACGGGCATCTCGTCGGCCTTGAGCGCGCGCGGCTGCGTCGCGGCGAGGCGCGGGGCGACGTCGATCTTGTTGATCGCGCCGACCTGCTCGATCGTGCGGCGCAGGTCGGCCTCCCACGGAGCGCCCTGCGGCGTGTCGGCGAGCAGCGCGAACCATTCGTCGATCGCCCCCTTGTGATCGCCGGCGATATCCTTCTTCACTGCCATGAAATAGCGTGCGCGCGGATCTCTGGGATTGAGCGCGATCGCCTTGTCAAAGGCTTCGGCCGCGGCGGCGGGCATCGGATCGCGCGGACTTGCCATCACGCGCGCCTCGCCAAGCGCCGACCATAGCCCAGCCGACTCGGGCGCGATCGCGACCGATTTTTCATAAGCTGCGGCGGCGCCGGGATAATCGCCAAGGTCGAAACGCGCGGCACCGAGCGCCATCCACGCGTCGGCGCTTTGCGGTTCGCGCCGCGTCCGGTCCTCGATTGCGGCAAGCTGTGCATCGGGTGACGCTGCGGCCGTCGGCGCGGGCGCCGCGGCATAATTGGCGGAATCGCGCCAGATCGCGTAGCCGATCGCGCCGGCGAGCAGGAGGAAGGCGGCGATCAGGATCGCACGGTTCGTCGTCGACATGGCCTTGGTTTCGCTCATTCCATCCCCCGAATATTCGCCGCGGCGAAATCGCGCGCGACGGTGCCGCGCCATATTGCCTTTGGCGGGCAAAGGTGTAGCCTCTGTCGGGCGAGGTCGGTCAACGATAAAATCGTAAAACAGGGGGTCGCACCGGTTTTCCCAAGTCTTTGCGTGGGAGGGGTGCATGGCGGTAGCGGATCACGTCGATTTTCCGACGTTCATGGAAGGTGTGAAGCGGCGCAACCCGGGCCAGCCCGAGTTCGTCCAGGCGGTGCAGGAAGTCGCCGAGGATATTTTCGACTTCATCGCCGACAAGGAAGAATATCACGCGCAGCAGATATTGCGGCGCATTGCTGAACCCGACCGGGTCGTGTCCTTCCGCGTCTGCTGGGAGGACGACAACGGCAATATCCGCGTCCAGCGCGGCTGGCGGGTTCAGAACAACAATGCCATCGGCCCCTATAAGGGGGGCATCCGCTTTCACCCGAGCGTGACCGAAAGCGTCCTCAAATTCCTGGCGTTCGAACAAACGTTCAAGAATGCGCTCACCGGCCTGCCGATGGGCGGCGGCAAGGGCGGGTCGAACTTCAACCCGAAGGGCAAGAGCGTGCGCGAGATCATGCGCTTCTGCCAGAGCTTCATGACCGAGCTCTATCGCCACATCGGCGCCGACGTCGACGTGCCGGCGGGCGACATCGGCGTCGGCGGACGCGAAATCGGCTTCATGTTCGGCCAGTACAAGCGCATTACGAACGAATTTACCGGGGTGCTCACCGGCAAGGGCCTTGAATGGGGCGGCTCGCTGATCCGGACCGAGGCGACGGGCTATGGCGCTGTCTATTTCCTCGCAAACATGCTTGCGGCGAAGGGGCAGGATCTCGTCGGCAAGAGCGCGGTGATTTCGGGATCGGGCAATGTCGCGACGCACGCGGCGGAAAAGATCGTGCAGCTGGGCGGCAAGGTGCTCACCCTGTCCGATTCGGGCGGCTTCATCCACGATCCCGACGGCATCACCCAGGAAAAGATCGACTGGGTTAAGGCGCACAAGACGCACCGGCGCGGCCGGATCGAGGATTATTGCGCCGAGTTCAAGAGCGCCACCTTTACCGCGGGCAAAACGCCGTGGGCGGTGCCGTGCGACGTCGCGCTGCCGTGCGCGACGCAGAACGAGCTGAATGGCGATGATGCGAAAATGCTGGTGGCGAACGGCTGCATCGCGGTGAGCGAGGGCGCGAACATGCCGACCGACCTTGCCGGTGTTCATGTCTTCAAGGACGCAAAGATCATGTTCGCGCCCGGCAAGGCGGCCAACGCCGGCGGGGTTGCGGTTTCGGGCCTCGAAATGAGCCAGAACAGCGGCCGGCGCAGCTGGAGCGAAGCCGAGCTGCAACAGATGCTCAAGGATATCATGGCGGGCATCCACGAACGCTGCCTGACCTATGGCGATCAGGGCGGCGGCTATATCGATTATGTGAAGGGCGCGAACATCGCCGGCTTCAAGAAAGTCGCCGACGCGATGCTGGCGTTCGGGGTCGTTTAGGGTAAAAGGCCCTCAGGGCAAAAGGGGACTCGTGGGAATGACGACGCACGCTGGCATCGGGCGCGGCGATCGGTCGTGGGCGGCGGTGGCGGCACTGGCGCTGCTGCTTGCTATGCTTGCGATCGCCGCGACGCTTTCGGCGCCTCCGGCGCGCTCGCAGGACGAAAGCGGCGGGCGTTTTCTGGGTGTTGCGTCCTGCGCGGGATCGACCTGCCACGGCCGGATGGAGGGCGACGGCGTCGTTGTCCGTCAGGACGAGTTGATGCGCTGGCAGGAACCCTCGACCCCCGGCGGCGCGCATAGCCGCGCCTGGGCCGTGCTCAACACCAGCCGAAGCCAGTTCATTGCCCGCAACCTCGGCATCGGCGATCCGGCGCGCGCCTCGATGTGCCTTGGGTGCCACAGCGATGCGGCAACGAGCCGCGGTGCCGCGCCGGTCGAGGACGGCGTCACCTGCGAATCCTGCCACGGTCCTGCAGGCAGCTGGATCGCGAGCCATTATGCCGGGGTCGGCGCCAACCCCAGCCCCGGCGGCGAAATGCGCGAGAAGCATCTCGCCAATCTGCGCGCCGGCTTGCGCCGGCTCGAGGATCCGGTGGTGCGCGCGGGCGTGTGCGTCGACTGCCATTTCGGGGCCGCGGGCGAGGGGCAGTTCGTCACCCACCGCATCATGGCGGCGGGGCATCCGCGCATTTCATTCGAGCTCGACCTCTTCTCCTCGCTCCAGGCGCATCATCAGGAAGATGCCGATTATGGCTGGCGCAAGTTCGGCGCGGCGGGCGCGCGCACCGACCATGTGCAGATGTGGGCGGTGGGGCAGGCGACCGCGCTCGAACGCAGCCTCGCGCTGTTCCAGTCGAAACGCGGGACCGAGGGGATGTTCCCCGAATTTTATTTCCTCGACTGCCACAGTTGCCACCGCCGGATCTACGATCAGGCGAAGCCGGTGAAGACCAGCGTCGACAATCCGGCGCGGCCGGGCATTCCCGAAGGCATGCCGCCCTATAATGACGAAAATCTGATCATGCTCTCGGCCGCCGCGCGCATGGCCTCGCCCGCGCTTGCCGAACAGCTCGGCGCGCGCAGCGCCGCCTTCCACCGCGCGATCGCGACCGATCGTCCGGCCGCGGTTCGCGCCGCCGCTGATCTGGCGCAGACGGTCGCGGCGCTCAAAAGCGCCTTCGCAGCGCGCGCCTTTTCGGGCACCGACGCCTTTGCGATGGTCGATGCGATTGCGGGCAAGGCGGTCAATGACCGCTTCACCGACTATGCGGGGTCGTCGCAGGCGGTGATGGGGGTCGACACGCTGCTCAACGCGATGGTTTCGTCGGGGCGGATCACCATCGGCGCTGCGGCGGGCATCCGCGCCGACATCGACCGCGCCTATGCCTCGGTCAAGGATCCCAACGCCTACAAGCCCAGCGACTTCCAGGCCTCCTTCGGCAGCGCGGTGCGCGCGATTCAGGCGCTGCGGTAAGCCGATGCGGACCCGATCGCGCCTCTTTCGCACCGCCGCCCTTGTCGCCGGCCCGGCACTGCTCCTCGCCTCGTGCGGCGGTGGAGGCGGCGGCACGCCGACCCCCTCGCCAACGCCCACGCCGACGCCGACTCCCACTCCGACCGGCGGCCTCTACACGCCGCCCGCGAGCCAGTCGCTCAGCGTCGCCGACGTCCAGACCGTACTCGCCGGCGCAATCGCCGAGGCGCAGGCGCGCGGCCTTCCGTCGGTAATCGCGGTCACCGACCGCGTCGGCAATGTCCTCGGTGTCTTCCGCATGAACGGCGCGCGCGCCACCGCGACGACCTCGGCGGCGCCCAACGGCGACAATATCGACGCGCAGAACGTCACCTTCCCTGCAGAAGCGGGTGCGATCGCGAAGGCGATCACCGGCGCCTATCTGTCGAGCGGCGGCAACGCCTTTTCGACGCGCACCGCGAGCCAGATCGTCCAGGAGCATTTCCCGCCCGCGCCGACGACTGCGGGGCTGGAGAGCGGGCCGCTGTTCGGGGTGCAGTTCAGCCAGCTTCCGTGCAGCGATCTTGCCGCGCGCTTCGGCGCCATGGGCGGCGGCGCGCTGATCGGGCCAAAGCGCTCGCCGCTCGGCCTCGCGGCCGACCCGGGCGGTCTGCCGCTTTACAAGAATGGCGTGCTCGTCGGCGGCATCGGGGTGATGGGCGACGGCGTCTATGGCAGCGATTCCAACATTCTCGACATCGACAATGATGCCGAGGAGTTCATTGCGCTCGCCGGGACGCGCGGATTCGAGGCGCCGGCGGCGATCACCGCCGACAAGATCACCGTCGACGGGACGACGCTGCGCTTTTCGGACGCCACTTATGGCGGCTTGCAGACGAGCGGCGGCGCGAGCTTCGCCAGCCTGAACGGCACGGCCGGCAATCTGGTCGCGGTCATCGGCTATGCCGCCGCGGCGATCGTCGCGGGCACCGCCTATGGCAGTGAAGCGTCGGGAATCCGCGCCTCGACCGCGGCCGAATTTTCCAACCGCGACGCCTTTGTCCTGACCAATGGCAGCGGCACCAACCGCTTTCCGATCCGCGCCGGCACCGATGCATCGACCAACAGCGCGCCGCTGACCCAGGCCGAGGTGCGCGCCGTGCTCGAAGACGCCTTTGCCGTGATGAGCCGCGCGCGCGCGCAGATTCGCCGCCCGCTCGACAGCCGGGCGCAGGTGACGATCAGTCTCGTCGATACGCATGGCGCCGTGCTCGGCATCGTCCGCGCGCCCGACGCGCCGATTTTCGGCACCGACGTGTCGCTGCAAAAGGCGCGCACCGCGGCCTTTTTCTCGGGCGCCAACGCCGGGGCGGAGCTCAGCGCCAACGCCAGCGCCGACGTGCAGCATTTCGTCCCCGCGGTGCGCAGTTTTCTGAACGATCCCAGCGCGCTGACCGGTACCTTCGCCTTCGCCGACCGGTCGGGGGGCAATCTCTCGCGTCCCTATTTCCCCGACGGCGAGGTCGGGCGGCCCAATGGCCCGCTGTCGCGCCCGATCGCGCAGTTCAATCCCTTTTCGACCGGGCTGCAATCGGCGCTCGTCATCGGCAATATCGGCGCGCACCTCGGCTTCGTATCGGGCGCCAGCGCGACCGACACGCCGCAGCGCTGCACGACCTTGCCCGACGTCGCCGCGGGACAGAACCGATTGCAGAACGGTATCCAGATTTTCCCGGGTTCGGTGCCCATCTATCGCGGGGCGCAGCTTGTCGGCGCGATCGGCGTGTCGGGCGACGGCATCGACCAGGACGATATGATCAGCTTCCTCGGAGCGCATAACGGCGGCGCGCGTGTCGGCACGATCGGCAACGCCCCGATCGACAAGCGTGCCGACAATATCGTCGTCACCCTGTCCGATGGAAAGACGGTGCGCCTGCGCTACATCAGCTGCCCCTTCGCGCCCTTCCTGGACACCAGCCAGCAGAATGTCTGCCAGGGGCTATAGGCGATGAGCGCGCTTGGAAGCAGCCTGCTGCCGATCATCGCGACGCTCGCGGCGCAGGGTGCACCCGCGGCGGGGCAGGCGTTGCCGCCGCCCCCGCCGCCGCCCGAACCGCCCGCGCCCGATGGCGCTGCGCAGGGCGCGGCGCCGGCTGCGTTCCCGGCGCCTGACGGCGAAGCGCTGATCCCGCCGCCGCCGCCGGTCGACTGGAAGGATGTGCTGAAAGACGATCTGGTCACCCAGATTATCGAAGGCCGCCGCCGCCCCGGCTACACGCCCGATCTGCCCGAGCAGATGCGGCAGGACAATGTTGGCGCGCTGCGTCCGCCGCCGCCGCAGGCCTTTCCGGGGATCGAGGATCAACTGCCGGTGCCCGACCGCTGGCGCCTCATCGAATCGCTCGGCGTGGTCAAGGAACGCTGGTTCGATCCCTATCATCAGAATACGCTGAAGGGCGACCGGCCGATCGACCGGTCGAAGGTGCCGTGGCTCCCCATCCGGGGCGACGACTGGTTTTTCGTCGCCAGTGCGGTGTCAGACACGGTGTTCGAACCGCGCACCTTTCCGATTCCGGTCGGCGTCCAGACCACCGAGCGGCCGGGCAGCCTCGACGTGTTCGGCAAGAATCGCAGCTTCGTGCTGTCGCAGACGCTGATCGCGGGCGCCGCGCTCATCAAGGGGTCGACCGCCTTCAAGCCGCCCGACGTCGAATATCGCGTCACGCTGGCCTATAATTTCAATTATGTCGACGTGCCCGAACGGCGCGTGCTCGATGTGCGCCCGTCGCAGCCAAGCCATCGTTACGACAATTTCCTGGGGGTGCAGGAATTGTTCGTCGACAAGCATCTGGGCAACGACAGCGACCGTTACGACTTCCATTCGATCCGCATCGGCATCCAGCCGTTCCAGAGCGATTTTCGCGGTTTCCTGTTCAACGACAGCCAACTCGGCATCCGCCTGTTCGGCAACCGCGACAACAACCGTTTTCAATATAATGTCGCGGCCTTCTGGCGGCTCGAAAAGGACACCAACAGCGGGCTCAACGACATCACGCAAAGCCCGCGCGACGATTTCATCTTCACCGCGAACCTCTATCGCCAGGATTTCCCGTTCGTCGGGCTGACGAGCCAGCTCAGCGTCACCTACAATCGCAACCGCGAAAAGAACGACATCCAGATCGACCATAATGGCTTTCCGGTGCGCCCGGCCCTGCTCGGCGATCTGCGCGGCCGCGAATATGACGTGACCTATCTTGGTTACAGCGCCGACGGGCGTATCGGGCGGATCAATCTGACCGCCAGCTTTTATGCAGCACTGGGTGAGGACCGGAACAGTTTCTTCACCAGCAAGCCGGCAAAGATCCGCGCGGGCTTCGGCGCTGCCGAACTCAGCTACGATCACGACTGGATGCGCTTTCGCCTGTCGGGCCTTTACGCCACGGGCGACAGCGATCCCTATAACAATGTCGAGGGCGGTTTCGATGCTATCTTCGAAAATCCGATCTTCGGCGGCGCCGACACCAGCTACTGGATTCGTCAGACGATTCCCTTTGCGGGCGGCGGGCGCGTCATTTCGTTGAGCGGTCGCAACGGCATTCTCAATTCGCTGCGCTCTTCGAAGGAAGAGGGGCAGTCGAATTTCAACAACCCCGGCACCGTGTTCGTCGGCGCCGGTGCCGATTTCGACTTGTCGCCCGAAACGCGCGTCAGCGTGAACGCCAATCATCTGTGGTTCGACAATACAGCGGGTTTGCAGGTGCTGCGCAGCGAAGGGTCGATCCCCAAGGATATCGGCTGGGATCTGTCGGTGGCAGGCATCTGGCGGCCCAAGGCGACGCAGAATATCGTCGGCCGCCTCAGCGCCGCGGTGCTGCTGCCCGGCGACGGTTTCAAGGATCTGTTCGAGAATCGCGAGCGCGACCGGGCTTATGTCTCGGTCCTCGCCAATCTGATCGTGAGTTTCTAGACGATGATGCGCAGGCTCCTCGCCCTCCTGATCTTCCTGTTGATGGCGATGACCGCCGGTATGCAGGGCGCGCGCGCGTCGGAAGGCGAAAAGCCGGTCGCCGTCACCTATCGCTTCACCCCGCCCGCACCGCGCGAACAGAGCGAGGCCGACGTCGAGGCAAAGTCGAAGGGCTGTTACAGCTGCCATACCCAGACCGACCGGCCGTCGATGCACGCGACGCCTGCGGTGCGGCTCGGCTGTACCGACTGCCACGGCGGCGATTCGCAATCGCCCGCGGCGTTCGGGCGCCCCGAACTTGGCTACGACAATCCCTATAATCTGGCGGCGATGAAGCTTGCGCACCCCCAGCCGACGCTGCCCGGCGCGTGGGGCGGCACATCGGCGAACCCGAAACGCAGCTACACGCTGCTCAACAAGGAGGCGCCCGAATATATCCGCTTCGTCAACCCGAGCGACTACCGCGTGGCGCGCGAGGCTTGCGGGTCGTGCCATCTCGAGATCATCGAGGCGACCGAGCGGTCGCTGATGTCGACCGGCGCGATGCTGTGGGGCGGGGCGGCGTACAACAACGGCATCGTTCCCTACAAGAATTACATCTTCGGCGAGGCCTATACGCGCGACGGCAAGGCCGCCTGCATCCTGTCGCCCTCGTCGCGGCTGACGAAAGAGGAATATGCCGAGGCGTGCAAGCCGGAGTTCGGCTTCGACAAGATTTTGACCGACGCCGAAAAGAAACGCGGCGCGCTTGCCAAGATGTACCCGCTGCCGCGCTGGAGCGTGATCCCGCCCGGCGACGTCTTCCGCGTCTTCGAACGCGGTGGCCGCAACATCAACACCCAGTTCGCCGAAATCGGCCTGCCGAACCCGACCGGCAGCATCCAGCGGCTCGAGGAACCCGGACGCCCCGACCTCAAACAGTCGAACCGCGGCCCCGGCACCGGGCTGCGTGTCGCGATTCCGGTGCTCAACATCCACAAGACGCGCCTCAACGATCCTTTCATGTGGTTCATGGGCACCAACGACCAGCCGGGCGATTATCGCCAGTCGGGCTGCGCCGGCTGCCATGTCATCTATGCCAACGACCGCGAACCGCGGCACAGTCTGACCTATGCGCAATATGGCCGCGATGGCGAAAGCGCGACGATCGATCCGACGATCGCGGAGAAGAAAAGGAAACCCGATGATGATGGGCACGGCGGCGGACATGACGGCGGACATGGTGGGAGCGCTGGCGACGCACTTGGCGATACGGCGAAGCATGCGCCGTCGCCCGACGGCCATGGCGCGCTGATCGATCCCGAAGCCGCGAAAGCCGGACCGCAGGCGGTTCCCGCGAAGGAACGGCGCGA
Source organism: Sphingopyxis sp. NFH-91 (assembly GCF_021401285.1). Classification (NCBI taxonomy): domain Bacteria; kingdom Pseudomonadati; phylum Pseudomonadota; class Alphaproteobacteria; order Sphingomonadales; family Sphingopyxidaceae; genus Sphingopyxis; species Sphingopyxis sp. NFH-91. The sequence continues at coordinate 325,371 of NZ_JACBGA010000003.1, read as the reverse complement.
ATCGGGGCATCCGATCACCCATACCTTCACCCGCGCGATCCCGACGGCGCAGTGCATGAATTGCCACATGCACCAGCCCAATATCTTCCTGAACTCCTACCTCGGCTACACGATGTGGGATTATGAATCGGATGCGCCGCAGCTATGGCCCGGCCCCGACAACACCGCGCCGCGGCCGCCGGGGATGAGCGACGAGGAATATCAGAAGAAATACAAGCAACAACGCTATCCGACCGCCGCCGAAGTCCACAAGGTTCTCGAACGCAATCCCGAAGGCGCGAGCCCGCGCGGCCTTTGGGCCGACGTCGAGTTTCTGCGCGACGTCTATGACGTGAACGACAGTAACAAGGACACCCAGTTCGCCGACTATCACGGCCATGGCTGGAACTTCCGCGGCATCTTCAAACGCGACCGCAGCGGCAATCTGCTCGACGCCGACGGCAATATGTCGACCTATGGCACCGACAAGGCGCATATCGTCGATCCCAAAGATCCCGAAAAATGGCGCAAGAGCTGCGCCAGCTACAGCGACCCGGCGCAGCGCGACCTGTGCCTCGCCAGCGCCGATCCCGCCAAACCCGGTGTCGAGGGCAAATTCGTGCCGCCCGGCATCAACCCCGGCAAGGCGGTCCATATGATGGACATTCACGCCGAAAAGGGGATGCAGTGCGCCGACTGTCACTTCGCGCAGGATGCGCACGGCAATGGCTATATCCAGGGCGAGGTCGCGAACGCGGTCGAGATCGGGTGCAAGGATTGCCATGGCACCGCCGACGCCTATCCCAATCTGCTCACCTCGAATGTCGCGGCACGGCCGCAGGGAACCAATCTTGCGCTGCTCCGCAATTCGGACGGCCGGCGCCGGTTCGAATTCCAATATGACGACAATGGCGAAATCACCGGGCTGATCCAGCGGTCGATCGTCGATCCGAAGCTCCAGTGGCAGGTCAGCCTCGTCAAGCAGGCGGTGACGCCGGGACCGCATTTCAACGCGAAGGCGGCGCGCGCCAAAATGATGTCGCGCAGCGGCGCCGACGATGGCAGCTTTGCGTGGGGGCCGGGCGTGGCAAGGGAAGATCGCGCGCACGGCGACGACAAGATGGCCTGCTTCACCTGTCACCTGTCGTGGACGACGAGCTGCGGCGGTTGCCATTTGCCGATCGAGGCGAACTGGAAGACCAGCATGCACCATTTCGAAGGGGAGGAGACGCGCAACTTCGCAACCTACAACCCGCAGGTCGCGCGCGACGAAATGTTCCAGCTCGGCCGGCACATGCTGACCAAGCCCGGCGAGCCCGACGCCGACGGCAATCCGCGTGGGATCATCGCGCCGATCCGGTCGACATCGGCGCTGGTCTTGTCCTCGACGAACCTCAACCGCGAACGCATCTATATCCAGCAACCGCCGATCTCTGCTGCAGGCTTCTCGAGCCAGGCCTTCGCGCCGCATTTCCCGCATACGGTCCGGCGTCAGGAAACGAAGCAGTGCACCGACTGCCATCTGTCGCAGGCGGATGACAATAATGCGATCATGTCGCAGCTGCTCCTGATGGGGACCAATTTTGTCAATTTCGTCGGGCTCAATGTCTGGTCGGGGCTGGAGGACGGCTTCCAGGCGACCCGCGTCACCGAATGGGACGAGCCGCAGGCGGTGATCGGCAGCTATCTGCAGAAATATGCCTATCCCGACTATTGGCGCCTGCACGTCGATCAGAACCATCGCGAGCTCAAAAATTGGGTGCGCGGCAAGACCTTCGACAAGAAGGGGTCGGGCGAAAGCCATGCGCTCGAGGAATTCGCGAATATCGTCCAGGGGACGAGCGGCCGGGTCAACTGCCTGCAACTGCGCGGCGAATATATGTTTGTCGCCGAAGGCAGGGGCGGCTTTCGCGTCTATGACGTCGCATCGATCGGCAACAAGGGCTTCTCCGAACGCATCACCCGCGCGCCTTTTTCGCCGCTGGGGCACGATACGCATGTCAAAACGACGAACGCGACCTGCATGGCGATCGGCACGACCCAGCCGATCAGCATGGCCCGCAACGAGCATATCCGTAAGGATTTCCCTGAAAATCACGAACAGGCACTGCACCCGCTCTACCGCTATGCCGTCATCACCGACAGCGTCGAAGGCCTGATTCTGGTCGACATTGACACGATGGCGGACGGCGAATTCCGTAATAACAAGCTGAGCCGCGCGCTAACGTGGAATCCAGACAATGTGCTTGCCGGGGCCCGCCACGTGACGCTTGCGGGCGACTATGCCTATGTCACCACCGATGCCGGGCTCGTCGTGCTCGACCTGTCGACGCCGCTCGAACCGAAGGTGACGGCGCAGCTGCCGCTGACCGATGCGCGCGCGAGTGCCGTGCAGTTCCGGTACCTGTGGGTCACTGACGCGGAGGGCGTGAAGCTGTTCGACATCACGCATATGGACCGGCCGAAACCGGTTCCGGCGGGAACGGTGCGGCTCGCCAACGCGCGCAAAATCTATCTCGCGCGCACTTTCATGTATGTCGCGGCCAAGCAGGATGGTCTGGTGATCGTCGACGTCACGCGGCCGATGGCGCCGGCCGTCTGGCCCGCGATGACCTTCGGGGGAGCGCTCAACGATGCCGAGGATGTAATCGTCGCATCGACCAACGCGTCGCTCTTCGCCTATGTCGCCGACGGACGGAACGGCATCAAGGTGCTCCAGCTTACCAGTCCGGACAATCCCGGCCTCTATGGCTTCTCGCCCGCGCCGACGCCCGAACTGATCGCCTGGGCCAAAACTCCTTCGCCGGCGCTCGCGCTGTCGAAGGGGCTCGACCGCGACCGGGCGGTCGACGAAACGGGGGGGCAGATGGCGGTGTTCGGCCGCGTCGGTTCGCGCCCCTTCACCCGGCCCGAAATGGAGAAGCTGTTCCTGAACAGCGAGGGGCTGGTCTACAAGGTCAGCGACACCGTCGATCAGGCGGCATGGCGACCGCCCCTGGCATACCCGAACTGACGTTTCGCTAGAGCCGCTCGGCCTGCACGACGCTGTCCGATGCGCGAAGGGCGGACAGGATACGCATGACATGCTGAACGTCGCGCACCTCGACGACCACGTCATAGGTGTGGAAATCGCCCTCCCGGTTCGACAGCCGCAGATTGGTGATATTCGCCGAATTGGCGGCGAGGATGCCCGACATTTCGGCGAGCGTACCGGTTTCGTTGAGGATTACGACGCACAGCCGGGCATTGCCGCCCTCGCTGTCCTCCTGCCACCTCAGGTCGATCCAGTCGGCGTCGATTCCGTCGGCCAGGCTGGGGCAATCGATCACATGAACCTCGATCCCCTCGCCGGGCCGTGCGAGGCCCACGATGCGGTCGCCGGGAACGGGGTGGCAGCAGTCGGCAAGCTTGTAGGCGACGCCGGGGGTCAGCCCCTCGATCGACACCGCAGCGCCCTGGCGCAGCTTGCCCGGCTTCGATTTCATCTCGGCGGTGATGCCGGGGACGAGCGCTTCGAGAATCTGGTCGTCGGACAATCGCCGCCGCGCGATCGCGACATAGAGCGCGCTGTCATCCTCTAGCTTCAGCCGCTCGCGCGCGGCGGCGCGCGCCTTGTCGCCGACCTTGTTGGGCAGGCGGCGGGCGATCTCGTCGTACATCTTGCGGCCAAGGGCGGCGAGTTCGACCTTTTCCTTCGAGCGGACGTGGCGGCGGATGGCGGCGCGCGCCTTGCCCGTCACCGCAAAGCCCAGCCACGCGGGCTGCGGCGTCTGCTTTTCGGACGACAATATCTCGACGGTATCGCCGTTGACGAGCTGGGTGCGCAGCGGCACGAGCCGGCCGTTGACCTTGGCACCGACGGTGCGGTCGCCGAGCCCGGTGTGGACGGCATAAGCAAAATCAACCGGCGTCGCGCCCTTGGGAAGCTGGAACAGGCTGCCCTTCGGCGTGAAGGCGAAGATGCGGTCCTGATACATCGCAATGCGCGTATTCTCGAGCAGTTCGTCAGGATCGTGCGTCTGGTCCAGGATTTCGAGCAGGTCGCGAATCCATCCCGCCTGTCCGTCGGGTGAGCCGCCGCCCTGCTTGTAGGCCCAGTGCGCGGCAAAGCCGAATTCGGACTGCTGGTGCATCGCTTCGCTGCGGATCTGGATTTCGATCCGCATATTTTCATTGTGCATGATCGTCGTGTGCAGCGATTTGTAGCCGTTGCGCTTGGGGGTCGAGATATAATCCTTGAAGCGGCCGGGGACCATTTTCCACTTGCGGTGAAAGACGCCAAGCGCGGCATAGCAGTCGGCATCGCTGCGCGTGATGACGCGAAAGGCGATGATGTCGGTGACCTGTTCGAAGCTGACGTGGCGTTCCTGCATCTTGCGCCAGATCGAATAGGGATGCTTTTCGCGCCCCGACACGTCCGCCTCGATCCCGCTTTTCGCGAGCAGTTCCTTGAACTCGCGGCTGATCCCGGCCACCTTGTCCTTGCCGCCCGCGGTCAGTTTGGCGAGCCGGCCGGTGATCGTCGCATAGGCCTCGGGCTCGAGCTCGCGAAAGGCCAGAAGCTGCATTTCGCGCATATATTCATACATGCCGATCCGCTCGGCGAGCGGGGCATAGATGTCCATCGTCTCCTTGGCGATGCGGCGCCTTTTGTCCGGATTCTTGATGAAATGCAGCGTGCGCATATTGTGCAGCCGGTCGGCGAGCTTGACGAGCAGCACGCGGATATCGTCGGACATGGCGAGGAGGAATTTGCGCAGATTTTCGGCGGCGCGCTCATTCTCGGTCTGCGCCTCGATCTTGCTGAGCTTGGTGACGCCATCGACCAGTCGCCCGACGTCGGCGCCGAACAGCCGCTCGATCTCTTCGGGTGTGGTCAGCGTGTCTTCCAGCGTGTCGTGGAGCAGCGCGGTGACGATCGTCTCGCTGTCGAGATGCAGGTCGGTCAGAATGCCCGCGACCTCGACCGGATGGCTGAAATAAGGGTCGCCCGACGCGCGCTTCTGGCTCCCGTGCTTCTGTACGGTGAAGACATAGGCGCGGTTCAGCAGCGCCTCGTCGACGTCGGGATCATAAGCGCGCACGCGCTCGACAAGTTCATACTGCCTCAGCATCGCATCCAATGTCGTTCATGCGAGGCCAATTGCAATATATTTGTATCGGTGGAGCAGCGAAGCCACGAGGCTTCGCCAGGGCAAGAAAAGGGCCGCGCGGTGCAGGGGGAGAGCCGGCGCGGCCCTTGTTGCGGGCGAAGGGTCAGCCTTCGCCGTTGCAGCGCGCGAGGTCGGCGTTCTCGAGCGGCTTGCCATCGACGGTGAAGCTGGTAACCCGGCCCGTCTTTTTGGCGAGTGCGGCGCACATCATCAGCGGACGGCTGGTGCCGCGGCCTGCCGTGCAGGTCGTGCCCTCACAGACCCAGACGACATCGCGGGCGACGAAGCGCGCGGTCTTCGCCGCGTCGGCCAGTTCGGCGCGATAGAAAGGGCCGCCAGCGGCGGCGGCAGGAACAGCGGGGAGCGCCGCGGCGCCGATCGACAGCGCGCCCGCCAGGGCGAGCATCGGGGTGCCGGGGGAAAGCCGGAAATGGAACATGGGAGCCTCCTTTTTTTGACAACCGAAAGGTTGCGCTTCGCGATCTGGTGCGTCCGTTGCGAAATGCAACCGAGGCCCTATATTTTTTTGGCACGGCGGCGATTTTACGTTAGGGCATGGCCTATGGGAAAATTACGCGAAAAACTGAACGATCTTGATGGGGGCAATTGCGCCCTGCCGCTCGCGCTCGAGGCGATGGGCGAACGATGGTCCTTCATGATCCTTCGCGCCGCCTTCAACGGTGTCCATCATTTCGAAGAGTTCCAGCAGGAGCTCAATATCGCGCGCAACATCCTGTCAAACCGGCTGTCGAAGCTGGTCGATCATGGCATCATGGCGCGCGAAGTGATGGCCGAGGATCGTCGCAAGGTTCTGTATCAGCTTACCCAGAAGGGCGTCGAACTGCTGCCCGCGATGATCGCGCTGCGCCAGTGGGGCGAAAAATGGGGGGCGGGGGTTCCCTCGACCCCGGTGCTCGTCGATTCGCATGACGAACAGCCGATCGGCCCGGTGACGATCACCGCGCACGACGGCCGGCCGCTGGAATATGGCGAGCTTGTCTGGAAACATCGTTCGGAACTCCAGCCGCTCGGCCAGGCGCGCGTGCGGATGGCACCGGTCGCGGCCGAATGATCCCCACTTTGCGGACGACGCGCTCGTCCCCTGATTTCGGCGGCTGATATGGCAAGCCAGACTTCCCCGATTCCGTTGTTCGGCTTTTCCTCGCCCGGGCCGTTTTTCGGGAACAAGATCCGCGCCTTCTGGAATCTCCAGATCCTCGGCTGGCTCGGCTGGTTCGGGCTGCGCGTTGTGTCGGGGCTGGCGGGCGGCCAATCCTTCGATTTCCTTTTCCTCGTCGTCGTTTCCGCGGTTACGGGCTTTTCGCTGACACTGCTGCTTTCGGTTTGCTATCGCGCGCTGATCAACCGCCGCACGATCCTGATGTGGGGGGCAAGCTTCGGCCTCCTGGCCTTCGCCACCGCGGTCTGGGCCTTCATCGACGCCTGGCTGTTCCAGATATTGAAGCCCGACAGCGAGACGAGCTTTACTGGCCTGCTGCTGGTATCGATCTATATCGACGCGACGACGCTCGCCGCCTGGTCGGCGCTCTATTTCGCGATCAACTATTTCCTGCAGCTCGAGGAACAGAATGACCGCGTGCTGCGGCTCGAGGCGCAGGCCGCGTCGGCGCAGCTCGCGATGCTGCGCTACCAGCTCAACCCGCACTTCCTGTTCAACACGCTCAACAGCATCTCGACCCTTGTCCTTCTGAAACAGACCGAGCCCGCCAATGCGATGCTGTCGCGCCTGTCGGCCTTTCTGCGCTACACGCTCGCCAACGAACCGACCGCGCAGGTGACGCTGGCGCAGGAGGTCGAGACGCTGAAGCTCTACCTCGACATCGAGAAGATGCGTTTCGAGGACCGGCTGCGGCCGCATTTCCAGATTGATCCGGCGGCGCAGCGCGCCCGCCTGCCTTCGTTGCTGCTCCAGCCGCTGATCGAAAATGCGATCAAATATGCGGTGACACCGCAGGAAGAAGGAGCCGACATTACCCTGACGGCTCAGCTTGCCGGTCAAAATGTTCGGATTACCGTGTCCGACACCGGCACGGGATTGTCAGCCGATGGCGTCGACCCCACCACCGGGATTGCAACGGAATCGACCGGTGTGGGTTTAGCCAACATCAGGGACCGGCTGGCCCAGGCCTATGGCGACCAGCAACGGTTCGAGGTGCAATCGGGCACCGATGGCGGATTCACAGTGATTATCGAGATTCCGTTTCAGCCCGATGGACAAGCGACGATTGGAACCGAACGCACATGACGATCAGAACCATCCTGGTGGATGACGAGAAATTGGCGACCCAGGGCCTGCAGCTGCGGCTTGAAGCGCATAGCGATGTCGAAGTCGTGGACACCGCGCAGAACGGCCGGGAGGCCATTCGCAAGATCAAGACGCACAAGCCCGACCTCGTCTTCCTCGATATCCAGATGCCCGGATTCGACGGTTTTTCGGTGATCCAGGGGCTGATGGAAGTCGAGCCGCCGCTCGTCGTCTTCGTCACCGCCTATTCGGATCATGCGATCCGCGCCTTCGAGGCGCAGGCGGTCGATTATCTGGTGAAGCCCGTCGAACCCGAGCGGCTCGCCGATGCGCTCGACCGCGTGCGCCAGCGCCTCACTGAAAAGCGTGGCGCGGCCGAGGTTGAGCGGCTGAAGACGGTGCTTGCCGAAGTCGCGCCCGACGCGGTCGAGGAATATGATGCCGAAACGGCGGCCGATGCGCCTGCCGCTGACCGCTACGAAAAGATGATCAACATCAAGGATCGCGGGCAGATTTTCCGCGTCGATGTCGACAGCATCGAACGCATCGACGCTGCCGGCGACTATATGTGCATCTACACCGCCGACAATTCGCTGATCCTGCGCGAAACGATGAAGGATCTCGAAAAGCGGCTCGACCCGCGCAATTTCCAGCGCGTGCATCGCTCGACCATCGTCAACCTCAGCCAGGTGAAGCAGGTCAAGCCCCACACCAACGGCGAGTGTTTCCTCGTGCTCGGCTCGGGCGCGCAGGTGAAGGTCAGCCGCAGCTACCGCGACGTGGTCGCGCGGTTCGTGCACTAAGCGCCAACACATATCGTCATTGCGAGGAGCGAAGCGACGCTGCAATCCAGAGCAGGCGTAAGCCGCTTTGGACTGCTTCGCTGCGCTCGCAATGGCGAGGCTCTACAATTGATGCCCCGTGCGGTCGCGCTTCGTCGCGAGATATTGCGCGTTATATTTGTTCGTCGGCAGCGCGAGCGGGATGCGTTCAACGACGTCGACGCCCTCCTTTTCCAGTCGCGCGACCTTTTCGGGATTGTTGGTCATCAGGCGGATGCGCGGGATGTTGAGCAGCGCGAGCATCTGGCCGGCGATCGCAAAATCGCGCGCCTCGACGGGGAAACCCAGCCGCAGATTGGCGTCGACTGTATCATAGCCCTGATCCTGCAGCGCATAGGCGCGCAGCTTATTGACGAGGCCGATGCCGCGGCCTTCCTGGCGCAGATAGAGCAACACCCCCCATGGCGCGTCGGCCATCGCGTGCAGCGCCGCATGCAGCTGCGGTCCGCAATCGCATTTGAGACTGCCGAGCACGTCGCCGGTCAGGCATTCGCTGTGCAGACGCACCACGGGCGGATTGCCGTCGCGCTTGCCGATAATCAGCGCGACATGGTCCGACGCTTCCTCGGGGCTGCGAAAGGCGACGATCTCGGCGGTTTCGCTCGCCGCGACAGGCAGGCGCGCGCGCGCCGCGATTTCGAGCCGCGCCGGGTCGAGCAGGGCGGCGACGTCGGCGGCGGAACAGACGGTTTCGGCTTCACCTCCGGCCGTGTGCACGAAAAAGGCGGGGAGCAGGCCCGCGTGGCGCGCCATTGTCATCGCAGTCGCCGCCGCCGCCTCGCCGCCGTTTGCGATCGTGCGAAACGGTCCTTTGAGCGGATTGGCAAGGTCGAGCGCCGGGTCGGCGATCGCCAGCGCCGCGGCGATGCTCGCGGCGCCATCCGCGAGCCGCACGGGCCCCGGCGTTGCGGCGGCGCGCTGGTTGGTAAGCTTCAGCGTGACCGCGCGCTCGCCCGAGATCAGCAGGTCGGCGCTGCCGAATTCGGCCAGCGCCGCATCGCGCGCGCTTTCGACGGCGAGCAGATCAAGAGCCCCGTCGGCGCCTTCGATCCGAAAGGGCCACCCGCGGCGCAGCGCGTCGATTGCGCGCGCGGCGCGGCGGGCGCCGCGGTCGCTACCCGCCGCGTCGCTCAAAATGCGAACTCCGTGACGAGGGGGATATGGTCGGACGGGCGTTCCCAGCTCCGCGCCGGCTGGACGACGCGGTGGCTCTGCGCCGCGTTCCGGATGTCCGGGGTAACCCACATATGGTCGAGCCGCCGACCGCGGTTCGACGCTTCCCAGTCCTTCGCGCGGTAACTCCACCAGGTGTAGAGCGGCGTCGGCGGCGCCACGAACTGGCGGCCGAGATCGATCCAGCCAGCCGCGGCCTGCAGGCGGGCGAGCGTATCGACCTCAACCGGCGTATGACTGACGACGTCGAGCAGCGCTTTATGGTTCCATACGTCGCTTTCGAGCGGCGCGACGTTGAAGTCGCCAGTCAGCACTGTGGGCGTATCGGCGAGCGCGCCCGCCCATTCGGTCATGCGCTCCAGAAAGTCGAGCTTCTGACCGAATTTGGGGTTTAGCGCGCGGTCGGGGATATCGCCGCCGGCGGGGATATAGACATTGTCCAGTCGCACGCCCGACGGCAGCGTCACGCCGACATGGCGTGCCTCGCCATTGGCCTGCCAATCATATTTGCGCACATCGGTGAGCGGCAGCTTGCTGACGATCGCGACCCCATGGTGCATCCGCTGGCCGTTGGTGACGATGTGACGATAGCCCAGATCCTCAAACATCTGCTTCGGAAACAGTCCGCATTCGACCTTCGTTTCCTGAAGGCAGAGGACGTCAGGCGCCTCTTCGCGCAGGAATTTCTCGACGATGCCAATGCGCGCACGCACGCTGTTGATGTTCCAGGAAGCAATGCTCGTTTGGGTCATGGGGTCCGGCTCTATCGGTGCGAAGCCTTCACTGCAATCGTTGCGGGCTGGTGCCGCCTGCAGCGACGCGCCGGACACGCCGCGCATAAACATAAACCCCCGTTCCAGGGGCGGTGGAACGGGGGTTCAAGGTCAGCGTTCGTCACGCTCTTGAATGAAGACACCTGGCAATCCGGTTGGGGCAACAGGGGGAAACCCAAAATCCGGAGGCCGTGTCGGCGCCTTCGAGAGTTGAAATAGCCCCTCTTCCCTGTCCCCAAGCTGAACGAAAATCGGCGGCTGTCGGCGACATTTGCAGTTCGTCGATGCCGAACGTCGGTTGGACGGAAAAAGGGCGCCGAATCCCATTGGGGAGACGGTGCCCTGTTCATAAAAGTCGTGCTGGCGTCAGACGCGGCCGCGCTGTTTGGGGCGGGGATCGGTCCAGCGGAAGGCCGAATCGGCGACCGGCACGTTGAAACGCTGGTTCGACAGATCGATCCGCGTCCGGTTGTTCTGCGAATCGAGCGCCACCCAGCCGCGCAGCCGCAATCCGCCCGGCGCCCCCGCATCGCGGATGAACACCATGGTGATCGTCCCATATTCGGGGCGCTTGGGATCCTTGACCTCGACGCTCAGCACATCGCTGTTTCCGGTCGGAACGACCTTCGCATATTTGGCGAGATCGCGATCGGGATCGAGCAGCGCGCCGAGCGGCGAATTTTTCACCGGCCAGCTTTGGACCTGCTTGACCTCATAATCGATCATCGTCAGGCGGCTGCCGTCGCCGACGATCAGCAGCGGGACGCCCTTCTGATACTGGAAGCGGATCTTGCCCGGACGCTTCAGCGTCAGCTGTCCGCTCAGCCGCTGACCGTTGCGATCGGTCTGCACGAAGTCGGCGGTCATCGAACTGGTCGACTTGAGGTGCGATTGCACCGCGGCGAGCGCGCTCGCCGATTGCGCGATGGCGGGCGCGGTCAGCGTCAGGCCGAGGGCGGCGGCGGGCGCGAGCGTCAGCGCGGCGGCGCGGGTCAGGAAATGGCGGTCGATCGTCAGGGTCATCGGGCTCTCTTGTCTGTTTCGGTCGATACCGGCTTGTTGCAGGGCGGCATTGAACCCGCCCTGAACCCGGCCTTTAGACGCTGTTCAAGTCGTTGGCGTGGCGAAAGTTCCCTATCGCGGCTGCCCATATTGGTCGGTCAGCACGTCGCGGCGGCCGACATGGTTCGGCGCGCTGACCAGCCCTTCGTCCTCCATCCGCTCGATCAGGCGCGCCGCGCTATTATAGCCGATGCGCAGCTGGCGCTGCAGCCAGCTGGTCGATGCCTTCTGGCTTTCGACCACGATCTGGCAGGCCTTGGCATACATGCGGTCCTCGGCGCTGTCGCCGCCCGCAGGCGCGCCTTCCATCGCGAAACCGCCATCCTCGGGATCCTCGGTGACGCTCTCGACATAGTCGGGGCGTCCCTGGCCGCGCCAATGGTCGGCGACCGCGCGGACTTCGTCGTCGGACACGAAAGGACCGTGGATGCGCGTGATCTGCTTGCCTCCGGGAACGTAGAGCATGTCGCCCTTGCCCAGCAGTTGTTCGGCGCCGGCCTCGCCCAAAATGGTACGGCTGTCGATTTTCGACGTCACGTTGAAGCTGATGCGGGTCGGCAGGTTCGCCTTGATGACGCCGGTGATGACGTCGACCGACGGACGCTGCGTCGCAAGGATCAGATGGATGCCCGCCGCGCGCGCCTTTTGCGCAAGGCGCTGGATGAGGAATTCGACTTCCTTGCCCGCGGTCATCATCAGGTCGGCCAGCTCGTCGACGACGACGACGATCTGCGGCAGGGGCTGATAATCAAGCGTTTCTTCCTCATAGACCGGCTGGCCGGTCTCGGGATCATAGCCCGTCTGGACACGCCGCCCGAGCGACTTGCCCTTGGCGAGCGCACCGCGCACCTTGTCATTGTAGGACGCGAGGTTGCGCACCGAGAGTGACGACATCATCCGGTAGCGATCCTCCATCTGCTCGACCGCCCATTTGAGCGCGCGCACCGCCTTCTTGGGTTCGGTCACCACCGGGGCAAGCAGGTGCGGGATGTCGTCATAGACGCTGAGTTCCAGCATCTTGGGATCGATCATGATCATCTTCACCTGATCGGGACCGAGGCGATAGAGCAGCGACAGGATCATCGCATTGAGGCCGACCGATTTACCCGACCCGGTGGTGCCGGCGATCAGCAGGTGCGGCATTGGCGCAAGATCGGCGATCACCGCGTCGCCGCTGATATTCTTGCCGAGGATGATGGGCAGCGCGCCGCTATGTTCCTGAAACAGCCCGCTGCCGATGATTTCGTGCAGCACGACGGCCTCGCGGTGCGCATTGGGCAATTCGATGCCGATGACGGTGCGCCCCGGAATCGGCGCGATGCGCGCCGACAGCGCCGACATGTTGCGCGCGATGTCGTCCGCGAGGTTCGACACGCGGCTCGCCTTGGTTCCGGGCGCGGGCTCAAGCTCGTACATGGTGACGACCGGACCGGGGCGGACCGCAGTGATCACGCCCTTGACCTGGAAATCCTCGAGCACCGATTCGAGCAAGCGCGCATTGCGTTCGAGCGCCGCCTTGTCGATCTGTCCCGCCGGCGTGTCGGGGGCCGGGGAAAGCAGGTCGATCGAGGGAAGCCGGTAATTGGTGAACAGCTCGGTCTGCGGCTTGGCGCGCGGCTTCGATGGCGCCGAGCGCTGCGCCGGGTCGGCAATCTCGGGCGGGGCGCGATCGCTCGGTTCGGCGCGCGGGCGCGGCCGGATCACGCGCTCGACCAGATTGGCGGGGCGCGGCGCATCGGCCGGGGCCGCGCGCGCCGGTTCGACGACCCGGTTTCCTTCGGCCGCCGGCAGTCTGAGCCGCCCGAGCCAGCCCTTTTCAAGCCGCAGCGAGCGCATCGCGAGCCAGAGGCCGACAAGGATGAGGAGCAGGATCGTGCCGAAGCGGATCAGCGCCGCGGCGGGGTCGCCTGCCAGCGCAAACAGCGGGGTGACCGCGCTCCCCGCGAGCAGAGCGAGCAGGCCGCCCCAACCCGCGGGCATCGGTGATCCCGACGCCGGCGACCAAAGCTCGGCGCCCATGCCGACGAGCAGGATGCCGGCAAAGCAATAGGTGAGCTGACGCAGCCAATAGGGCTGCGGCTCGGCCGCCCACAGCCGCCAGGCCATGATGCCGAACAGCGGGACGAGCAGCGCGACCGGCGCGCCGCCGACCGACAGGCCAAGGTCGGCGAACCAGGCCCCCGCATGGCCCATCCAGTTGGCGGCGCTGCCGCCCGCAGCGGTGTTGAGCGCTGCGTCGGTGCTGTCGTATGTGAGCAGGGCGAGCGCGAAAAACAGCGTGAAGGCGGCGAGCGCCAGTGCCGCGGCAATCACCAGCGATCGCGCGATGCTTTGTCTGAAAACGGTGCGCCAGTCGGCCTTCGCCGATGCGGGCTTGCGGCTTGCCATGCGGAATGCGGTCCTCGATCGATTAACCACGGCGATATGCGCATGGGGCGGACTCGTCGTCAAGCGGCGCCCGGCGCGCCGGCGATCCGGGTGCGCCTGCCCGCTTCCCAAGCGCGCCGGGCCAGAGTAGAGCGGCGGCATGAGCGAAATATTGCGCAGCGATGTCCTGATCTCCGGCGGCGGGCTTGTCGGCCAGGCTCTGGCGATCGCGCTTTCCCATCATGGTCTGTCGTCGCAGATCGTCGACCCCGCCGATCCGGTTGCGACGATCGCGCCAGGCTTCGATGGCCGCGCCTCGGCGATCGCCAGCGCGGTATGGCAGATGTTCGGCGTGCTCGGCCTTGCCGACCGGCTCGCACCCCACGGCTGCCCGATCCGCGCGATCAAGGTCAGCGACGGGGGACAGGCGGGCGAGCTCGATTTCGTCGCCGATGCGGACGCCCCCGCGCTTGGTACGATGGTCGAAAACCGCCAGCTTCGCGTCGCGCTCGCGGCGGCGCTTGCCGAGGCGCCGCTGGTGCGCCTGTTCATGCCGGCGAAGGTGGTCGCGCGCGATATCGACGCGCATGGTGTCACGCTGACCCTCGCCGATGGCACGCGGCTCGCGGCGCCACTGCTCATCGTCGCCGAAGGGCGCCGTTCGCCGACCCGCGATGCGGCGGGCTTCACGATCGCCAACTGGTCCTATCATCATCACGCGATGATCGGCGCGGTGGCGCATTCGCGTCCGCATGATCAGATCGCGCACGAAATCTTTTTCCCCTCGGGACCCTTCGCGCTGCTTCCGCTTGTCGACGATGGCGAGGGGCGGCATCGCTCGGCCTTCGTGTGGACCGTATCCGAACAGGACGGGCCGGGGTTCGCCAAGCTTGGCGACCGGGGCTTCCTTGCCGAACTCGGCAAGCGCGCGGGCGACATTCTCGGCACGATGGAGCTCGTCGCGCCGCGCATGACCTATCCGCTCGGCTTCCATCACAGCGCGCAGATCGTCGGCGACCGCATCGTCCTGGTCGGCGACGCTGCGCACGGCATCCATCCGATCGCGGGGCAGGGTCTCAACCTGGGGCTGCGCGATGCCGCGGCGCTGGCCGAGGTCCTCGTCGACGGCGCGCGGATCGGACTCGATCTTGGCGATGCGGCGCTGCTCGCGCGCTATCAGCGCTGGCGCGGGCTCGACAATCTGATGGTCAGCCTCGCGACCGACGGACTGACGCGGCTGTTCGGCATTCCGGGGCGCACCGCCTCCCTCGTCCGCCGTACCGGGCTCGGCGCGGTGCAGCGCATGCCGGCGCTCAAGCGCTTCTTCATGGACGAAGCGCGCGGCGAAGCGGGCGATCTGCCGCGGCTGCTGGCTGGCACCGAAATATAGCTAGTCCTGCTTGGGCGCCCCGTGCGACCGCGCTAACCATTGCGGCATAGCCTGATCCTGCGCGGCCATTTTGCCGCGGGGAACAGGGGACATAAGATGTCGGACAGGATCGAGGCACGGCGCACACCGCGGCAGAGGTGACGCCGGGTGCGCGGGCGCGGATCGATCGTGCCTTTGCGCGTCGCTGGCGCTCGCCGCACTAACGCTCTACTGCAGCGTCGCGCGTCCGTCGTCGCCGTCGAAGCGGCCGAAAAACTGCATCAACTGAATCACCAGTTCGGCGCGCGTTTCGAGCGGAGAGGTTTCAAGCAGCGCCTGCTTGGCCGCAGCGTCGAACGGTGCGACCTGCGCGATGCCGTTCACCAGTGTTTCGTCGTCGAGCTGACCGACCGAAGCCCAGTCGACGACATAGCCCTGCCGCTGGGCAAAGCGTTTCGCCTCGCGCTCAAGGCTCGCGCGCTCGATGCTCGACAGCGCTGCTTCATCCTCGACCTCGGCCTCTATTTCGGCCTCAACCTGGCGAAAGGGTGTCGTGACGTCGAGCTCGCGGCGGACGCGAAAGCGCGCGACGCCTTCCAGGACGATGTTGAACCGACCCTCGGCGAGCGCCTCGACGTCGATGATGCGCCCGACGCAGCCGACATCGTAAAGCGCGGGGGGCTCGCGATCCTCCTCGCCCGGGATCTGGCGCGGCTGGATCATCCCGATCTGGCGGTCGCGCGCCAGCACTTCCTGCACCATCGCCTTGTAGCGCGGCTCGAAAATGTGGAGCGGCAGGTGCAGTCCCGGAAACAGCACCGCCCCGGGCAGCGGAAAAATCGCGATCCGCTGAATGGTCAGGGGCGCGTCGGTCGACATCAGCCGAACAGGATCAGTGACAGGCGGCGGCGCTGGGCGGCGACCCACGGATCTTCCAGCCCCACCGCTTCGAACAGCGACAGCAGCTTCGCGCGCGCTGCCCCGTCGTTCCATTCGCGGTCGGCGGCGACGATGTGGAGCAGATTGTCGGCGGCGGCATCGCGCTGTCCCGCGCCGATTTGCGCCACGGCAAGATCAAAGCGCGCCTGATGGTCGTCGGGATGGGCGGCGGTCGCGGCTTCCAGCGCCGCGAGTTCGCCGGCGTCGGGCGCATCTGCGGCGAGTTCGAGCGCGCTTTTCGCCTGCGCGATCGCGGGATCGCCCGCAATGTCGGCGGGGACGGCGGCCAGCGCCAGCGCCGCACCTTCGCTATCGCCTGCGGCGAGCAGCGCGCGGATCAGCCCGCCGTGCGCGGCGGCGCTGTCGGGCGCCATTTCGGCGACCTGCGAAAAAATGCCGACCGCGCGCGGGCCGTCGCCTTCGGCCAGAACCGATTCGCCCATTTCGAGCAGCGGGGCGATCTCGACCGCGCGTGCTCCGGCGTCGCTTTCGACCGGCAATTGAGCGAGCAGCTGGTCGAGCATCGACTTGAGCTGGCTTTCGCTGCGCGCGTTTGTCAGGTTGGCGACCGGCTGGCCTTGGAAGATCGCATAAACGGTCGGGATCGACTGGACCTGAAACTGGCTCGCGATGAAACCGTTGGTATCGACGTCGACCTTCGCCAGCACCACGCCCTTGTCGGCGTAATCGGCGGCGACCTTTTCGAGCACGGGGGCGAGCTGCTTGCACGGCCCGCACCATTCGGCCCAGAAATCGAGGATGACGAGCTTCGTCATCGACGGTTCGACGACGTCGCGGCGGAAGGCTTCGACGGCTTCCTTTTCCTGCGGGTTCAGCCCCAATGTCGCCACGCTCATGCTCCTTGCCGGTTGTTTCGCGCCATGGCGGCGGGCTGCAATGGCTCCGTGCCGACGCGAAAAGAATCTCTTCGCCGCGTTATGTGGGAATTATACGCCGGATGCCAACCCTTCGCCCGGCCCCTCTAAGAAAAGTACAAGGGGGGGCTTGCCGACTCCAAAAGCCGGTGCTAATCGCCCGCCTCACCCGCTGGCACCCACCGGTCGCCAGCCGCCAGAGCGGGCGTAGCTCAGGGGTAGAGCACAACCTTGCCAAGGTTGGGGTCGAGGGTTCGAATCCCTTCGCCCGCTCCAGTTTTCAAGGGGTTAGCACCGCCCCCTGTTTCCAAAAATCTCCAAATCGAGTATATACGGATCACATACGGATATGTGATTTGGAGGGGTGATTTTGGAAAATTCGGGTCTTAACGGTTCCACGACCGATCCCGTCGATTCACAGGAATCGAAAACTCCCCGTGGACAGAACATCCTGAAATCGAAGACTTTCAGGGACGGAGGAATCTACCTCTTCGTCCGTGGGGACTATGTGAAACCGACATGGATGTGTCGTATCAGAGCACCGGGAATGACGGGATATGTCTACCGGTCCACCCGGACGACTGACGAACACATAGCCTATAAGTTTGCGGACGACCTCTACCACCAGCAACTGGTCAAGGTTCATACCGGAGGGTTGTCTCAGGGAACGAAGATCACTGTCGGGATCGATCGATACATTGAACGGTTCGAAGCTGACGTGAAGCAGTCGGTCCAGTACAGGATTTTGCTTCTCAAACGGGTCAAGCTGCTGGTAGGTAAACAGACGTTCGATGGTCTCACCACCTCGACGATCTCCAAACTGACCGACGATCTCCGGAAAGCAACGAAGACAGGGGAAATGTCCCCCAACACCGTCAAACGGATTCACAACGACCTTCGAAACTTCTTCCGATGGTGCGTCGAAGAAGGACTTCTGAAGGAGATTCCGAAGTTCCCCCGGATCAACAGCGAGAAGTCCCGTCGACCCCATTTCAACGAAGCGGAATGGAGGAAACTTGTTCGGTATCTCCGGGAGTTCGTGAAAGTCGAGAATCGGAAGACCCGTCGAGAACGGAAGATGCTGATCGATTATGTGCTGATCCTGGCCAACACCGGCATCAGGGTCGGAGAAGCCCGTACCCTCAAATGGAGGGATATTCGGGAAGTCGATGGTGGAACGGGGAAACCCAAGAATGTCGTTCTGACCGTCACCGGTAAGACCGGAATTCGGGAGGTCGTTGCCCGAACCCCGGACGTGAAGAAATATGTCCGTCGCATCTATGATCTGCGGATCGAGGAGCTGGATGGTGAACCCCTGTCCTCCGATGGGCTGGTCTTCTGTCACAAGGACGGGTCGGCAATCGGGTCGTTCAAGAAGTCGTTCCAGTCCCTTCTCAAGGCCTGCGGTCTCGAGAAGGATTCATTCGGACGGGGACGAACGGTTTATTCCCTTCGTCACACCTATGCGACGTTCCGGCTTCACGAAGGGGTCAACCACTACACCTTGTCCCGGAACATGGGGACGTCCGTTCAGATGCTGGAAGAATATTATGGTCATACCTCCAACCTCACCATGTCGGAGGAATTGACCAAGGGTGGTGGCCAGTCAGCATCCAAAGGGACCGCAAAGCGGAAATCTACCCCAAAGTCGAAGGACACGGCCTTCGGATGGCTGGAAACTGCCGACACGGAGGAAATGCCTTCGACCATTGTGTCAGATTCAGCGGAGCTATCGGTCGAACCGACCTATGTGGACCTTATGACGGAATGACCGGACCCCGACGACATCAACCAAGGAGATGTCGTCATGGAATTGAATTTCGTTGCAAGCCGTGGACCGGAAAAAGCCAGTTCCTCGATCCTTCGTCGTCAGAAGCTGGTTCGTCGGATCGATCAGCAGATCAAGTTCGTCCGGGACATGATCGGGGGAGAGGTCCGTCGTGGATCATGGGTCTGGATGGATCAGCAGGGCACCTATTTCGTCCCGATCAAATACGGCCGATTTCCCCTCGAATTGAAGAAGGGAATGTTCTCGGTGCAGTGCAAGGACCTCGACGAGTGTGAACACGTCTTCTGCACGTTCAGAACGATGATTTTGGCCGGTGAACTCGACGATCATCTGACCAAGGCATCGACCGAGATCAGGAAGAAATTCGGGAAGTGAACTGCTCGGCAGCGGTCGATCAAACGGCCGCTGCCGAAGCCCCAATTTTTTCACCGTCTTGCACAGATCGTTGCATCGTCGTTGGTCCAGCAATCACCCCGACGAGTGACGTTGCCCAGCGGAAGCTGATATATCGGTTCAGCTTCGTCTACGTAGAGAAGAGGACAAGGATTTTTGTATGACGACAGTTCCGCTGTCGCATTCGGACCGCTGCCGTTGAGGTCGATAGTGCAGCCGTCGACGTTGGAAAACACAATTGCCCGATCATCTTTCGTGTTAACGGTGCATCGTCCTCGAATGATTGGGTTTCCGTGGACCGACACAGTGCAGCTGGCATCAGCAATTGTATCGTTAGGTACATCAAAGAAACGAGAATAAGCCAAGTTCGAACTCGGTATATCCGTCGGCGGCTGCTCAGCCGGATTGGAGGTTGATTGGGTCGAGACGGTCGGCTGGCTTGATTTTTGAATCGTGTCATTCGACCCGGAAACTTGGTCGATCACCTCTGACCTTTTGTCGGAATTCGTCACGGCCTCAGAACTATTAGCAACGGTGGCAGATCGTCTGCTCGATGATTTTGTTGCCGCTGCATAAAGGATCACCCCGACCAGTGCGACGAACGAGAAGAATAGAACATTCTTGAAAAGTCTCTTCTTCATACGCTTTGGGTAGCAAAACGAGCATAGGAAGACTTCCCTGACCCTTGTGTGAACCCTTGTCCGTGCTGGATTTGTATAGTCCCCCTTCCGGTTGGGGTCGAACATCCGTTCGCTGCTGCCGCTGATTTCCTCGAACCGGAATCTCCGCATCAGGTTTGATGGGAATATCCCCAAACAGTCGTAGCATTCCTTCTGGCCGTATTTCACAGCTATCCCTCCCTCACCCTGTAACGTGTTCCAATCGTGACATATCCGGTTGGACTCGATGCTAGGGCAAGAGAAAAATGACACGATTGGTATACAGACTGCGAACAGGACTTGCGGCCATTTCGCTGAATGGATGTGGTCCAACTCCTCGGAAAAAATGTCCGGAAGCATCGGAAGCTAAAGGGGATGACTCAGGAGCAGCTTGCACTCGAAGCCGAGATGGAACGGAGCTACGTCAGCGATTTGGAACGAGGGACACGAAATCCCAGCGTCCGTGCTTTGGGTCGGCTGGCCGAGGCGTTGTCGGTGAAGCCTGACGAATTGCTGAAATCGGAATGACCGGATGCGAAAACCCCCTCACAAGGAGGGGGCTTCAATGGTGTCACTTGAAAAGTATCTGCACGATACGGTCGTTGGGATCGGCATATGGCCAGTCGAGCAATTCTGGCTCGAAGGTTTGCCCGTCGTAATCGAAACGAGTGATAAATCGACAACCAAGCACGTCCTTGCAGTGAAGGGAAATGAGGTCGGGGTTGAAGGGTTTGTCCGTGGTCACCGAATAGCTGGCATGAAGCCTGTAGGTGTCACGGGCATATAGGTAGGGTGTCTTTGTCATCAAATCGGCGGCATCGGTCCCGTAACGGTCCTCATCGACGAAATCGGTCATCGAGGACAAACCAGCTTCATCGTCATAATAAAGCCGCTGCTCGCCGTTCCAGACCGTCATCTCAAGCGGGCTAGAGATATCGATCCCTTGATTGAAATAATGGTCACGCTGCCAAGCCCATGCAGGGATTTCTGACACCAAGCCCTGAGGGCTGCCTTCACACACATAGAGGCCTACGAGCTTGTTCAAGCCTTTCTGATCTCGATCTTTGAAGCGATATCCATGCTTCTTGGAAATCTGACCGACGAAAGCATCGACCCCGGTTCCAATAAAGTCGATCTCGAACTGATAGGACGGAACTCGAGTGTTATGGGAATCGAGAATGGAGTGAATGGGGAATTTAGATATAGTTGTAGTAGGCATCGAAAATATACTCATTATAGGGTTGGAATTGTGTTGAAATGATTTTCAACCATATAACTCTGACATAGGTAGGTATTTTCGAACAAGCCCTTGCAGAAATTATTTCCCAGAATTTTGAGATGAAATGCATTCCGCACTACGTTTTCTGAACTTGATAGCGATGTTCTTAATGGTCTGCGGATGAAACCGGCCTCCCTTCGACGAAGCCAATCCCTGGTCGTTCAGAATCCGAGCAATGGCTGAATAGGAGTGACCGGCATCAAGCAGCGGTCTGATCACCGGCTCCATCTGCCGTGCTGTTTCGAGGGCTTTCTGACGATTCCGTTCGGCCAGCACCCGACCATTCGAACCGAGGATCACACCTCGTTTCTTCGCCTCGGCCAACGCTGCACGGGTCCGTTCCGAAATCAGCCTCCGTTCCTCCTGAGCAAGGGCAGCGAATATGTGGAGTTGGAAGTCCGTGGCATTAGGCATCTCGGCAACGACGAGACTTATGCCCTGCTCCATGATCCCGGCAATGAAACTGACCTTCCGGGAAAATCGGTCCAGCTTGGCTATGATGATCTTCGCCGAGTGCTTCTTGGCAGAGGCGATCGCTTTCCAGAGTTCAGTCCGATCGTCACTCTTACCGGACTGGACCTCGACAAATTCACCGATCAGTCGATCATCGACTGACAGGAATTCTTGCACTTTCGATTTCTGAGCAGCCAGCCCCAAGCCGGATCGGCCTTGGCTTGTCGTCGATACCCGATAATATGCAACGTAATCGGCCAATCGATGCCTCCGTCAAAATCAAACCAAGGTTTGTCGTTGACGGATCAAGGCTCGAATGCGGTTGGGCAACGGGGGAGACGGATTCTTATGGATGAGCCTAACGCTGATGTCGCGCTTCTGACACCTGTTCCAAGCGAGCATCTGATTTCAGGTGAGGCCACCTGCCAACAGCATGGCTACGTGACCTATGGGACCGATGCGGTCGATGCGATGATGTTGTTTGTTCAGCAGATCGGAGATGATGCGACTGCTGATGTCTTGTTCTACGCTTCGGGAACACCAGTCTCCGGCGTTCCCAGAGCAACATATCGTGCTCGCTTCGAAAGATACTTGGGTGCGAAATCTGACGGCACGGCACCCGCGAAGGAGGCGGCGTTTCGGCCTCCTACGACCGCCCCGGACGGGAGGTGGCAGAGCTTTTATGTCGTCAGCAACTTGACGCGATTGGCCGTTCCCATCGAAATTCGGAATCTGACCAAGCTGTCTTCCACGGCCAAACTAAAATCCAATTTTGTACCCAGAGGCCCGTTAGTTATTGAAACTCCGTTCTAATCGACTGGCCCACCGCCATTAGGCGTACTGGAAGAGAGCCTGAAGGGAATGTCTCATCGCTCCCGCTCGCGGGGTGCAGGCGTCGAGCGAGCAGTCGAGCCGCGCGCGTTGAACATCTACCTCAGCAATAGTGCCAATATGTTTTCGTTATGTTTCCATTATTCCCCAATCGTGCTACCAGCTCTGTGTGGTCTGCGAGGCAGGCTCGAATCAGTGCGAGGTCGGCATGGCTAACAATCTGCACATCTCTTACGACCTGTATCAGCCGGGTCAGAACTACGATGGCGTAATCGCCAAAATCAAAGAGCTTGGCAGTTGGGCCAAGGTTCACAAGTCATTTTGGTATGTGAACTCGCCCTATACCGCTCGACAGGCTGTGAATCACATCTGGCCCGCAATGGACGCGCGCGACACGATATACGTGGTCGATGCAACCAACAATAACTCTGCGTGGGAAAACTTGCCTGATAATGTCGCAAGCCATATTCGCGATCAGTGGAATAAGTAGGCGGAGTAAGGCGCCTCTCCCCTTGCCTGATCGGCTTTTCAATCAACCGTCTATCATCCATTATGGGATAGATCGTTTGTGTGTCGTGGTGCGCACTCGTTGAGTATGGCAACTCGTCGATTGCTTTCGACTCCGATGACACGGTAGCTAACCTTGGGGAATGGGTCGATGGCGACCGCAATTGGGGAACACGACGAAGATGGAGCTTGAAGAACTCGTCCGAGATTTGCGGCCGGAGCATACCATTCTTCTATTTGGAGCAGGGTCTTCCATTCCTTCCAATGCCCCAACCGTTCAAGCGATCATCGATCACTTGTCGGCCCGCTTTTCACTCACTTCCGCAGGATTCAGTCTCTCCGAATTTACCGAGCTTGTTGAGCAGCGCTCCAAGGATAGGCGGCGGATGATCACCGACGTGCGTTCCCTTTTCAAAGGCATCAAACCGACCGCGGGCCTTCTCAATCTCCCGCTCTACGCTTGGAAGTCAATTTACACGACGAACTACGATGATCTCATCGAGCAAGCGTATAAGAAAAAAGGGAAACAACTGGGGGTGTTCACCTCCAACTTCGATTTTGGAAACTCTCCTCGTAATGCGGATACGAGGCTCTTTAAGATACATGGTACGATCGAAAAGGACCCGTCGTTCGGTGATATATCTAGGATGATTTTAACAGAATCAGACTACAATAATGCGATCGATTATCGGGAGCATATATTCGCTTCTCTACAGGCTGAGCTGGCTGATTCCGATCTTATTATAATTGGTAGCTCTCTTTCAGACGACGATATCAAGCCTCTAATCACGAAGGCCCTTCAGCTAAATGCGAAGGCAATGGTCGGCGGCAGGATCAGCCTGTTGATGTACCAACGCGATGAAGGGCGAGCGGACCTCTATCGTGGTCAAGGCATCAATGTCGTATTTGGCGGAATCGACGACTTCTTTGCAAATTTGGCAAAGGTATCTCCGGGGCCGCTGTTCGATTATCAACCGTCGGATTCAATTCTGGAGAGCTTTCCTAAGCTCGTTCCCACCGTAGTCGATGTAAAGCATGAACTCGATACCGGCACATCTAATGTCAGTCGCATGTTCGCGGGTTGGCCTGCTAGCTTTGCAGATATTCATCGAGGACTGACGTTCGAGCGTTCGGTAGCTCAGAGCATAGCCTCGCATATCTCAGCGGAAGATGGGATTTGCATGACGGTTGTTGGAGCCAGTGGGGTCGGCAAAACCACTGCTGCCCGGCAGGTATTGGTCACACTCGCGAACCAGGGCCATAGCTGTTGGGAGCACCGCACCGATTTGAATCTAGAGCCGGACTGTTGGCTTAGCTTGGCTGGTGCGCTGGACAAAGCGGGTCGAAAAGGTGTGCTCTTCGTAGATGAGGCCCACGGACATATTCGTGAAATCAATGATCTCGTGGATCGTCTCGTCGGTGCCGGTCTAGGCTCACTAACGGTCTTGATGGCATCCAGCAGGAACCATTGGAAACCAAGAATCAAGTCTCCCAATATCTACAAGCGCGGAAAGCTTTTCGTGCTGTCCAAAGTCGGTGGCGAGGAGATCGAGCGACTGCTTTCGCTGGTCGACTCCAGCACCGATCTAGCGAAGCTGGTCGAAACTAGCTTCTCCGGTTTCACTCGGGCGGAAAAGCGCCGGCGCCTCATCGACCGGTGCGAATCCGACATGTTCGTTTGTATGCGCAATATTTTTGCGTCCGAGAGCTTCGACAACATTATTCTTCGAGAGTTCGCTGAACTCGATGAAGTCTATCAGGATGTATATCGCTTGGTTGCAGCGCTCGAGAATGTGGGCGTGAAGGTGCATCGGCAGCTTATCATCCGCCTATTGGGTATCCCGATGGCTAGCACCATGGCGCTATTGGAAAATATGACGGATATCGTCAATGAATACACGATCAATGCAAAGCACCATATCTATGGATGGAGAGGCCGCCACCCAGTCATCAGTGCAATTATCGTGAAGTATAAATACAATGACACGAATAAGATCGTCGATCTGTACGACAAAATTATCGATACCGCGGTCCCAACGTACGATATTGAGGTTAGGTCACTGATCGAGCTTTGCAACGTCCAAACGGGGATTCCCCGCCTTCCCGACAAGGAGGTGCAAAATCGACTTTTGCGTAAGCTAGTTTCGCTGGTTCCGGGACAGAGGGTGCCGCGGCATCGCCTGATCCGCAATCTAACTGACATTGGCCAATACGATCAGGCTCAAACCGAGATTCGAATTTTTGAAACCGATTTCAGGAAAATCGATGCGCCCGTCACCCGATTGAAGATAGAGCTTCTAATTGCACGCGCTACCGAAAGCCCTGGGCTTTTAGTTGAAGATCGGCTGGCCATTCTGAATCAGGCGCGAGAGGCGGCGTTAGTCGGCACCCAGCGCCATGCACATGCAACAGGGGTGTTTGGGGCTTACTGCAATGTTGGCATCAACATACTGCGTTACAGCGGTGACCGCACCGTTTTCGACGACGCGATGGCGAAGCTCAACAAGGCTTACGAGCGTTTGGCTGATCCGGAAATTAGCTCCATTATCCGGCACTATGAGCGGCTAGAATCCAACATCCTGAGCGATATTTCAGCCAGTGAGATGGAGGCAGAGTTGGTTGGGGACCTTGATTAGTGCCCAGTAGGCTGAAAATAATCGAACTGAGAACCGCAGATGTCTTTCAAGGCATGGTTCGCGTTCATCGCAAGCACAGACGCGACGTGCCAGCGGGGCGCGTCTGCAAAATGAGCTGCAACGGAAAATCAGTTTTGTTGGTAGCTCGCGGAGCAAGGAGGAATCAGCCGGACAGCGTCGCGGTCGATCTTCGCACACGAAACCGGCTTGGAATTTCTTCATACGACCACGAGGTCGAAGTGGATTTTAAACCTGCCAATTGGCTCGATGAGGTGTTGTGGGGGTGGCATGCGTCAGAGCCGATATCTCGAATTGCCACGCGCTTAGGAGCCATCTCTTTGTTCTTAGGTCTGTTGGGAGCAGTGCTCGGCACAGTGTCATTGTTAAGATAGGTCCGCTCGGAATGATGGCAGAACGCCATCTTGGGGGATAATAGCAACCTGATGGCAACGGTTAGCGCTGAACAGATCCGCGAACGGCTCCAGGGCATTCATAAGCGAAGACAACATTATGAGTGGAAGTCGGAACAGCCGGGGCGTTTGAAGCGCCATGAGATGTGGCGACATATGTATCTCACCGATCCGTATTTGGTAGGGGCTCCAGATGAGCGCGTCGCGGAGCGGTTCTGCAACATCTTCATGAATGCGATGGATCTCACGCCAGAGGGCAAAATCGGGCTAGTCCCATTCACTGAGACTGATGAGTATATGCAGGTCTTCACTCATATGCTCGAGGAATACGGGGCTCGACTTGGCGGCCATGCGCCACCAGACGTGATCGCGTCGGCTCGAGCGCCTTTGGTCAAATATTTCGAACACGGGACACCGATCGGCATCACAATGTTCGAGGGCTATTCCGCTCCCTCGACGCCCATCGTCGTGAAGTACGGAAAGCGTCAGTTTCTTGAGCCGATGCTTCAGAAGGGTGAACTAAGATTAGCTAACGCCGGACTCTACAATGACGCGAACCTGCTCAACGCCGTTCGAGATGATGAAACAAGCCGAACGTTCTTCATACCAACATATAAGGAACGGATGGAAGGAAAAGATCACCTTGTTTTCGATGGCCATAAGGTCTCATTCAACGATGATGATATCGTCATCCCGCTCGTTTTTGATGATTATTACCTTTTCAGCCTATGCCAGAACATCCATTATCGTATGCCGACGGATTTTGAAGCTGACGCTGCAATAGTAATCAAAGACCCGGTCCGCTTTAAGCAACGCTTGATTTCAACGTTCCTTTCTCGTTATCCAGAATGGATACCATATGAAGGAAGTGTAATTTACTACGATCCGTATAGAGACTACTCAAAATTCCGGATACCACAGATGGCAAAGCACTTCGGATATGCGTATCAGAAGGAAGTTCGCGTTGCCTTTTGCCCGAGAAAAAAGCCGTCCTCGCTGCTTGAACCCTTGCATCTAACTATAGGGCCAATGACCGAATATGCAGATATCGTTGCCGTCTAAGCCGCAAGGGCAGATCAGGTGAAGTTTTCAAAATAGGGCAATAACTGCGCATACCGCTCGACGAACTCCCAATCGCCCCGATGGCGAGAAGCCCGAGCACAAAAAAATAGCTCGTTCCGGACATCCTCTAACGAGGCTCTGGAACGAGCATTTGCCGCATGGCAACATTTCTCAAACGACCCAAAATGCTCATATCCGTTGAAGCTCATAGCGAATTCAAAAATCGCTGGGGGATCGTTGGCATCTGGCAGATCGTCTTTTGTCATTTCATATCCTTTATAGCGGCTGCTAGCAGGATATCTGGAAATTCGTTGGAACGATCAACGGGATGATAGAGCTTTTTGGAACAATTTTTGATGATTGAATTCGTTGAAACTGCTTGTAAATTTCTATTCTCATCAAGTTTCATAATGAGATTTTGAAAAGTCTTTTAGACACAACAAGGGATCAAGGTCCGAAGGGTCGAACCTCGTTGGTGGGGTGGTCTGAGAGAAAGTCGTCTGAAAGGGGTCTATACCCGTCGATCAGGACAGGTGGGTGTTGGACCAATCGAACGAGTCGATGTAGTCGGTCTTCCCACGGAACTTGCTAATGTATTTAGTCCATCCTTCGTCACAGGACGGCTGGATGTCGATCTGGTTGTAGCCCCAGTCGGTTCGTTTCCACGAATTCTCGATCATTCGGGAGAACCGATTATAGCTGACCTCGTCGGGACGATCGATCACACAGTGGAAATGAAGACGGGTGCCGTTACCCCCTTCGAGGACTGGGACCATCTGGACACGGACACCGTGTCGTTTGAACCGTTTCCCATAAACCTCTGTGTTCAGCAGGTTCGAGAAGTGACGATAGTTCTGTATTGCTCGATCTTGTGTGATCCGTTCGAACGACGAACCTACCTTAATCCCCTGTTTCAGGGTGAGGGTCACAGCAATAGGATTCACAAATCGAGATGGATTTGTAAATTCACGGAATGATTGTTGGTAAATTTTGTTGGTTTTATGGTGAGTCATTAAATGGTTTTTGGGTGTTGAGAGAAGTCTTATTACCCAAACACAGGTCCGATTTTCACTCAATACCTCCGAGACGATATTCCCATCACCTCCTCCCACTTGATGATCTCTGTTGCCTTCACCTTCTTTAGAGAGGTTGCTTGATCTGCAATAACCCATTGATAAGGTTTGATAATGATTTCTCTCTACCATATTCGGATCATATACGGATATAGAAGTCGGAAAATTTGACTTTGAAAATCATCTAGTTATAAATGAGATGAATATTGCCAAGGTTGGGGTCGAGGGTTCGAATCCCTTCGCCCGCTCCAGTTTTCCTAACAATTTCAGACACTTACGCCGAATGGCGGCGTAATACGCGTCGTTACGTGGGCTCGATTTTTGCCTCGCGTAATAAGGACGTAATATGATGGGAGCGAGCTGTCGGGTGCCTCTAGGGCAGGATCGGCGACGTTGTTCGCAGAGGTCCGAACATTCTTCCGCCGATCCGACACGCCTCACATGCTCTAATCTTTCTGCTGTTTGGCCTCTTGGCGGGCGTCGCGAAGGATTTCGATGCCGCCCTTGATCGCGATCAGCGCAGTCGCAAATCCAACCAGAAGGTCCGGCCAGTTCGTACCGAGCCACCAGACGAGGACACCCGCGATCAGGATGCCGCCGTTCGAGATGAAGTCGTTGTAGCTGAAGGTTGTCGCGGCTCTGAGGTTGACGTCCGGATCCTGAATGCGCTGCAAGAGCTTCAGACAAGCATAGTTCACCACCGCAGCGACGGCCGACATGATCATCATTGTCGGACCGATCGGTTCGCTGCCTTCGAAATAGCGCCGTCCTACATCGAACAGGACGCCGGCCGCGAAGACCAGCAGCATGACACCCGATGCCGTGGCAGCACGGGTTTTCCATTTCAGGCCGTGGCTGAGCGCAACGAGGCTCAAGGCATAGACCGCGGCGTCGGACAGATTGTCGAGCCCATTGGCGATGAGCGCGCTCGAATCGCCGAGCCCGCCGGTTACGAGGAAGGCGATCGCGATAGCCGAGTTCAGGACGAGAACGATCTGGAGCGTTCGCTTTTCGCGTTCGCTCCCGGATGCTTTTTCATTCATTGCAAGCTCCTCAATCCTCACCATCCCTAAAAGGAGGCGGAACCCGCTTGGGTTCCGCCCCAGTCAGCACTCTCGGTTGCCGCCGACAGGGGGGAATGGCGGCCATCCGGGAGTGTCTCAGCCTTCGGGGCTGGGGACGCTGCTCGGGCGCGCCAGCTCTTCCTCTTCGGCCTTCGCGGTCCGTCGATGGACCAGGAGGTACAGGGCCGGCAGCACGAGCAAAGTCAGGATCGTCGACGAGATGATCCCGCCGATGACGACAGTTGCCAGCGGCCGCTGCACCTCGGACCCAGCCCCGACATTGAGCGCCATCGGTACGAACCCGAGCGACGCCACCAGCGCCGTCATCATCACCGGTCTGAGGCGGGTCAGCGCGCCTTCGCGGATCGCCTCGACGAGCGCTTTTCCGCGTTCGCGCAGATCCTTGATGAAGGATAGCATCACCACGCCGTTCAGCACCGCGACCCCGGACAAAGCGATGAAGCCGACGCCCGCCGAGATCGATAACGGAATGTCGCGCAGCGCCAGCGCCGCGACCCCGCCCGTCAGCGCCAGAGGCACGCCCGAGAAGACGATCGCAGCATCGCGCACCGTGCCGAACAGCATGAACAGCAGCCCGAAGATCAGCAGCAGCACCAGCGGCACGACGATCTGGAGGCGCTCGGTCGCGGACTGAAGCTGCTCGAATGTGCCGCCATATTCGATGTAGTAACCATCGGGCAGCACGACCTCAGCTTCGACCTTTTGCGTGAGCTCGTCGATGAACGAGCCCAGATCGCGCCCACGAACATTCGCCGTGATCACCGCGCGGCGCTTGCCATTTTCGCGGCTGATCTGGTTCGGCCCCGCCGCGAGCGATATCTCCGCCAGCTCCGAAAGCGGCACGAAGCCGCCGGCCGGAAGTGCAACGGGGAGATTGCCGAGCGACGCGAGATCGGTGCGAATGGCCTCGGGAAGCCGGACGATGACGTCGAAGCGGCGGTCACCCTCGAAAAGCTCGCCGGCCTGACGGCCGCCGGTCGCTGTCGAAACCGCATCCTGCACCGTTTCCATGCTGACACCGTAGCGCGCGAGCTTGTCGCGATCGGGCGTGACCGAGAGCATCGGCAGGCCGGTGACCTGTTCGAGCTTCACGTCCTGCGCGCCCGCAATCCCGCCCGCGACTTCCTCGATCGCCTGCCCCGATTCGAGCAATTGATCGAGGTCGTCGCCGAACAACTTGATCGCCACGTCGGCGCGAACGCCGGCGATCAGCTCGTTCATGCGCATCTTCACCGGCTGGGTGAACTCATAATTGTTCCCTGGCACCTCGTTCGCCGCCTTGTTGAGTTCGGCAACGAGCTGGTCGCGCGTCTTTCTCGGATTGGGCCATTCCTTCCGGTCCTTGAGCATGATGAAATTATCGGCGACCGACGGGGGCATCGGATCGGTCGCTACCTCGGGAGTGCCGATCTTCGCGAACACCCGCTCGACTTCGGGGAACTGCCTGATCCTCTTCTCCAGCGCCTCCTGCATCGCGATCGACTGGGTGAGGCTCGTCCCCGGAATGCGCATCGCGTGCATCGCGATATCGCCTTCGTCGAGGTCCGGGATGAACTCGGACCCGAGACTGGTCGCCGCCACGCCGCTCAGCGCGACAAGCGCCAAAGCACCAGCCAGCGCAGCCTTCGGCCAATTGAGGACGCGGTCGAGCATCGGGCGGTAGCCCTTGCCGAGCCCGCGCATCAGCCAATTTTCCTTTTCTTCGACCTTGCCGGTCACGAACAGCGCCACCGCGGCCGGAACCAGGGTGAGCGACAGCAGCAGAGCGGCGGTAAGCGCGAGGACGACGGTGATCGCCATCGGATGGAAGGTTTTGCCCTCGACGCCCTCGAGCGCGAAGATCGGCAGATAGACTGCGGTGATGATAATAATGCCGAAGATGCTCGGCTTGATCACTTCTGCGCTTGCGGAAGCGACTAGGCCGAAGCGCTCGTCGCGGTCGAGCAGGCGTCCGAGCCTGTGCTGAGCCTCGCCGAGCCGGCGGAGGCAGTTCTCGACGATGATGACGGCCCCGTCGACGATGAGGCCGAAGTCGAGCGCCCCGAGGCTCATGAGGTTTGCCGATGTCCGCGTCTGGAGCATGCCCGTCAGCGTCATCAGCATCGCGACCGGAATGACCGCCGCCGTGATCAGCGCGGCCCGGAAATTGCCGAGCAGCAGGAACAGGATCACGATGACGAGCAGCGCGCCCTCGGCGAGATTCTTCTGCACCGTCGAAATCGTCCGCTCGACGAGCGCGGTGCGATCGTAGAGCGGCTTGGCAACGACACCCTTCGGCAACGCACGCGAGGCTTCGACGAGGCGTTCGGCCGAGGCCTGCGCCACCACGCGCGGATTCTCGCCGATCAGCATCGAGACCGTCGCGAGGACGACTTCCTTGCCATTTTCGGTTGCGGCGCCTGTGCGGAGCCCCGAGCCGATCGCGACATCGGCGACGTCGGCGATCCGGATCGGAACCCCGCCGCGGGTGGTGACGATGATCTGCGACAGGTCACGCTCATTATTGGCCTGACCCGGCACGCGGATCAGAATCTGTTCGCCGCTGCGCTCGACATAACCGGCCCCGCGGTTGGCATTATTGGCCTCGAGTGCGGTGACGACATCGTTGAGCGAGAGATTGAGCGAGGCGAGCGAGGCCGGGTTGGGTGTCACATGATATTGGCGGGCATAGCCGCCGATCGTGTTGATCTCGGCGACCCCCGGAATCGTGCGCATCTGCGGCCGGATGACCCAATCGGACATCGTCCGGAGGTCTTCCGCCGTATAAGGCGTGCCGTCGGGTTTTCGCGCGCCCGGTTCGGCCTCGATCGAGAACATGAAGATTTCGCCGAGGCCCGTCGAGATCGGGCCCATTTCGGGCTCCATCCCGGGCGGAAGCTGGCCGCGCGCGGCCTGGAGCCGCTCGTTGACCTGCTGGCGCGCGAAATAGATGTCGGTCCCGTCCTCGAAGACGACAGTGACCTGGCTCAGGCCATAGCGCGAGATCGACCTGGTATAGTTGAGGTTCGGGATGCCCGCGATCGCGGTCTCGATCGGATAGGTGATGCGCTGCTCGGACTCGAGCGGCGAATAGCCTTCCGCCTTGGTGTTGATCTGGACCTGGACGTTGGTGATGTCGGGAACGGCGTCGATGGGCAATTTGGTCGCGCTCCACGCGCCGATCGCGCAGAGGAGCGCGACCACCGCGAGGACGAGCCATCGTTGCCGGATCGAAAAGCCTATGGTTCTGGCTAGCATGTTATCCTGCTCCCCGATCAATGGTCGTGGCCCGCGCCGGACTTTTCGATGTCGGCGCGAACGAGGAAACTGCCCTTGGTGACATAGGCGGTGCCGGGCTTGATGCCCGACAGGACCTCGGTCCATTCGGGCGACGAACGGCCGAGCTTCAGCATCCGGACCTCATAGTCCTGCCCGAAATTGGCATAGACCACCTTGAAGTCGCGGAAGGGCTGGATCGCCTCGGTGCGCACGGCAAGCGGCACGGTGACGGGGTTGACCATCACGCGGCCGCGCAAGGCCATGCCAGGGCGGAGCGTTCCCGAGCGGTTCGGGATGGTCGCGCGGATGAGCGCAGTGCCCGCCTCGACATTGCCGTCGGGCAGGAACTGCCCGAGCGGCGCGGTCGCGATTTCGGCGCCGTCCTGCGTCTCCACCGTCACCCGCATGCCCGGACGTATGATCGCGAGGTCGCGGGGGAAGATGTTGAAGACGACCGTGGTCTGCGCCGGGTCGGTGACCACATAGAGTGCGCGCCCGTCGGTGACGTCGCCGGGGTTGGCGTTGCGCTCGGCGATCACGCCGCCGACCGTCGCATATACCGGATAGACCTGGAGGCTCTCGCTCGACTCGATGCGCGCGAGCAGTTCCCCACGGCGGACGCTGTCGCCCACCGCCTTGGTCACCGAGACGACGCGGCCGGGGAACTGGCCGCGAATTTCGGAGCGGGCGGTCGGCGACAGTTGGACGGTGCCGTAGAGTTCGCGCATTTCGCCCACCGTCGCCGGTCCGACGACCGCGGTTTCGATGCCTCCGGCCTTGGCGGCGTCAGCCCCGATCCGCGTGCGCCCTTCGGGGTTCGCATATTTCCAAACGTGCCGCTTGCCGCCCGTCACCGCGACAACCTCGACGTCGAAGCTGTGCGGTTCGGTGACGACACCTTGCCCTGCGAGGAATTTGCCCTGCGGGCGGAAGGTGAAGCGATCGACGTCGCCGCCAAGCCGCGTGAGGGTGATGGCGAGCTGGACATCCTTCGGGTCGACCGGTTTGCCGTCCCGCGTTGCGAAAACGCGGAATTGCGGCTCGGTGCCATTCTCGAAGATTATGACCTCGACCGCGAAATCGCCATTCTTGAGCAATTTGCCACCGTTCGGGCCTTTGGCATCTTCCTCGCCTTCGCCCTCAGCGTGGCTTTCGCCTTCTTCATGCTTGTCTTCGCCCTCGGCTCCGCCACCGCAGGCAGCGAGAGGCACAGCAAGGAACAGCGCCGCAGCCGCGGCGGGAAATGGAAACTTCTTCATGGAATATTCTCCGCAAGGGGAGCCGCATCGAAGCGGCCGGTCAGGCGATCGATCTCCGCGAGCAAATCGCGGTAGCGTGTCATGGCCTCGGCCCACTGACCCTGGATCTGGATGATGACGTCGGCGGCATCCTGTACGTCGGCGAACAGGAACCCGCCGCGGGCATAGCCTTCGCGCACCTGGCCGAGCGTCTTCACCGCCTTGGGATAGACGTCGTTCATGATGCCCTCGGCCCGGACGCGTGCGGCGTCGGCATCGGCGCGCAGCGACGCGAGGCGCCGCAGCCGCTCGAGCCGGCTCGCTTCGGATTGGAACTCGAGCTGCCGCCGTTCGGCCTGCGCCCGGGCGATATTGCCCTGGTTGCGGTCGAACCGTCCGAGCGGGATCGAGATGCCGCCAAGAACGGCGACATCATTGGTCTCGCGAAGAAAGCGCGTGCCGCCCGAGACCGTATAGTCTTGGTGCGCACGGCTCTGCTCGACGACGACCTGCGCGCGGGCCCGGTCGACGGCGGCGTCGAAGACCGCCGCGTCGGCTTCGGCGAGCGGCGGATCGCGCGGATCGGGTTTCTCGATCCCCTCGGCGATAACGAGGCTGTCAGGCGTGCCGCCCCAGAAGGAGGTGAGCAATGCGCGTGCGGACTGCCGCTTCGCCTGGGCTTCCTTCAGGGCCAGTTCGGCTTCGAGAATGCGGGCATCGGCGCGCGTCTCGACGAAGAGCGGATCCTTGTAGCCGCGCACGCGCCTGATCGCTTCGGTCCGCATCTCCTTTTCAAGTTTGACGCGATCCTCTGCGATCCAGACCATCTGCTCGGCGATCTGGACGTCGATATAGGCGCGCTGCACTTCCTGGGCGATGTCGAGCCGGACGAGCCGCCACTGCGCCTCGGCGAGAACGACACCGCGCTCGGCAAGCGCCATTCGCGCCTCGCGCTTGCCCCCGCGTTCGAGCGGCTGCGAATAGGTGACGGTGAGTTCCGATTGCCGGAACAGGCCATAGCCGCCCGTCCCGACGCCATTGTCCATGTCGACCGACACGGTCGGATTGGGACGGACGCGGGCTTGCAGCTGGTCGGCGCGCGCGGCGTCGACCCCCGCTTCGCCCGCTCTAAGCTCGGGCGATGCAGCGATGGCCCGCTCGACCGCCTGGTCGAGCGTTAGCGGCTGGGCCCAAACGGACCCCGCCAGCAGCGCAGCCCCGGCCAACAGGGCGGCGCGCATATGGATATGCATGAATGATCACTCCTGAACGATTCGACTGAGCGCAGGCCGAAAAGGGGCCGCGCGGCAGGCGGCGTTCAGGCGAGGGGAGGGTTCAGGGGCGGTGCGAGCGCGCGCGAAGCGAGGCGCGTCGCGGGCAACGCAAAGTGCAGGCCGCCGGAAAAACAGGACAGATCGTCATGACCCGAAAGGGCCTGATCGGATGCGACCGGGCAATTATGGTGACTGCCGTGGAGGTCGGCGTCCTGCTGACCTTTTTGCGTGTCCTTGTCCGACGCATGGCCCGGCTCGACATGGTGCGAAAGATGCGAATCCGTCGCATGGTGCGTCATGCCCGCCATCGCCGGCGCAGCATTGTGGAGCCCGCTGAGCAGCAGGATGAACACAAGCAACAGGCGAAGGGTAGCGCCGGACATGGTCGCGCCCCTAACAGCGAATGACCCGTTCCGGAAGTCCAAAACCGGATCAATCGGTTCGCGCAGCGCGGCTCTCCGTCGACCGGGCCGTTTCGATCAGCGCTTCGAGGGCCTGCGGCATCGGCATCGGCTCGAAGGCGCTCACCCGCGCGCGACCATTATTCCCTGCGGGGAGGCGGCCGGTCAGCGAACCGAGCGGGACGAGCAGGAACCGCATTGCCTGACCGGTAGCTTCACGGGCATCGCCGAGCTCGATCGCATAGCGAAACATGTGCCAGTGGGAGGCGAGATGCGCGCCCATATAGGGCTGGCTCAATATATGTTCCCATTCCAGCGCCTGCCACGCAGCGGCTTCATCTCCGATTCGGCGTGATTCGCAAAACAGGCGATATTGCTCGCGCAGCAGCGGCTCGATGACGGCCATGCTCACGGGATTTACTGTCGGCGGCACCATCCTCTTTCCCCCTTTTTTGTGCAGGGCAGGCTCTTGCACCCTGTAGTAGATACAGGGTCAAGCCCTGATGTTCCGGCAGGACGCTGTGCCGCTCTGCGTCCGATTTACCCCCTCGTCTCACGGGAAGCATATCGCTCGAATGTCGTCCCGAACAAAGGAGGCGGGGGCCAATAGCGAAGCGATAGAAATAAGAGTGAAAGACAATTGTAGAATTATTGTGCTTAACGCGTGATTGTTCGGCCGATATCCTGTTTCTTGAGGCGCATCTGCAACTATAGAGGGGCAAGGTGCACTGCTCTCTTACCTCCATGAGATAAAATTACGGAGCCGGTTCGGGGGTTCGAAGAGTGCCGCCGAAGTTGATTGAAAATCTTCTACTTTTCACCGCGCCGTTTCGATGCTAGGGGCCGGTTTCAATGCGACGGGTGATCCTCTTCCTCCTGACCCTTCTCCTTGCATCCGGAACGGTTGCGGGGTCGCTCGCACATGCGACCGAGGATCGGGCCGAGGCGAGCCTTTTCGTTGCTGTGATCGAAGCCGGCTGCGTTCCCGCACCGGCGATCGAAGGCGCCGAAGTCGACAAGAAAAAATCCTCTCCCGGCGAAAAGCAGCAGGTGCCTGCCGCCGCTCATGGCTGCCACGGTCACCATTCGGGCGTCCCGGCGGAATCGCTGTCGGCAGCGACCGAAACGCCTGCCCCTGAAGCGCATACGCGCATCCTGACGGCCGCCTTGCCGCCCGTCGCCTATATCGGGACGTTCCGCCCTCCAATCGCCTGACGCTCTAGGTCTGCGCGTGCCCTTCGCGTGCGCTTCTCCCTGGAAACGTCAGGAGTCTCCTTTTCATGAAATCCATAGTTGTCGCCGCGAGTCTCGTGGCGCTCGTTGCAGGCTCAAATTCCGCGCCCGCCGCTGCCCAGTCGGCAGCGACGGAGCTGGTGGGACCGCCTTCTTCCGCAGGCGAGGCCGTGCGTACCGGCCCGCTTCCCGCTCGATTGTCCCTCGCGCAGGCGATGGAGGAAGCCGACGCGCGCTCGCCGCGCGTGGTTGCCGCCGAAGCCGAAGTGGAGGCCGCTCGCGGTCGCCAGCGTCAGGCGGGTTATCGCTACAATCCGACGCTCAATGTCGATGTCGAGAATTTCGCAGGCACCGGCCCCTACTCGGGCCTGAACGGTCTCGAAACGACCGTGTCGGTCAATCAGCGTCTCGATATCGGGGGCCGGCGCCGGTCGCGCATGACGCTCGCCGACGCCGAGTTTCTGGCCGCGAAGTACAAGTTGGAGATTGCACGCGCAGATCTTGCGCTCGATGTCCGCAACCAGTTCGCGACCGCTCTCGCGGCCCGCGATAGCCTCGCGCTCGCACGCGAAAATGAAGCGCGTGCCCGCGAACTCGTCCGCGTGGCACAGGCCATGGTCGATACCGGCAACGAGCCGCCGCTCCGTGCGTTCCGCGCCAATGCGGCTCTCGTTCAGGCCACCGCCGAGCTACGCACGGCCGAGGCCGAAGAAAGGACCGCCCGGCGTTCGCTCGCGGCGCTCCTTGGAAGCTCGGTCCCGCCTGCCGAGTTGATGGAAGGCGATATGTGGGTGGCACCGGAGACGGTGGACTCGCTCGCGACGCTCGACGTTCGCTTGGCAGAAACCGAGAAGCTGATTGCTGAAGCGCGGCTCCAGGGGCAGCGCGCCGATGGCCGGCTCGATCCGTCGGTCGGCTTCGGGGTGCGTCAGCTTCGCGACACCGGCGATCGCGCATTGATCGCCAATGTTTCCGTGCCGCTCCCCGTCTTCGACCGCAACCGCGGCAACATCTCGGCAGCCAAATCCGATGTCGCCGCCGCCATTGCGCGGCGCGAGAATGCAGTGGTCAATGCTCAGGCGGAGATCGCCAATGCGCAGGCCGAACTCGAAGCCGCAGAGGCCCGCCTCGCGGCGCTTGAGGGTAGCGGCATCGAGCAGGCGCGCGAAGGTGTCCGGCTCGCCGAACTCAGCTACCGCGCCGGCAAGTCCTCGCTCGTCGAATATATCGACGCGCAGCAGGCCTATGCGGCAACGCAGGCCGAACTGATCGCGGCGCGCCAGGCCCGGGCCGAAGCCCGCGCCATCCTATCGCGCCAGGCAGCCGCCGACGGCGATGCGGATCATCAGCCATGAGCGCACCGAGCCTTCCAGTGGACGGAGGCGCCTTCGCCATCGTCCTTCCAAGTCAACAGGGGTGCGCCGCCGGTCGGCGCGCGAACCGCATCAACAGCGGAGATAGAATATG
Source organism: Sphingopyxis sp. NFH-91 (assembly GCF_021401285.1). Classification (NCBI taxonomy): domain Bacteria; kingdom Pseudomonadati; phylum Pseudomonadota; class Alphaproteobacteria; order Sphingomonadales; family Sphingopyxidaceae; genus Sphingopyxis; species Sphingopyxis sp. NFH-91. The sequence goes on along the minus strand of NZ_JACBGA010000003.1, from coordinate 287,525 downwards.
ATCACCAAGGACAAGCGTCTCCTCGGCACTGTCGCGGGCGCCATGATACTCGCTGCCGTCACGGGCTTCGGCGTTGCACGCTGCACCGCCGACCCGGCCGCCGCGCCGGCTGCCGAAGGCGAAAAGGAAGCGGCGAGCGAAGCCCTTCCGAGCAGCCTCGCCATCACGCCCGAAGCGATCAAGGCCGCCGAGATCGGCGTCGAGACGATCGGCGCCGGCGGACTCGGTTCGGAAATCATCTCGCAAGCGACCGTTACCGCCGCGCCGAGCGGCGAGGCGATCGTCACCGCCCGCGCGGGCGGCGCGGTCACCCGTCTCTTCAAGCGGCTCGGCGATCCGGTCAGCGCCGGTGAGACGATCGCGATCGTGCAAAGCCGCGACGCCGCCCAGATTGCGGCCGAACGGATTGCCGCCGATGCGCGCTCGACGCTCGCGCAGAAAAATCTCCACCGCGAGAAGACCCTGTTCGACCAGAAGGTGTCGGCGCGCGTCGACTATGAGCAGGCGCAAGCCGAAGCCGCGGCCGCCGCGGCCGAAGCGCAGCGCGCGCGTGCCGCAGCGAGCGCCGCGCAGGTCACGCGCGATGGCAGCAGCGTCATCGTGGCAAGCCCGATCTCGGGACGGATCACGGCCGAGAACGCCAGCCTTGGCGCCTTCGTTCAGCCCGAAACCGAATTGTTCCGCGTTGCCGATCCCAGCAAGGTGCAGATCGAGGCCGCCGTCGGTCCGGCCGATGCCCAGCGGCTCTCGCCCGGAGACCGTGCGATCATCGAACTTCCCGACGGACGGACGATCGATGCCCGCGTGCGCGCCGTCACGCCCGGCCTGTCGGGCGACACGCGCTCGGCAACCGCCGTGCTCGACGTACCCGGGGCGCTCCAGCCGGGCTTGGCGGTCCGGGTGCGGCTGCTTCCGAGCCGCGGCGCCGAAACCGGTGGGCCGGCCCGTATCGTGATCGCGGACGAAGCCCTCCAGACGCTCGAAGGCCGCGACGTGGTGTTTGTCCGCACGAAGGACGGCTTCCGCGCGCAGCAGGTGACCGTCGGCCAGCGCAGCGCGGGCCGTGTCGAAATCCTCGCCGGGCTGAAGCCGGGCCAGATCGTCGCGACCAAGAACGCATTCCTGCTCAAGGCCGAACTCGGCAAGGGCGCGGGCGAGGAGGAATAAACCGTGATCGCGAAACTGATGGCGCTATCCGTCCGCGCGCGCTGGGCGGTACTCTTTCTCTTCCTCGTGATCGCGGGACTCGGCGTATGGCAGCTCACCAAGCTGCCGATCGACGCGGTTCCCGACATCACCAACAAGCAGGTGCAAATCAACACGATCGATCCGCGTCTCTCGCCGGTCGAAATCGAGAAGCTCGTAACCTATCCGATCGAAATCTCGCTCGCCGGCATTCCGGGGCTCGAGACGACACGCTCGATCTCGCGCAACGGCTTCAGCCAGGTGACGGCAATCTTCACCGATGAAACCGACCTCTATTTCGCGCGCCAGCAGGTGGGCGAACGGCTTCTCCAGGCGGGCGAGAATCTTCCCGACGGGGCCCAGCCGCAGATCGGTCCCGTCACGACGGGTCTCGGCGAGGTCGTCATGTACACCGTCGGCTACAAAAATCCCGACGGGAAGGGCGCCAAGAAGGTCGCGGGCCAACCAGGTTGGCAACCCGACGGCAGCTATCTGACCCCCGAGGGCGATATCCTCACCGACGAGATCGCCAAATCGGGCTATCTTCGCACGGTCCAGGACTGGATCGTCAGCCCGCAATTGAAGTCGGTCGGCGGCGTCGCCGGCGTCGACTCGATCGGCGGCTATGCCAAGACCTTCGTGGTCGAACCCGATCCGACCCGCCTCACCAGCTACGGCATTTCCTATAGCGAACTGGGCGAAGCCCTTGAACGCGCCAACCTCGCGGTCGGTGCCAACTACTATAACCGGGCAGGCGAGGCCTATCTCGTGCGCGTCGATGCACGCGTCCGCTCGGTCGACGAAATCCGCAACGCCGTCGTCGCGACGCGCGGCGGCGTGCCCGTGACGGTTGGACAGCTCGCCAATGTGAAGATCGGCGGCGACCTCAGAACCGGTGCGGGCAGCATGAACGGCAAGGAGGCGGTCATCGGGACCGTGCTCATGCTGATCGGGCAGAATAGCCGCACTGTTGCGGAGGATGTTTCGGCGAAGATCGCGCAGGTGTCGAAGACCCTGCCGCCCGGCGTCGAAGTGAAGGTGGTACTCGACCGCGCCAAGCTCGTGAACGCAACCGTCGGCACGGTTGAAAAGAACCTCACCGAAGGCGCGCTGCTCGTAGCGGCCGCGCTCTTCTTCCTGCTCGGCAACTGGCGCGCCGCGATCATCGCGGTGCTCGTCATTCCCTTCTCCTTCCTGATGATGGCGATGGGCATGAACGCCTTCCGGGTCCCCGGTAACCTGATGAGCCTCGGCGCGCTCGACTTCGGTCTGATCGTCGACGGGGCGGTGATCATCATCGAAAACTGCCTCGCCAGACTGGCGCACCGGCAGGAGCATGAAGGGAGATTGCTCAACCTTCGCGAACGTCTCGAGGAGACGATGCGCGCGAGCCAGGAGATGATCAAACCGACCGTCTTCGGCCAGGCGATCATCCTACTGGCCTTCGCGCCGTTGCTGATGTTTACGGGCGTCGAGGGGAAGACCTTCTCGCCGATGGCCATCACCATCATGCTCGCGCTCGTTGCGGCCTTCATTCTCGCGATCACCCTGGTTCCGGCGCTTGTCGCGCTGATGATTCGCGGCAAGGTTGCCGAGAAGGAAGTCTGGGCGATCCGCAAGTCGAAGGAGCGCTACCTGCCCTTGCTCGACAAGGCGCTCGCCAAGCCGTGGGCTTTCATCGCCGGCGGCTTTGCCTTCTTCGTCCTTGCGATCCCGGCGTTCGGACTGCTCGGCTCGGAATTCATTCCGCAGCTCGACGAGAAGAATATGGCGCTTGCCTCGACGCGCGTGCCTTCGGTGAGCCTCGAACAGTCTCTGGTCATGCAGCGCAACGTCGAGACGGCGATCTCGAGCCTGCCCGAAGTCGAGCTGATGTTTTCGAAGACGGGTACGGCCGAGGTGGCGACCGACCCGATGCCGCCGAACATCTCCGACGGTTTCGTGATCCTGAAACCCCAGGATCAGTGGCCGGCAGGTGTCGATTCGAAGGCCGATGTCGTCGAGCGTATCGAGAAAGCCGCTGGCGGCCAGCTCGGCCAGCTTTATGAAGTCAGCCAGCCGATCCAGCTTCGTTTCAACGAACTGATCGCGGGCGTTCGCGGCGACGTGGCCATCAAGCTCTACGGGGACGACCTCGACAAGATGTCGCTCGCGGCGAACGAGATGGTGCGCGTGCTCCAGGGCATACCGGGTGCGGGCAGCGTCAAGGCCGACCAAGTGGGCGGCGCTCCGACGCTCGACGTGAAGCTCGATCGCAATGCGATCGCGCGCTACGGTCTCTCGGTACAGGAGGTTGCCGATACGGTGTCGGCGGCGCTCGGCGGGCGGGAATCCGGCCTGCTCTATGAGGGCGACAGGCGCTTCGACATCACGGTTCGCGTCCCCGACGCGACCCGGGTCAATCTCGACGACATCCGCGCGCTGCCCGTGTTGCTGCCCTCCGAGGGCGGCAATCGCGGACAGATACCGCTCGCCCAGGTGGCGCAGATCCGGCTGACCGAAGGGCTCAACCAGATCAGCCGCGAAAATGGCAAGCGGCGCGTCGTCGTGCAGGTGAACCTCGAAGGCCGCGATGCGGGATCCTTCGTGGCCGAAGCGCAGGCGAAGATCGCCAATGTGAAGCTTCCGGCGGGCTATTACCTCGAATGGGGCGGGCAGTTCGAAAGTCTGCAGGCCGCATCGCAGCGGCTCTCGATCGTGGTGCCGCTCTGCTTCGCGGGCATCTTCATCCTGCTTTACATGGCGCTCGGCACGTTCGGGCGCGCGACCGCCGTGTTCCTCGCCGTGCCGCTTGGGCTCGCGGGCGGGGTGTTCACTCTCGCGCTTACGGGCATCAACTTCTCGGTGTCGGCGGCGGTGGGCTTCATCTGCCTTGCCGGCGTCGCGGTGCTCAACGGTCTCGTCGTCATGACGGCGATCCGCGAACGGCTCGAGAATGATGTCCCGCTCACGGAGGCAATCCGCGAGGGCATGACCGAGAAGATGCGTGCGGTGATCATGACCGGCTTCGTGCCCGCGATCGGCTTCGTGCCGATGGCGATCGCGACCGGCACGGGTGCCGAGGTGCAGAAGCCTCTCGCGACGACCGTCATCGGCGGTCTCATCGCGGCGACCATCCTGACGCTGCTCGTTCTCCCCGCGATCGCAAAAGTCGTCCTCGGGGCGAACTGGCAGCCGAAGTTCCTCAAGCGAAAAGCGGAGTCGGCGGTCCAGCCGGTCACGGAATAGGGAGAGACTGTCATGACAAAAGCATCCAAGCTCTTGCGCATCTACACCGATGAATCCGCCTTCTTCGGTGATCAGCGGGTCTTCGAGTTCATTTCCGAACTCGCTCGCCAGCAAAAGCTGGCAGGCGTTACGGTGCTCGAAGCGGTTCTCGGTTTCGGTCGCTCGGCGCATCTCCACCGCAAGCATGCGCTGGAGAATGACCGGGCGGTCGTGATCGAGATCATCGACGAGGAGCAGCGGCTCCGCGACTTTGCGGCGCAGCTGACCGAAATACCGGACATCGGGCTCATCACGCTCGAAGCGGTCGAAATCCTCGGCGGGAAATCCGCCGCGGAGCCCCCCGATGTTCAGAGCTGACCGGCATCTTGCCGGTCTACACCGCGGCGCAGGTCCCCGGCCTGCGTCGCGGACCAGCTCGTGCGAGCGAGGAGGTCTCCGATGTTCTCGGTAGGCACCTCGCTCCGCTTGCCGGTCCCGATCGGGCGGGTCTGGCGACTGCTCGTCGATATCGAGCGGTACGACGACTGGCATCCGACGCTCCGTTTCACCGATCGTCCGGGAGATGATGAGCGCGTAGGCTATGTCTATTCTCCGCGCGGGAAGCGGGGTCCGGAATTTGCATCCGAGGGGCGGATAACCGGCCTCGACTGGCTGACGGGCTTCTCCTGGCGGACAGGCACGCGCGGGCTGCTCGTCATCGAGGAGAGCTACCGGCTCGAAAAGCTCGGCCAAGGGGTGGAGGTTACCCATCGCCTGGAATGCGCGGGTCTCTTCTCATGGCTCGGCTATCCCATTCTGCGGCGGGTTTGCAGCGTTTTTCTCAAGCGCTCGAACATGGCGCTCGAACAGCAACTCCGTCGCACGACAGTTCAGTCCCGCTACGCGCGGCCAAGCGGGCGCCGCGCATGATCTTGAATTCGAAACCTGGCCGTCGGAGGCCCCTCTCAATCGCCCCCCTCACCACGGGCAGGGATTTCCGGCTGTCAGGGAGGTGCGGGAGCCGGGTCGCATCCCGCAATGGCTCCCGCACCTCATCCTGCCGCGCGTTTAACATGCGCCCGGATCGCATTGCCGACCGCCAACAGAAAAGGATGGCATCATGAGTGACCAGTTGCGGCTCGATATTCCGCTTCTCCTCCCCGAAGTCGCCGATACCGCCGACCGCTGCGTCGCGCGCCTGACGAGCGAACTCGAAGGACGCGAAGGCGTCGACAAGGTCCATGTTGTCCGCTCAAGCGACGGTTCGCCGCCACAGCTCTGCATCCATTACCGTCCGGATATTCTCCCGCTCGAACGCGTGCGGCAGCTCGCGCGCAGCGCCGGTGCCGAGCTCACCGGCCAGTATCAGCATCTCTTCTGGGATGACCTCGAAGGCGTCGGCCACGCCCGTCGCGCGCGGACGATCGGACTGAAGCTTCGCGAAATGCCGGGCGTGATCGAGGCCGAAGTCGGCGCCGCCGGTACGCTGCGCGCCGAGTTCCAGCGCTCGGAGACCTCCATCGAAATGATCAGAAAGACACTCTCGGATATGGGCGTCACTCAGAAATCGACTGCCGTCGCCGCGGCTGCCCCGGCACAAGCCGCCCACCAACATGGCGATGATGGCCATGACCATGGTCCGGATCACGCGCATGGGCCAGATCACAAACATGGCCATACGGGCGAGGATAGCCACGACCATGGCCATGATCATGGCGGCATCTTCGGCGAGCGGACCGAGCTGATCTTCGCGCTGCTGTGCGGTCTCGTCCTCGGCATCGGCTTTGCGATCGAGAAGCTCGCCGCGGCGCCGGAGTGGGTGCCGCTCGCATTCTATATTGCCGCTTATGGCTTCGGTGGCTGGTTCACTGTCCGCGAGGCCATCGAGAATCTGAAGCTCAAGCGCTTCGAGATCGACACGCTGATGCTCGTCGCCGCGGCCGGCGCTGCCGCGCTTGGTGCGTGGGCCGAAGGCGCGCTGCTCCTCTTCCTCTTCAGCCTCGGCCATGCGCTCGAACATTATGCCATGGGCCGCGCCAAGCGCGCAATCGAGGCGCTTGCGGAGCTGGCGCCGCAGACCGCGACGGTGAAGGATGCCGACGGGACGGCTCGCGAAGTCCCGGTCGAGCAGCTGGCGATTGGCGACACCGTCATCGTCAAGCCCAACGAGCGTCTTGCCGCCGACGGCTTCGTCGTCGTTGGCCGCACGGCGATAGATCAGGCTCCGGTGACCGGCGAGAGCGTCCCCGTCGACAAGGAACCGGTGGCCGATCGTGCGCAGGCCGCGGCAAAGCCCGATGCACTCGACGCAAAATATCGCGTCTTCGCGGGCACCATCAACGGCTATGGCGCGATCGAGATCGCGGTAACCCGTCTTGCGGCCGATACCACGCTCGCTAAGGTCGTGAAGATGGTGAGCGAGGCGGAAACGCAGAAATCGCCGACCCAGCGCTTCACCGACAAGTTCGAGCGCATCTTCGTGCCGAGCGTGCTCGCGCTTGTGTTCGTCCTGCTCTTCGCCTGGGTCGTTGTCGACGAGCCGTTCCGCGACAGCTTCTATCGCGCCATGGCGGTCCTTGTCGCGGCAAGCCCGTGCGCGCTCGCGATCGCGACGCCGAGTGCCGTCCTGTCGGGCGTTGCGCGTGCGGCGCGCGGCGGCGTGCTGGTCAAAGGCGGTGGCCCGCTCGAAAATCTCGGCTCGCTGACCGCGCTGGCGTTCGACAAGACGGGAACGCTCACCGAAGGAAAGCCGCGCATCACCGACGTCCTGCCGGCCAGCGGCGTGCCGAAGGAGGAACTGCTGCGGATCGCGGTGGCGGTCGAGCGGCTGAGCGATCATCCGCTTGCCGCTGCCATCGCGCGCGATGGCGAGGCCATGCTGACGTCGACGCGCGTACCGGTGGCGGACGACCTTAACAGCCTGACGGGTCGCGGCGTCACGGCAAAGGTCGAGGGCGAAACCGTCCTGATCGGCAAGGCCGAAATGTTCGGTGCCGACGGCATCGCGCCGATCGGCGGCGAAGTGGCGGCTGCGATCGCCGGCCTCCGCGAGCAGGGCCGCACGACGATGGTCGTTCGTATGGGCGACCGCGATCTTGGCGCGATCGGTCTGATGGACACGCCGCGCGAAGCGGCGCGCACCGCGATCGCCAAACTGCGCGAGCTCGGCATCGGCCGGATGATCATGATTTCGGGCGATCACCAGAAGGTCGCGGAATCGATTGCCGCCGAGGTCGGGATCGACGAGGCCTGGGGCGACCTGATGCCCGATCAGAAGGTCGACGCCATTCGCGACCTCAAGGCGCAGCAGCCGGTCGCCATGGTCGGTGACGGCGTCAATGACGCACCGGCGATGGCGAGCGCCACCGTCGGGATCGCGATGGGCGCCGCGGGGTCCGATGTTGCCCTCGAAACCGCCGACGTCGCGCTGATGGCCGATGACCTCGCTCATCTGCCGTTCGCGATCGGACTTAGCCGCCAGACGCGCCGCATCATCCGCCAGAATCTGGTGGTCAGCCTCGGCGTCGTCGTGGTCCTCGTGCCGGCGACGATCTTCGGACTCGGAATCGGTGCGGCGGTCGCGGCGCACGAAGGCTCGACCCTCGTCGTCGTCGCCAACGCGCTTCGCCTGCTCGCCTATCGCGATCGCAGCATGGGCTGAGGGCGCACAGTCGCGGTGGGATCGAACCGGAAGGGGGAGAGAGGATGAACTTCAAGAATATCTCGGCCTGGTCCATCCGGAACCCGATCCCGCCGCTCGTCATGTTCTTCGGTCTGACGGTGGCGGGCATCGTCTCCTTCCTCATGATGGGGGTCCAGAGCGATCCCGACATCGATTTTCCGGGCGCCATCGTCATCATCGCCCAGCCGGGCGCCGCGCCCACCGAACTCGAAACGCAGGTCACGCAGCGTGTCGAGGCGGCGGTGCGGACGATCGAGGGGATCGACGAGCTCAATTCGACGGTTACCGAAGGCCAGTCGCAGACCTTCGTCCAGTTCGCGATCGGCACGCCGATCGACCGGGCGGTGACTGACATTCGCGACAAGATCACCCAGATCCGCAGCAACCTGCCGAACGGCATCCTCGAACCGCAGGTTATCCGCCTCTCTACCTCGGGCAACACGCTTGCCTATTGGTCGGCTTCGGCCACCGATATGACGCTCGAGGAATTGAGCTGGTATGTCGACAATGTCGTCGCGAAGCGGCTGATCGCGGTCCCCGGCATGGGCGACGCCTATCGCCGGGGCGGCGTCAGCCGCGAAATCCGCGTCATCCTCAACCCCGAACGCATGCGCGCCTACGGCCTTACCGCCGCCGCGGTGAACACCCAGCTCGTCCAGCTCAATGTCAATGCGGCCGGCGGCCGGATGGAGGTCGCGGGCTCCGAGCAGGCGGTGCGTATCCTCGGGAACGCGAGCAGCGCCAACGCGCTCGGCGAGACGCTAATCTCGGTCGGGACGAACCGGACCGTGCGCCTCGCCGATATCGCCGAGGTCAAGGATCTCTACGCCGAGCAGCGCTCGGTCTCGAAGCAGGACGGGCGGCAGGTGCTGACCTTCGGCTTCGAGCGCGCCAAGGGCGCCTCGGATGTGACCGTCTATGACGCTGCGGTCGAGGAGCTGCGAAAACTCGAGAAGGAAAACCCCAAGGTCAAATTCACCGAGCTGTTCAGCGATATCGAATATACCAAAGGCCAATATCATTCGGCGATCAATGCGATGGTCGAGGGCGCGATCCTCGCGGTCGTCGTCGTCTTCCTTTTCTTGCGCGACTGGCGGGCGACGTTGATCTCGGCGCTCGCCATCCCGCTGTCGGCGGTCCCGACCTTCCTGTTCATGGACCTCATGGGCTTCTCGCTCAACATGATGACCTTGCTCGCGCTCAGCCTCGTTGCCGGCGTGCTGGTCGACGATGCGATCGTCGAGATCGAGAATATCGTGCGCCACATGCGGATGGGCAAATCGGCCTATCAGGCCTCGATCGATGCGGCCGACGAGATCGGCCTCGCGGTGCTCGCGACAACCATGACGATCGTCGCGGTGTTCCTGCCGGTCGGGCTGATGCCGGGCGTCGCCGGGCAATATTTCAAGAATTTCGGACTGACGGTCGTGGCCGCGGTGCTGATGAGCCTCGCGGTCGCGCGCATGATCACACCCATGCTCGCCGCCTATTTTCTCTCTGCGCAGGGTCCGCAAAAGCATGGCGAGGGCCCGCTGATCGACACCTATATGCGCATCTTGCGCTGGAGCCTCGACACCAGCGGGGCCGCTGCCGCGCGTGCGCGCGGCGGGCGCTGGAAATGGCTCGGTTACATCAAGGACCATCGCGTCTGGGTGGTCGGCATCGGTGTGCTGGCGCTCTTTGCGACCATTTTCAGCTTCTCGCTGCTCCCGATGACCTTCCAGCCGTCGATCGATTCCGACACGAGCCGCGTGGCCATCCAGCTCGCCCCGGGCGCAACGCTCGAACAGACCGAGGCAGTGGCCGACGAGGTGACCGATCTCATGAAGCGCGACCCGCTCGTCGAATCCGCCCTGTCGCGGATCGATGTCGGCACGGCGACGGTCTATCTGAAATTGCGCAAGGACCGCGAGCTGACCTCGACCGAGTTCGAAAAGGACCGCGCGCCGCGGCTAGCGCAGGTTCCCGATGCCCGAATCAACTTCCAGTCGCAGCATGGCGGCGGCGGCGGCAGCAGCCGCGACATCTCGATCACGCTCGGCAGCGACGACCCGAAGAAGCTCGAAGATGTCGGCAACCGGCTGCTTGCCGAGATGGCCCGCGTGAAGGAAATCCGGTCGCCGCGTGTCGAGGGCAATCTTCAGCGCCCCGAGATCGTCATTCGCCCGCGCTTCGCGCTCGCGGCGCAGCTCGGCGTGACGACGCAGGCGCTCAGCCAGTCGATCCGCGTCGCGACATTGGGCGAGATCGACCAGAATAGCGCGAAATTCTCGCTGTCCGACCGGCAAATCCCCGTTCGCGTCGCGCTTGCGGAAACCGCGCGCGAGCGGCTCGATACGCTGCGCAATATGCCTGTTCCGACCCGGAACGGGGGAACGGTGCCGCTCTCGGTTGTGGCCGAGATCGGCTTCGGCGCCGGCCCGACCCAGATCAATCGGACCAACCAAGTGCGCCAGCTCACCATCGGGGCCGACCTGGCTCCGGGTCTCGTGACCGGTCAGGCGATGGACAAGGTCGAGGCGCTGCCGGCGCTCAAGGCGCTGCCCGCCGGGGTCACGCGGCTGGTACTCGGGAGCGCCAAGTGGCAGGCCGAGATGCTGCGCAACTTCGCGATCGCGGTCGTATCGGGGATTTTTCTCGTGCTCGCTGTGCTGATCCTACTCTATCGCAAGATCATCCCGCCCTTCGTCAACATGGGCTCGCTTCTGCTCGCCCCGCTCGGCGGGGCGGTCGCGTTGCTGCTGACGGGCTATCCGCTCTCGCTTCCCGTGTTCATCGGCGTGCTGATGCTGCTCGGTATCGTCGGCAAGAACAGCATCCTTCTCGTCGACTTCGCGATCGAGGAAATGGCGTCGGGGGTGCCGCGCGACGAGGCGATTGTCGACGCCGGACACAAGCGCGCGCAGCCGATCCTGATGACCACGGTCGCGATGGTCGCGGGCATGATCCCGACCGCGCTGTCGCTCACCGGCGACGGCGCATGGCGCGCGCCGATGGCGGTCACGGTGATCGGCGGGCTCATCCTGTCGACGATGCTGACACTGCTGATCGTGCCGGCGTCCTTCAGCCTCGCGGCGGGCTTCGAACGCCGGATGGTCCCGCGCTTGCGCCGCTGGTTCACGACGGGCGGCGCGCACGCCGACCCATCGCCTGCGGGCGTCACCGACATCGGCGCGGGGCAAAGCCCGGCGGCCGATCGATAGAGGAGTTAAGCTGATGGAGTTCGAGCGGGAGCATGACCTCCCCTATAGTCCGGAGCAGATATGGGCGGTCCTCGGCGATTTCGAGAACCACCGGATCTGGAATCCCTATGTCCGGATCGAGCAGCTTGCCGAGGACCCGATCGCGATCCGCTATTCGATGCGCATGGATCCGCACAAGCCCAAGTTTCTCGAAGTCTCCGCGGCGGTGCTCTCCGCGCGCCCGGGCGAGGAGCTGATACTCGACGTCAAGCCGAGCTTCATCCTCCAGTTCGAGGAGAGTTATATCCTGACGCCGACGGCGAGCGGGACGAAGTTCGTTCACCGCTATCGTTGCCGCGGGCCCTTTGCCTGGCTCCGGCTTCCCGGCATCAAGACCAGCTTCCAGCGAATGATCGCGTCGATCGACGGCATCCTGCTCAGCTACCTCAAGTCCAAATACAGCAAGCCGCCACCGCCGCCGCGACGGCCCAAGTCCAAGTTCAAAGGTGGCCGGCGATGACGAGCTTTCCGCTGCTCGCGCCGCACAAATGGCGTCCGCTCGGCGCGGCCTGGGCAATCGCCCTCCTGTCGAGCCTGGCCGTCCTCTTCGTCGGCGAGGTCATGGGCCAGGCGCCGTGCGACCTCTGCTGGTTCCAGCGTAGCTTCATGTTCCCGCTTGCGATCATTCTCGGCATCGCGGCGTTCAGGTCGGACCGCGCCATCGTTCCTTATGGGCTGGCGCTGGCTGCGGGCGGTGGTCTCGTCGCTTTCTATCATAGCCTGCTCTACGTCGGCGTCATTCCGGCCCCGATCGTCCCCTGCACCGGCGGTCCATCATGCTCGGGAGAGAGCATGGCAATCGGAGGCGTGCCGCTGCCCCTCCCGTCGCTGACCGCGTTCGCGCTCATCCTCACCCTCTTGCTCAACTTCCAAAGGAGACTGAAATCATGAACAAACGCATCGGAGTGGTGGCCACGCTTGTCGTTTCCGCACTCGCTTTCACCGGCGGCGCGATGCTCTACAGCGGAACCGCCGAGGGCGAACCCACGAAGAAGGTCGTGGCGGGGCCCGTCGACAGCCTCATTCGCCCGCATTCGCCGATCATCGGACCGAAAAATGCCCCGGTCACCATCGTCGAATTTTTCGACCCGTCGTGCGAGGCCTGCCGCGCCTTCTATCCCACGGTGAAGGGCATCGTTGCCAAATATCCCAAGGATGTGCGTCTCGTTATGCGCTACCTGCCGCTGCACCCCGGCTCGGCCGAGGCGATCGTGATCCTCGAAGCCGCCCGCGTCCAGGGCAAGCTCGAGCCGGTGACGGCCGCCCTGCTCGAAGCGCAGCCCGAATGGCACGACGGCAAGATGGACGGTGCCTGGGCGGCCGCCGAGAAGGCCGGCCTCAATGTCGCGAAGGCGCGCGCGATGCCGACAACCGATGCGATGGCCTGGATGGAGCAGGACATCGCCGACGCGCGTGCGGTCGGCGTCCGGGGCACGCCGACCTTCTTCGTCAATGGCGAGATGCTCGTCCAGCCGAGCCCCGAACAGGTCGAGGCCCGAGTCCAGGCCGCGGTAGCGGCAAAGGGCAAATGAGGGCCCGCACCCGTCCCGCTTCGTCCACGCGGGACGGGTGCCCACCATGCGGCGCGATACTGTCTCTCCCGCCATCGGCCTGTCGCATGGAGACGCCGGGTCACCGTCCGATCGGCAGCATCGGAGCCAATATTCACAGCGCATTCAAACATGAAGGGGGATTTTGAACGCCACGAAAAGGAGAGACTGACATGCGAAAACTGATGACGATCGCGGCCGCGATGCTCGCCTTCGCGCTCCCCGGAACAGCGCTTGCCCAGCACCATGGCGATCGCGGGGGATATAGCCGCGGACATGACGCGCCACGTGGTCATGACCGCGACTATCGTTCCTCACGCCACGGCGTGCCCAATTATGGCTATGATCGTGGCTATCGTGGCTACGATCCCTACTACCGCGGCCATGATCGCCGCTATGAACGGCGGGACCGCTACGAGCGGCGCTATCAGAAGCGCCGGATGCACCACCATCACCGCGGGCGTCACTGGCGCGGCTAGCCGCGACCGCGCGGGCCGGGCGAGAAACTACCGCTTCGCCCCATAGATTGAAATCGAGCCGGTCGGCGTCGGGATGACTCTCATCTCTTCGACCGCCTCGAAACCCGCGGCTTTAAGGATCACCGGGACGCAGCCCTTAGCGTTGGGTTCGGTATATTCGAACCCGTCGAGCAGCTGGATCTGTCGAAAAAGCATGCGCATCAGCAGCGAGCGCTGCTCGCCATAGTCGGCTATGAAAAGGGTCCCGCCCGGCCTCAGGAGCCTGAACATCTGCGCGGCAATCGCTTCCTTAACGGCCATCGGGCACTGGTGAAGGACCAGGCTCGATACGATCTTGTCGCATTGCCGGAGTGCGTCGATGCCGTCCAGCTCGTCGCCCATAGCCTCGAACCATCGAATCTCGGCATCGGCAACCTCAGCCTTGGCGCGCGCGATTTCCAGCACGGCGGGGTCGGGATCGACCGCCAGAACGATGCTCTCCGGCGCCGCCTGCTTGAGGGCGATCGCAAAGGTTCCCGTGCCGCACCCGATATCGACGATCCGCTCGCCCGGCCGCGGTTCGGCGAAGCGCAGCAAGTCGCTTCGCCATCTTTTCTCTCTGGTCATGAGGGCTATGGCGGCATCGTAGCGGTCGAGCGATCCGCTCTTGCCGAGTGCCGGGACGAAGTCTCTGTGTGCGTCTGACATGATGCGCCTCTACCAGGCGCGATCACGCACCGGCTTGAACGGAGAGGCTATGATTCGATGAAAAGGTCGCTTGCCCGGATACCGAACATCGCCTTGATCGTGCGGGCGAAATGCGCGCTGTCGCTGAACCCTGCCATGTGTGCGGCCTCGGTCGCGCTGCGGCGCATTCCCAATTCGTCGAAGGCGATAATCAACCTTCGCCAGAGCACAAAGCGCTGGAAGGGCATGCCGATCTCGGCGGCAAAGAGATGCCGGAAGCGGCCGAGCGAAAGGCGGCTCTCCTCCGCCACAGCCGCGAGACGGACAGAGCCCATGGGGATCAGGCGGTCAATCGAGGCGGCGGCGCGGGTGATGCGCGGATCGAGCGGGGGTCGGGCGCCTCGCGTGAGCCAGTTTTTCCAGAAGGACCGCTGTCCCGGCAGCGCGACATGAATCGGATCGGAGCAGATCAGCCGGTCTTTCAGATCTACCGGCGGACCGAAGACCACTGTCGGCTCGACGAACCATAATTCAGCCGTGGGCGCGGGGAGCAGCCGGTGCACGGTATCGGGTTCGATGAGCAAGCAACGCCCCGACAGGCGCGCGCCATCAGCATCGACCACGGTAAGCGGCTCGGCACAAAACACTGCCTGCGCCGCAAAATGGCGGTGCGCGGCGGCATCGCCAACCGAACCCGACCAGAGAGCATGATAGTCGCCGAGGCTAAGTCGGCCGTTCCAGTTGGACGTTTCGGGCATCGGGTCGCAATAGCAGGCCTAACTCGTGTGCGTAACGGGCGCCGGGTAAGCACTCTGGCTCGGAGGCTCTTTTCGGAAGCCGTCTTACGGCCAAGGAGGAGTGCGCCGACCCCGTGATGATTCCCCTCATCGACCGGGCGCTGTCTCGATGCGGCGATGTTGCCGACTGTTGTAACGATAGCCGATCCAGAGGATTGCAAGCGCGAGAAGCTGGAGCAACAACGGTTCGAGCGAAGGAAATATCCCCATCGCCGGGAAGCGGGGAAAATGAGCTAGCGGGGTGATGCCGAGGAGGCCGGCTTCCTGTAGCGCGCCCGCGCCCTTGCCGGCCAGGACAACCGCGAGGATAGCGATGAGCGAAGAGCTGTAAGCGAAAAATCTTCCGATCGGCAGGACCCGGCTGTAACGAAGCATGACCCATGCGATTGCTGCCAGGATCACCACTGCGGTTCCGGCTCCGGCGGCGATCGCGCTGCGGCTTCCTTGCGCGGCGAGAGCTGCGAAAAACAGGATGGTCTCAAAGACTTCCCGATAGACCACGAGGAAAGCGAGCCCGAACAGGAACCAGGCCGAGCGACGTGAAAGCGCTTTGCCCATCGCTTCGCGAATATAGCGCTGCCAGCTCTCCGCATGTGACTTTCCGTGCATCCAGATGCCGACCCAGACGAGAACGACTGCGGCGAAAAGCGAGCCAAATCCCTCTGTCAACTCGCGGTTCGCTCCGCTGATCGAGATTGCATAGGTCGCGACTGCCCAGGTTGCGCCGCCGGCTGCCAGGGCTGCGATCCAGCCGCCATGGACATAGGGTAGGACCTCAGGCCGTTCGGCCTTTCGTAAGAAAGCGATCATCGCCACGATGATCAGAAGCGCTTCGAGACCCTCGCGCAGCAAGATGGTAAGCGCCCCGACAAAGGTCGATGCGTCGCTGGCTGCATCGGGAGACAGTGCAGCTTCGGCATCGGCGAAAAGGGTTTCGACTGCGGCGGCTTTACCCGCGACCGCATCGACCGGCACACCTCGCGCGATGGACACGCGATAATCGGACATCGCGGATTCGATTTGCGCCATAAGGGCGGAATCGCGCGTCGTCAGGATCGGCTCAATCGGTTCGAAACCGTCGAGATAGGCGGACAGCGCGAGACGCTCTGCCTCGCTCCGATTTCCCTTGCGGTACGCGGCAAGGCTTTGCGCCAATTTGTCACGGGCAACCGCAAGCGTCGCGGGCGAAGCGGTTGTCAATGCTTGGGGATCTGAGCGCAAATAGGCGGTAAGCGCGTCGGCCTGCTCCGATCCCAGCCCACGACCAAGCACTTCCGGGCTGAGACTCGTGAAGGCTTGCAGGTCGGGGACCAGTTCGCGCGCCGCAGGGGTCTGGTTCCAGACACGCCGGCCGGCTGCGACGTCGCGAAAGGCAAATCCACCGGCATAGGCTGCTACCGCCCAGCGGTCGTCGGAGGGCAAATGGGCAAAACTGGGCATGGACGTGCCTTCGAGCCCCTGTCCTATCACCTGATAGAGCGCGAACAGACTGCGCTTGCGAGCGCGTCCGGCGTCGGTGAAATCGATAGGTGCCGGGTCGAGCCCCTTGGCCTGAGGTCCATTGCCATCGCCGCGCGCGCCGTGACAGCTGGCGCAATTTTCCAGATAGACTTGGGCTCCGCGCCGGGGATCTGGAGCGTTGCGCGGCGCGAGGGGCACAGGGTAGGCGGCGAGGAGGTCCGCCGCGAGTCCGCGCGCCTGGCCAGCCACCTTGCCGGGGTCCGCCTTCGATGCGATCGCCGTCTGGAGTTGTCCCGCTTCACTGACAAGGCGAGCCCGCGCCGGGGATACCGGAAGCGCTTCGATCCCCTTGCGAACGGTGGCGGAAAACTCGGTCATCTCGGCATATTCGACCGTGCTCGTCACCGCGCCATTCGAGACCGCTCCACCATAGTCGACCGCAACATAGTCCAGCAGGCGCCAGATGGTCTGGACTTCGCCGGCATCAGTGCGGGCCTGTGCCGTCGGCACGACGAGGCCGCAGATTGCAGCGAGCGCGATCAGCAGAGAGAGAAAGCGGCGGGCGGGGGGCATTGGCCCTATTGTCCGGGCACAGTCGACAGTTCGCGCAATTCGGTCCGCGCGCTGCGTAGAATCTCATAGGCCGAATGCAGGAAAAGCGTGGCAATGATGGCGGCGACTGCAAGGTCGGGCCAGGCTTGCCCGGTCCATGCGACGAGGCCGGCGGCGATGATCACCGCCACATTGGCGATCGCGTCGTTGCGGCTGAACAGCCACACCGCCCGGACATTGGCGTCGCCTTCGCGGAACCGCGAGAGGACCGCGGCCGAGGTGAGGTTGACGAGGAGGGCGGCGGCGCCGATGCCGCCCATCAGCTCGGCTTCGGGCGGAACCGCGGTCAGGGCACGCCACAGCGCGACGCCGATGACCCCTATGCCAAGCGACAGCAGGAACAGGCCTTGGGCTAAGGCGATACGCGTGCGGGCGAGCGCAGTCCAGCCTATCGCGACGAGGCCGGCCAACGTGATCGTGCCGTCGCCGATAAAGTCGAGCGAGTCGGCTTTCAGCGCCTGGCTGTTGGCGATGAACCCGCCGACGATCTCGATCGCGCCGAAGCCGAGATTGAGAATTACGACGATCCACAAGGCCCTTCGATAGGCGGGATCGCGTTCGGCCCTGACGGTGTCGCCCGTGCAGCCGCAATTGCTGTCGTTGCTCATTCCCCTGTTCTACATTCTACAGTAACTGTAGAAGCAAGCTGAAATCGAAACGAGACTGAGAGGAAGGGAGATGGCGCGCGACACGCGGCTGCCGATCGGCGGCCTGGCGAAACGCACCGGCACCAAGGTAAACACGATCCGCTTCTATGAGGATATCGGATTGCTGCCTTGCGCAGCGCGCACAGCCTCTGGCCGGCGCACCTACGGGGATGAGGATGTCGGGCGCCTCGCATTCATCCGCAATGCCCGCGGCCTCGGCTTTTCGATCGATGAAATCCGGTCGTTGACGGCGCTGGCCTTGGGGCCGGGGCAGGACTGCGCCGAAATCCGCGCAGTTGCGGCGCGTCACCTGCTCGATGTCGATGAAAAGCTGGAACGGATGGCGCGGCTCCGTGCTGAACTTGCCCGTATCGTCCAGCTCTGCGATGGCGGGCCGGTGTCGGATTGCCGGGTCATCGAGGCCATCGCCGCCGGAAATGCCTAGCCGCCGCGCTATCGGGACTGTCGGCGGCTTGCGGCTCAGCCGCAGCAACTGCCCTTGCCGCCGTCAACCTGTATTGGCGGGCAGGGTACCGTGCCATAGGAACAGAAGACACAGCAGTCTCCTGGCAGC
This sequence comes from Sphingopyxis sp. NFH-91, assembly GCF_021401285.1. Classification (NCBI taxonomy): domain Bacteria; kingdom Pseudomonadati; phylum Pseudomonadota; class Alphaproteobacteria; order Sphingomonadales; family Sphingopyxidaceae; genus Sphingopyxis; species Sphingopyxis sp. NFH-91. Next base: position 269,423 of record NZ_JACBGA010000003.1, on the reverse strand, counting down.
GGCTTGAGCAGCGCGCCGCATCCCTTGCAGTCGTAGAAATACTGACACGCATCGGTGGGCATGATTTCGTCGGCGATTTGACCGCAGAGCGGACACGTCAGCGTCGATTGCAGGACCGGCGAGGGATCAAGCATAGCGATAGCCGAGCCAGAGGAGGACGGCGGCGAGGAGCAGTCCGATCAGGGTCACAAAGCGCAGCGACGCGGGCACGCACAGGCCATCGGCGCCGCAGCGCGCCGCGCGCATCTGCTGGCGCGCCAGCAGGACGCCACCGGCGACGAGCGAAATTGCGCCGAATGCGACGAACCAGAGCCGGTAGGGCGCGGCCGGGACCGCTATGCCGACGAGCCAGGCGGACCCGAGCCCCGCCGAGGCCAGCAGCATGGGGAGGGCGCAGCAGGTGGCTGCGAGAAAGCCCGATGCGATCCCGCCAAGCGCCAGCGAAATGGCCCCAAATCCTTTTGGACGCCTTGCATCTCCAGCCAAATTCAAACTCCTTGTTTCGCGGTAGCGGCAAGTCTACCATCTGTAGTGACTACAGATGCAAGCGGAATCGCAATGGCCCCCTCAAGCACCATCCCCATCGGCGAGCTTTCTCGGCTTACCGGCTGCAATATCGAGACGATCCGCTATTATGAGCGCATCGGCATTCTGCCCGCGCCGGTCCGGTACGGGCGATTTCGCCGTTATGATTCAGCTGGTGTGCGGCGCCTTGCATTTGTGCGCCGCGCGCGCGAACTGGGGTTTCCCCTCGATACGGTCCGGACTTTGCTCCTTCTTGCCGAAGGCGGCGGCCATAGCTGCGATCAGGCGCGCCATATGGCCGAGAGCCAGCTTGCCGACGTCCTCGCCAAGCGCGCCGACCTCGACCGGATGGCCGCTGTCTTGGGCGATCTTGTCGAGGCGTGCGGCGCCGGCGATGCCGGGGGCTGCCCGCTTCTGGAGGCGCTGTCCGACTAGGTTCGAGTACAGCCGTCTTCCGCCAGCGCCCCAAAGCAGCCATTGCGCGCGGCAACTAGGGCCACCGCGCGCAATGGCGGCGCGTTACGGCGCCTTGTCGAGCTTGGTGATCGTCCCGGCCTTGCCGTCCCAATTGAGCTCGAACGCGACCTTGTCGCCGACCTTGATGTCCTTCAGCAGCTCGGGTTTCGCCGCAAAACCCATCGTCATCGGCGGCCATTCGAGTTCGGCGATCGCGCCATGATCGAGCGTGACCTGGCCTTTTGCCGTATCGATCGCGGTCACGGTCGCCGTGCCCTTGCCATGCTTCGTTTCGGCCGGGGCCGCCATGGTCCCTGTGTCATCGGCCATCGCGGCCTTTTCTTCCGTCTTCGGTGCTTCGCCTTGCTTGCCGCAGGCGACAAGTCCAGCGCCGAGCGCAAGGCTGAGCGTAATCGCAGTGAGTTTATTCATGTCGTTTCTCCTTCGGGTTGGACGGGATGAGCCGCACGCCTTCGCATCAGCAGATAGGCGGCGGGAATGATAAGCATCGACAGCAGCGGCGCGGTGAGCATGCCGCCGATCATCGGCGCGGCGATGCGGCTCATCACTTCGGAGCCGGTGCCGGTCCCGACGAGGATCGGGAACAGGCCCGCGAGGATAACCGCAACGGTCATCGCCTTCGGGCGGACGCGGAGCAGCGCGCCTTCGCGAACCGCGGCCAATATGTGGCCGTCGCTGCGATCGGCGAGCGCATGCTTGAGATAGATGAGCATGACGACCCCGAACTCGGCGGCAACGCCCGCAAGCGCGATGAACCCGACCGCGCTCGCGACCGACTGGTTATAGCCAAGCAGATAGAGGAGCCAGAGCCCGCCGGTGAGCGCAAAGGGCAGGGTCGCCATGATGAGCAGCGCCTCGTCCCAGCGGCGGAAGGTCAGGTAGAGCAGCAGGAAGATGATCGCGAGCGTGACCGGCACGACGACCTTCATCCGCTCGGTCGCACGAACGAGGAACTCGAACTGCCCGGTGTAGGAAACGCTGACGCCGGGCGGCAGATCGACATCGCGCGCGATCGCCCGCTGGATGTCCTGCACGAGGCCCTGCAAATCGCGGCCGCGGCTGTCGACGTAGATCCAGGTCACCGGGCGGCCATTCTCGCTGCGCAGCATCGGCGGCCCGTCGCTGACCTTGACTCTGGCCACCGTGCCGAGCGTGATCTGCTGGCGCGACGGCGTCAGGACCGGAAGGCTCGCGAGCTCGCCGATACTGTCGCGCAGCTCGCGCGGGTAGCGGACGCTGATCGGATAGCGGGCGAGCCCCTCGACCGTCTGGCCGATCGTCTCGCCGCCGATCGCGCCCGAGACGATCGCTTGCACGTCGGCGACATTGAGGCCGTAGCGTGCTGCGGCGGCGCGATCGATGTCGACATCGATATAGCGCCCACCAGTCAGCCGCTCGGCCAGCGCCGACGCTACGCCGGGTACGGTCTTGACGACCGCTTCGATGCGCTTGGCGGTGCGATCGATCCCGGCAAGATCCGAGCCCGCGACCTTGATGCCGACCGGGCTCTTGATCCCGGTCGCAAGCATGTCGATGCGATTGCGGATCGGGGGAATCCAGAAATTGGCGAGCCCCGGAACCCGGACCCGCGCGTCGAGCTCCTCGATCAATTTCTCCTCGGTCATGCCGGGGCGCCAACGGTCCTTCGGCTTGAAGCGGATCGTCGTCTCGAACATCTCGAGCGGCGCGGGGTCGGTCGCGCTGTCGGCCCGCCCCGCCTTGCCGAACACGCTCTCGACCTCGGGCACGGTCTTGATCAGTCGGTCCGTCTGCTGGAGCAGGCTCGATGCCCTTGCGGCCGAGATGCCGGGTAGCGCCGAGGGCATGTAAAGGAGGTCGCCTTCGTGCATCTGCGGCATGAACTCGCCGCCGATCTGGGTCATCGGCCACAGGCTGGTGGCGAAGACGAGGCCGGCGATCACGAGCGCTTTTTTCGGCCGTTCGAGCACCCAGTCGAGTGCCGGGCGATAGATGCGGGTCAGCCAGCGGTTGACCGGATTACTCTGTTCGGCGGGTATCTTACCGCGGATCAGCCAGCCCATCAGCACCGGGATGAGCGTGATCGAGAGGATCGCGGCGGCCGCCATCGCATAGGTTTTGGTGAAGGCGAGCGGCGAGAAGAGCCGTCCCTCCTGGCCTTCGAGCGTGAAGATGGGGAGGAAGGAGAAGGTGATGATGAGGAGGCTGAGGAAGAGGGCGGGCCCAACCTCGGCGGCGGCGTCGGTGATGACGCGCCAGCGTTCGGCGCCTTTCAGTTCCTCGCCCGGATGATCGCGCTCCCAATGTTCGAGATGCTTATGGGCATTTTCGATCATCACCACCGCAGCGTCGACCATCGCACCGACCGCGATGGCGATGCCGCCGAGCGACAATATATTGGCGTTGAGTCCCTGCAGCCGCATCACGATGAAGGCGATGAGGATGCCGAGCGGCAGCGTCAGGATCGCGACCAGTGCCGAGCGCGCGTGCCAGAGGAAGAGCGCGCAGACGAGCCCGACGATGATGAACTCTTCGACGAGCTTCGAGGTAAGATTGTCGACCGCGCGGTCGATCAACCCCGAGCGGTCATAAGTGGTGATGATCTCGACCCCGGGCGGCAGGCTGCGCTTGAGCTCGGCGAGCTTGGTGCGCACGCCGTCGATGACTTCGCGGGCATTCTTGCCCTCGCGCATGACGATCACGCCGCCCGCGACTTCGCCCTCGCCGTTGAGTTCGGCGATGCCCCGCCTTGTGTCGGGACCGATCTGCACCGTCGCGACATCGCCGACCGTTACCGGGAGTCCGCCCGCGGCGGTGCGGATCGGGACGGCGCGGAAGTCGTCGAGCGACTCCAGATAGCCGCTCGCGCGGACGATATATTCAGCCTCAGCGAGTTCTAGGGAGCCGCCGCCGCTTTCCTGGTTGGCGCGCTTGAGGGCGTCGGCGACGTCGGTTGCAGTCACCCCGAACGCGGCGAGCTTCTGCGGATCGACGATGATCTGATACTGGCGCACCATGCCGCCGATGCTCGCGACCTCGGCGACGCCGGGAACCGATTTAAGCTCGAAGCGGAGGAACCAGTCCTGAAGACTGCGGAGTTCGGCAAGATCGTGGCGGCCGCTTTTGTCGACGAGCGCATATTCATAGATCCAGCCAACCCCGGTCGCGTCGGGACCGATGCTCGCGCGCGCGCCCTCGGGGAGACGGCTTTGCACCTGGCTCAGATATTCGAGCACGCGGCTGCGCGCCCAATAGGGATCGGTGCCGTCGTCGAACAGGACATAGACGAAGCTGTCGCCGACGAAGCTGTAGCCGCGCACCACGCGCGCGCCCGGCACCGAGAGCATCGTCGTCGTGATCGGATAGGTGACCTGGTCCTCGACGATCCGCGGTGCCTGTCCCGCATAGCTGGTGCGGACGATGACCTGGACGTCCGACAGGTCGGGCAGGGCGTCGACCGGAGTCGTGCGCACCGCGGCGATCCCGAGCAAGGTCAGGATCAGCGCCGAAGCGACGACAAGCCCGCGCGCCGCGACCGAGGCGCGAATAATGCGTGCGATCATTGCGCTGGCTCCAGCGGACGAACCGTGAGACCGGTCAGGCTCGCCTCGGAATCGAGCAGGAACTGGCCCGACGCGACGACCTTCTCGCCGGGGGCGAGCCCTCGCAATATCTCGGTCTTGCCGCCGCCTTCGCGTCCGGCGACCACTTCGGCGGGATGGTAGCGTCCGTCGCCCTTCTCGAGCATCACGATGCTGCGCGTGCCGGTGCGGATCACCGCTTCGCTTGGCACCAGCAGCGTTGGCTTGGCGTCCCCGCCGAGCGCGACGACGGCGAACATGCCGGGGCGTAGGCGACCGCCGCGGTTGGCGAGCTCGATGCGCACTGTCAGCGTCCGGCTGTCCGCCGCTGCGGTCGGCAGGATCGCGACGACCCGCCCGGTAAAAGCCTCGCCGGGAAAGGCGGTGAGGTTCGCGGTGGCAGGTTGGCCGATCTTCACCAGTCCGGCCTGCGCTTCGGGGAGCGCGGCATTGAGCCACACCGTTCCAAGTCCCGAGATTTCGGCAAGTGTCTGCCCCGAGGCGAGAGTCACGCCTGCACGGGCATTGAGCGTCTGGACCACGCCGCCGATCGGCGCGCGCACCGTCAGTCTGCCGCCGGTCCGTCCGCTCCGGTCGACCTCGGCGATCACGCCTTCGGGCATGCCCATCAGCCGCAGCCGCTGCCGCGCGGCCGCCGTGAGTTCAGGTTTGCCGAGCTTCTTGACGCTCAGATATTCGCTCTGGGCGCTGCCCCATTCAGGCAATTGCAATTCGGCGATCGGCGCACCGGCGCCGATGACATCGCCAGGCGCGAGGCGATAGACGCGTTCGACGAAGCCGCCCGAGCGCGCCTGGACGATCGCGACATCGCGCTGGTTGAAATCGATACTGCCGTTGACGTCGAAGGTTGCGGCAAGGCTCCCCATTTCGGCCGCGACCACTCTTATGCCGAGGCTCTGACGCGCCGACGGGTCAATCGACACGCCGGGCGCCGCGCCGCCACCCTCGTCGGCATATTTGGGCTCGAGCTGCATGTCCATGAAGGGCGACTTGCCGGGCTTGTCGAACTTCTGGTTCGGGAACATCGGATCATAATAGTAGAGGATCTTGCGCCCGCCGCTTGCCGTCTCGGTTGGTGCATCGCTCTTGCCGCTCTGTCCCAACCAATAACCGCCGCCGCCCGCGATCAGCACCGTGGCCAGGATTGCGACGCGCCAGCGCGCCGCTGATGTTGCATCGGTCATCGACCTGCCTCCCCATAAATATAATTGATCCGGATCGCGTCGCGCGCGACCTCGGCTTCGCGCGCCAGCGCATCGACTTCGGCCTCGGCAAGCGCGAGAGTCGACAGGAGCGCGGTCCCGAGGTCGAGCTTTCCGGCGGCGTAGCTTGCAAGATCGAGCTCGGCGCGCTTCTTCGCGAGCGGCACGAGCCGCGTACGTGCATTGGCGAGCTGCTCATGATGCATGCGGTGATCGGCGAGATCGGCGTCGAGCGCTGCCGCGATGTCGCGCTTGGCAGCCTCGCGGTCGAGCCGGGCGCGCATCGCCTCGCTGGCGCGCGCGGCGATCTTGGGGTCCTGCCGCTTTTTCGAGAAGAAGGGCAGGTCGACGGTGACCCCGACCGTGACGAGATCACCGTAATTGGGCTCGCGGCGCCCATAGGCCGCGTTGACGCTCCAGTCGGGTCGCTTGTCGGCGCGTGCGAGACCGGTCTCGGCGTCGGCGGCGAGGGCGCGGGCATCGAGTGCTCTGAGCTTTGGCAGGGCGTCGATGCCGGCGCGCAATCCTTGTTCGTCGATCGACTGCGGCGGCAAGTCGCCGAGCGTGTCGGCGGCGGGGTCGCCGGTGAAGCGGGCGAGCTGCGCGCGGGCGCGGGCGATCTCGGCGGCGAGCGCGCTGCGGCGATCGTTGATCGCGGCGCGAAGCTGATCGGGTTCGAGCGCCTGCGCCGGGCGCGCCGCACCGCTGGCAAGCCGCGCCGTCACGGTCGATTGAAGGTCCTCGAGGCCGCTATCGAGCAGGTCGAGTTCCTTCAGCTCCTTCTTGGCATAATAGAGATCGACCCAGGCGAGCGCGGTCGCGAGCCTGATGTCCTGCGCGGTGACCGCTTCGTCGGCGCGGGCGATTCCAATGTCGGCCTGCGCGCGGGTCGCGCGCGCGCGGCGTTTGGCGGGGTTCGGAAAATCCTGGCTGACGCCGATGACCTGCATCGTGAAATCGTCGCGATTGAACCGGCCCGCGTCGGGTCCGGTCACCGGGAAATCCTGGAGGACGATATTGAGTTTCGGGTCGGGCAGCCGGTCGGCGGCGATCGCCGCCGATTGGGCGGCGTCGACGCCCGCTTCGCGGCTTTGCAGTTCGGGTGCCTCCGATGCTGCTCGGCTGAGCGCCGAATCGAGCGTCATCGGCTCGGCGTGAAGAGCCGAGGGCAGCGCAAGCAAGGCTGCCGTAAAATATGGGCGCATGATGTCCCCCTGCTGTGGACTGGGCGAAAGCCTCCCCGGCGTCTGTACGCCGGGGAAGAAAGACCGTTACCCTTGCGGGGGCATCCTTTGGTCGCCGGACATATTCTTCATGCAGTCCGCCGGACTCACCTTCATCATGTCGCAGTCGCAATGCGCCATCTGTCCCGGCTTGTCCTTGACCCAGACGCGGACTCGCGAGGTGGTATTGGACTTGTTCGGCCCTGGCACCTGGCGGGTCTGCCATTCATGATGGCCGCCGGACGGTTCTTGGGCGAGGACGGGAGCGGCAAGCGTTGCTGCCGCGAGCGCGGCAACGGCAAAAAACGGTTTCATGTTGAATTCCTTGATTGAAAAGCGTGAAACCGCGCGCCGGGACGAGCCGGTGCGCGTCGGCAATTCAGGCAAGAAATAGGGGCGGGTCGGGTTCGGGGCCGAATGTTCTTCCGGCGAGGCGCCGGACAGGAAGCGGATCGAAAGAGCCGGCGACAAATGTCTTTTCGGCAAGGGGGGTAGCCGGAGAGACGACGGCGGGCGGTAGCGCGCAGCCCATCTTGGCGATGCAGTCGAGCGTGAGGCCCTTGCACGGAGCGCTCTTCTGGGATTTCTTAATCCCCATCATCTCCGCGCATTCGTCGCTCATCGCCGCCGCGAACGCCGTCTCGGCCGACGGGAGCGCGGGCGCCGAGGCGAATGCGGTCTCCTGCGCCAGAAGGCCGAGTAAGGCTCCGACAAGAAGTAGAAAGGTGAGCCAGCGTTTCACGGTCGAAGCATGATCCTTGTCAAACTTGGCGTCAATCTAAACCGGGGTGGAGATCCCGCTCACTTGTTCGCCGACTGTCCCGTCGTGGTTACGCCGGACCCGTTAAGAATGGCCCATTGTCATGGCGGCGGGCGCGACCAGCATCCACAGCGCCATGGCGATCATCATCAGATTTTCGGTCAGTGAGATGAAACCCAGCGGCACATTGCTGTCGCCGCCGACGCAGGCGCATTTGAGTTCGCGCTTGTCGATATACACCGCCTTGAACACCGACACGGCGCCGATGATCCCGATGAACAGCGCCACCGGAATCGATATCCAGTTCAGCGCGCCAGAAATCATCAGGATGCCGGCAAGACCCTCCGCAAAGGGATAGATGGTAGCATAGGGTACCCAGCGTTTGGCGAGCAAGTCATAGTTCAGGAACATGCTCGAGAAGCTCTCGATGTCGCGGAGCTTGAGGAAGGCAAGCAACGCCATGCTGAACCCGATAAACCATTCGGCGGCACGGATTGTGAAGGGCGTGCCCGACACCGCTTGGCTGGCGGCCAGCGCCATCAGCGCGGTGATAGAGAAGAGCGCGATGACGGGCTTATAGGTAAGCGCCTTAGGATCGCGGACTTTCAGACCGAGATGGCGCCTCAGATCGTCAAGACCGCCGATCCGCTCGCCTTCGATGAAGGTCTGCGGCGTCGTCGCGACGCCATGTTTCGCCTTGAATGCGTCGGTTTCCTCGCGGGTCGTCAGCCAGACATCCTCGACGTCATAGCCGCGGCTGCGCAACAGATGCAGCGCCTTCAGGCCATAGGGGCAGATATGCTGCTCCATCACCATGCGATAGATGGCCGCCCGCGGCTTGCCCGAAACCGCCGCACCAGTGTGCGCTGGCGCGCTTTCGTTCGCGCGCTGAACCTGCATATTCATCGATTCGCCTTTCTTGATTCCCGATCGCTTCCCGCTATATAGGCTCCGTACCATAGTACGGAGTCAAGGCCTTGCGTGACATGACCATCGGCCAGCTTGCCCGGCAGGGCGGCGTCAATGTCGAGACGATCCGCTATTACCAACGCCGCGGCCTGTTGCCCGTTCCGCCTCAGTCGGCCAGCGCCCCGTCGGAAGGCCGAGTCCGGCGTTACGACGAGGCGGTTCTGCGCCGTCTGCGCTTCATCAAATCGGCACAAGCAGCGGGATTTACGCTCACCGAGATCGCCGAACTGCTCGAACTCGACGCGTCGAGCGATCGCGCGCGAGCGCGCGAACTGGCCGATGCGCGCATCGCGGCGATCGAAAAGACGATCGCCGAACTCGATGCGGCGCGGCGCGCGCTCATGGGCCTGTCGCGCCAATGCGCTGCCGCCGACACGCTCCACTGCCCGATCATAGCGGCGTTCGAGCAGGTCTAGCCCGACTGGCCTTGGCGGCGGATGGTGCTGACGGCCGGTCTCACCTCCCAACTGGTGTCAATCGGTCGCAAATGGTTCCAGCATCCCGGCTACAAGCGATGGGATGGTAATTCCGGCTGCGACATCGAGCAGAAGGCTAGCGCGGATCGCAGCCGCAGGTCTCGCCGCTGCCGCGTCCGGAGTTGCGACGGCCGTCCGAAGTGCCTGGGTCAGGCGCCATCGAATCTCCGCGGCTAGGACCGGCATCAGAGCGAACAAATAGGCTTCCACGGGGAAGACCTGACCATAGGGTCAAGCGAGCGATTGCGTCACGTGCACGGCGCCGACCAAGGCTCCGACGAGGGGCAGAAGCGAAAAGCGCCGCTTCTGGATGAAGGCAGGAGCCTTTGGGCGTTCCGGATCAACTTCATCCTGGCGATCTGAACAAATCGGGGAGCCCAATTCCAATGGTTTTACGTCGCCCGAACCATTTTTGAGGGATGAGTCGTTCTGGTGCGTAATCAATGTCAGTAGGGGATGTTGGGTGCTTGAACTCGGAAGCCGTAAGCAGCGGTTTCCGGGCATGCATGTTTTTGTCCTCGACTTCCCCGAAACTCATTTGGGCTGCGCGAAAGGGCAGTTCTTCGAAACAGGGGAAGCATAATGAACAAATTATACTGTTATTCGTCGACGAAGCGCGCAATGCAGCGAAGCTCGATGGCGGCGATTGCGGTGGCGGTCGCGTTTCCCGCGCAGGCTCAGGAAGCCCAGTCGGACGGCCTCGCCGAGATCATCGTAACGGCGGAGAAGCGCGAGGAAAATCTGCAGTCCGTTCCCGTCTCGGTGACAGCGATGACCGGCGAGGCGCTTACGGCAACGGGCATATCAAACGTCGAAGACCTCCAATTTTTTGTGCCGGGCGTGTCGATCACCAACGATTCCATGGCGATCATCAATATTCGTGGAATTGGCACCTCGGCGTTCGGCGTTGCGACCGACCCCAGCACGACAGTCCATTATGACGGCGTCTACATCTCGCGCCCGACCACAAGCTATCAGGATTTGTTCGACGTCGAACGCATCGAGGTGCTGCGCGGACCGCAAGGCGTTCTCTTCGGTCGCAACTCCGCCGGCGGCACACTCAACATCATTTCCAAAATGCCTACGGAGGATTTGACTGGCGCGCTGGGGCTCACCGTCGGAAATTACGAGAAGCGCTCGCTGAGCGGCACGATTTCTGGACCGCTTGGAGCGGGCGTCCGAGGCCGCCTCACCTTGCTTGCCAACCAGCGCGACGGCATCTACCGCGACGTCGTCTCGGGACGGCGATACCAAAACGAAGATAATCTCGCTGGACGACTGACGCTTGCGATTGACGCGAGCGACCGTCTTGAGATCGTGTTGCGGGCGGATGCCAGCCGTGATCGCGAGACCGGCGCGCGGTCTGTTCGGCCCTTTTATCCGCAAGGCTTCGTCGATGCGGGGGCGACGATCCCGGCCAATGACAAAGAGGCCGCACTCGACCGCCTGCCGCGTTACGATGTCGATGCCTGGGGCGTGTCCTCGACCATGAACTGGGACGGCGGCCCGGTCACGCTCCGCTCGATTACGGCGCTGCGCAAGAGCAAGGTCGTCCAGGCGCTCGACGTTGACTCGACTGACCTCTTCCTCCGCGATATCGAATTTTACGAACGTTCCCGCAGTTTCACGCAAGAGTTCCAACTTCTCAACAACGATGCGGACAAGCTGCGCTGGATCGTCGGAGCATTCTATCTGAATGAAAAGGGCAACGACGAAATACGGATCATCGAACCGGGTCGTCGGCTCGCGATCCCGGAAAACAATACGACGAATGCATTCGCGCTCTTCGGACAAACAAGCTACGAACTCATCGACCGCCTGCGATTGACCGGAGGGCTTCGATACTCATACGAAAAAAAGGATTTCGGATATCGTGTCCTGCTGAACGGAAATCAGGTCGATGCCGGTCAGCCCAAATCATCCTGGACCGCCTGGACTCCGAAAATTGGGATCGATTACGACCTTGCCGATGACGTCATGGCTTATGCGTCGGCAACCCGCGGGTTCAAATCGGGTGGATTCCAGCTGGGAGACGGGCGGCCTTTCCTCCCGGAGTATGTCTGGAGCTACGAAGTCGGCCTGAAGTCGACGCTCCTCGATCGCCGGCTTCGAGCTAATTTTTCCGCCTTCTATTATGATTACACCAATCTTCAGGTGGTCGAGTATAATAATGGCGTTGCCAGTACCACCAACGCCGGCAAGGCGACGATCAAGGGCGTTGAAGCGGAACTGATGGCACGGCCGTTCGATCGCCTGACGCTTACATCCACGATCGCTTATCTCGATGCGCGCTACGATGTCTATTTTGACGACGTCGGCGCAAGCCTCAAGGGCAAGCGGCTGCCGAACGCGCCGAAGTGGAACATCACTTTCGGCGGAGAATATAAGGCCTCCCTGGGCGGCGGAATGCTGACATTACGGACCGATATCTCCTGGCGCGACAGCGTCTTTTTCAAGCCCAGCAACAATCCGCTTTTTTCCGGAAACGCCACGACCCTTATAAATGGGCGTGTCACATGGCAGCCGGCGAGCGAAGCGTGGGAAATTGCGCTTTATGGCCGAAATCTCACCAACGAGCGCTATGTGAGCTATAGTACGATCGGGACGGACGCGACGGGTGTCTCGAACCCTACTCTTCCGCTCTACATCTACGGCGAGCCGCGCCAGTATGGACTGCAGCTGCGCTACTTTTTCTGAGGTTCCTCGTCCTGCGAGGTCCCCCGGCGACTCCCCTACGGTCGTCGGTCCCCCTGGGCGCTTGCGCCCGGGGGGAATACTTCCTCTGAACGCAGGACATGATATGTCCCTGTTCTCACCGGCGCCGTTACTTGAACGGCCCTGCTGATGGCACGATGAGCCGGGCAGTAAGATGGCACGAACAGATACGGGCTAGTCCCATCCTGAACGTCGGTAGCGCGCGCGATTTCGATGCCCGGCTTTCCCTGTGACGCCGCGAGGATGCAAAGACCAACTGCTTTCGGAGGCCTACGCGTCGTCGGCTGCCTCACGGCAATGGATGGGAGATCGCCTTGATCGCCTTCAGGCCCGTACCGAAGCGGGCAATGGCGACCCTGTTCTGTTCGAGCTCGGCGTAGGGCAGGTAGGAAATGTCGAGATCACCGATCCGGCTGAAAGCCGGGCGTCGGAGCTGAGCGCGGACATCGGCTTCTCGCGCATCGGGTGCAACCAGGAAAAGTGGCGTCGACAAATGAAGATTCTCGCTGCTCAGCGCGAGATCAAGCATGCGGACAATTCCGGAATAAATGGATGTCGAATGCTCCACTTCGAATGCCGCCGCGACCGTAGCCGTCGATTGCTCGAGCCATAAGATGTCGATCAGTCTTATGGCATCGCTTCCTTGAGCGGTTGCGATGGCATGCGGCAAGCTATCGAGGCATCGAGACCCGAGCGGCACACCCTCATGAAGGCGCCCCCGGTCATTTGCCGCTACCCAGACGTCATATCCAAGTGCAAGCCCGAGGTCCCGAAGCCAGGATTGGACTTCGCTATGCGTCCGGTCGGTCTCTTTCTGATTTGCAAGCCCCTTATCGAACTTGTCGGACTGTGAGCGCGTTTCATTCAGCAAGGCCATCCAATCGCGCGCATTTTCGCTCGAACCGCTGAGCGGTGGGGCTGGAAACCGTCCCGATCCGATATCGAACAGCAGCCCTCCTATCGCCCCCAAATCGTTGGAAAGAAGATCCCGGTAGCGATCGTTGAGATCCAGAATGCCCGCGCGCATCGCGAGAAAATGCTCCCAACTGCCAAGCTTCACATTCGCACCCGTTAGCGCGTTGTAGCCCTTTACGATTGCCGTATTGAACGGAGGCACAAGAGTGGGATGCAGAAAATAGAGAATGTTGGCCACCGCAGGACCCAACCCCTTGATCTTCTGTCTATCGATTGCGAGGATCCCGGCGACGACCTCCTCGGCGGTATCGCAACAGGAGCAATGGTGAAGAAGTCTGCCAAAAGCTCGTTGATTGTCGGCGTTCTCGTAGATGTCCGGGATTCGGAGTTTGGGCTTCCACAAGAAAGCATGATCCGCACCTTTGAAAATCTGTCGTTGCTCGGCGATTGAATGAACAATGATCTCCAATGACGAGCCCCGATATGCCGCTCCGAAGGTGCCGGCCTCAATTTCGGCGACGACCTGCGAGATGCCTCTTCTGATCGACCGAAAATTCTTCAGTCGCTCCTCCCACAGGAACCAGCTTTGATAGGTCGAGCCGGAATCGCCGCGCCAGCGCTCGATCAGTTCGCGAACAAGGTCGCGCTTCATGTTTATAGCCCCCGCTTGATCCATTCCGAATTGCTGTTTTCCACCTGCGGCTTGCCGGCCAAGACAGTTCGCTCGATTCGGCCCTTAGCGAAAGGCGAAACCTTCCGTCCCACCGGCAAGGTGGGCGGGAATGGAAGGTCGAAACGAGCCCGTTCACGCCCGGCGCTGCATAATTGTCGACGACCTCAGTGCCCTGCGTGTTCGCCCGCTCCGCTTGGTTTCTGACTCGCGCCTTCCGCCTCTGTCATGCCCTTCATCATCGCGTCATGGTCCATTGGCGCATTCTGCGTAATAGCCTGATATTGTGCCGGCGACAGGCCAGGGAGTTTTCGGACAAACGCGACCATATCCCAGATGAGACGATCATCATGCGTTTTCCCCCAGGCCGGCATGGCGGTCATCTTGATGCCATGCTTGATGATCCAGAATTGCTCCGCAGCCGAACGTTCCGAACCTTTGAACAAGACGGGCGCTTGCGGATACAGCCCTTGACTCATTTCGGTCTTTTCCATCCCGGGCGCGAGATGGCAGCCGCTGCACATCTCGGTATAGAGACCTGCGCCCGACGCGATCCGCGCCGGAGCCGCCAAATCTGCCGGCACCGCGATCGATCCGGATCGCGCTGCGATGGACTTCTCCCTGAATGTTTCGATGACGCTGTAAGTCAGCCGGTTATGGGGGGCATCGGCCGCTATATTATATAGGCCGAGATAGACGGTGATCGCACCCGCGCCCGCTATCAGGGCCACCGCCAGCAGCGTGAACGTCACGCTCGGCATATGCTTTCGGAAATCGAAAGTTCGAAATCGCTCCATTATCTATCTCCCGCATAACAGGCCTTGAGCTTTGCAGCCGAACGCAATGCGGCGGCTGTTCAACAGATGATACGCACCCCAACAGCTTTGCCCTTGTCACAGACGAGGCAGGCGTTTCCGTACTTGCCGCGACGAGCCATTTCAGGGTGCCCACACCCGCTCGGGCTCATGCGTCCTGCTAGGTGTGGGTTCGGAGAGATCGTGAGGACTAGCCCCTTTTTTGCCCGCTCAGCTGCCACCCGCCGGTCGCACCTTCGGCTTGCGTGAGGAGCTGTGGAGATTGAAGATCTGCCACTTTCCGTTGTCCTGTTTGAGGACACTCGTAGCGACGCCATCCCGTTCGATGGTCTCGCCGCTCGCGAGCACAATCGAGAAGCTGTAGGTCTCGGTTGCGATCGCGATATTTCCTTCGCCGCGAACCGAAATCTTGTAATTGCGGAAGGTGAAGGATTTGAATTCCTTGAGTTCGGGACCCAGGTGATGGTCGCGATAGTGGGCGAAATTCCCTTCAACGCCGCCGGATTCGAATATCTGGGCGTCTGGCGAAAAGAGGGCCTCGACGCCGGTCAGGTCCAGTTTCTCCATCGCCGATTTATACTGCGCGAGCGCTGCCGCCGCGCCCTGAAAATCCGCAGGCTCGGTCGCCTGAGCCGGGACGGCCACCAGCATGGCCAATGCGATTGCTGTAATCGTCAGTCGTCTCATATCATTTCCCCTTGTTGTGCCGACACTTCACGAGTGCCTCCCGTGGTTTCGATCAGATTCTGGCAAAGCGCAGCCGCAAAGAATTGGCAATGACGCTGACGGACGAGAGTGCCATTGCAGCGGCGGCAATGACCGGCGAGAGCAATAGTCCGAAAATCGGATAGAGCACGCCCGCAGCGACGGGAATCCCGGCGACATTATAGGCGAAAGCGAAGAAGAGATTCTGACGGATGTTCGCCATCGTCGCATGGCTGAGATGCCGCGCCCGCACGATGCCCAGAAGGTCGCCGCGCAGTAGCGTCACACCCGCGCTTTCGATGGCGACATCGGTTCCCGAGCCCATCGCGATGCCGACGTCGGCGGCGGCGAGCGCGGGGGCGTCGTTGACCCCGTCGCCGGCCATGGCGACGATCCGGCCCTCTTCGCGCAGCCGCTGCACGACCGCGCTCTTCTGGTCGGGGAGGACATCGGCCTCGACGTCGTCGATGCCGAGGCGCCGCGCGATCGCCTCGGCGGTGACGCGATTGTCGCCGGTGAGCATGATGACCTTGATTCCGGCTTCGCGCAGCGCAGCGAGCGCGTCGCCCGTCGTTTCCTTGACGGGGTCGGCGATGGCGATGACCCCGGCCGCCTTGCCATTGACCGCGATGTAAATCGCCGTCGCGCCGTCTGTGCGAAGGCGGTCGGCTGCCTCGGTGAGCGCGCCCAGATCGACGTCATATTCTTCAAGAAAGCTCGCATTGCCGAGGACTATCGCCTTGTCGTCGACGATCCCGACGATACCCTTGCCGACCGGCTGGTCGACCCCCGATGGCTCGACCAGCGCGAGGCCCCGGTCCTCGGCGGCCTTGACGATCGCGGCCGCCAATGGATGTTCGCTGCTGCGCTCGAGGCTCGCGGCAATCCGGAGCAGATCCTGCTCCTCGAAGCCGCCGGCGACTTCGATGGCGACGACCGAGGGTCTGCCTTCGGTCAGCGTCCCGGTCTTATCGACGACGAGCGTGTCGACCTTCTCCATCCGCTCAAGCGCCTCGGCATTTTTGATCAGCACGCCGGCTTCGGCGCCGCGCCCCACGCCGACCATGATTGACATTGGCGTCGCGAGGCCGAGCGCGCAGGGACAGGCGATGATGAGCACCGAGACGGCGGCGATAAGGCCATAGGCCATGGCGGGCGCGGGCCCCAGAAGCGACCAAACAACGAAAGCGACAATGGCGACGACGATGACGCCGGGCACGAACCAGCCCGAAACGGTATCGGCGAGACGCTGGATCGGCGCCCGGCTGCGCTGCGCGTCGGCGACCATTTGTACGATCCGCGCGAGCATCGTGTCGCGCCCGACCTTCTCGCTGCGCATGAGCAGGCCGCCCGTCTGGTTGATCGTTCCGCCGATCAGCGCCGCGCCGGCCGCCTTGGTCACCGGCATCGATTCGCCCGTGACCATCGATTCGTCGACCGTGCCGCGGCCTTCTACGACGATGCCATCGACGGGGACTTTTTCGCCCGGACGGATGCGCAGCATGTCGCCGACCGCGACTTCCTCGAGCGCTACCTCCTCGTCGCTTCCATCGCTGCGGACGCGCCGGGCGAGCTTCGGTGTCAGGTCAAGGAGCGCGCGGATCGCGCCGCTCGTCGTCTCGCGGGCCCTGAGTTCGAGCACCTGCCCGAGTAGCACCAGCACCGTGATGACCGCGGCGGCCTCGAAATAGACCGCGACCGAGCCATCGGCGGCGCGGAAGGCTGCCGGGAAGATTTGCGGGAGAATCGCCGCGATCATGCTGTAGCCCCAGGCAACGCCCGTCCCCATCGCAATGAGGGTGAACATGTTGAGGCTCTTGTTGCGGATCGAGAGCCAGGCGCGCTCGAAGAAGGGCCAGCCCGCCCATAGAACGACGGGGGTCGCGAGCAGCATCTGGACCCAGTTGTTCGTCTGGCGGCCGACATATTGGTGGAGGCCTGTCAGATGGCCGCCCATTTCGAGCGCAACCACCGGGAGTGCGAGAAGGAGCCCGATCCAGAAGCGCCGCCGCATATCGCGATATTCTTCGCTGGGGCCGCCCGATGCTGTCGGCATGACGGGCTCGAGTGCCATGCCGCAGATCGGGCAGCTTCCGGGGCCGGCGCGCTGGATCTCGGGATGCATCGGGCAGGTCCAGATGGCGCCTTCGGGTGCATCGGCTGCGGCCGGCTCGCGTTTTGCGGCATAAAGATCGGGATCGGCCTCGAATTTGGCGAGGCAGCCTGCGCTGCAGAAATAGTGATGCTTGCCGCTATGCGTCGCGATATGAGGTGTGGTGGCCGGATCGACCATCATGCCGCAGACCGGATCAGTCGTGCTCCCGCTGCCTTTTTCTGCGCCCTGATGATCGTGCATCGCCGCCGCTCCCGTATGTGTCGGATGCCCGCCTCGCGGCGGGGCGGTCCAAACGCCACCGGTCGAGTTCGCCGTTGGCGTCGTTCCTGGCGGTTCCAGAATGGAGCCGCTTCTATCGATACGCAAGAAGAGCGGTTATCCCTTGGATTTTCTTTGCCCCGTGCCGTCAGGTCCCGGGCTTTCGGGCCTCGATGATCCCGATCGCACCGGTTGGCGTGCGGAACGTCTCAAGCTCGCGAACATCGCAAAAGCCTGCCTCTCTCATCAGCACCGGGAGCAATCCATCGGCGTTGGGCTGGGTGTCCTGGACGCCGTCGAGCTGCTGGATCGTGAGGCGGAACAACAACCGCATGAGGCGGCTGCGCTGTTCCCCATAGTCGGCAACATAGAGTTTGCCGCCCGGCGCGAGCACCTGCCGGGCCTCGCGTAGCAGACGTGCCTTTTCCTCAAGCCCGACCTGATGAAGGACGAGGCAGATCGCAATCTTGGCAGGCGGGGGCCAGTCATCGATCGCCGAAGCCGCGAAAAAGCCAACTCGAAACTCCGGCGGTGGAACAATCTGCGCGGTCTTCGTTCGGGCAATTCGCGTCGCTGCCTCGTCGGGGTCGAAACCAAGATAGCGGACGTCCCGGCTATGGCGAGCGATCGCCAGCGCAAGATTTCCCGTACCCGAGCCGATATCGAGAATGACGTCACCCTCGCCGAGCGCCATATGGCGAACGAGACGGTCGCGCCACACGCGCTCGCGCGTTGTCACCGCGACGCCGAAATCATAAAAGGGCGTCAGGAAGTGATATCCTGCCGCTGGCGTGTAGGATCTTGCTACGGGTTTCGGGTCGGGCATGGCCGTCTCCTTTCGACGCTTTGGCTTGCCGCCGGATTGCGGCCGCAATCGCCGGTCTCGACGAGACGCTTAAGGGCAAACAGGCGCGGCAGTCTTGAATGTTTCGCCGGGGCGACGCGGTGCGAGGCGCATCCGGCTCAGGGCACGATTTCGAACGCGAAGGCACTAAGGCCGGCCGAAGGCGTCACGCCTAGCCATTGAGCGCAGCGGCGCGTGAAGTGCGACTGATCGGCGAAGCCTCCCGCCGCCGCGGCGTCGGCAAGACCTCCGCCGCCGACCAGCGTCCGCACGGCGCGTTGAAGCTGGAGCCATTGCAGCAATTTGGCCGGAGGCACGCCGAAGTCGCGGCTGACGATTTCGCGGAGGCGCGAGGGCGAAAGGCAGGCGACGTCGGCCAAGGCGCGCGCGGTCGACAAATCGTCAGGGGCCGCGAGCACTTCGGACAGGCGGGCATCCACCGGACGCGCCTGCGAGCGGTCGAGATAGTCGGACGCCCAGCGCTTCGCGTCCGCGCCGCTTGCGATGTCACCTAGTCCGGCTGTCTCTATCGGCGTCAACAGGACAGGCGCCGATCCGGCGGACAGCCGGGTGCCGGCACGAAAAAGCGGGTCGAGATAAAATGACCGCACGAGGGCGCCCGGCGGCCCGAGGCGGTGCCGGACATGCGACGCTATCGCAATGGCGTGTCCGGCGGGAACTATCAGGTCGGCATCACCGGAAATTTCGAGGTCGCGTTCGATGGCGAGGCTGATCTGGTGCGCCACATGGTTATGGGGACGGCTGCTCCCGATGCGCGCGTCAATGAGCGCCCAGCCGGTCCCGAGCATGATCGAACCCGACCAAGAGGCGGTGCTTGGGGTCAAACCGGATCGGCGGTGACGAAGGGTTCGAGCGTACCGAACCAGGCAACCAGCGCGAGTATGGCGAGCGCGGCCGACGCTTCGATGATGAGGCTTCTGCGCATGGCTGCAATCGCGAGGTCGGGGTCGGCGTCGACATTGTCGGTATCGGTCCCCGGGACGGCGGCCGCGAGCGCCGGGGTCAGCCGCCAGCGGTTCGCCGCCGCGAGCGCCAGCATCAGTCCGAACAGCGCAAGCTTGGCGAGAAGCAATTGTCCATAGGGCGAGCCGAGGGAACGGCCGAGATTCTCGGCGCCGACGATCATCTGGCTGTTGACGAGGCCGGTGGCGGCGATGACGAGGACGCAGATCGTACCGACGCGCGAGAATTGATCGAGGCTCCGCGCCGCAATTTGGAGTCCGCCCGGCCATTCGCGGACACGACGTGGTGAGATCAGGATCAGGAAGGCGCCGATCGCGCCGATCCAGACCGCCGCTGCAATCAGGTGCAAGATGTCGCTGATCCGGTGCACGGTGCCTGCGGCGCCTTCGGTCGCGCCGGCGTGGCCGGACCAGACCAGACTCGCGACGGCCACCGAGCCCGCGGCCGCGAGTACGGCGGCCGAAGTTGTCGGCCAGCGGACCATCCAGATCGCGACTCCCAGCGCGAGCAGCAGCGCTGCGCTCCGGTAGACCCAGGCTGTGCCGACCTCGGTCTCGCGAACAAGGTCCCAAAAAGGCTGGAGTTCCAGGGAGAGGAGCCCCACACCCTGCATCGAAGCCGCGAGCACGCCCATCCCCAAGATGGAGAGAAGCAGTCCGGCGGCGCAGAGCCATCGCTCTGCGCGCCAGATCGAGGCCATCATCGACTGCGGCGCAAGGCGTTCGCTCCGTGTCAGCGCAAAAAGCGGGAACGCAGCAAGGCCGGCGATGAGCATCAGGTCCGCATAAAGTGCGAACCTGATGCCGATCAGAACGGGGTCCCCCACCGTCTTTTACTTTACGGTGAAGCTGAATTCGCTGCCCATGCGGTGGGTATCAGCGCCCGCCGCCGACCATGTGACCTTGTAGGTTCCGGCTGTCAGCGGCCGCTTGAGCATCAGCATCGCCGACTTGCCCTCTTTGCCCATCATCGACGAGTAAGGCACCTTCATCGGGGCATGATTGGCCATGCCGGGCATGCCGGTCATGACCAGCTCGGTCTTGAGGGTCGAGGCGACGATCTTTTCGTTGAACTGAAGATTGACCGACGTGACCTTCGAAACGGTCGAATTGGCGGCGGGCGTCGAGCTGACGAGCTTGGTGTGCGCGCTTGCCGTGGCCGGCATGAGAAGCAGAGCGAAAGCCGCCGCTGCAGAGGGGAGAAGAGACTTGAACATGAACACCTCCAAATGCGTGTCTGTCCTGCTAATACGCAGGATATCGGCATGGCCCTCAAATATTCCGGAATAATATTCTGGTGTGAGGGGTGAGGCGCTTCGGCGCGTATGTACAATGATGGAAAGGTTTGAAGAGACGATCGATGGATAAGGAGCTTCGCATTTTGAACAGGATCGATCTGCCCGCAGCGCTCGATGCGCTCGATGATCGCATCATGGGCGCATTGGCGATCCGCCGGCGCGAAGCGGTAGCGATGCGCCGCCTGATGGCGCTCGCGGCCTTTGTCTCGCTCGGCGGCGGTGTCTTTGCGGGGAGTGCGATTTCCCAGCCGGCGGTCGCGGCAAGCCCCCTGACCCCATTCGGCCCGCCTAGCGCATTGGTGCCTTCCACCTTGCTGGATGTACAGTAGCGATGCCGTCGCGCCGTCTTCTTCTCTTGGGGCTCATTGCCTTCGCCGCGGCGATTGCCGGCGTGTTCATCGGCCGTCTGGTAGCCGATGCGCCCAAAGCCAGCGAAACCGAACTTCATGCGCTTCTCCACGGCCAACTCGACCTGACCCCGGAGCAGGAAAAGAAACTCGAGCGGATCGAAGCCGACTTCGCCGGTCGCCGCCAGGCGCTCGAACTCGAGATGCGCGCCGCCAATGTCCGGCTCGCGCAGGCGATCGAAGCCGAGCATGGCTATGGACCGCGCGTCACCGAGGCGATCGACGAGACGCATGAGGTGATGGGGACATTGCAGAAGGAAACGCTCCAGCATCTCTTCGCGATGCGCGGGGTTCTCAACCCCGATCAAGCGGAAATGTTCGACAAAAGCGTGGTCAAGGCGCTGACCGCCGATGCGCGGTGAGCGCCGACCTATCGCAATGTAGCGACCAGGATCTGGCGGCCTTTGCGCGCGCGCACCGCGAAGACGCCTATCGCGAGTTGCTGCGCCGTTACAAAACGGGCGTCTACCGGCTCATCGTAAAGCAGATCGGCGATGCCGACGAGGCGATGGATTTGACGCAGGAGACGTTCGTCTCCGGCTTTTCGGCGCTCGATCGCTATGATGGCGAACGCCCCTTCCGCACATGGATCGCCCGTATCGCGCTCAACAAATGTCGCGACTGGGCACGACGGCGAAAGGTGCGCGCCTTTTTCTCCCGCGCGCTCCCGCTCGAAAATGCGCATCACGTAGCAAGCGATGGTCCTGGGCCCGATTCCGCGGCGACCGACAGGCGAGAGCTCGCCAGGGTTCGCGGGGCGATCGATCAGCTGCCGCAGAATTTGCGCGAAGTGTTGCTCCTCCGCGGTGTCGACGAGGTCAGCCAGGCCGAAACAGCGGTCATTTTGCGGGTCAGCGAGAAAACAGTCGAAACGCGCCTCTATCGAGCGCGGACCAGGCTCCGGGAATTGCTCGCGGGAACATCTGCGAGCGCCGAGGGTTGAGGGTTCGACCGCTCGTTCAGGCGGCATCTCCTCATCGTCCGGCATTTTTATTGAGGGGCAGGCGTGCCGCCTGCGTATAGCTTTAGGAACAGTCAGTAACGGTCGGAAAGAATATGCAGATGGAAAGGCGTCGGTTCGTCAGTGGAGCTTTGGGTGGAGGGGCTGCTGCGGCGATGGCCGCATGGTTCCCGGCCTGGGCCCAGCCGGTGTCGTCCGGCATCACCGCGCCGCTTCCGACCGTATCCGGCAATGACATAACGCTGCGCATCGCGCGCCAGACGATGCGCATCGACGGCAAGGTCAGTCGCGCGATCGGGATCAACGGCACCGTGCCCGCGCCGCTCGTCCGGCTGAAGGAGGGACAAAACGCGCGCCTCACCGTCGTCAACGATCTCGACGAGGACAGCTCGATTCACTGGCACGGCCTGATCCTGCCGTTCCAGATGGACGGCGTGCCCGGCGTCAGCTTCCCCGGGATCAAGCCGCGCTCGAAGTTTGTCTATGAATTCCCGGTCGTTCAATCGGGGACCTATTGGTATCACAGCCATTCGGGGCTTCAGGAACAGCTCGGCCATTATGGCCCGATCGTCATCGATCCCGCGGGCGCCGACCCGATCGGCTACGACCGCGAGCATGTCGTCGTCCTGTCCGACCACAGTCAATTGTCGCCCGAGGCGATCTTCCGCAAGCTCAAGGTCAATCCCGGCCATTTCAACATGCAGCGCCAGACGCTGGCGGGCCTGCTTGCCGGCAAGGATCAACCGCTCAAGGAGCGGATCGATTGGGGCAAGATGCGGATGGACCCGACCGACGTCGCCGACGTCAATGGTTCGACCTACACCTTCCTCGTCAACGGCCATGGTCCGCGCGACAACTGGACCGCGCTCTTCAGCCCCGGCGAGCGGGTACGCCTGCGCATCGTCAATGCGTCGGCGATGACGATCTTCAACGTCCGTATCCCGGGCCTCAGGATGACCGTCGTCCAGGCTGATGGGCTCAATGTCGTGCCGACCGAAATCGACGAGTTCCAGATCGCGGTCGCCGAAACCTATGACGTCATCGTGACCCCGGTCGAGGACCGTGCTTATACGCTCGTTGCCGAGGCCAATGACCGCTCGGGCATGGGACGCGCGACGCTCGCACCGCGCGCTGGCATGGTCGCCGAGGTGCCGCCGCTCCGCGAACGGCCGCTCGCGACCATGAAGGACATGGGCATGGGCGACATGTCGGGCGGCGCGATGGCGGGTATGGACCATTCGGGCGGCGATATGGGCGCCATGCCCATGCCGGCGAGCGACCCTTCTTGTCCTCCCGAACATGCCAAGATGGGCCATTGTACGCCAGCGGGGGAAAGCGGCGCGATGGCGGGCATGGATCATGGATCTGGCGGAGGCATGCAGCACAGCATGCGCGACTTCAGTGTCGCGCCGCAGGTCAAGCGCGATCCCAGCGTTCAGACGATCTCGCCGATGCCGATGGATCGCATGGGCGAGCCGGGGCAGGGACTGGAGAATGTCGGGCACAAGGTGCTGACCTACCATGACCTTGTCGCGCTCGAGCGCAACCCCGATACCCGCGCCGCCTCGCGCTCGCTCGACATCCATCTGACCGGCAATATGGAACGCTTCATGTGGTCGTTCGACGGCATCAAGATGTCCGACTATCACGAGCCCATCCCCTTCATCGAGGGAGAGCGCGTGCGGATCAACCTCATCAACGATTCGATGATGAGCCACCCGATCCACCTCCACGGCCATTTTTTCGAGCTGGTGACGGGCAAGGGCGACCGGTCGCCGCGCAAGCATACGGTGCTTGTCCAGCCGGGCGGCATCGCGAGCTTCGATTTCACCGCCGACGCGCTCGGCGACTGGGCCTTCCACTGCCACCTTCTTTATCACATGCATGCCGGGATGATGCGCGTCGTCAGCGTGCGCCCGAAGGGAGACGGCGAATGACCCGGATCGCGCTTCTCCTCGCGGGCATCGCCCCGCTGACATTTGCTGTGCCCGCTGCAGCGCAGTCGATGGATCATTCTATGCATGGTGCGGCGCCCGCTCCGACACCCGCTCCCTCGCCAACGCCAGCGCCAGCGCCGGTAGCGCAGCCCGCGCCCGAAGCGCCCGCCGAAGGGTCGATGGAGCAGATGGACCATGGGAACATGCAGGGCATGGACATGGAACCCGAGGCTTCAAGCTGCCCGCCCGAACATGCGGCGATGGGTCATTGTACGCCTGAGGCGGAAGCTCCAGGCAAGGGCGCTTCGGACATGGGTGCGATGGATCATGGCGCACCGCAGCCGTCCGATCCCGATTGCCCGCCCGAACATGCCAAAATGGGCCATTGCACCCCGAAGGGCGGATCTGCGGACGCGATGGCGGGAATGGAAGGCATGGCGACCACGAGCAGCGCTAGCGGCACCGATTTGCCGCCGGGCGATGCTACCGCGCCTGCGCCTCCCGGCGACTGGTATGCCGATCGCATTTATCCCCAAGCCGAAATGGAGCATTCGCGCCACGACATGATGAAAGAGAATGGCGCGCAGACCATCGCTTTCATCAGCTTCAACCTCGCCGAATATCAGGCGCGCAAAGGGCGCGATGGTTTCCGCTGGGACGGTGAGGCCTGGTATGGTGGCGACATCAACCGGCTGACGCTCAAGAGCGAAGGCGAAGGCGTGTTCGGCGAAGGCATCGAGAGCGCCGAGGTGCAGGCGCTCTACAGCCGGGCGATCGGACCCTATTTCAACGCGCAGGCGGGTATCAGGCAGGATCTTGGGCCCGGCCCCGACCGCACCTATGCGACGATCGGCTTCGAGGGGCTCGCCCCCTATTGGTTCGAAGTCGAGGGCGCGCTGTTTCTTTCGAACAAGGGTGATCTGCTCGCCCGGCTCGAAGGCTATTACGACCAGCGCATCACCCAGAAACTGATCCTCCAGCCGATGGCGGAGGTCAATTTTGCGCTCCAGGATGTCCCCGAGACCGGCGTTGGTTCGGGGCTTTCGGATTTCGAGCTCGGGCTTCGCCTGCGTTACGAGGTCGTGAAGGAATTCGCGCCTTATGTCGGCGTCGAATGGGCGCGCAAGGTCGGCGATACTGCGCGTTTTGCCCGCGCCGCGGGCGAGGATGCGAGCGGCGTCAGCTTCGTGATGGGGGTGCGGGCCTGGTTCTAGAAGTTTCGCGGGGTGGCGACACGTCGAGGAGAAATGCCGTGAAACCAGCCTATCGCAGCCTCGCGCTGCAGACGATCGTCAGCGGCGTCATCATGTATCTGGTGATGTTCGTCATGATCGACCGCCTCTCGAGCTTCTACAATAATCTCAACATGCTCTACATGACGCTGATGATGGTCTCGCCGATGGTCGTGCTGATGATCGTCGCAATGCCGGGCATGTTCCCGTCGAAACGTCTCAATACGCTCCTGCTGCTGGGATCGGCAGGCGCCTTCTTCGGGAGCTTCGCGCTGATCCGGACACAGACGACGATCGGCGACACGGCCTTCTTGCGTTCGATGATCCCGCATCATTCGGGCGCGATCCTCATGTGCGAACAGGCTTCCCTCAAGGATGCCGAAATACGCGAACTGTGCCGCGGCATCATCGCGGGGCAGGCGGCCGAAATCGAACAGATGAAATCCATTCTCGCGAGGAAATGACATGAAAAGTCCGATGACGCGCCGCCACCTTCTCGGCCTGATCGCCGCCGGGTCGGGGGTGGCGCTTGCGGCATGCAATTCTTCCTCGGGACCGGCGGCAACCAGCGACAAAGACGGCGGGGCTCGCGAGCCCCGCGCCGATGCGGCGAACATCCGGCAGATGCTCGTCTATCGCGATCCCGAATGCGGATGCTGTGAAGCCTGGGCGGATATTGCGCGCGCGGCGGGCTATGCGGTGACCGTTGAGAACCGTTCCGACATGCCTGCCGTAAAGGCGCGATATGGTGTGCCCGACGAGCTAGCTTCGTGTCACACCGCGATCGTCGGTGGCTATGCCATCGAAGGCCATGTGCCGATGCCACATGTCGCGAAGCTGCTTCGCGACAAGCCGCGCGACATTCGCGGGATCGCCGTGCCTGGCATGCCGCGCGGATCTCCGGGCATGGAAATGCCGGATGGAAGCACCGACGCCTTCGAAGTGATGGCGTTCGCTGGCGACGGCAAGGTTGCGCAATTTCCCGCATGAGCTGTCGGAACGACAAGTGGAGATTGATATGATGAGATATACTCCCCTCGCGAGCGCCGCAGCGCTTATGGTCGCACTGGCGGGATGCGGCGCGGAGCCTGCGCAGAAGAGCGACACGGCGCCGAAACAAGGCGAAGTCCCTGCCGGTGAGGCCCCGGCAATGGTCGAGACTACGCCGGCTGCCGACGAGACGCCAACAGCCCCTGAAGCGGCACCGACAGAAGCAGCAAGGCCGACGGAGAATTCCAAACCTGCCGCAAAACCTGCTGTTCCGCCGCGGGCGAAGGCCGCGCCGGAAGCGCCGAAGCCCGTAGAAACCGAGCCCGATCCGCACGCCGGGCACGATATGGATAAAAAGTAAGAGATCATTTGCCGATGAGGCTTGTCGGCCGACCACCCAAGGACAGCCGGCATGAAGCGCCCGCCGGGACTGGTAATCACCCGCGGGACCGGCCGCCTGTTCGCCGCAATGGCGGGCGGCACCCGCAGATCATGCTGTTCGCGCCGGAGCCCGTCCGGGAGAATGGACCGGCGAGGCCGCGGGTTGGGCGCGGCGCGCCGCCGTGCGGCACGGAGCGAGAGATATAACTATATGGAATAACCATCTCGTTTTTAGCGATGAGTCGTGATTATTTCTGGTCATGCCACGGTCACAAAGATAGCTCGGTGGCGAAGCCGAGAGCTTTCGTAAATGGGAGGGGACCATGAGGAAATTGCTTCGCACCAGTGGCTCGATAATTGCCGTTCTGGCCGCCACGTCGGCCGTCGCCGCTTTCGCACAAGATACCGCCGAAGAGGCATCGAAGCCGGGCACGACGCAGGGCGAAATTATCGTGACGGGCACGCGGCGAAACGATCTCAAGGCGGCTGATTCCGCCCAACCGATCGACATCATCTCCGGCGCCGAATTGCTCGAAAAGGGCACGGCCGACATGAACGACCTCCTCCGCACCGAGGTCCCGTCGCTCAACGTCCAGCGCCTCGTCAGCAACGACGGCGCCGTCTTCACCCGGCCTTTCTCGCTCCGCGGCCTGCCGCCGGACCAGACGCTGGTGCTCGTGAACGGCAAGCGGCGCCATCGCGGCGCGACGGTCCAGTTCACCAATGTTCCCTATATCCGGGGATCGCAGGGACCCGATCTTTCGGCGATCCCGTCGATCGCGATCGGCCAGCTCGAGGTTCTGCGCGACGGCGCGTCGGCGCTCTATGGATCGGATGCGATCGCGGGCGTGCTCAATTTCGGTCTGCGCCGCGACCGCGAGGGCGGGCTGCTGATCGCCCGCTACGGCCAATTCTACAAGGGCGACGGCGAGGATTTCCTCGTCCAGGGCAATGTCGGGCTTCCCTTCACCGACGCGGGTTTTGTCAACATCAGCGGCGAATATGTGAACGCCAGCACGACGTCGCGCGGCATCCAGCGTCCCGACGCCCAGGCGCTCATCGATGCCGGCGTTCAGGACGTCCCGGTCCCGGCGCAGCGCTGGGGCAATCCCGAATCCGAGGCGGCGCGCATCTTCGTCAACGCGGGCATCGAACTGTCGGACGAGATGGAGTTCTACACCTTCGGCAACTACAGCTGGAGCCGCGGCACGACGGCCTTCTTCTACCGCAACCCCAATGCCAGCTTCATTTCCACCTCGATTCCGCTCACGGGTACGCCCGGAGGACAGCGGTTCAGCTTCCGCCAGCTGTTTCCCGGCGGTTTTACCCCGGATTTCGGTGCCACGGTGACCGATGCGGCGCTGGCGGCCGGCCTCAAGGGCGAATTCTCCTCGGGCCTGACCTATGACCTCAGCGCTTCCTATGGTCAGAACCATGCTTCCTACCGGATCGAAAATACGGTCAATCCGTCGCTTGGCCTCGCGTCGCCGACCTCCTTCAAGCCGGGGCAGCTCGAGCAGCGCGAACTCGCTTTCAATCTCGATCTCACTTACCCCATCGCGATCGGCACCTCCGATCCGCTGACGCTTGCAGGCGGTCTCGAGTATCGGCGCGAGACATATGAGATCACGGCCGGCGACATCGCATCATGGCAGGTTGGTCCTTTCGCGTCGGTCATCGATCCCGATACCGGAAACCGCGTCGGACTGCCGGTCGGCTCGAACGGCTTCCCGGGCTTCAGTCCCATCCAGGCGGGCGAGTTCGCGCGCAGCAACTGGGCCGCCTATACGTCGCTCGAAGGCAATCTCACCGACGCGCTCCAGTTCGGCCTTGCCGGCCGCTACGAGAATTACTCGGACTTCGGCTCGAAGTTCACCTGGAAGGTCAACGGGCGATATGATTTTTCGGATGTCTTCGCGGTGCGCGGTTCGGTCAACACGGGGTTCCGCGCGCCGACTCCCGGCCAGTCAAACGCGTCGCAGGTCCAGACCAACATCGACTCGGTGACCGGAGCGCCGCTTACTGCGGGCATCATCGCACCCAATAATCCGGTGGCACAATTTTTCGGCGCGACGCCGCTCAAGCCCGAGAATTCGTTCAACCTGGCCGGTGGCATCGTGGTGAAACCTTCCAATCGGGTCACCCTCACCATCGACTATTTCAACATCAAGGTCGAAGACCGGATCGCCGTTTCGGGCAACTTCAACCTCACCCCGGCGCAGCGCGCGCAGCTCGCTGCCCTCGGCATTCCCGGCGGAGACTCCTTCCAGCAGGTGAGCTTCTTCACCAACTCCTTCGACAGCCGTACCCAGGGCGTCGACGCGGTGCTCACCGTGGGCTTCGACCTCGGCGGCGGCAAGGCCACGCTCGGTCTCAACGGCAATTATACCAAAACCGATGTCATCAAGGCCTCGCCGGTGATCACTGCGGACCGCGAGCGTCTGCTCGAGCTCGAGGGCTTCGTTCCGAAGTGGAAGGGCAATGCGTCCTTCACCTACGCGGGTGAGCGCTTCGGCTTCGTCGCACGTGCAAATTATTACGGCAAATGGACCGACTATGGCGCGGCCCCGGCTGCCGACCAGACGGGCGGTGCCGAACTATTGGTCGATCTCGAGCTGTCCTACAAGGTCAGCGACATGCTCAAGCTTGCGGTCGGCGGCGAGAATATCTTCGACAATTATCCTGACGTCGAGGCGCGGCAATCCCAGATCAACAACGGGATCCGATATCTCCGCTTCGCGCCGACCGGGTTCAATGGGGGCTTCTGGTACGTCCGCGCGACCGCCTCCTTTTGATCGGTGGCCGTGAGGGCCGTGCGGCGACCTGTGTCTTCAGCTGGCGTCGGAGCCGAACATCGCGTCGCGGTGGGATTCGAGCACCGCTATAAAGGCCGCAGCGACTTGGGACATCGGCTTCAACTTCGGCGTGAAGAGCATATATTCGAAATGGACCTCCGGCGCGAAATCACGGACCGTAAGGCCCCGCTCGGCATAATCCGCTGCGGTCACGGGGTTGAGAATCGAACATCCGACCCCCTGCATGACAAGCGCGCAGATGGTCATCGCATATTGGGTTTCGATGACCATCTCGCGGTGGACGCCCGCGTCCTCGAAAATGCGGTCGATGCGGTGACGCACGCCGTCCTCGAGCGCGAGCGAAATGAAGGGCTCGCCCTCGAGATCGGCCGGCCGGATGACGTCCTTGACGGCCAAGCGGTGGCCGGCAGGGAGAACGCAGGCGCCGGGGCAGCGCAGGAAGCGCTCCATCCTTATGCCGGGCAATTCGCGCGCCGGCGTCGCGAGCCCGATGTCGAACTGCTGGTTCGCCATCCATTGCCGCACCGTCGAGGAACTGCGGGTCTGGAGCTGAACGGTGACGCCGGGATGTGTCTCGCGAAAGGCCGCGATCACACGCGGCAGGAAACTGACCGCGAGCGCCGGAAGGGCGGCGATCCGGAGCGTGCCGGTCGCCATGTTGCGGATGTCTTCCGCTACCCGCTTCAGGGCCGCAATGCCCGAGAAGCTCCGCTCGACTTCGTAGAAAAAGGCGTCGGCTTCGGGCGTCACGGTGAGCGCGCTGCCGCGCGAACGCAGGAAGAGCTGAAAGCCCAGCTGATGCTCGAGCTCGGCAAGCATCTTGCTCACCGCGGGTTGCGACAGGTTGAGCGACTGCGCGGCCTGGGTGACCGATCCCGAGAGCATCACGGCCCTGAAGGCTTCGAGGTGACGCAGGTTCATCGGACATCGCTCCCTATAGCTATTTCTTATGGCGCTAGCATTGAAAGCCTCGTTTATGAATAGGTCGCACGCATCGCGCCGCTGGTTACCGGCGCTGCTCGCCGCAGGCGCCCTGTTACTCGGCGGCTGCGGCCGCGAGCCCGCCGGCACCGGTGGGCATGAAATCGCCGCGGCGAAGGGATCGACGCTTGCGCGGATTCGCGCGCGCGGAACGCTCAATTGCGCAATTCATACGGGGCAGCTCGGCATGTCCTATCTCGACAAACGCGGACGCTGGCAGGGCTTCTTCGTCGATTACTGCCGGGCGCTCGCCGCTGCGGTCCTCGGCGATGCCCGCAAGGTCCGGTTCATGCCGGTCGCCTCGAACAAGCGCTTCACGATCGTGCAGACGGGCGAGGCCGACGTCCTGTCGCGGACGACGACATGGACGCTGACGCGCGACACCGACCTCGGGGTGAATTTCGTCGGCACCATGTATTATGACGGGCAGAGCTTCCTGGTGCCCCGGCGATCGGGTGTGCGGCTTCCGACGGATCTCGATGGCGCATCGATCTGCATCACCAAGGGGACGACCTCCGAACTCAACACCGCCGAATATTTCGAGCGCAAGGGGCTGCGTTTCCAGTCCGTCGTGTTCGAGAATCCCGAGGAAGCCAAGCTCGCCTTCTTTGCCGGGCGGTGCGACGCAATGACCACCGATGCCTTCACGCTGACGGTGATCCGCCTGGCCGACACCGCGCATCCCGACGATTATGTGGTGCTGCCCGAGCGGCTCACCAAAGAACCGGTCGGCCCAGTCGTGCGCAGCGACGACGAGCAATGGTACGAGATCAACAAATGGGTGCTGAACGCGCTCTTCGCTGCCGAGGAAATGGGGGTCACCCGCGCGAATGCCGCGCGCATGCGGATGGCCTCGCGCGACCCTGAAGTGCGCAAGATGCTCGGCGGCTTGCCCGGATTCGGCAAGTCGCTCGGCCTTGACGATGACTGGGCGTACCGGGCAATCGAGGCGACCGGCAATTATGGCGAAATCTTCGACCGGCACATTACGCCGCTCGGCGTCGAACGCGGACAGAATAAGCTCTATCGGGACGGCGGGCTGATCTACCCGTTGCCGATGCGATGACTCATAAACACAGGCGGCTTGCCATCGCTGCGTTACCCTGGCTGCTGATCGCGGGCGGGCTTGTGGTCGCCTACGGCCTGTTTGCGACATTGGCGGACAATCTCGCGGACCGAAACATCCGGACGGGGTTCGGTTTCCTGTTCGACCGGGCGGGTTTCGCGATTGGCGAAACGCTGATTGCTTACGCGCCGGGCGATTCCTATGCCGCGGCGCTGGCGGTGGGTCTTCTCAACACGCTCCTGATATCGGCGCTCGGCATCATCTTCTCGACCTTGCTCGGCCTCGCGGTCTGCATGGCGCGCCTGTCGTCCAACTGGCTGCTTGCGAGGCTCTCCGGCCTTTATATCGAGCTGGTTCGCAATATTCCGCTGCTGCTCCAGATGTTCGTCTGGTACGCCGCGCTGCTGTTCGGTCTGCCCGGACCCGGCCCGGGCGCCGTCGGACCGTTCGACCTCGATAATCGGGGATTGCACCTCCCCGCGCTCTCCTTGGCCGATCCGGGACGGCCGGTCTTTCTCATCGCGATCGTCGCCTGTGCGATCCTGCTGGGTGCCGTGCGGCGAGGAGCCGTTCGCACGCGCACTGCGCTGGCCTTCGCCGGCATCTCCCTGGTGCCGCTCTTGCTGTGGGGCGGGATCGATCTGCCGCGGGCGGGGCGCTTCGGAACCGTCGGCGGATTGTCGCTCTCCACGGAGTTTCTGACGCTGGTCGCCAGCCTTTCGGTCTATGCCTCGGCCTATCTGGCCGAGATATTCCGCGGCGCGATCCTCGCCGTTCCCGCAGGGCAGAGCGAGGCCGCCAAAGCGCTCGGCCTGTCGCCCGCGCAAACAATGGGACGGATCGTGATGCCGCAAGCGCTGCGCATCGCCATACCGCCGATGACGAGCTGGCATCTCAACACGATCAAGAACAGCTCCCTGGGGGTCGCGATCGGATATCCCGAATTTGTTTCGGTCGTCGATACCGTCATCAGCCAGACGGGGCAGGCCATCGAGGGCGTCGGTCTGATTGTGGCGACCTTCCTCCTACTTTCGCTTTCCTTGTCCTTCGTCACCGGCCGCTATGCCCGCCGTCTGGGCTGGAGTGTCGCCGGACAGCCGGGCCGGAGTGCCGAGGCACCCCGTCTTGAACCCTTCCCCTTGCGCCGGATGGCCGACTGGCCCGCATGGATGCGGCGCAATCTGTTCGGGGGCGGAGGGCAGTCTGTCCTGACGCTCGCCATTTTTGTTCTGGCGGCTCTGGCCATCGGCAAGGGGCTGTCGTGGCTGTTGCTCGATGCGACCTTCGCCGGCGGGGCGATCGAATGCCGGTTGGCCAGCGGCGCGTGCTGGCCCTTCCTGCGGGAAAATGCGCGGCTCATCCTGTTCGGCACCTATCCCGAAGCCGAGCAGTGGCGCGCCGCCGCAGCAGCGGCGGTACTGCTGCTGTCCCTCGCGCTGTCCTTCGTCCCGCGCTTTTGGGGCCGTCGCCTCGGGCTGGTCTGGGTCGGCGCTATTCTGGTCGCTGTGCTCTTGTTGCGAGGCGGGTTCGCGGGGCTCGTGCATGTGCCCATGGAAAAATGGAGCGGCCTTCCGGTCACGCTTCTGCTCGCCAGCATCGCGGTGGTCGGCGCATTTCCGCTGGCGATTGTCCTCGCATTCGGTCGCAGGTCGTCGCGGCGCACGCTTCGCTGGGCGAGCACCGCCTTCATCGAGCTCGTTCGCGGAACCCCGCTGATCGGCGTGCTGTTTCTCGCCGCGGTGATGTTCCCGCTGTTCGTTCCCGCCTATCTTTCGATCGACAGCCTGCCGCGTGTCCAGATCGCGCTCCTCTTCTTCACCGCCGCCTATATGGCCGAGGTCATCCGGGGCGGCCTGCTCGCGGTATCGGCCGGGCAGGGCGAGGCCGCGCAGGCGCTCGGCCTGAGCAAATGGCAGGCGCGGCGGCACGTCCTGTTGCCGCAGGCGCTCAAGGTCAGCGTGCCGGGTCTGGTCAACACCTCGATCAGCGAGGTGAAGAATACCACCCTCGTCCTGATCGTCGGCGTCTTCGATGTGTTGCAGACGACGCGCCTTTCCTACGTCGAGGCGCAATGGCGACCCTATTTCGCCGAAGCCTATCTTTTCACCGGGACCATCTTCTTCCTCCTCTGCTTCTCCCTGTCCCGGCTCAGCATGAAGATCGAACGGAAATTATCCTATGCATGAACAAGACCCAGCATCGCCCCGCGAGCGGGCTGAACCCGCCGGGGGCGCCTGGCAGGATCCAACCCGCGCCGTTCACGCCGGCCCGCGCGCGAGCGATCAGCGGGGTCTCATCAATCCTCCCGTCGATCGCGCCTCGACGATCATCTACGACAGCGTCGAAGCCTATATGGATCGCCACCGGGGGCTTTATGACGAGGTCATCTACGGCCTGTATGGCACGCGCACGACCTTTGCGCTCGCTGAGGCCGTCGCCGAGCTCGAGGCCGGCTATGCGACGGTCATCACCTCCTCGGGAACAAGCGCGATCGCGCTCACCCTCACGGCGTTTGCGGGCGCGGGCGATCATCTGCTCGTCGCCGACTGCGTCTATGGGCCGACCCGAAAATTCCTGACCGATGTGCTCGCGCGTTTCGGGGTCGAGGTCGAATATTTCCGGCCCGATATCGGGGCGGAGATAGCTGACCTGTGCCGCAGCAACACCCGCCTCATCTATATGGAGACCCCGGGCTCGCAGACATTCGACATGATCGACGTGCCGGCGATCGCGGCGGTCGCGCGCGGCCGTGGCATTTTGACGGCGGTCGACAACACCTGGGCGACGCCGCTCTTCTTCAAGCCGCTGGCTCATGGCGTCGATGTCTCGCTCGCGTCGGCGACCAAATATCTCTCGGGGCACTCCGATTGCCTGCTCGGCACGATGACCGCGGGCAGCGAGGCCATCTATCGCCACCTCAAGGATGCGGCGGCGCGCTGGGGCAATTGCGCGAGCCCCGACAATTGCTATCTGGTCCACCGGGGCATCCGGACGCTCGACGCGCGTCTCGAGCGCCACCAGCGCACCGCGTCGACCCTGATCGACTGGTTTCTGTGTCAGCCCGAGGTGGTCGCGGTTCGCTATCCGGCTCACCCCGCCGATCCGGGCCACGCGATCTGGAAGCGGGACTTTGCGGGGGCGTCGGGATTGTTCGGCGTCCAGCTCGATCGTCTCTCCCCGCCGGAGACCAGCGCATTCTTCAACAAGTTCTCGCTATTCCAGCTTGGGTCGAGCTGGGGCGGTTTCGAAAGCCTTGCGGTCCCCGCGTGGCCGGCGCCGATCCGCGACTTTCCGAATGGCGAGGCCGAAGGTGCGCTGATTCGTATTCATGCAGGGCTGGAGGCGCCCGACGATCTAATCGCCGATCTCGATGCGGCCTTCGGGCGGGTGCGGATGATGCGGAGCGGAAAGCGGGCGTCATGACGGACGCTTCGATTCCGGCGGCTGTCAGTCTGCGGCAGCTCGAAAAATATTACGGCGGCTATCACGCGCTTCGTTCGATCGACCTCGATATCGCGCCGCGCCAACGCGTTGTGATTTGCGGTCCCTCGGGCTCCGGTAAGTCGACCCTGATCCGCTGCATGAACATGCTCGAAGCGCCGGACGCCGGAGAGGTGCTGATAGAGGGCGTCAGGATAAACCGGGTGTCCCGCGATGCTGCCGCGGCGCTCCGTGCGGTCGGCATGGTTTTTCAGCAGTTTAATCTGTTTCCGCACAAGACGGTGCTCGAAAATTGCACCCTCGCGCCCGTCCTCGTCGGCGGCGTCGCGGTCGAGGATGCCGAGGCGCGGGCCATGTCCTATCTGGACAAGGTCCGGATCGCAGATCAGGCGAGCAAATATCCCGGGCAGCTTTCGGGCGGGCAGCAGCAGCGAGTAGCCATCGCGCGTGCGCTGGCGATGGAGCCCCGGATTCTCCTCTTCGACGAACCGACATCGGCGCTCGATCCCGAGATGATCAAGGAGGTGCTCGATGTGATGACAGCGCTGGCCGGCGAGGGGCGGACGATGGTGTGCGTGACGCACGAGATGGGATTCGCGCGCGAGGCAGCCGATCGCATTCTTTTCATGGACCAGGGGCAAATTGTCGAGGACGCGAGGCCGTCCGACTTTTTTGCGGCTCCCAAAAGCGAACGCGCACAGACATTCCTTGAACAGATACTTTCGCACTGAGCAGTCGCTTGTGAGCGGCCCCGAATGGCTTCGATCTGCGTCCCCTGTCATTTCATGAGCAAGTCGAAGGGGAAGGCGGTCGGCTCCTTGCGCGAATGGGCCGGACCCTGCAAAAAAATTTCAAAATCGATGAGGGGTGAGGCGTCGGCATGCGTATTAGACAAGTATGATGCGCGCCGAATTTGGCATTTAACTAATTGATATATTTCGATAAATTCCTGTTGACCTGTATATACATTTAATGCTCTCTGAGGGAAATCGGCCAACCAACAGGGGGTTTCGCTATGATGATCAGAACATTTTTGCTCGCCAGCGTCGC
Source organism: Sphingopyxis sp. NFH-91 (assembly GCF_021401285.1). Taxonomy (NCBI): domain Bacteria; kingdom Pseudomonadati; phylum Pseudomonadota; class Alphaproteobacteria; order Sphingomonadales; family Sphingopyxidaceae; genus Sphingopyxis; species Sphingopyxis sp. NFH-91. Next base: position 233,629 of record NZ_JACBGA010000003.1, on the reverse strand, counting down.
GGCAGTCGCGGTCTTGGCAACGCCGGCACTTGCGCAGGACGAATCGTCAGGGCAGCCGCCCCTGGCCACCGACGCGCCGAATGGTTCGGACATCGTCGTGACGGGTTCACGCATCCGCCGCCAGGACCTCGCGGGCGTCGGACCCGCCACGGTCGTCTCGGCTGAGCAGATCGAGAATACCGGGATCGTCAACATCGAAACGGTATTGCAGCGCCTTCCCGCCAATGCAGGCTTTGCGGGCAACCAGACCTCGGCCTATTGGACAAGCAACGGCTATGGCACGGCGCAGGTGAACTTGCGCGGGCTTGGCATCAAGCGCACGCTCGTGCTGCTTAATGGTCGCCGTCTCGTGGCAGGCGGCACCGGCGCGAACTCGTCGCCGGACCTGAACATGATCCCGGTCGTAGCGCTGGCACGTACCGACGTGCTGAAGGACGGCGCGTCGGCAATTTATGGCGCGGACGCGATGGCGGGTGTTGTCAACCTGGTCACCCGGACCGATTATGAAGGTCTTGGCCTGAGCGCGCGCTATGGCATCACGGGCGAGGGCGACGGTTCCGATTTTTCCGCCGACCTGATCTGGGGCATCCGCAATGATCGTGGTGGTGTCATGATCGCCGCGACGTATCAGAAGACCAGCGCGGTCAATATGGCGACGCGCGCGCCCTGTTCGCTCGCTGAGGTCACGCCAGGTTCGCTATCGTGCGTCAACAGTGCCTCGACGATCGGCGGCCGCGCCGTGTTGCCCAACGGGCAACAAATCAACTTCAATCAAACTCCCGGCGGCGATGGCGACTTCTTCGAGCCGTACAGCGCGGCGAAGCATAATTTCAATTCGGCGCCCTTCCTCAACGCGGTCAGCCCCGTCGAACGCATCAGCACGGCCTTCTTCGTCGACTATGACCTCAGCGACAGCATCGAGGCTTTCGGCGAGTTTCTCTATACATTCCGCAAATCCAATCAGATTGCGACGCCGGGCACGCTCCGCAACCTGTCCATTTCGGCGAGTAATCCGACCAACCCAACCGGGCAGGACATCGTGCTCATCCAGCGCCGGCTTGCCGAACCAGGGCCGCGTCAATTCTTCCAGGAAACTGATACCTGGCAGGGTACGTTCGGCCTGCGCGGAAAATTGTCCAACGATTGGGCGTGGGAAGTCGCGGGGGCATTCGGACGCAACACGGCGATCGACGGATCGACCAACATCGCCAACCTCGAACGCATTCGCAACTCGATCGACCCGAGCAAGTGCAGCGTGACGGTTGGAGCTGCGATCCCCTGCGCTGACTATCTGGGCGCCGGCGACCTGACCCCCGAGGTTCTCGACTATATCCTTTTCACCTCGCGCGATCGCGGCGGCAACGAACTGGCGACGGTCACCGCCGATCTCAACGGCAGCCTGTTCAACCTTCCAGCTGGCCCCGTCTCCTTTGCGACAGGGGTCGTCTATCGCAAGGAAAAGGGCTGGCGCGATCCCGATCCGCTGACCGTGCTCGGTATTGCCAACACGAACCAGCAGGATCCGATTTCGGGTTCGACCACGGCGAAGGAAGCCTATCTCGAGCTGTCCGTGCCGATACTCGCGGGCAAGCCTTTCTTCGAGGCGCTGACGCTGGACGGCGCGGTGCGCTATTCGGACTATAATCTGTTCGGCAGCGACTGGAATTACAAGGCCAGCCTCGACTGGATGATCAGCGACAGCTTCCGCCTGCGCGGGACCTATGGCACCGGCTTCCGCATTCCCAACGTGCCCGAACTTTACGGCGGCGTATCGGAAGGCAATCTGACCACCACCGATCCCTGTTCGCGCTATTCGACGAGCGGTAATGCGACGCTGATCGCCAATTGCCAGGCGTCGGGTGTTCCCGCCAACTATGTGCAGCTCGGCACGACGATCCTCACCACGGTCGGCGGCAACGAGAATCTGAAACCCGAAAGCTCGACGACCTGGACCGTCGGCACGGTGATCTCGCCCAAAGGGCTGGTTCCCGGTCTGTCGCTGACGGCCGACTGGTTCGACATCAAGATCAAGGATGCGATTCGCGCCATCCCCGGATCGACCAAGCTGTCGATATGTTATGCGAGCCAGAATCTGTCGCACCCTTTCTGCGACGATTTCACGCGCAGCCCGCTGACGGGCGAAGTGACCTTCCTATCCGCGCAGCCGATCAATACAGGGCGCGAGGAGATGAATGGCCTCGATCTGGGGCTCGTCTATGCGGGCGGCATCGGCAGCGTGAACATCTCGCTCGACGTCAACCTGACTTATCTCAACAAATATGTCGTTCTGCCGTTCCCCGGCGGCGACCCGATCGATTTCGACGGCTTCATCGGCGGCGGCAATGGCGGCTATCCCAAATGGCGCGGCTATGGCGTGCTGACCGCCGAGAAGGATGGCGTCAGCGCCACCTGGTCGACCCAATGGATCGGCAAGGCGACCGACTTCAATGCGGCGCCCGGCGAAATCGGCTACAGCACGCCGAACGTCTTCTACCACAATCTCCAGGTCGCCTTCGAGATTGACGAGAAGACGCGCTTCCAGGTCGGCGTCGACAATGTCTTCGATCGCAAGGCGCCCTATATCCAGAGCTTCACCGATGCGAACACCGACACGATGACCTACGATCTGCTCGGACGGCGCTTCTATGTCGGTTTCCGCACCGCCTTCTGAGGAACCAGGAGATGGCGATACGTTGGCCGCTGCTCGTTCGGCGAACGCATAAATGGCTGGCGCTGGTCGTGGGTGTCCAGGCTTTGCTCTGGACGTTGACCGGCTTCTACATGGTGGTCGTTCACATCGACACCATCCACGGCGATCATCTGGTGCGCTCCCCGGTGGCCCAGCCCTTCGACCTCGATGGCCTCGCAGCGCCGTCGAAGGTCGTCGCGGCCGCGCCGGGGGTGTCCGAAATCCGTCTCCAGCGCTTTTTCGGCCAACCGGTCTGGCGCGCCGAGACCCCTGAAGGCGCGCGCCTGTTCGACGCGCGTTCGGGTGCGCCGCTGCCTGCCCTGACCGAGTCCCAGGTCCGCGAACAGGCACGGCGCATCTACACGGGTGACGGCAAGATCGTCTCGGTGCGACTTTTGACCGAGGCACCTCAGGAAATGCAGGCGCGCAAGCCACCGTATTGGCAGGTCGAGTTCGAAGGCTGGAACCGGCCGACGCTCTATCTGTCGCCGGCGACGGGTGAGCTCATCTCGCGCCGCCACGCGCTGTGGCGCGTTTTCGACTTCGCGTGGATGCTGCATATTATGGACTATGACGAGCGGACCGACGTCAACAATCCGCTGCTCCGCGTCGCGACCTGGAGCGCCTTTGCGATGGCGCTCTCCGGCGCTTGGCTGCTGATCTGGTCTTTCAAACGCCGCAAAAGGAAGCAGGCATGAAACGCATCCGGCTGACCCCGCTCTTTTTCCGGCGTATCCATAAATGGGTGGGGCTGATCCTCGGTCTGCAGTTCCTGCTCTGGGCGCTCAGCGGTTCGGTGATGGCGCTGCTCGACAAGGACAAGGTCGGAGGGCACGGCGGCGGCATGTCGCACGCGCACGCGCTGCCCGCCGGCGAATATTTCGATGTCGCCGCCCTACCGCGCGGCGAACCCGTCACTGGCGTGGTTCTGCGCGATCTCGGTGCGCGGCCGGTCTATGAGGTCCGCGCCGCCGGGGGCACACGCCTTGTCGATGCGACGAGCGGCGAGGATATTCGGGTCGACGAGCAGGTCGCCCGCGATGTCGCGGCGATGATGAACGAGGCGCCGATCCGCAACGTAAGTGTGCTCGCCAAACCCAATCTTGAATCGCGCGACCATGAAGGCGCGATGTGGCGCGTCGATTTCGCGGACGCCGAAAACAGCAGTGCCTATGTTTCGCTCGACACCGCCCGTTTCCTGGTGATGCGTGGCGATACCTGGCGGACATGGGACTTCTTCTGGATGCTCCACAATATGGATTATATCAACCGGAAGAGCTTCAATCATCCGCTGATCATCTTCGTCGCCTTCGGCGTACTCTGGCTTTCCGGAACCGGCTTCTACCTGCTGTTCAAAAGCTTCAGTCGCGCCGATTTCCGCTGGCTACGCCGTCGCAAACCTGTGGTTGTCGCTCGAACCAGCTGATCGGCGTCAATCGTCGATCGAGAAGGCGGCCGACAGTTCGAACCGGGTGCCGGGGTGTGTCAGCCAGGCATGCGACACGAGACGCGACCGGCTCCATGTCCGGCGCGTCATCTGGAGTACCGGTTCGCTCGCGGACAGCCCTAACATGCCGCGCATTCGTTCGTCGGGCATCGTCGCACAGACACGGTGCTCGACCCGTTCGAGCGGCGCGATGCACGTCAGATATTCGTTCGGTGTCATCCGTGTGAAGTCGAGCGTGCCATAATCGGGCGCGATCGACGCGAGGACGAAACGCTCCTCGATCTGAATCGGGAATTCGGCCTCGTGATGGACGATGATCGAATGGAATAATTTGGTCCCTACCGAAACTTCGAGCAGCGCCGCCGTGTCGACATTGGCGCGCTCTTCCCGGTTCTGGATCACGCGGGCACGATAGGCATGACCTCGCTCGCGGATTTCCTCGGCGATGTTGCGGATTTCGATCATCTGGCCGATCGGCCTCGGCTCCGCGATGAACGAGCCACTTCCAGCGCGCCGCACGACAACTCCGGCAGCCTGTAGCTCGCGGAGAGCACGATTCGCCGTCATGCGCGAAACGTCGAATTGTTGAACTAGTTCTGCTTCCGAGGGAACACGGTCGCCTGGTTGGAGGCGACCATCGCGAACGGCGTCGGAAATACTCTGCTTGATAACAACGTAGCGTGGTGTCGATTCATCACCGGCATGGTCGAGGGAAGGCATTGCCTCTCGGGGCTTGGGCATTGAAACTTTGGGCTTCCGAGTGGGCGAAGGACTCATAGGTCGTCTATACAACTTCACGGTTTCCCAGCTAGTTAAAAGAGAAGGCTGCCAATCGTCGATGTCGCAACGAAATGACGAGCGTCCTTGTCCGCTCGTCGAGCGCAGCGGCGTGCTCCTTTTTTCAAAGAAACCTGGCTCGGCAAAGGTGGCCGGGGAACATCGCGATGGCAAAATCAGGCCGGCTGCTCCCTGTGTCTGTTTCGTCGACCGGCTCATAGGCTGCTTCTAATATATTGCTGGTCTGGGCGACCACATACCCGCCGGCTGAGAAGCCTATGACACCAATCTTATGGGGACCGATCTTGAGTTCGTCGGCGCGCGAGCGGACCAGGCGGATCGCACGCTGCGCGTCCTGTGGTGCATGGAGGTGCTTGATGGGCCGCTTTACATTGCCGCTAGCACCAATCCGCGGAGCGGTTTGTGTACCGGCCAATTGAGTTGAGAAGACAGTGAGACTAGTTGGAGGCATGGATGATATATCGGGCAACGAGCGGCCATCTGTTCGCGCTGGCAGTGCCCGCGAAGTATTTGCGGCCTTCCTGAAGCTCGGGGTGACGTCGATTGGTGGGCCGATTGCACATCTGGGCTATTTTCGTGACGAGCTTGTCATCCGTCGTCGCTGGATCGACGACAGCGGTTTTGCCGAGTTGCTGGCGCTCTGTCAGTTCCTTCCTGGCCCCGCTTCGAGCCAGGCGGGGTTTGCGCTCGGCCTGATGCGCGCAGGTCCGTTGGGCGGGCTTGCCGCATGGACGGCATTTACATTTCCTTCGGCAGCGCTGATGTTTGGCTTTGCCGCGATGGCCGGCCATCTCGAAGGCGACATGGCGACTGCAGTGCTGCACGGCCTGAAACTTGCCGCAGTTGCCATTGTGGCTCAGGCGCTTTTCGGGATGGCGCGGACCCTTGTGCCCGATTGGTCTCGCCGAACCATCGCTTTGGCCGCGGCGGCGGGGATGCTGGTTCTGGCGTCGCCTGTGACGCAGATCGGATTCATTGCGCTTGGCGCTCTTTCCGGGCTGCTTGTTTGCACGCCGAAAGTCCGGTCCAGCATAGGGAATGGCGGGTGGATTCCGACGCGCAGAGCCAGTTTCCTGATGCTGACGGGGGCTGCCACTATTCTTCTCCTTCTCCCGGTTGCCGGGCGGGGCGGCTCGCTCTTCGAGCTTGCGGGTATTTTCTATCGCGCCGGGGCGCTCGTATTTGGGGGCGGTCACGTCGTTCTGCCGTTGCTCCACGCTGAACTGGTCCCGGGTTTCGTGGACGATACGGCTTTCCTGACCGGTTATGGCGCGGCGCAGGCTCTGCCAGGACCATTGTTCGCACTGTCGGCCTATCTCGGAGCCGTCGGCTCACCGGATGCGCCACTCGCAGGCGGACTGATCGCCATCGTCGCAATTTTTCTGCCAGGGCTGTTGCTCGTCGCGGGCGCGTTGCCGTTTCGCGCGGCGATCGCAAAAAATGCTCGCGCGCAGGCCGCGATCATGGGGGTCAATGCGGTCGTCGTCGGCATTCTGGCGGCCGCGCTTTATGACCCGCTCTGGACGTCCGGCGTAAAATCTTTCGCCGATGCTCTAATAGTGGGCGTCGGATTGCTGATTGTGCTGCGATTTCGCTGCCCTCCGCTCGCGCTCGTTGCTGGGAACGTTGGAGCCGCGCTGGCACTTGCAGTCATATAGTTGCGATACATAATCTCGGACGCGAATCTGGCGCGAACAAGCTCGGAGATGAAATAATGGGGATGGCGCATCCCTGCGGTACGAATGGCGGTTGATGGCTGCTCGGCATTTTACCCAGCTGTGCCGGCATCATCCGGTCTCGCAAAAGATGCGAGATTTGCCGCCGGACCAGATGATTTTGCGCTGGATCTATCGCTCCCTGTAATCGGGCAGCAACGGCGCGTCTGCGGCAATCGGATGCCGCTCGAGATCCACTATCAATGCCTTCATCTTATCAATTTCCCGAACCTGCGCCTCGATGATGCCATCGGCGAGCTTGCGGACCCTGGGATCGCGAATCTTCGCCCGTTCGCTGGTCATGATGGCGATCGAATGATGCGGGATCATCGCCTTCATGTAGGAAACATCGTCGACGGTTTGCTGGCTGCGAACGAGCCATAACGAGGTTGCGAAGACGATCAGGCTGGCGGCCACGATGATCGCATTCATTCGGCGGTTATTGTACATCGACCACATGAAGCCAAGCATGATGATGGCCATCACGGCGCCCATATAGACCGCCATCCAGGTTCTCGTCTGGCTGTAGTAAATATGATCGAGTGCGTAGCTGTTCAGATACATCAGGCCGAACATGACAATGGTCGACGTCGCGATCATCGCCGCAAACCGGCCGTAGCTCGATCCATGCTTTTTCATGTCGCCGTTCATGGCTCTTGCTCCTTTCGTATGATGCGGCAAAGCAATTCCGATTGCGGGTTATGGAATGAATGCCGGACGACCGAACTCTGTTCCCTTTCGGCGATCATTCTTCACCGCGAGTCGCGTCCTGGTGGGCCAGTTCTCTATCCGCGAAGTTCTTCCAAATGCTGACCGATCTTGCCGGATTCCAGTCTGAACACTGACGGATGGCTAGTGGCCAATGGCTGTGATCCTGGCGCATCTCGTTTACAACGAGAGGGGTGACCAATGAGTAAGGGCATTTATCTCATTCGAGGAGTCGGCGGCGGACCTGCTCCTTTTCAGCGTGGCGTTTACGCTGCCAGATCAGTGGTTCGAAGCATTGCTGCGCCGCGACGGAGCAGGCGATCGATTTCGTTCGACGTCCGCTGCACAGCCAACTTCAGAGCTTCGTCGATGTGGACATAGTCTTGCGTGACATTCTGCGACGCATGGCCGAGCATGGCGCGGATCGTAAGTTCGGAAAAACCAAGATCGCCGGCGACGCTGCCGAACGTGTGCCGAAGCGTATGCGGAGTGACGCCCTTTATTCCCGCAAGACCGCAAACCCGTTTGAGGCATTCGCTAACGGCGGTGAAGGGCCCGCTTCCCACTGCCGATGGAAACATGTGGGGATTGCCGGCAATGCCGGCTTGCGCGACGAGTACTCGGATCGCGGCAGGCCCGATGGCGCGAATTTGCGCGCCGCCTTTCGTGTCCGGAAAGGCCACATATCCACGATCTGCATGTAGCCAGTCGTGATGCATAGCCTGCGCTTCCTGTCGGCGATATCCAGTCAGCAGCAAGGTTCGCAACACGCCGAGCGCAACCGGATTCTCGCCATTGATCTCGGCGTAGGCAATCGCCTTCCCGAGCAATTCGAGTTCCGTGACGCTAAGCCGCCGCGTCTTCTTTTTCCCGGCAAGCTTTCTTGCGCCATGCGTCGGGTGAACCTCCAGCAGGCCCTTGTGCTTGGCATGCGCGATAATCGCCTGAAGAGTGCCAACGCACCGCCCGGCAACACCGGGGCCACCGGTCGCTTTGCCGCCACGTCCTCCGGTTCGCGGCTTCGCGGTCTTTCCGTTCTTCACGTCTGTCTGCATCTGCTCGACATCTGCGATCTTCAGATGCTTGACCACGCGCTTTCCGAGCAAGGGAATGATGTGGGTCCGAATACGACTATCGTCCATGTCGAGCGATGAAGACTTAATGGGAAGGTTCTTCCGGCCGAGAATGTTTCCGGCGCGGGCTTCCGTGATATACCAATCACACATCTCCGCGACCGTCATCGCATTGCGCGACTGACGAGCGTCATCGGCCGGATCTTGTCCGACTATGACGGCGGCCAGTTTGAGCCGGGCCAGATCGCGCGCCTGTTCAACCGTGAGAACGCCGAAACGGCCGAGGTTCATCCGGCGCTGAATGCCCTCTGCATTGCGGTATTGAACGATGAAGGTCTTCAGGCCCGATGGGAGAACGCGAAGTCCGAATCCTTTAATCTCGGTGTCCCAATAGATGAGCTGTTTCGAGGCCGGCGAAATGACCGCGTCGATCGTGCGTTTTGTCAACTTGCTCGTCGGCATGCTATTAATCCCCTTGCTGACAAAATCTCGGATCGAGCCATTGTCAGCAAATTGTCAGCGCTGTACGGTGTTTCAGCGGCTAGGCGAGGATAGGGCGTCGTAGGATAGATATCAAGAAAAGAAGCAATTATAGGGCGATAGCGTAGAAAAAGAAGAAGCCGAAGCGAATCGCGTTCAAGTTGCCAAGGTTGGGGTCGAGGGTTCGAATCCCTTCGCCCGCTCCATTCTTCGCTGACATCGGAATTTCAACGGCGGGCCGGTCAGGCCCACGCTTCGCGGTACAGCGCCTCGATGGTCGCGGTGTCGGGGATGCGGGGATTGTTGCCCGGCGATCCCGATGCGAGCGCTTGTTCGGCCATCAGGGGCAGCAATTCGCTCCAGCGCGCTTCGTCGATGCCATAGCTTTTGGGGGTGGGGACCGCGAGGTCGCGGTTGACGTCTCGTAGCGCTTCGACCAGCCGCGCCACGGCCGCCTGGTCGCCTTCGCCCTCTGCCGCGAGCCCCATCGCGCGCGCGCAGTCGGCATAGCGCGGCAGCGCCGCCGGTGCCGACCAGGCGGTGACGGCGGGGAGCAACATCGCGTTCGACAGGCCGTGCGCGACATGGAAATGCGCGCCGATCGGGCGACTCATGCCATGGACCAAGGCGACCGAGGCGTTCGAAAAGGCGATTCCGGCCTGCAGCGACCCCGCCATCATCGCCTCGCGCGCGGCGCGATTGCCGGGTTCGGCGCAGGCGGTACGCAAATTGGGCCAGATCGCACGCATCGCGGCGAGCGCCATGCCGTCCGAGAAAGGATTGGCGAGCCGCGACACGTAAGCCTCGATAGCGTGCGTCAGCGCGTCGATCCCGGTGTCGGCGGTGAGGCGCAGCGGCTTGGTCAGGGTGAGCTCATAGTCGACGATCGCGATGGTCGGCAGATAGGCGAGGCCCGCGCACAGCATCTTTTCGTCATTGGTCTCGTCGGTGATGACCGTCACGCGGGTCGCTTCGGATCCGGTGCCGGCGGTGGTCGGGATCGCGACGATGGGCAGGGCGGGGGCATCTTCCTGATGCGGCACCTTGCGCGCGCGCATCGTGCCGCCGCGTACGGCGAGCACAGCCACCGCCTTCGCTGTATCGATGGGGCTGCCGCCGCCGAGCGCGATCACACAGTCATGCGCGCCTTCGGCGACAAAGCCGTGCGCCGCCTCGACCGATGGGACCGTGGGGTCGGAGATGACGTCGCAATAGGCGCGCGCCGCAATCCCTGCGTCGTCAAGGATCGCGAGCAGCCGCTCGAGCGTGCCGTTTTGCGCCAGGAAGGGGTCGGTCAGGATCGCCGGAGCGGCGAGGCCGAACTGGGCGAGCGCCGCCGGCAGCTCGGCGATCGTGCCGCCGCCGATGCGGATCGACCGCGGCAGGAAGATCGAGGCCATGGTCATGCTCCTTCGCGCCGCAGCGTCAAAACAGGCCCGGCAATTCGCGCTGCGCGGCGCGGGGGTCGGCCGGCATCAGCATCTCCGGCGCGGCCGGTGCGGCGGCGAAGTTGCGCGCGGCGATGCCGGCGGATGCGCTTGCGATGTGCGCCGCGCAGCTTTGTCCCGACAGGAAATCGATTGCGGCGCGTACCGATGCCTCGCGCACGTCGCCGAGCGGATAATCGAGATCGTCCGCGGCCGCACAGCTGTTCGCTATCTTGGGCGCCAACCCGGTAAAATAGTCGCTCGGCCCGCTCGCATTGCCCGTCGAAAAGGCGATCACGCGCATCCGCTCGTCGCATTCGCTTTTGTCGAGCGCGATCTGGCCCACCGGCTTGCCATAGGTGTTGCTGCCGACGAGCGTCATATTGGTGCCGAGCCAGGGCAGCATGCCGTTGATGACGAGTTCGCTCGCCGACGCAGTCGATCCGGTGCCGATGAAGGCGATGCGCGTCGGCGCGATCGACTGCGTGCTCGGCGTGAAATTGTGGGTCTCATCGTTCGCGGATTTCGACGCGCGAAAGCTGGTCCGCGAAAAGACGTCGCTTGCCGCGCGGTTGCGGCCGAGCAGGTCCCCGAACAACTCTGCGGTCGCCACAAGGCCGCCGCCATTGTAGCGCAGATCGACCACGACATTGGTGATCCCTTGGCTGCGGAAATTCAGAAAAGCGTCCTTCAACTGATCATTGGCCGAGCTGATGAAGGTCCGCAGATTGATATAGCCATAGCTCTGGCCGCCTTCGGTGATCACCTTGGCGCCATAGCGGTCGGACACGGGGTCGATATTATAGTCGGCCTTGGTGACGCTGACATCGCGGGTGCCGCCTGCATCGCTGATCCGCAGCAGGCGCGTAACGCCCGGATCGCTTGGCCCCAGGGCATTGGTGATGCCCGCGGTCCCTTCGCTCGCGACGATGTCGGCGACGCTGCGCAGATTGGCGGCGCTGGTCCCGATCGCCAATATCTGCGTGCCGCGATCGATCCCGGCGGCGAGGGCGGGGGCGCCTTCATAGGCTTCGGCGATAATCACGCGCTGGGTCGAGGGATCGTAAGTCAGGCGGACGCCCAAACCGGCGCTCGACCCGCTGCTATAATAGGCCTCTTCTTCGGCGATCGAGGTGACGTAAGTGAAATAGCGATCCTTGCTCTGCGCTCGCGCAGGCGCCACCAGCGCGTCGATATAATCCTGCACCGTCGAATAGCTGGCCGGATTGACGTTCGTCGCGACATCGTTCGGGAAGAGATACCATTCGTCGATCACCGACTTGGCAAAGGACTGCTGTGCCGACAGACCGCAGCTTGCGGGCGTGGGGGTCGGGCTGGGTGTCGGGGTGACCGTTACCGGCCCGCTCCCCGCCGTGCTGCTACCTCCTCCTCCGCCGCACGAGGCAAGCATCAGCGCCGCCATCGTCAATGCGGTCAGCGGCACCCTCGGTTTCGCCATGTCCCTACTCCCCTTCGTCATGCTCCGGCGCGCTATCGCCGCGTCCTTTGAACCCTTGCGCGATCACATATAGCTCGGGCGACCCCTTGCGGCTTGCAGGCGGCTTGGCATGTTTCACGCTCGCGAAATTCTGCTTGAGCAGCATCAGCAATTCGCGGTCGGCGCCTCCGGCGAACACCTTGGCGACGAAGGCACCGCCGGGCAACAGCGTCTGGACCGCAAAATCGGCGGCCGTCTCGGCGAGAGCGATAGTACGCAGATGGTCGGTCTGCGGGTGGCCGACGGTGTTGGCCGCCATGTCCGATATCACGAGGTCGGGCGCACTGCCGAGCGCCTCGATCAGCGCGTCGGGGGCAGCATCGTCCATGAAATCCATCTCGAGGATCACAACGCCTTCGATCGGTTCGCAGGCGAGCAGGTCGATACCGGCGACGCGCGCGCGGGGGTTGGCCTTGCGTACCACCTGCGACCAGCCGCCAGGCGTGATGCCCAGATCGACAACCGCACGCGCCTTCTTGAGAAAGCCGAATTTGTCGTCGAGCTCGATCAGCTTGTACGCGGCGCGCGACCGATAGCCTTCGGCCTGCGCGCGCCGCACATAAGGGTCGTTGAGCTGACGCTGCAGCCAGCGCGTCGAGGATGCGGTGCGCCGACGCGCGGTCTTGACGCGCTCGTGCAGTCCGCCGCGCCCGCTTCCGCCCCCGCCTCCGCCCTTGCGTCCGCTCATTTGCGATACTCGCGCCGGGTGACTGGAATGTCGCGCCCCTGCATCGCCAGCGTGCGCAATATCCCTTCGCGAATACCGCGATCGGCAACGCCGACGCGCAATGCGGGCCACAGATCGATGATGCTTTCAAGGATCGCGCAGCCCGCGACGACCAGATCGGCGCGTTCGCGGCCGATGCACGCGATTTCGGCACGGTCGTCGAGGCTCGCCTCGGCGAGCCGGCGGCTGATGTCGCGCATTGCGTCGGTGGGAACGACCAGCCCGTCGACCGCGCGCCGATCGTACCGAGGCAGATCAAGAAAGACGCTCGCCAGGGTCGTTACCGTGCCGCTCGTGCCGAGCAAACGCAGCGGCTGGCCTTCGTAGCACTTCACCCGTTCGGCGAAACCGGCGAAGGCCTCGCGCGTCACCGCGCGCATATGGGCATAGCTCGCCTGCCGGGCCGAGAGATTATCCTCAGCTGGCGGCGCATGTTCGGTCAGCGAGACGACGCCCCACGGCACGCTGATCCAGTCGCGGATCGCAACATCATGGTCGGATATATCGACGTGCATCAGCTCGGTCGAACCGCCCCCGATGTCGAAGATCAGCGCCGGACCGTCGCCGGGTTCCATCAGATTGTGGCAACCCAGCGCGGCAAGTCGCGCTTCCTCGGCGGCGGAGATGATGTCGAGTACGATACCGGTTTCGCGGCGCACCCGGTCGGCCAGCTCGACCCCGTTGGCGGCGCGGCGGCACGCCTCGGTCGCCACCGCGCGCGATAGGGTGACATGGCGGCGGCGCAGCTTGTCGGCACAGATGGCGAGCGCGGCGACGGTGCGGTCCATCGCGGCTTCGCTGATCCGGCCGGTGCTGTGCAGCCCTTCGCCGAGGCGCACGATACGCGAAAAAGCGTCGATGACGACCAGTTCGCCCTCCTGCGGGCGCGCGATCAGCAAACGGCAATTATTGGTGCCAAGGTCGATGGCGGCATAGCTGCGCGGCCGTACGACCGGCACGGGCCGCGGGGGCGGTGCCGTCTTGTTTCGTCCTTTTGCCGCCTGTCCTGACCGCGGCGGTCGGCCCGATGGCGCTGCCATTTGCCGCATGATTTAAATGACCTGTCTCAACTCACCCACCCGCGATCAGCCGCGGGTGTGCACTTGGGACCGAACCTAGGCGCGGCCCGCCGCGATGGCAAGGCGCATGGCGCAGCAAAACCCCGCCCGGCGCGGGGCCGGACGGGGCAAGGGAGACTGTTTTTTGTTGGGGCTCGGGCCTGCCTTAGCGACGGCAGCCGTCATTGCCCTTGTCGATGGCGCGGCCGGCGATGGCGCCGACGGCGCCGCCGATGATCGTGCCGACGGTGCGGTCGCCACGGCCGGCGATTTCATGGCCTGCGAGGCCGCCCGCGATCGCGCCGATGATGGTGCCGCCGGTGCCATTGTCGCACTGGCGATAATTGCGGCGGTCGTAGCGACGATCGTAGCGGCGGTCGGCTCGATAGTCGCGGCGGTCATAGCGGCGCTCGTAACGGTCGTGGCGACGGTCGTCACGACCATAGCCGCTGTAATAGGTGCCATAGCTGCCGTCGTAATAGCCCTGCTGGGCGGCGGCCGGCGTCGCCACGCCCAGCGTCGCGGTCGACATCAGGGCGGCGAGGGAGAGCGTCATCATCTTTTTCATCGTCTTTCTCCTTCAATCTCTTGCGTCTGCCCGGTGCGGGCGGTGGGTCGATGAAAGGGTTTTGCCCGATTCGTCTTGAGGGAAGCCTGAACGCCATTGTTGGCATTTGTTCAGCTTCGCGCGCCGGACACCGGGCTTGCCTGCGAGGAAGGTTCGGGCCTATCGCCGCGGCGATGCGCCGCCTTCTCTCCGCCGCCGCCATCTTCCTTTTGCTTGGCCCGCTGCCCGGAACCGAGCAGCGGCTGCGTGTCATGGACCGCACCTCGCAACGGATCGAGGCGCGGCCCCTGGTCTATCCGGCGGACCAGACCGGAACGCTGCGCTTCGTGCGCGGCTGGCAGCTCGTCAGCCCCAATGCCATGTTCGGCGGCTTTTCCGCGCTGGCGCTGACCGGCCCCGACCGGTTTCAGTTAGCCGGGGATAACGGCGTCCTGGTCCGCATGACCCTGACCGAAGACGGCCGGCCGCGCGCCGCGCACATCGGCACGATTCCGTCACCGGCCGGGCCGTCCCCGACCGGCGGCGAGCGCAAAAAATCGCAGCGCGACGTCGAATCGATGCTGGTCGACCCGCTAAGCGGCCGGACCTGGCTGGCGCTCGAAGGGCTCAATCAGGTCTGGCGGCTCGATCCGGCGCTGACGAAGATCGAATCGCGCCGCGCCTTGCCCGAACCGGCCTGGCCGTCGAACAGCGGGCCGGAGGCGATGGCACGGTTGGCCGACGGCCGGACCCTGATCTTTTCCGAAGACGCGCACCGCGATCCGCGGGGACGAGAGGCGCTGCTCTACACGGGCGACCCGGCCGCACCGGGGCCGGCGCCGCTGCGCTTCTTCTATGAGGCAGAAGGAAAGGGGCTGGTCAGCGATGCCGCGCCGCTACCCGACGGCCGCGTTCTGCTCGTTCACCGGCGGCTGGGCCTCTCCCCGATCTTCACGACGATCCTCGCGATCGTCGACCCCGCCGATATTGCGAAGGACGCTGTCGTCCGGTCGGTGGCGATCGGTCAGGTTCCGGCGCCGCTCGCCGACAATTATGAAGGGGCGGCCGTTATGCGGAGGGATGGCCGCACGTTCGTCTGGCTCGTCGCGGACAATAATTTCAACGCCTGGCAGCGCAGCCTGCTCGTCGAATTCGAACTCGTCGACCTGCCGGGCAGCAAAAAGGCCGCGCGGTAAACCGGCGGCCTTTTGTCGCAGCACGTCGAAGGACGAATCAGGCGGCCTTTTCGGCCAGCTTCTTCGCGACTTCCTTCTTGATCTTGCGGGCGTTGTCCGAAAGCAGATTGTCGCCGGTCTTCATCAGCCAGTTGTCGAGGCCGCCATTATGTTCAACCGAACGCAGGCCGTGGGTCGACACGCGCAGCTTCACGCCCTTGCCGAGCGCGTCCGACAGCAGCGTCACATTCTGCAGGTTGGGCAGGAAGGTACGCTTGGTCTTGTTGTTGGCGTGGCTGACATTGTGGCCAACCTGGCGGCCCTTGCCGGTCAGTTCGCAAATGCGCGACATCGTCTTCTTCCTCACAAAATCTGGGCGGCGTGCCGGTTGGCGCGAAAGGCGCCGAAGGGACCGGGTGGGCCGGGAAAGGCGCGCGCTTATCGGCTTGCCGGAGATTCGTCAAGCGATTAGCGGTAGGAAATGCCCTCTTTCCCCCTTCCCGAACCCATGCGCCGCGCGCTCGACCTTGCCCGGATCGCCGCAGATTGGGGCGAAGTGCCGGTCGGTGCGGTCGTCGTCAAGGACGGTGCGATCGTGGCCGAAGGCCATAACCGCCCGCGCGAATCGCACGATCCCACCGCGCATGCGGAGATTGTGGCGATTCGGGCGGCCGCGGCGAAGCTCGGCAACGAGCGGCTCGACGGCTGCGACCTCTATGTCACGCTGGAACCCTGCGCGATGTGCGCGGGTGCCATCGCCCATGCTCGCATCGCGCGCCTCTATTATGGCGCCGACGATCCGAAGGGCGGGGCGGTCGCGCATGGTCCGCGCGTCTTCGCGCAGCCGACGATCCATCATCGTCCCGAAATCTACGACGGGATCGGTGCCGGTGAAGCGGCGATGTTGCTCCGCGATTTCTTCGCGGCGCGTCGCTGACCGTCAGAGCCCCAGCAATTGATCGACCCATTGCGGTACCAGCTGCGTTGCCGGTCCCTGCCGCGCCTCGTCGAACCAATAGCTGCCCTGGCTCGGCTCCATATTGAGCTCGAGCGTGCGGGCACCCGCCTGCCGCGCCTCGCGCACGAAACCCGCGGCGGGATAGACCGCGCCGGAGGTGCCGATCGAAACGAACAGGTCGGCGCGGTTGATGGCGCGATATATGTCGTCCATCCTATAGGGCATCTCGCCGAACCACACGACGTCGGGGCGCAGATAGCCGACCAGGCCGCACGCCGGGCAGGCGGGCCGGTCGATCAACGTGCCGGACCATGGGCTGCGTCGGTCGCACGCGGTGCACCACGCGTTCAGATGTTCGCCGTGCATGTGAATCAACCGCTTCGCGCCCGCGCGCTCGTGCAGATCGTCGACATTTTGCGTGACGATCAGCAACTCGCCGGGCCAATGCGCGTCGAGCCGTGCCAGCGCAGCATGGGCGGCGTTGGGCTGTTTGGTCTGGATCGCGGCGCGGCGCGCATCGTAAAAGCGGTGGACCAGATCGGGATCGCGGACGAAAGCTTCGGGCGTCGCCACATCCTCGACCCGATGCTGTTCCCAAAGCCCGCCGCCGTCACGGAAGGTGTCGATACCACTTTCGGCCGACACGCCCGCGCCGGTCAGGATCACGATGTTATGGACGCCGCTCATGCGGCCTCTCTATCGAGACGCACTGGCGGCTTCATCCTTTTTCATCAATCCGGCCCGTGCCGGGCGAGCCGCGCCTCGACTTTGCGCGATCGGAAGCGCTAAGGGGGATGGGGTAAGGGGACGCGTCATGACGAGCATCGGCATCATCGGCAGTCAGGGACGGATGGGCGTCGCGCTCGCCGCCGCGATTTCGGAGGCGGGGCAGCGCAGCTGCGGCGTCGACAAGGGCGGCGATGTCGCACGGCTCGTTGCCGCCGCCGATGTGCTCGTCGATTTCTCGTCGCCGGGGGCGCTGGAGGCGACGCTCGACGCCTGCATTACCGCAAGGAAGCCCATCGTCATCGGCACGACGGGGCTTGAGGAGCGTCACCATTATCTGATCGACGATGCCGCGAAGGATATCGCGGTGCTCCAGACGGGCAATACTTCGCTTGGCGTCACGCTGCTTGCGCATCTGGTGCGCGAGGCGGCGGCGCGGCTCGACGCCGATTGGGATATCGAGGTGCTGGAAATGCATCACCGGATGAAGGTCGATTCGCCGAGCGGCACCGCCCTGCTGCTTGGTCAGGCAGCCGCCGAGGGGCGCGGCATCAGCCTCGACCGCTGCTCCGAACGTGGCCGCGATGGCGTCACCGGGGCGCGTGGCCATGGCAAGATCGGCTTCGCATCGCTGCGCGGCGGGACCATCGCGGGCGACCATGATGTCATCTTCGCCGGGCCGGAGGAAATGATCACTCTGTCGCATCGCGCCGAAAACCGCATGATCTTCGCGCGCGGCGCGGTGCGGGCGGCGCTGTGGCTGATCCACCAGCCGCCGGGTCGCTACACGATGCCGCAGGTGCTCGGCCTCTGAACGGGCTTGCGGCGCGCCGATTTCGGCGTATTGCTCTCCTAATACGGCATCGCTGCCAAAGTTGAGGGGAGATATCGCGATGAACCCAGCCGCCGAAACCGCGGGCTACATCGACAGCCTCGGGCCGCAGGCGCTGGCGAAGGCGGCCGCCTATACGCACGGCAATCACTGGCTGCTCTTGTGGGGCTTGCTCGTCGCGGCGGCCGTGACCCTGCTTTTCGTGCGGCTGCGGGTTCTCGATCGCATCGATACGCGTCTGGCGCGGCGCGGCTGGGCACTGCGGACCTGGGTGCTGTGCGCGGTCTTCTTCCTGCTTTCGGCGCTCGTCACTCTGCCGTGGGACATTTACACCGGCTGGATTCGCGAGACCGCCTATGATCGCACCAGCCAGCCGCTCGGCGACTGGCTCGGTCAGGCGGCGATCTCGACCGTCATCACCGCGCTGCTCGGCGGGCTCTTCTTCCTCGGCGTCTATGCGCTGATCCGGCGCACGGGCAAGCGCTGGTGGATCTGGTCGGGCGGGCTGGCGGCGATCGCCATTTCGGCGTTTCTGCTCGTCGCGCCGATCGCGATCGAGCCTTTGTTCAACAAATATACACCGGTTCCCGATGGGCCGGTGCGCGATGCGCTCGTCGAGATGGCGGCAAAGGCCGACATACCCGCTGACCGTATCTATATGTTCGATGGATCGCGCCAATCGAACAATTTCACCGCCAATGTCTCGGGCATCGGTCATTCGGCGCGCATCGCGATCTCGGACGTTGCGATCGGCAAGGCCTCGCTCGACGAGGTGCGCGCGGTGACGGGGCACGAGATCGGCCATTATGTGCTCGGCCATATCTGGCGCATGGTTTTCGTCTTTGCGGCGCTCGCGGTGCTGCTTTTCTTTTTGGCCGACCGGCTCTTTCCGCGCCTCGCACGGCTGTTCGGCAGCGATGCCGAGATCGGCGATCCGCGCGGCTTTCCTGTCCTGATTTTCTTCCTGTCGCTGTTCGGCCTCGTCACCCTGCCGATCACTAACACGCTCATCCGCATCGACGAGAGCGAGGCCGACCTTTATTCGCTCAAGACCGAAAACCGGCCCGATGCGCTTGCCACCGCGCTCGTCAAGACCGCCGAATATCGCGACCCGCGCCCCGGCGCGGTCGAGGAGACGATCTTTTACGACCATCCTTCGGTCGAACGGCGCGTGCGCGTCGCGATGGACTGGAAGGCGGCGCACCCGCCCGCGGCCGAATGAAGAAGGCCGACATCTTCGAATTCTATCGCCGCCTTGCCGAACTCAACCCGAGTCCGGAAACCGAACTGGAATTTGGCAACACGTACCAGCTGCTCGTCGCGGTGGTGCTGTCGGCGCAGGCGACCGATGTCGGGGTGAACAAGGCGACGCGGCGACTGTTTCAGGACGTGAAGACCCCGCAGCAGATGGTCGACCTTGGCGAAGACGGCCTCAAACAGCACATCAAGACGATCGGGCTGTTCAACGCGAAGGCGAAGAATGTCATCGCGCTCAGCGAAATTCTCGTCCGCGACCATGGCGGCGAAGTGCCCGCCGACCGCGATACGCTGGTCGAATTGCCCGGCGTGGGGCGCAAGACCGCCAATGTCGTCATGAACTGCGCCTTCGGGGCGGAAACCTTTGCGGTCGACACGCACATTCTCCGCGTCGGCAACCGCACCGGCCTTGCGCCCGGCAAGACGCCTCTCGCGGTCGAAAAAAAGCTCGACAAGGAAACGCCGCAGCCCTTTCGCGTCGGCGCGCACCACTGGCTGATCCTGCACGGTCGTTATATCTGCAAGGCGCGCACCCCCGAATGCTGGCGCTGCCCCGTTGCCGATCTGTGCCGTTACAAGCCCAAGACGCCCGCCCCGAAGGGCTGGCAGGCTCCCTGATAGCGCGTCCGCCGGGCGGTCAGGCGACCGGCCCGACGCGCGGATCGGGATCGAGCCGTATCCGCGGCAATGCGCGGCCACTCAGCTTCGCGAACAGGCGCGGGACGAGGGCGTGGCGCTGCGCCCAGGCCCAATAGGCCTGATAGGCGGGATCGCCGAGCAGATGCTTTTCCTCGGTCTTGGCGCGCCAGTAATAGACGCCGCTGACCGCCGCGAGCAGGATGGTGTTGCGCACCGCGTCGGCGGCGCTGCCAGATGTGACGAGGAAGGGCAGCGAGCCGATCCACCAGCTCAGATTCTTCGACACATAGGCGGGGTGCCGCGTGAAGGCATAGGGGCCGTGGGTGATGACGCCGCGGTGGGTCAGGTTCGAAAAGCGGATGCCGAACGCCATCGTCGCCCAGGCGTAGATGCCGACCAGAAATACCAGCGCCACGCCCCACAATGTCATCAGCGTGTCGTGCCCCTGAAGCCAATAGCCCCAGTCGGACCCGTTCACCGTATAATCGAGCGGCCCGCCGTTCATCAGAATGAAGGGCGGGTAGCAGACGAGCGCCGCGACCCACGCCATGCCATAGGGATTGGCGGTACGGATATGCGCGTCGAGCGGCTTGAGGGTCAGGATATAGCCGACGGTCGCGACATGGACATCGACCAGATAGAGCAGGTTGATCGTCCAGATGCCGGTCATATAGGGATTGGCGAGGACGTCGCGCATCGGCACGCTGGCCAGTGACGAGAAATTGCCCGGCACGATCGACAGCATGAAGGCGGTGAAAAACCCCTTCACCGCCCAGGCGCGCAGATGATGCGCGATCGCGCGCCCATCGACGGGCTGGGCGCGGCCCGACTGGCGCGGCGCGATCAGCCAGCGTCCGAACTGGTAACAGCCGTCGCGCGGTTCGACCATGCGGCGGTCGAGCCACAGCATATAGGGCACCGATACGAGCAGCAGCCACGGCACCACCCGTTCGAGCAGGTCCATCGAGAAGGCGTAATTGCCCTCCCAATAATAGCGCATCACGGCATAGAATCCGGCGATCAGTGCCCAGGTCGTCCACAGCCCGGCGATCTTGGTCAGGCTGATGTCGACCGTCTCGCGCCACGGGCGGCGCAGCGACCAGTCGATGCCGGTCGACGGATTGCGGTGCACCTTGTCGACGAACAGCGACCACAGCACCATCGGAACGCCGCAGGCAAGGACGCTGGCGATCGCCGAATTGGGGCCGTTCATCGGCCCGCGCTGTCCCCAGTCGACGCCCAGATAGGCCGCGATTTCGGGCGCGTAGCGCGCGATCAGCAGATAGGAAAACAGGCCCAGGATACCGACGATCCCGACCCCGGCGCTGACCGCCGATCGGGGGCGCGAAGCGGGCGCTTCGATGGCGTCAGCCGCCGTCTCGGCGGCCGCCGGAACGGCAAGATCGGGCATATGGGTCACCCCCTCGTCCTAGGCCAAAATGGTAAGCAAGCCGTCAACGATAATCCCCGATTCGCGGCGAAAATGCCGCCCGATCGATAATAGTTGCGACGGTTTGACACCGTTCACCGCGAGTCAGGTTCGATTCAACCCGACTCGGCCGCTGAAGAGTCGCGATGCCCCGCCGGCGCTGGTAAAGGCCCCACCAAGTCGGGGCGGAGGGCTCCATCAGAACAACAAGACGGGGTCGTAGCTTGTCTTCCCAATCGACGGGTCTGCGCCATTGGCGCCAGCGTTTTAATGCGCTGTTCCAGGACCATGAAATCTTCATTCGCACGCACGGCCATGTCCGGTTTCTGCGTATCAGCGCCGTTTGGCAAAAGCGCGTTGCGCTGATCGCTGGCGCGGTGCTGCTCGCTTGGGCTGCGATTACGCTCGCCGTGTTCGTCAACCAGCTGCTCACCGCGGACGAGCGAGCCGAAGTCGCGCAGAAGCAGGCGGCTGCCGCGGCTGCCGAGCAGCGCATCGCGCGCTATCGCGACCGCGTCGGCGAAATCGCCGCCGACCTCGACGAGCGGCAAAAGCAGCTCGAACAGTGGCAGCAGGATTATTTCGGCAACGAAGCGCTGCCCGCGCCGGCGAAGGCGGCCGATGGTGCAAAAGCCGACGGCGACGCCGCGACGCCGCTCAAGACCAGCGCCATCGATCCGCGCCTGCCCCCCGAAGCACAGGCGCTCGCGCGCATCGAGGCGCGGCAGGAGGCCTTTTCGTCGCGCCTGCTCGCCGCGGTCAACGCCCGCGCCGCCAAGGCCGAAAGCGCGGTCGCCAAGCTCGGGCTCGATCCGCGCGCGCTCGTTCGCGACGCCTCGTCGGGTCGTGGTGGTCCGCTCATCCCCTTCCAGCGCCGCGGCGGCAATGCGGGCGCGCTCGGCACCAGCTTCGCCGCGCTCGAAGGCGCGCTGTTCCGTATGGAAGTGTTCGAACGCACCCTCGTCGCGATTCCTTCGGGTCAGCCGGCGCATGTGCTGATGCTCTCATCGAGCTATGGCTATCGCAGCGATCCCTTCACCGGCGCCGGTGCGATGCACGCGGGGCTCGATTTCCCGGGGCCGATCGGCGCGCCGATCCTCGCCGCCGCGCCCGGGCGTGTCAGCTTCGTCGGCCAGAAGTCGGGCTATGGCAATGTCGTCGAGGTCGATCATGGTCAGGGTATCCTGACCCGCTACGCCCATTTGTCGGGTTTCAACGCCAAAGTGGGCGACCGCGTCACCGCGGGGCAGCAGATCGCCCGCATGGGCAGCACCGGCCGCTCGACCGGCAGCCATTTGCATTTCGAAGTCCGTTTGAACGGGGTCGCGGTCAATCCGCGGCGTTTTCTGGAGGCCAAAGCCGATGTTCTCAAAGTCAAAGACGACGCCCGACAGCGGGTCGGCGCCCTCGCTTCCGCCGGTGCCCGCTAAGATGGCGACCGGCGCCCGTCATACCACTTTCTCGATCATCGGGTCGGATGTGGTCATCACCGGCAATGTGTCGGCCAGTGTCGACCTGCACGTCGACGGCAAGATCGAGGGCGACCTGAAATGCGCCAACCTCGTCCAGGGCGAGGCGAGCGAGATCAAGGGCGGTGTCGTCGCCGAAACCGCTAAGCTTGCGGGTCTGGTCGACGGGTCGATCGAGGCCAAGACGCTGATCATCCACGCCAGCGCGCGGATCACCGGCGACGTGACCTACGAAACGATCACGATCGAAAATGGCGGCAAGGTCGACGGCAAGCTGTCGCACCGCCGCGCGGGTGCGGCCAAGGCGCCTCCGGCGCTCGAAGTCGTCGGCGAAAAGCCGGCCTCGTTCGGCGCCTGACCGACCGCGATTTTCCGGTCGGCACGATGGTGTGCTGGCAATGGGGCCGCGGCGAAGGTCGCGGCGTGATCGCCGAGCGCTTCGACCGCCGCGTCGAACGCACGATCAAGGGTAGCCGGATCGTGCGCAACGGGAGCGCGGGGGATCCCGCCTATCTGATCGAAATGCTCGACGGGCGCTGCGTGCTCAAGCTTGCGAGTGAACTCGCGCCGGCTTGACCGCGGGCGGCGATTGGGGGGCAGGGGGGATCTGCCCAACTTCGGGTCTTGCGCGCCCCCGCGCAGACGCCATAGTCGCGAACCATGCGCACCCTTACCGCTCCGCTCGCCCTCGCCGCCGCCTTGCTGGCCGCCGCGCCCGTCCATGCCAAACCCGCCGATGCGGGTACCGCGAAAAAGATCCTGATCGACAGCGTCGCGATCCCGACCGTCGCGGGACGCGGCAAGGTGCCCGAACTTGCGGCCTATTATGCCGAGGTGCTGAAGGCGGCGGGCTATGCCGACAGCGACATCGTCATCACCCCGATGGGCGAAACCGCGACCTTCGCCGCCACGCTGCAGGGAACGACGAAGGAAAAGCCGATCCTGCTGCTCGGCCATATGGATGTCGTCGAGGCCGACGCGAAGGACTGGACGCGCGATCCGTTCGTGCCGGTCGAGGAGAATGGCTATATTTTCGGGCGCGGGTCGGAGGACAATAAATTCGACGTCGCGATGATGGTCGCCGCCATGGCGCAGCTCAGGAAGGACGGCTTCAAGCCCAAGCGCTCGATCATCCTGCTGCTGTCGGGCGACGAGGAAACGTCGATGATGACGACGCGTGCGCTCGCCGCCAAATATAAGGGCGCCGAACTCGCGCTCAACGGCGACGGCGGCGGCGGCCTGATCGGTGAAGACGGCAAGGCGCAATATTACGCTCTGCAGGCCGGCGAAAAAACCTATGCCGACTTCACGCTGGAGGTCACGAACCCCGGCGGTCACAGCTCGCGCCCGTCGCCGACCAATGCCATCGTTCAATTGTCGAATGCACTCGCCAAGGTGGGCGCCCATCATTTCAAGCCGCAGCAGAACGAACTGACCAAGGTCGGTATGCCGATTGTTGCCGATCAGGTCGGCGGTGCGATCGGCGCAGCGCTCAAGACCTTTGCCGCAAACCCCGCCGACGCGGCGGCGATCGCGACGATTACCGCCGATCCTGAATATGTCGGCCAGATCGGCACCACCTGCGTCCCGACGCTGGTCAACGGCGGTCACGCCGAAAACGCCCTGCCGCAGCGGGCGACCGCCAATATCAACTGCCGCATCTTCCCTGGCGTGCCTGTCGAGGCGGTGCGCGCCGAACTCGAACGCGTGATCGCCGACCCCGCGGTGGCGGTGAAGCCCGATCCCGACGCGAGCGCGAGCGACGCCTCGCCGCTGCGCCCCGATGTCATGGCGGCGGTGACGAAGGCCGTCCATGGGCGCTTCCCGGGCCTGCCGATCATCCCGTCGATGAGCGCAGGGGCGACCGACAGCTATCATTTCCGTATGCTGGGCGTTCCGAGCTATGGCGTCGCGGGTCTGTTTTCGAAGGCGAGCGACAGCTACGCGCACGGGCTCAACGAGAGGGTGCCGGTCAACGCCATTCCCGGCGCGCTTGCGCATTGGGACAGCCTGCTGCGCGACCTGGCGAAATAATCGTCCGAACCTATGCCGTCGCCCCCGCCCGCGCGGGGGCGACGATTATATGAGCGCCGCCACCGCCCGCTCGACCATCGCCGCCGCCGCATCGGCGCCGAAGCTGCTCGCGTCGAGCGACAGTTCGAGCCACAGCCCGTCGACCATGGCGGTAAGCAGGATCGCGAGCTGGTCGGGGTCGCGCGCGCCGCACGGCGCGAGCAGGTCGCGCAGCCGGGCGCGATAACCGGCATAGCTATCGGCATGGATGGCCGCCATGCGCGCATCGCTGCGCGCGAGCGCCCAGAAAGCGGTCCACGCGCCGAGCAATTGCGGGTCGGTCACCGGCGGGCGGAAGCTGGCAGTCAGATAGGCGGTCAGCCGCGTGTGCGGATCGGGGCCCGCCGCGTCGGTGGCGGCGGCGAAGACCGCATCCATCCGGTCGCTCGTCGCCTGATAGGCTGCGGCGATCAGATCGTCGATGCCGCCGAAATAATGGCGCAGCAACCCGGGCGACACGCCCGCCTTCGCGCAGATCGCGCGGACGCTCGTTCCCGCCAGCCCAAGCTCGGCAAGACATGCCGCGGTCGCGTCGATCAGGTCGGCCCGGCGGGCGTCGGCACTTTCGCGCGTAAAGGCTTGGCGAGCGGCGGTCATATTGTTATACATGTGTATAACAAGGAACGAGCCATGGCAACTGCACCTCTTCGCGATTCGCATCCCGATCCGCTCGACGGCTGGTCGCTCCCGGCCTGGACCTACAGCGACCCCGATTTCTACGCCGCCGAAATGGCGCGCATCTTCCGCCCGAGCTGGCAGGTCGTCTGTCATGACAGCGACATTCCCGCGGCGGGCGACTGGCACAGCATCGATTATTGCGGCGAAAGCGTGATCGTCGTGCGCGGCGCCGACCGCGTCGTGCGCGCCTTCACCAACGTCTGCCGCCACCGCGGGTCGCGGCTGGTCGACGGCGCGGCGGGCTGCGCGAAGAAGCTCGTTTGCCCCTATCACGCCTGGACCTACGAACTCGACGGGCGACTCTCGGGCGTTCCCGATTCGGCGAGCTATCCGACGCTCGACAAGGAAAAGGCGGGGCTCGCGCCCGTCGGCCTCGAACAATGGCGCGGCTTCTGGTTCGTGCGGCTGGAGGACGACGGCGGCCCGTCGGTCGCCGCGATGATGGCGCCCTATGAAGCGATGGTCGAACCCTATCGTTTCGCGGAACTCGGCGCATTGGGGCGCGTCACGCTGCGCTCGCGCGATGTGAACTGGAAGAATGTCGGCGACAATTATTCGGACGGCCTGCACATTCCCGTCGCCCACCCCGGCCTGACGCGATTGTTCGGAAAAAGCTATGGCGTCGAAGCCGAAGATCGCGTCGATCGAATGTGGGGCGACCTCGCCGACCGACCGTCGGCGAACTGGTCCGAGCGGCTCTATCAGCGGTTGCTGCCGCCGGTCCCGCACCTGCCGCAAGCGAACCAGCGGCACTGGCTCTATTTCAAGCTGTGGCCCAATGTCGCCTTCGACATCTACCCCGATCAGGTCGATTTCATGCAGTGGCTGCCGACCGGCCCGACGAGCTGCCTGATCCGCGAAATCAGTTACGTGCTTCCCGATGCCCGCCGCGAGATGAAGGCCGCGCGCTATTTGAACTGGCGCATCAATCGTCAGGTCAATGCCGAAGATACGGCGCTGATCACCCGCGTCCAGCAGGGCATGCAATCGCAAAGTTTCCAGATGGGACCGCTCAGCGACAAGGAAGTCTGCCTCAAGCATTTCTGTGCCCGGATGCGCGCGATCATCCCCGAAGCGCGGCTGGAGCAGGCGCCGGCGGCGGGGTGGAGCCGCGATTGACCGGCACGGCGCCCGTGGTGATCGTCGGCGGCGGTCCCGCCGGGATGGTCGCGGGGCTGCTCTTCGCGCGCGCCGGGGTGGCGGTGACGGTGCTCGAAAAGCACGCCGACTTTTTTCGCGATTTTCGCGGCGACACGGTGCACCCCTCGACGCTCGATCTGTTCGACGACATCGGCCTGCTTGGCGCGCTGCTCGCGCTTCCGCATGCCGCGATCGACACGATGACGCTCGACCTGCTCGGGCGCCGCTACACGATCGCGACGCTCAAGCATCTGCCCGTTGCCGCACCCTTTGTCGCGATGATGCCGCAATGGGATCTGCTTGACTTCATCGCGCGCGAAGGCCGCAAATATCCCACCTTCGACCTGCGCATGTCGACCGAAGCGACGGGATTGCGCCACGATGCCGCCGGCCGCGTCGACGGCGTCACCCTGGCGAGCGGTGAAACGCTGCCCGCGCGCCTTGTCATCGCCGCGGACGGGCGCCGCTCGGTGCTGCGCGATGCCGCCAGGCTGCCGCTCGACGATCTTGGCGCACCGATGGATGTGCTATGGTTCCGGGTGCCGATGCCGGCGGATCTGGACATGACCGAAGCCCCGCTCGGTACGATCGACAAAGGCGGCATGGTCGTCGCGATACCGCGCGGCGATTATTGGCAGTGCGCGCAGATCATCGAAAAGGGCGGCTTCGCGGCGGTCGAGGCGCGCGGTATCGCGGCCTTTCGTGAGACAATCGTTTCGATAGCGCCGGGCCTCGCCGCCGGGATCGACGCGATCGGCGGCTTCGAAGACGTCAAGCTGCTGTCGGTCGCGCTCGATCGGCTGACCCGCTGGTGGCAGCCCGGATTGCTCGCGATCGGCGATGCCGCGCACGCCATGTCGCCCGTCGGCGGCGTCGGGATCAACCTTGCGGTGCAGGATGCAGTGGCCGCCGCGAACATCCTTGCGGTGCCGCTCGTCGCCGGCGCCGACCCCGACCCCTTGCTCGCGCGGGTGCAGGACCGCCGATGGAAGCCCACGACAAAGATGCAGGCGCTGCAGCGTTTTGCGCACCGGCGCGTCGTCGAACCTGTGCTGCGCGGCAAGATCGATCATGTACCGCTCGCGATCCGCCTGCTCGACCATATCCCGCTGCTGCGCCGGATTCCCGGCCGCATACTCGGCCTCGGCTTCGGGCGGCAGCATGTTCAGTCCCCACTTGCGAAAGATTTTTCATGACCAAAGCCTATGACGCGCTGATCATCGGCGCCGGCCACAACGGCCTTGTCTGCGCCTTTTATCTTGCCAAGGCGGGGCTGAAGGTCCGTATCGTGGAGGCGCGCGACGTCGTCGGCGGCGCCGCTGTGACCGAGGAATTCGCGCCGGGCTTCCGCAATTCGGTCGCGAGCTATACGGTCAGCCTACTGCAGCCGAAGGTGATCGCCGACATGAAGCTCGCCGATCATGGCTATCGCGTGATCGAACGGCCGATCAGCAATTTCCTGCCGCAGGAGGATGGGGGCTATCTCAAACTCGGCGCCGGGCTCGAACGCACGCAGGCCGAGTTCCGCAAGTTCAGCGCCCGCGATGCCGAGGTGCTGCCGCAATATTATGACGCGCTCGAAAATGTCGCCGAACTGCTCCGCGATCTTGCGCTGCGCGTCCCGCCCAATGTCGGCGAAGGCATGCGCACGCTGCTCGACGGCGCGCGGCAGGGGCGGCGCTTCGCGACGCTCAGCCTCGAACAGCAGCGCGATGTGCTCGACCTGTTCACCAAGTCGGCGCGTACAATGCTCGACAGCTGGTTCGAGAGCGAGGCGGTCAAGGCCGCCTTCGGCTTCGATGCCGTCGTCGGCAACTATGCCAGCCCCGACACGCCGGGCAGCGCCTATGTCCTCCTCCACCATGTCTTCGGCGAGGTGAACGGCAAGAAGGGGGCGTGGGGCCACAGCGTCGGCGGCATGGGCAAGATCACCGAGATCATGGCCAAGGTCTGCCGCGATCATGGCGTCGAAATCAGCCTCGAAAGCCCGGTAGCGAAAGTGCTCGTCGACGGCGGCAAGGCCGTGGGGGTCAAGCTCGTCGGCGGCGAGGAGATTGCGGCGGCGCGGGTGATCGCCAATGTCGGACCCAAGCTGCTTTACGAACGGATGGTGGACGCGGGCGACCTGCCTGCCGATTTCGAACGCCGGATCAAGGGTTTCAAGGCAGGCAGCGGCACCTTCCGGATGAATGTCGCGCTGTCCGAACTCCCCAGATTCACCTGCCTCCCCGAACCGGGCGAGCATCACCAGTCGGGGATCATCCTCGCGCCGACGCTCGACTATATGGACCGCGCCTTTCTGGATGCGAAGCGCGACGGCTGGTCGAAGGAACCGATCGTTGAGATGCTCATCCCCTCGACCGTCGATGACAGCCTTGCCCCTGAAGGCTGCCATGTCGCCAGCCTCTTCTGCCAGCAGTTCGCACCCGAATTGCCGGACGGGCGCGACTGGGACGATGAGGAGGAAGCCGCGGCCGATTGCATCATCGACACGGTCGAAAAGCATGCGCCGGGCTTCCGCGCCAGCATCGTCGGGCAGACGCGCCTCAGCCCCAAGGGTCTCGAACGCAAGTTCGGGCTGGTCGGCGGCGACATCATGCACGGCAATATGAGCCTCGATCAACTCTGGTCGGCGCGGCCGGTGCTTGGCAATGGCGGCTATCGCGGGCCGGTGAAGGGGCTCTACATGTGCGGGGCGGGAACGCACCCGGGGGGCGGCGTCACCGGCGCGCCGGGGCATAATGCGGCGCAGGTGATCCTGCGCGACCGCGGTCTATTCGCGCCCCGCTGGCGCTGAGGCCGCGCCCCCGCGGCGCCGCATCAGCAGATAGATGGGTAGCCCCGCCGCGGTCATCGCGACGCTCCACAGGCTCGCCTCGATCCCGGCGCCGTAGAAGGCCCAGCAGCTGTAGCCGAAGCCGACGAGGGTCAGCGCTGCAAAGCCCGGCGAGACGCGCAGGCTGCCCGCCTGTTCGAGCCGCAGCGCCGACAGGCTGCCGACGACATAAAGAATGATCGCGGTCGAAGTGGTGATGAGCACCATGAAGGTGAAAAGTTCGGCGAGGCCACGCGAATAATTGGCATAGACGACGATGCTCGCGAGCAGGCTCGACGCGATCTGCGCCATTTGCGGCGACCCGAAACGATTGTCGCGCCCGAAAAGGGAAGGGAGCAGGCCGCGATGGGCGAGGTCGCGCGGAATCTCGCCCTGCAGCATCACGAATCCGTTGAGCGCGCCGAGCGCGGCGATCGCGGCAAAGACCGCGACGATATCACCCGCCAGCGGGCTGACCAGCGTTCCGAAAAAGGTCGCATAGGCGGCGTTCGACTGTTGCAGCGTTTCGACGGGCAGCAGCATGGTGACCGCGGTGCAGGACAGGAGATAGAGGAGGCCGGTCGCCGCGGCACCGATCAGTGTGGCGCGCGGGATCATCCGCTCGGGATCGCGCACCCGGTCGCCAACGACGGCGGCGCTTTCGAAGCCGAGCAGCGCGAACAGCGTCAGCGTCGCCGCGCCGCTCACTGCCGACAGGCTGACCGGCTGGGTATGCGCCATCCCTGCGGCATGGCTTTCGCCGGTACCGAGCAGCCAAGCCGCGACCAGCACCGCGCCGATCACCGGCACCAGCTTCAACAGCAGTGTGATGATCTGCGTCTCGCCCGCGCGGCGGATGCCCGACAGGTTGATGAGCGTGAACAGCCACAGGAAGCCGATCGCGACCAGCGCGGGCAGCTGCCCCTTGTCGCCCAGCCTGGGGATGACGATCGAAAGATTGCTGACCGCCGCGACGGCGAGCGTCGCATTCGCCGTCCAGCAACTGATCCAGTAGCTCCAGGCGACGGTGAATCCCGTGCCGGGGCCGAAGGCTGCATTGGCATAGGTGAACGTCGCGCTGCCGCCGGGCAATCGCCGCGCAAGCCGCGCAAAGACGATGGCGAGGCACAGGGTGCCGGTGATCGTCACGCCCCAGCCGATGACCGCGTTCAAGCCGAGCGGCGCCAGGTCCCGGGGCAGGAGGAACACCCCCGACCCGATCATATTGCCCATGACGAGCGCGACGCACATGGCGAGACCGAGCTTCTGCCCGGCCTCGCCCTGTTGCTGTGCGGGGTTCGTCACCCGGTCAGAATTCCTTGCTGACCTTGATCCCGATCAGTCGCGGCCTGATCGGCGTGTCGTAGAATACCCCGCCGGTGCCGGTCAGCCCGTCGGGATCGCCGCAGGTGGTTTCGAGGCACTGGACACCCGTATTGATGATGCCGTTGCTGTCGAACAAATTGGTCGCGAACAGTTCGGCCTTCCAATCCTCTCCCTTCACGCCGATGCTGATATCGGCGGTGGTATAGGATTTAAGCGTTCCCTTGAGCGCATTTTCAAAGATGCGAAGGTCGCTGCGCCGCTTGCCGATATGGTTGAGCGCGAACTGGACATGCCCGCCCAGGCCGCCGATCGGAAATTCGTAGCGCGTGACCAGATTGCCCTTGAACTTCGGCGTCACCGGAAGCTGCGTTCCCGACGGGGCGAGCAGCGCATTGGTCGCGCCGTCACTGCCGGGCAGGGTGCAGTCGAAACTGCTGTTTGCGATCAGGCAGAAATCCCGGCGAATCTGTGCATCATTGTAGCTCATCCCGGCGTTGATCGAGAAGCCGCCCTCGCGATAGCCGAGGTCGAGTTCGATGCCGCGAATGCGCGCTACGCCCGCGTTGCGGATTTCGGTCAGACCGTTGAGCCCGAGGAAGGAAAGCTGAATGTCTTTCCAGTCCTCCTGATAGATGGCGCCGTTGAAGCGCACCGGACCCCAGTTGGTCTTCCAGCCGAACTCATAATTGTCGAGCGTGTCCGGACCATAGGGCGGCAGGGTGCCGCGGCGGTTGATCCCGCCGGGACGGAAGCCGCGCGACCAGGTGCCATAGATCAAGGCATTGTCGCTGAGCTTGTACGTCAGGTTCAGCTTGTGAATGAAGCCGGTGTCCTTGGTCCGTTTGTCGAGGTTGGTACAGGGCGATCCGGCAACGATCGCCGGACCGAAGCAGGCGGCGACGCCGGTTCGGCTCGATACGCCCGCCGAATAGCCGAAGAAGCCGACCAGGCTGTTGTCGAACTTGTACAGACGGCCGCCGCCGGTCAGCGTCAGCTTGTCGGTGATGTCGTAGCTGAGCTCGCCGAACGCGGCATAGTCGCGGTCGACGCGGAACTGCTTAGTCAGCCAGATGTCGCTGGCCGTGCCGGGCACCTTCAGATCGTCGGCCAGATTGTCGATGATATAATTCTGTTCGATATTATGGCTCTGGCGCTGCCAGAACACGCCGCCGATAAAGCGGATCGGTGCGTCGGCTGGCGATGCGATGCGCGCCTCGACAAAGCTCTTCTTATAACGGTCGATGCCGTTGATATATTGGTTGGGGCTGATCAGATTGTTCGCATTGTCGCGCAGATAATAGCCCGAACCGTAGAGCGCGTCATAGAAATAGGAATAATCCGAATAGTCGCTCGCGACGTCGGTGCGGCGGCGCAGGTGACCGCCGGTGACGGTCAGATCCCAATTGCCGAGCTTGCCCTCGATCGTCAGGGCCGCCTGCAGCCATTTGTCCTTGCTCCATTCGGGATTGTACTGGACGGTCTGCAGCTGGCCGGTAACGGCGCTCGACCGTTCCTGCGAATAGCTACCGTTCGTCTTCTGGATCTGGCCCATGATCGTCGGACGCAGCGTCCAATTGTCGTCGAGCTCGATCCCGAGCGCGAGGCGCGCGCCATAGGTGTCGGCGTCGTTGTAGTTGTTTTCGACATAGGCCGAATTATTCTGGACGATGCCGCTGGTCGGATAGGTGCGGCTGCCCGGAATATTGTCGATATAGCCAGCATCGTGCCGGTACCAGCCGACGAGGCGCAGCGCCGCGCGCTCGCCGAGCGGCGCGTTGATGAAGCCTTCGGCGACACCGCCGAAATTGCCGTGCGCGACCGAATTGATCTCGGCCCCGATCTCGCCATAGGTGCCGCTGGCGTCGGGCTTGTTGGTGACAAGCTTGATCGTGCCCGCCATCGAACTTGCGCCATACAGCGTGCCCTGCGGCCCGGCGAGTGCCTCGACGCGCGAAAGGTCATAGGCATGGATGTCCAGCGCGCCCTGAATCGTCGTCACCGGCATTTCGTCGAGATAGGTGCCGACGGTCGGCAGTGAGGCCGAATGGTTTGCATTCTCGCCCGACGACACGCCGCGGAAATAGACCTGGGCAAAACCCGGGGCGGCCGTCTGGATCGTTACCGACGGCAGGAATTTGACGACGTCCTGAAATTCCTTGACCTGCAACTCGGCCAGTCTTTCGGTGCCGATCGCGGTGATCGCCATCGGCACGTCCTGCAGATTCTGCTCGCGCTTCGAAGCCGTGACGACGATGTCGTCGCCATTGGCCGGCGTCGTTTGCTGTGCGAGCGCCGTTCCCGACGTGCACAGGATCGTGCTGCCGAGCAGCAGCGCGCTGCCTTTCGCCAACACTGCTGAAACATTCCGCATAGAGACCCCCCTCGATGACAACAATGTGACGGAGAATGACGCGGTGCAGCGCAAGCGCAAGCATTGTCATCGCAACGGCGCGCGCGTTAGTCGAAAATGTCGGCTGCTGTTGCTCAAAGGCAACGAATTTGCGCGCGGCGGGCTAGTCGGCGAGCGGTGGAACCCCTGGATAAGCCTCCAGCACCGGACCGAGCGCCGACTTTAGCGGGTCGAGCCATGCGTCATAGGGGCGCCATTGATCGACGCCGTCGCGGTTGATGGGGCGGCGCACCTGTTCGCTGGATGCGGTACGCACGGCGCGATCATTGGTGTAAAAGGCCAGGCAGGCCTCCTCGAACGGGACGTTCAGATAGGCAAGCATCGCGCGAACCTCGCCCTCCGGATCGTCGAGCAGCGCCTCGTGAATCACGCGGTGAACCCGGCCCGGCTGGACCGCGTCGATATGCGCCATCAGGCGGACATAGTCGCGATAATAGGCGCCGATATCCGCCAGCCCATAGCTGAACGCCTGACCCTTGGCGAAATGCTGGCGAAAGTTCGACCAGCAGCAATCGAGCGGGTGGCGCCGAGCATCGATGACCTTTGCGCCGGGCAGGGTCAGGCGAATGAAGGGCAGGTAAAGCCAGTTGTTCGGAAGCTTGTCGATATAGAAGGGTTTGTCCGTCTTGCGCTGGACTGCAGTGCGCGCCAGAAATTGCCGGCCGAGGTCGGCCAGCGCATCGGAGCGCAGATCGGCCAGTGCTTCGACCCAGCGACGCGGGTCGCCCTTCGCATCGCGCCCGAGGCTAAGCGCCAGCGCCGGAATATCGGGCAATTCCATCGTGCCTTCGATCGCACTATGACTTGCCAGAATTTGCTCGATCAGCGTTGAACCCGCGCGCGGCAGGCCGAGGACGAAAATCGGATCGGGATCGGGCGCGCCCGCACCGGCCATTGCCGCAAAGCGTTCGGCCGGAAAATGGGCGATGATGGCATCGACCGTGGCGCGCGTATCTGCCGGATCATAGCCGAGTTGCGCCGACCGGATCGCATTGCCTGCTGCGTAGTGACGAAAGGCTGCGGCATGATCGCCGGCATCGTCATAGGCCTTGCCAAGCGCGAAGTGCAGATGGAGCCGGTCATCCGCGCGCGCCTCGTCCGTTGGCGCCGCATCGGCGAGCGCAGCTTCCATGGCGGATCGGTCGGCGGCGTCGAACCGAATGGTCTTCAGATTGGCGAGGCTCCACCAGATTTCGCCCAGCCCGGGATCGGTAGCGAGCGCATGGCGGTAGGCCGCGATGCTGTCGTCCTGCCGCCCGACCGTCTTGAGCATATGACCATAGCTCATCCACAATTTGGCGTGGCCGGGAAAGCGGCGGGTCAATTCTTCGTACAGCGCGATCGCTTCGTCATAGCCGCCGATACGGCCGAGGGCGGCGGCCTTCAGATTGGCGTGGGCCGGATTGTCGGGATCGTCGCCGAGCACGGAATCGAGCGCCGCGACGGCTTCCGCAAAGCGATTCTGCTTGTAATAGACCGTCGCCAGATTGGCGCGGGCGGCGCCGAACCCCGGCGCGAGTTCGACCGCCCGCATCAGCAGCTTTTCGGCATCGCCATAACGGCCGATACGCCCGGCGACCTCGGCCAACATGCGGATCGCTGCGACATCGGTGGCGTCGTCGCGCAGGCGCCCGCGTAGCGCGACCTCGGCATCGGGCAGCCGATCTTCGGCAAGGGCGAGCGCCGCTGCGATCATTTCGGGATCGTGGATCGCCGCGCCGACGGCGTCGAGCGATGCCGCCTGCGCCTCATCCTCTCGTCCGAGCGCGCGCAGCGCGTGCGCGGCAAGGCGGTGGGCGGCGGCCGATGTCGGAACAACCTCGATAATCGCCCGAGCCTGCGCCAGCGCCGCGGCAGGCTGACCCGCCAGCAGATGCCGGGCGTTGGCGAGCGCCTGATCGTGCGTGACGGTCGCCAAACCCGCGCGCCTCAGCTCTTGGACCGGGCCTTGGCGATGGCGCGCTTCAGCGTGTCATAGCCGACCTGGCCTTGGAGCAGTTGGTTGCCTATAACCCAGGTCGGAGTCGCGTTGAGTTGGAGCTGGGTCGCGATCGCCAGATTCGCGTCGAGTTCACGCTGGAACAACGCCTCGTTCGCGGTCGCGTCGGCGCTGCCGTCGGTAACGACGCCCGCGCGCTGTGCCGCTGCGGCGATCGCCGAGGGGTCGAGCGAACTCGCTGCGAACATCGCGTGGTGGAAGGCGTCATACTTACCCTGCCGCGCGGCGGCGAGCGCCATCAGCGCGGCATCGCGGCTTTGCGGCGAGATGATCGGCAATTCGCGGAACACGACCTTCAGCCTTTTGTCCTCGCGGACCAGCCGGTCGACATCGGGCACGCTCGCCCGGCAGAAGCCGCAGGCATAATCGGTGAAGACGACCAGCGTGACGTCGCCGTCGGCATTGCCCGCCCAGGCGCCGGCATAGGGCTTTTCGAGCGCGGGGCGGATCGCGTCGATCGCCTTCGCCATTTCGCGGTCGCGCTGCGCCTCCAGCGCCTCGGGGATGATTTCGGGATTGGCGCGAATATAGTCGCCGACGATCGTCTCGACCTCGCTCTTGCTCATGCCGCCGCCGAAGCGGCCGCCAAGCCAGAAGGTCGCGCCGAGCAGCGCGAGCGCGGCGATGCCGCCGATCAGCAGGGTTCGCGTCGATACGCCGTCCATCATTCCTCCCTGGCGCTGCGGCAGGCGGCCCGCGGTCATCGCCTTGGTCCGCGCGGGCTTGGGCTTGGCCGGGGGCGTGACATGCGGGGTGCGATCATCGTCCGACGCGATTGCTGTTGCCGCTGCCTTGGCCGGCGTTTCCGCCAGCGTCGCGGGGATCGCTTCGCCGGCGAAGAGCGGCAGGTCGCCCGCGTTCCCGGCGTCGGCGGCGCGCGCCTCTGCCTCTTCGCGCGCGAGCAATTGTTCGAGCCCCGAGGGCGGCGGCGCAAGCTCTTCGGCGGCGGGACGCAGCTTGTTCGCGGCGTCGCCGATGCCGTCCTTGCCGGCGCGCGCAACCTGACCTGCGACCTGGCCGATTCCGGCCTTCGTCTTGCCCGCGACTTCGCCGATCCCGCGTCCGGCTTCGCTGGAAATTTTCGCGACCTTGTCGCCCAGCGCCATCTTGCCCCACGCCTCGCCGCTCGCGCTTGCTGCGCTGCGCGCCGCCTTCGCCGATCCGCGTCCGATGGCGCGCGCGGCGCGCGCGGCGCCGCGGCCCGAACGCTGCGCAAGGTCGCGCGTCCGCCGCGGTATCTCCATTGCCTCGACGCGGGCGGGAATATCGGCGCGTTCGCCGACATCGATCGTCCAGTCGGCAAAGGCCGCAGCGCCGTGCCGGATCGCACTCCATAGCCGCGCCGCACCCGCCTTCAGCTGCTCGCCCGTGACGCGCGGATCGCGCGCCGGAGCGGGCTGCGGCGTATAGCGGCCGACGTCGATGCCGACGGGGGGCGCGTCCTTCGGCTTCGCCAGCCCCTCGTCGGCGCGCGGCAGGGGATCGGGCGCCGGCGTGGGGTCGCGCAACCACGGCTGGTAATATTCGTCTTTCTTGTCTGTCACTTGTCGCCCTTGTGCATTCGCGAAATTGCGATGCATCCCCGAATTTCGTCGTGAATCTAGCGCCGTTTGCGCGTCCGTTCTACCTCGGCGCGCGCAACCATCGAAATATCCTGTGCACGAATCCAGTCGGGCGACCCTTGCGGCAGGCCCTGCATCGCCATTTCGGCATTACGCAGCGCGAGCATCGGCTGTCCACCCTCGAGACTGTAGCGTTCCGCCGAGGCGAGCGCGGCGCGCGCCTGATCGCCGCGGTTCGCATAGACAATTCCAAGCTGATACCAGGCAAACGGATTCTCGTTATCGAGCGCGACGGCGGTCTTCAGCACCTTCTCGGCCTCTGGAAAATTGGCCGGATCCTCGGTCGCGATCAACGCATGGCCGAGGGTCGAGGCGATCAGCGGCTGCGATTTCGAGTTGGCGACCGCTTTGCGCAGCGGCGGGATCGCTTCCTTGGGCCGACCGGATTCGAGCAGAACCTGGCCTTCGAGTTCGAGGAAATAAGGGTCTTCGGGATTGGTGGCGATCAGGGCATCGACCTCGTCCAGCGCCTTTTGCGGATAGGCGCTCTTGTGCCAGGCGTAAGCGCGGGCGTAGCGCGCGGGCACGCTCCTGTCGCTTTCGGGATATTTGCGCAGCGTCCGCTCGGGCTCTTCCATATAGCCGAGCAGCTTGGCCTTCACGCGCTGGAAGCGGGCCTCGAGCTGGGGGTCGCTCGGCTTGTCCCACGCCGGATCGACGACATAGACTTCGCGAAGCGCCTGGATGCGATCGCCAGACAGCGGGTGCGTGCGGCTGTAGGCCTGATCATCATCCTGTTTGACGGCATAGCGAAATTCGAGGTTCTGCAGCTTCTTGAAGAAATCGAGGCTGCCCCTGCCGCTGATCCCCGCCTTCGACAGATATTGGGCGCCGGCGGCATCGGCGGTCGCTTCCTGGACCCGGCTGAACGCCAGATATTTGCCGAGTGCGGCCTGCTGCCCTGCCATCATGATGCCCATTCCAGCGTCGCCGCCGCCCGCCGCGATCGCCGCGGCGCCGAGCAGCATACTGAGCAGCGAGATGCCCGTTGCGGTCTTGGCGCCGTCGCTGGCGCGGATTGCGTGGCCGCCCATGATATGGCCGAGCTCGTGGGCGAGTACGCCCTGCACTTCGTTGGCGCTGTCGGCGGTCTCGATCAGGCCGCTAAAGACATAGATGTCCTGACTGCCCGCCACGAACGCGTTGATGCTGCGGTCGCCGAGCAGGTGGACGCGCACCTGTCCGGGACGCAGCCCCGCCGCGACGAGCAGCGGGTCGACCATGTCCTGGAACAGCGCCTCGGTTTCGGCGTCGCGCAGCATCGACTGCGCCATCACCGGCCGCGCGGCAACGGCCACCATGGCGAGGAGCGTCATCAACAGGCGCAGCGCGGCGCGCCAGGCGCCCAGCCGGGCCAGGATGTGGGACGGGGACGGGGCGATCATCGCCGCCTGTCTTGCGCCGCGCGTCTGAACCTCGACTGAAGCCATGGAGACTTATTGGGGCGCCAGCCGCGCGGGCGCAAGGCGAGAGATGGTCGCCGCCGCGGTGACAGTCCAAAAAAAGGGCCCCCGCTTGCACGGGGGCCCATCTTTTTACGCGATGCAGGCGCGTCAGTTGCCGAAGGTGCGCTGCCACCAGCCTCGGCGGGGTTCGCCCGCTGGGGCGCCGCCGTCGGCATCGGCCTCGGCGGGGACGGAGACGGCTTCGTCCGCCGCATCGCCCTGCGGTGCGCTTGCCGTCGCTTCGGCGGGCTGCGCCTCGGCGGCGGCCGCCTTCTTGCTGCGGCTGGCGCGCTTCTTCGGCGCAGGCTTGGCAGGTTCCGCCTCCTCTACCGGCACTTCGGCGACAGGAGCGTCGGGCGCTTCGCTGCTCGCTTCGGCAGCGGCCGCTTCGGCAGCGATCGCCGCCTTGGTCTTGCGCGGCGCGCGCTTGCGCTTCGGCTTTTCGTCAGCCGGCGGCATTTCGGGGGCGGGAGCTTCGACGGCTTCCGGTTCGGGCGCGGTCGTGTCCGCGTCGCCTGCTTCGGCTTCGGCCTCGACCTTCTTGCGACCGCGGCCACCGCGGCGACGACGCGGCTTGGCTTCGCCTTCCTCGCTCGCTTCGGCGGCTACGGTTTCGACCGCACCATCGGCGCCGGCTTCGTCGTCGCCGTCCTCGGCCTCTTCGGAAGCCGTTTCGCCCTCGGCGGTTTCGTTGCCCTCGTCATCGCGGCGACCGCGACGACCGCGGCGGCGACGCCGGCGGCGCTTGTTGCGTCCGCCTTCGCCATCGGCATCGCCCTCTTCACGCTCGCGTTCGCGGCGCGCGGGGCGTTCGGCTTCTTCTTCCTCTTCTTCGATATCCTCTTCGTCGACGATATCGTCGTCATCATCATCCTCGATCGGCGCGATCGGGGCGAAGCTGCGGCGCTGAACGGGCGGTGGGCCGCCGACCTCGATCGCCATGCGCGCGCCTTCGGTTTCGCCGTCGGGCAGGATTTCGACGCTGACGCCGTACAGATCCTCGATATCGCGCAGTTCGCGGCGCTTTTCGTTGAGCAGATAGAAGGTTGCTTCCTGGCTCGCGCGCAGGATTATCTTGCTGCCCTTGCCACGTGCGGCTTCCTCTTCGATCAGGCGCAGCGCGCTGAGACCCGCCGACGATGCGGTGCGGACGAGGCCGGTGCCTTCGCAATGCGGGCAGGGTCGCGTCGACGCTTCGAGCACGCCGGTGCGCAGCCGCTGGCGGCTCATTTCCATCAGGCCGAAGCCCGAGATGCGGCCGACCTGGATGCGCGCGCGGTCATTCTTGAGCGCATCCTTCATCGCGCGCTCGACCTTGCGGACGTTCGAGCCATGATCCATGTCGATGAAGTCGATGACGATCAGGCCCGCCATGTCGCGCAGGCGGAGCTGGCGGGCGATTTCGTGCGCTGCCTCGAGGTTGGTGCTGAGTGCGGTCTGCTCGATATTATGCTCGCGCGTCGAGCGCCCCGAGTTGATGTCGATCGACACCAGCGCCTCGGTCGGGTTGATGACCAGATAGCCGCCCGATTTCAACTGGACGACGGGATTGAGCATCCCCGCAAGCTGATCCTCGACGCCATAGCGCTGATACAGCGAAACGGGGTCGGCATATTGCTTCACGCGCCGGGCGTGGCTGGGCATCAGCAGCTTCATGAACTGCTTCGCCGCCTTATAGCCCTCTTCGCCCTCGACGAGCACTTCCTCGATGTCGCGGTG
This sequence comes from Sphingopyxis sp. NFH-91, assembly GCF_021401285.1. Classification (NCBI taxonomy): domain Bacteria; kingdom Pseudomonadati; phylum Pseudomonadota; class Alphaproteobacteria; order Sphingomonadales; family Sphingopyxidaceae; genus Sphingopyxis; species Sphingopyxis sp. NFH-91. Next base: position 193,750 of record NZ_JACBGA010000003.1, on the reverse strand, counting down.
ATAGATGTCGCGGATCGCACGCTTCACAAGGTCGCTGTCCGAATGGATCAGCGCCGGCGCGCTCGACCCCAGCGTCTTTTCGCGGATCTCGTCCCAAAGCCGGGCGAGATAGTCGAAGTCGCGCTTGATCTCGGTCTTGGTGCGGCTCATCCCCGCGGTGCGGACGATGCAGCCCATCGACGGCGGCAGGTTGAGCTCGTCGATCATCGCCTTCAATTTGCGGCGATCGGCGCCATTCGAAATCTTGCGGCTGATCCCGCCGCCGTGCATCGTGTTGGGCATCAGCACGCAGTAGCGGCCGGCCAGCGACAGATAGGTGGTCAGCGCCGCACCCTTGTTGCCGCGCTCTTCCTTGACGACCTGCACCAGCATCACCTGGCGGCGACGGATGACGTCCTGAATCTTGTACTTGCGGCGCAGCGACATGCGGCTTTCGCCATTTTCGTCCTCGTCGCGGCGTCCGCGTCCGCGGCCGCCCTTGCGCCCCCGGCCACGCCCGCGGCCCCGGCGACCCTTGTCGTCGCGATCGTCGCGCGATTCTTCGCCATCTTCGCCGTCGGCGTCGTCCGCGGAATCTTCGCGGCCATCATCGTCGCTGTCCTCGCCGATGGTTTGGGGGGCGGCAACGGCGGCGTCATCGTCGCCGGGCTCGTCGACATCGGCCACATCGCCTTCCAGCTCGTCGAGATCTTCCTCGGCGCGCATCGCGGCTTCGGCGGCATGCTCCGCCTCTTCGCGCAGCAACGCTTCGCGGTCTTCCTTCGGGATCTGGTAATAGTCGGGGTGGATTTCGCTGAAGGCCAGGAAGCCGTGGCGATTGCCACCATATTCGACGAACGCCGCCTGCAGCGACGGTTCGACGCGGGTTACCTTGGCCAGATAGATATTGCCCTTGAGCTGCTTGTGCTCGGCGGACTCGAAATCAAACTCCTCGATGCGGTTTCCCTTGGTGACGGCGACCCGGGTTTCTTCCCGGTGCCGCGCGTCGATCAACATGCGCGTGGTCATTATTATTACTCCAGGCGCGCCGCAGCGCGCCAAACAAAAAGGCCGCCGCCGCCCGTGGAGGGCGGCTGCGGTCGATAGGGTTCAAACGGAAAAAGACGTTATTGCCGCGCGTGGCCCGCGTCCGGTCCTGGACGCGCATGCGGTCTTCCGTCACGTCGACGCGCCGCGCAAATGCGACTGCGTCGGCATGGGAAGAGGGCATGGCAAGCCTCATACGGCATCAACCTGTTACGGGGTGACCGTTATGGCAGGCGACGCTGGAATGGGGTCGGCCGCCGCCCGGTCATCCGGGTGGACTGACGGATATGCCTTTCCCCGCATGTCCGGCGCCAGGGAGGCCATGAACCGCGAATCGCGCGGGTCAGCCTTTCCCCTCAAAAGGCCGGACGGGATCGGGTCGGACACCGTCAGTGTGTCGGGTGCTAGCATCGGCACGGACCAACGGCAACCCAAAGCACGGCAGTCACATGGGAATGTTCGCGCGCGCCGACAAGGCGTTTCGCGTAATTCATACTGAATAGCCTGTTAACCGTGCCGGTTGACCGCGATTTGACGGGCGATGGCTAATGGCTGGTTCATCCTTTTTTGCGGCCGGAGCGCTCATGTTTTCGAATAAGCGCTGGACCATCGCGCGCCGGGGGCGGCATAACCGGGTGATGGGCCTGATCCTTGTCCTGATCGTGACGATCCTGTCGATACCGGCGGCGATCGCGGGCGATATTCGCGCGGTCGAAATCGGTGACCGCGAGGTGACGCTGCGCTTTGCCGACGTCGTCGCGGGCGCGTCGGCCTTCGTCCTCGCCGGACCCGACCGCATCGCGCTCGACATTCTGGGTGCCGATCCTGGCCGTTCGCCGCAGGGCAGCGGGCTTGTCAGCGCGGTGCGCCAGGGGCGGCCGGCCGCCGACACGGCGCGCGTCGTGCTCGATCTGGCGCGGCCCGCGGTGGTCACCGACGCGCGCTTCGCCGCCGACGGGCGCAGCCTTTCGCTGCGCCTGCGTCCCGTCTCGGCCGACGAGTTCGAACGCGCCGCCAAGACGCCGCGCACCGAATGGCAGCCGCCGCTCAACTTTCGCGCCAAGCCGCCCGAAAAGCGCTACAGCGTCACCGTGCCGATCGGCGCGCCCAAGCCGGCGCCGGCGCTGCCCAAGATCGAAGGGCCGAATAATCCGCGCCTGCCGCTTGTCGTCATCGACGCCGGCCATGGCGGGCACGATCCGGGCGCGATTTCGCCGCACAGCGGCAAGCGCGAAAAGGATATCACGCTGGGGATCGCGCGCGCGATTCGCGACGATCTGGTCGCCAGCGGCCGCGTCCGCGTTGCGCTCACGCGCTCGGACGACCGCTTTCTGGTGCTCGAGGAACGCTATGGCATCGCGCGGCGGCTGAAGGCCGATCTGTTCATTTCGATCCATGCCGACGCGGCCGAGAATGAAGAGGCGCATGGCGCGTCGGTCTATACGCTGTCCGAAGTCGCCTCCGACCGCGAGGCGGCTCGGCTTGCGGCGCGCGAGAACAAGGCGAATATCATCAACGGCGTCGACCTGGGCGCGCACAGCGGCGAAGTCTCGTCGATCCTGCTTGACCTGACGCAGCGCGAGACGATGAATGTCGCGTCGGACTTCGCCCGTCTGCTCGAGCGTGAGGCGGCGGACGATGTCACCTTCCGCACCACCGCGCACCGTTTTGCATCCTTCGTCGTGCTGAAGGCCCCCGATACGCCGTCGATCCTGTTCGAAACCGGCTTCATCTCAAATAAGGAGGATGCGGAATTTCTCGCCTCGGCGGCGGGGCAGAAGAAGGTTGCGCGGGGCGTCCGCGATGCCATCCAGCTTCATTTTGCGCGGCAGATCGCCGCAGTCGGCCGCTGAACCAGAAAGTTAGTCTTGACTAACTTTTGACGTGCGCGCAGCTTTCGCCCGGTTCGCGGCGGGAGAGCGACATGGCGACGGCGGAGGCAGGATGGAGCAACTGGTCGGGTAGCGTCCGTGCCCCGGCAACGGTGGCGCGACCGACGGACGAGGCGGCGCTTTCCGCGCTGGTGCGCGAGGCCGCCAAGGTGCGCGCGGTCGGCGCCGGGCACAGCTTCATGCCGCTATGCCAGTCGGACGAACTGATCGTGAGCCTCGACGCGATGGCGGGCGAGCTCAGTATCGCCCCTGATCGTCAGACCGCGCGCATCCCGGCAGGATGGAGCATCAAGCGGCTGACCGAGGCGTTGTGGCAGCACGGCCTTGCGCTCGCCAACCAGGGCGATGTCAATCCGCAGGCGCTGGCGGGCGCGATGGCGACGGGCACGCACGGGACCGGCGTCGATCTCGGCTCGCTGTCAACCTTTGCACGCGGCTTCCGGCTAATCGGCGCCGACGGCGCGGCGCGCTGGTGCGACGCGCAGGAAAACTCCGATCTATTCGCGGCCCAGCGGCTGTCGCTCGGGCTGTTCGGCATCGCGACCGAGATCGAGGTCGCCGTCGTCCCCGCCTTTCATCTGGTCGAACAGATCGAGAAAAGGCGCTGGGACGAAATCCGCGAAAGCTACGACGAGCTTGCCGAGCAGCACCGCCACATCGAATTCTGGATTTTTCCGCACGCCGAACATGTGATCCTGAAGACGTTGACGCCGTGCGACCCGTGCGATCCGCCCCGCTCGACGAGCGATGTCGACGAAAGCGCTTTCCGCCGCGCGCTCGACGTCGCGGCCTTCGCGCCTTTTCTGACCCCGCTGCTCCAGCGCGCGATGATGAAGACGCGCTTCGATGGCGAGCGTCGCGGGCCCGCGCACAGCATCTTTCCGTCCGACCGCACGATCCGCTTCGAGGAAATGGAATATGAACTGCCGCGCGCCGTCGGCCTCGCCGCGCTCGACGCGGTGATCGGCTGGATTCGCGCCCGGCGTTTGCCCGTGACCTTTCCCTTTGAATATCGCACCGTCGCCGCCGACGATATCTGGATGAGCCCGATGAACGCGGGGCCGGTCGCTGCGATCTCGATGCATCAATATGCAAAAATGCCATGGGCTGATCATTTTGCTGGCGCCGAAGCGATTTTTCGGGCGCATGGGGGGCGGCCGCATTGGGCGAAGCGCCACACATTGACGCGCGCCGATGTCGATGCGCTTTATCCGATGGCCGAGCGCTATCGCGCGGTCCGCCGTGCTGCCGATCCCCACGGCAAATTTCTGAACCCGCATCTGGAGGCGCTGTTTTCATGAGCGACGATCTGACCCTGCACGCCCATCTTGTCGGTCGGCAGGGGTCGCGCGCCGACCTCAATACGCCGGTACTCGTCCTCGATATCGAGGCGCTCGACCGCAATATTGCGGCGATGGCCGGGCTGGCCGCCGCGCGCGGTATTGGTCTGAGGCCCCATGCCAAGACCCACAAGAGCGTCGATATCGCGAAGCGCCAGCTTGCAGCGGGCGCCGCCGGGGTCTGCTGCGCGAAGATCGGCGAAGCGGAGGCACTCGCCGACGGCGGCATCACCGGCATCCTCATCACCTCGCCGGTCGCCGCGCCGCGCGCGATCGAGCGGCTTGCGGCGCTGGCCACGCGCGCGGACCTGCTGATGGCGACGGTCGATCATCCCGATGTTGCGGAGCGGATCGATGCCGCGCTTGCGGTCCAAGGCGCGACGCTCGACGTGCTGATCGACATCGATCCCGGTATCGCGCGCACCGGGGTCGCCTCGCCCGAAAAGGCCGTCGACCTTGCCCGCGCCATCGCCGCGCTGCCGACGCTGCGCTGGCGCGGCGTCCAATATTATTGCGGGTCGCAGCAACATATCGAGGATTATGCCGAGCGCCGCGCCGCGATCGCCGAGCGCACCGATTATCTGAAGACGGCCCTCGCCGCGCTTGCCGACGCGGGCTTCGCGGCGGAAATCGTCAGCGGCTCGGGGACCGGAACGCACCATATCGACCTCGACCTCGGCGTCTTTACCGAGCTGCAGGCGGGCTCCTACGTCTTCATGGACAAGCAATATTGCGACTGCGATCTGACCGGCGACGGCGCGCCGCCGTTCGAGGTTGCGCTCGGTGTCGATGCGCGCGTCGTCAGCGCCAATCATAGCGGCCTTGTCACCATCGACGCGGGGTTCAAATCGCTGTCGACCGACGGCGGGGTCGCCGTGGTGCGGCGCGGCGCGCCCACGGACAGCTTCTTCGCCTTCATGGGCGACGAACATGCGGCGCTGGTCGCGCCCGGCATCGGCGAACGGATGGCGCCGGGCGATCCGGTGACGCTGACCGTCCCGCACTGCGACCCGACCGTCAATCTCTATGACCATTATCATGTCGTCGCAGGCGACACGCTCGTCGCCATCTGGCCGGTCAGTGCGCGCGGGCGCGCGCGATGAGCGTCGCGGCGAAGGCGCCGCCGAAGCAGGACCGCGCGCGCGCCACCTATGACAGGCTGCTCGATGTCGCGGGCCTGCTCCTCGCCGAAGAGGGCATCGAACGCATTTCGACCAACCGGATCGCCGCCGAGGCAGGGCTGAGCCCGCCCGCACTCTATCGCTATTTCGGCGACAAATATGCGGTTCTCGAAGCGTTGGGCCGCCGGCTGATGGAGCGGCAGAATGCAGTGCTGGAGGCGTGGATCGAGCGGCACCGGAGCGGCGGCATCGCGGCAATGGCCGATCATATCGGCGAACTGCTCGCCAAAACCGCCACGGTAACGCGCGCCGAGCCGGGCGCGGTGTGGACCTTGCGCGCGCTCCACGCGACCCCGCGACTCGTCCATGTCCGGCTCGAATCGCATCGCCACGTCACCGACCGGCTGACCGATGCATGTCTGCCCTGGCTCGTCGGCGTGCCGCGCGAGACTTGTTGGCGGCGGCTGCGCCTCGCGGTCGAGATCGGCTTCGCCGCCGACGAGATGCTCTATGAGGAAGATCGGGTCGCCGCCGATGCGGTGCTCGCCGACGCTGCGCGTCTGCTAAAGGCGTCGCTCCAGGATCTCGCGACGGACGGCTGACCGTCCGGGCGCAAGCCGCTTCCCTTTCGGCGAAGCAGGCTTTAGAGGCAAGCCAATCATGGTCGCCGACAGCACGTCCCACTTCCGTTACCGCCTGCGTCGCGACAGCAACGCCGTCATTGGCTGGTTCCGGCAGATGTGGACGCGGCGCTGGTTCCGCTGGCTCGGCTATCTGGCGCTGGCGGGCGTGGCCGCACTGGCGCTGCTGTGGACGATTTTCGCCCGTAACCTGCCTTCGGTCGACCAGCTTCGCGACTATCAGCCGCCGCTGCCGACGATGGTGCGCGACGGCGAGGGCAAGCCCGTCCACAGCTATGCACGCGAGCGCCGCGTCCAGCTGGAATATGCCGAATATCCCCAGCTTCTCGTCCGCGCCTTTCTCGCGGCCGAGGATCGCACCTTTTTCGAACATGGCGGGATCGACTATCCCGGCATCGCGACCGCGATCCTGACCAATCTGAAGCGCGACGGCCGCCCGGTCGGTGCCTCGACGATCACGCAGCAGGTGGCGAAGAATCTGCTGCTGACGGGCGAGGTCAGCTATACCCGCAAGATTCGCGAGGCGATCCTCGCCAAGCGGATCGAGGCGGCGCTTACGAAGCAGCAGATCCTCGAACTGTATCTGAACGAAATTCCGCTCGGCCGCCGCAGCTTCGGCGTCCAAGCGGCCGCGCGCGCCTACTTCGACAAGGATGTCGACCAGCTCGCGCTTCACGAAATGGCCTTCCTCGCCATTTTGCCCAAGGCACCCGAAACCTATGGCCGCGCGCGCAATACCGACAAGGCGATCGCGCGGCGCAATTTCGTGCTCTCCGAAATGTTCCGCAACGGCTGGATCACCGCGGCGCAGCGCGACGCCGCGCAGGCGATGCCGCTCGGCCTCTCTGAAACGGGCAACAAGGCGGTCGCGCAGGTCGGCGGCTATTATATGGAAGAGGTGCGCCGCCAGCTGATCGACCAGTTCGGCGAGACCCCCGAGGACGGCCCGCTCAGCGTTTATGGCGGCGGGCTTTGGGTGCGCACCCCTTATGACGACAAGATGCAGCAGGCCGCGACCGGCGCGCTGCGCCGCGGCCTCGTCCGCTACGACACCGGCAAGGGCTGGTCGGGACCGATCGCGCGGATCGAGGCCGACGACAAATGGCGCAGCCGCCTCGCGTCGAGCTTCATCGGCATCGACTACGACAATTGGCGCGTTGCCGCGGTGCTCGCCAAAACGGCCGGCGAGGCGCGCATCGGCTTTGCCGACGGCGAAGAGGGGCGCCTGCCCGCCGGTGCCGCGAGCATGGGCTATCGCAAGACGGGCGGCAGCGCCTTTTCGGCGATGCGTCCGGGTGACCTGATCGCGGTCAAGGCGACCGGGCCCGGCGTCTATACGCTGAAGAACATCCCCGAAGTGTCGGGCGGCATGGTCGTCGAAAGCCCCCATTCGGGCCGCATCTATGCGATGCAGGGCGGGTTCGACGTTCGCCTGTCGCCGTTCAATCGGGCGACCCAGGCCGAACGCCAGCCGGGGTCGACGATCAAGCCCTTCGTCTATGCGACGGCACTCGACAATGGCATGACCCCCGCGACGCTGATCGTCGACGGCCCCTTCTGCGTCTATCAGGGCGCGCGCTTCGGCAACAAATGCTTCCGCAACTTCGGCGGCGCGAGCGGCAGCGGCGAACATACGATGCGCTGGGGCCTTGAGCAGTCGCGCAATCTGATGACGGTCAGGACGGCGAGCCAGATCGGGATGGAACCGATCGTCGAAACGATCAAGACGATGGGGATCGGGACGCACGAACCCTATCTGTCGACCGCGCTCGGCGCCGGGTCGACGACGGTCGAAAAGATGGTCAACGCCTTTTCGATGCTCGCCAACCACGGCCGCGAGCTCAAGCCGCGACTGATCGACTATGTCCAGGATCGCCGCGGCAAGGTGATCTTTCCCAAGAACTGGAGGCCCTGCGAGGGGTGCAACAGCGACGATTGGGATGGCAAGCCGATGCCGCGCTTCACGCCGTCGGGCAAGCAGCTGATGGACCCGATGACCGCCTATCAGGTCGTCCATATGCTCGAAGGCGTCGTTCAGCGCGGGACCGCGCAGGTGCTGCGCGATCTGAACGTGCCGCTGTTCGGCAAGACGGGGACGACCACCGGCCCGACCGACGTCTGGTTCGTCGGCGGCACCCCCGACGTCGTCGCCGGCCTCTACATGGGCTATGACCAGCCGCGCAGCATGGGCGGCTATGCGCAGGGCGGCAGCCTCGCCGCGCCGGTATTCAAGCAATTCTTCCTCGAATCGCTGACCGACCGGCCGCCGGTGCCGTTCATTGCGCCGAAGAATATCCGCATGGTGCGCATCGACCGCCAGTCGGGCCGCCGCGTCTATGGCGCGTGGCCGGGGACCGATCCCAAGGCGGCGATCATCTGGGAAGCCTTTAAGCCCGAAAGCGAACCGCGCCGGACGATCCGCGAAGAAGAGATCAAGCCTGCCGCCTCCGCCAAGCGACCCGATGCCCCGGTGCAGGAAGGCAATGGCCGGCGCAGCGACGCCGACTTCCTCGACGACCGCGGCGGTATCATCTGACGGCTTGCCTCGCGCGGCGGAGCCACTATGGCCGTCGCCTACAGTTTCAGGAGCAAAGACCATGCGCGCCGAAGCGCAGGATCATGTCGATACCATCAACGCCGCGCTGGCGCTCTTGCGCCGTTTCCTCGACTGGGACCGCGCGGTGCGCCGCCTCGACGAACTTAATGCGAAGGTCGAGGACCCGACGCTTTGGGACAATCCCAAGGCGGCGCAGGATGTCATGCGCGAGCGCCGCCGTCTCGACGAGGCGATCACCGCGACGCGGTCGATCGAAAAGGAGATGGGCGATACGGTCGAACTGATCGAACTTGCCGAGATGGAGGGCGACGAGGCGCTGGTCGATGACGCGGTGCAGTCGCTCGCCACGCTGGCGGCGCGCGCCGAAGAGGACAAGATCAAGGCGCTGCTCGCGGGCGAAGCCGACAGCTATGACTGCTATATCGAGGTTCACGCCGGCGCGGGCGGCACCGAAAGCCAGGACTGGGCCGAAATGTTGCAGCGTATGTATATGCGCTGGGCCGAAAAGCGCGGCATGAAGGTCGAACTGATCGAATATCAGGCGGGCGAACAGGCGGGCATCAAATCGGCGACGATGCTGGTCAAGGGCGAGAATGCCTATGGCTATGCCAAGACCGAGAGCGGCGTTCACCGCCTCGTCCGCATTTCGCCCTACGACAGCTCGGCGCGCCGCCACACCAGCTTTTCCAGCGTCTGGGTCTATCCGGTGATCGACGACAATATCGAGATCGAGATCAACGAAGGCGACCTCAAGATCGACACCTATCGTGCGTCGGGCGCGGGCGGGCAGCACGTCAACACGACCGATTCGGCGGTGCGTATCACGCACATCCCGACCGGCATCGTCGTCGCCAGCCAGAACGACCGGTCGCAGCACAAGAACCGCGCGACCGCGATGGGGATGCTGAAGGCGCGAATGTACGAGGCGGAGCTCCAGAAGCGCGAAGCCGCGGCTTCGGGCGAATATCAGGCCAAGACCGAAATCGGCTGGGGTCACCAGATCCGCTCCTATGTCCTCCAGCCCTATCAGCTGGTGAAGGATTTGCGCACCGGCGTGACCTCGACTGCGCCCTCCGACGTGCTCGACGGCGCGCTCGACCCCTTCATGGCAGCGGCGCTGTCGCAGAAGGTGACAGGCGAAAAGGTCGAGGTGGAGGATATCGACTGATGCGCCGCCGCGCGGCCCGGCCTGCGGCGCTGCCGCTGTTCGCCGCGCTGGCCGCGCTGTCGCTGCTCGGGGGATGCAAGGCGCCGTGGAGCGAGAATAGCGACCGCCCCGAAACCGCGCGCGACTTTCCGCCTGCTGACCGTCCGGTCGCGCCGATCACCTCGACCAAATGGTCGACCGAAGAGGCGCGGGACCGCGTCAACGAAGCTGACGACATCATGGATTCGGCCGACGTGCGCCCCGGCATGACGGTGGCCGATATCGGCGCCGGCGACGGCTATTATACCGTGCGGCTCGCGCCGCGGGTCGGCCAGTCGGGCCGCGTGCTGGCGCAGGATATCCAGCCCGAAGTGATCGAGCGGCTCGCCGACCGTGTCGCGCGCGAACGGCTCGACAATGTCTCGCTCAAACTTGGTGCGGTCGACGATCCGCGCCTGCCCGCGGCCAGCTTCGACCGCGTGTTCATGGTCCATATGTATCACGAGATCGGCGAGCCCTATGCCTTTCTGTGGCGCCTGCGACCGGCGCTGCGCCAGGACGGGCAGGTGATCGTCGTCGACGGCGATCGTCCGATCGCCCAGCATGGGACACCCTTTCGCCTGCTCGTCTGCGAATTCGAGGCGGTGGGTTTCAAGCTTCTGTCCTATGACGACAAGGCACATGCGGGCGGCTATCTCGCGCGCTTTGTACCCGACGGTCAGCGCCCAGCGCCTACAGCCATCAAGGTCTGCAAGAACCCCTAATAGACCAGCAGCCTGTCGTCGGCGCGCGCGTCGGCAAGGAAGCTGACGAGGCCGGCGGAGCGCACCTGCGGCACCAGGTCGTTCGCCGTCATGCCCGCGAGCGCGATACCCGACTGACAGACGAACAGGTCAACATCCATCGCCATCGCCTCGGCGATCAATGCGGCAAGCCCCGGCTGACCAACCGCCTCGCGCGCACCGTCGCCGGCAAAGGTGACGGGCGTGCGCAGCAGCGCCGCCGCCTCGCCCTGCAGGAACAGCCGGGCCGGGCGGCCGAGCGCCGCGGCAGCAATCCCTGTCTCCAGCGCGGCATAGAAGCGCGCACCGTCACAGCTCGCGACGATGATGCTCAGGCGCTGCATATCGGACATGTCGGCTCCTTTGCGACACCGACCTCGCGCCAGCGGCGATCGAGCATGTCGAGGATGGCGAGGCGGCCGGTCAGCGGCTGGCCCCAGCCGGTCAGCGCGCGCACCGCTTCGAGCGCGGCCATCGTTCCGACCATTCCGGCGAGCGCGCCCATCACGCCCGCTTCGGCACAGTTGATGCCGGGTCGGTCGGGATCGTCCCCGACCAGACAGGCGTAGCAGGGGCTGTCGCCGCGCCAGCCTTCATAGAGCGCGATCTGTCCCTCGAACGCGCCGATGGCGGCGCTGAGCAGCGGAATCTCGCGCGCGACCGCCGCGCGGTTGACCGCGAGGCGGGTGGCGAAATTGTCGCAACCGTCTAGGATCAGCCTCGCATCGGTCAGCAGCGCTTCGGCATTGCCCGTATCGAGCCGCGCCTCGACCGCCACCGCTTCGACATGGGGGTTGATGCGCCGCGCGGCGTCTGCCGCGACGACCGCCTTGGGACGGCCGATGTCGGCATCGGTAAACAGCGGCTGACGCTGCAGATTGGAAAGTTCGACGCGATCATCGTCGATGATCGTCAGCCTGCCGACCCCCGCTGCCGCCAGATAGGTGATCGCCGGACAGCCGATCCCGCCCGCGCCGATCAGCGCGACATGCGCCGCCTTGAGCTTCGCCTGCCCCGCGCCGCCGAACTGCGGCAGGATGATCTGGCGCGCATAGCGGTCGAGTTCGGCGGCGCTGAGCAAGACCTATTCGCCCGGCCGCCGCATCTTCATCGCCGTGAGCGACCCGACATTGGCGGGCGCATCCTGATCGCCTTCGCTCTGTTCGTCGGCCGTGCCGCTCGCGACCCCGGTCGATCCGAAGCCGCCCGCGCCGCGCGCCGTTTCGTCGAGCGTCTCCACCTCGGCAAAGGTCGCGCGCTGGACGGGCGCGGGCACGATCTGCGCGATGCGGTCGCCGCGTTTGATTTCGAACACCTCGTCGCCGAGATTGGCGAGGATCACCTTCACCTCGCCGCGATAGTCGCTGTCGATCGTCCCCGGCGTGTTGAGGCAGGTGATGCCGTGCTTGAGTGCGAGGCCCGAGCGGGGGCGCACCTGCACCTCATAGCCTGCGGGAATCGCCATCGCGAAGCCGGTCGCAACCGCGTGGCGCGCGCCGGGGCGCAGCGTCAGCGTCTCGGCCGCGACGATGTCCATCCCCGCGGCGCCGTCGCTCGCATAGGCCGGAACCGGCAGGCCGCCGCCGTTGGGCAGGCGCTGGAGGCGGATCTCAATCATCGGCAAGCGGGACGCGGGTATCGAGTTCATCGGCGATTTTTTCCATCAATTTGCGGGCGACGGCTTCCTTGGGCAGCCGGTCCCAACTCTCGACGCCAGCCTTGCTGACGATATGAACGCGGTTCGTCTCGCTGCCCATCGGGTCCGCCGACACATCGTTGGCGACGATCAGGTCGCAGCCCTTGCGGGCGAGCTTTGCCTGGGCATGGGTGATCACGTCGTTGGTTTCGGCGGCGAAGCCGACGAGCAGCGGCGGGCGCTTGGCGCTCTTCGCGACGCTCGCCAGAATGTCGGGATTTTCTGCCAGGGCGAGCGGTGGCACCTCGCCGCTGCCGTCCTTCTTGATCTTCTGCGCCGATGTGTCGGCGGCGCGCCAGTCGGCAACTGCGGCGACCATGATCGCGGCGTCGACGGGCAGTCCCGCCTCGACCTCGGCCGCCATTTCGCGCGCGGTTTCGACATCGACGCGAATCACGCCCGGCGGCGTCGGCAGCGGTACCGGTCCCGCGACCAGCAGCACCTCCGCGCCCGCTTCGGCGGCGGCTGCGGCGATCGCGAAGCCCTGCTTGCCGCTCGACCGGTTGGCGATGTAGCGGACGGGATCGATCGGTTCGTGGGTCGGTCCCGCGGTGACGAGGATGCGTCGGCCAAAGAGCGGGCGGTGGCGCGACGGCGCGAAATCGGGCTGGCCGCCGAGCGGTCGGACAACCGTGCCTTGTACCAGCGCCGCCTCGACCGCCGCCTTGATTGCTTCGGGCTCGGGCAAGCGGCCGGGGCCATATTCGCCGCACGCCATTTCGCCCGCGTCGGGCTCCATCACCGTCGCCCCGTCGCCGCGCAGCGTCGCGACATTGCGCTGCGTCGCGGGGTGCAGCCACATGCGTACGTTCATAGCCGGCGCCGCGAGCACTGGCTTGTCGGTCGCGAGCAGCAAGGTTGTCGCCAGATCGTCGGCGATGCCCCCCGCCATCTTTGCCAGCAGGTCAGCGGTCGCGGGGGCAACGACGACCAGGTCGGCTTCGCGTGAAAGCTGGATATGCCCCATCTCGACCTCGTCCTTCAGGTCGAAAAGATATGTATATACTTTATTTTCAGAGAGGGCCGCGAGCGTCAGCGGCGTGACGAACTGCTCGCCCGCGCGCGTCAGCACGCAGCGTACGCTATGGCCGGCCTTGCGGAGCAGGCGCACCAGCTCGATGGCCTTGTAGGCGGCGATGCCGCCGCCGATGATCAGAAGGATACGCCGATGGGTCATGACCCTATCCTATAGGATGTCCGCGCCCGCGATCCACGCAGATTCTGACCGCTCAGACCGCGGGTACGGAAACTGGGGACGGCACCGCCCGGATCGACCGGTACAGAGCAAGGAGTGCGGCGGGCGCGAAGATCAGCCCCACGAACAATGTCGGTTCGATCAGCATCGCCCAGTAAAAATTGTTGGGGCGGGCGAACAGCATCAGCATCGCTGCATAGCCGAGCTGGACGATCAGCATCGTCGTGCCCAGCCGCGATCGCCATGCGGCCCAGCCGAGCAATGCCAGCGGCACCACCGGCACCATCGTCCAAGCCGGAAGAAAGCGGAAAACCGATGATACATGGACGAAGGACAGATAGGCGGGCCATCCCCCCATCCCGCTCCAGCCTGGGGTGGTCATATCGCCGGGACGGACGAAGGCGGTCAGCGTCGTCGCATGCCATGCCATCAAGGCCAGGAAGCCCAGTCCGATACCAAGCCAGCCGGTGGCGGCGCGCCAATCGCGGTCGATCAGCGCGAACAGGCCCAGCAACATCGCCACGGGCAGGACCGTTTCCCGCATCGCCAGCGCGAGCGCGATCACCGCCATCGCCGGCCAGGGACGGGCAGGGCGATAGAGGGCGAGCGCCAGCGCGATCAGCACGCCCGCCACCACTTCGTGCATCAGCACCCATTGGCGCGATACGATCTGCGACATGTTGACCGCCATGAGGAACGCACCGAAGCGCGCATAAGGCGGCAGATCACCGGCCATCAACCGCTTTCGCCACAGAAGAAACGCCGCAAGACCGGTCAACGTCAGCAGCGCGACCGACCCGCGCAGGCCGATTACCGCCATGATTTCGGCCTGGGTGGGCAGGCGTACGGTGAAGAAGGGATGCAGCGGATAGCGATGCGCGCGCTGCGTTTCCGTCGCGGCGGGATAATAGGATTGGCCCGCCTCCATCTTGCGCAGGATGTTGAGGTACAGCGCATGATCGCCGACCATGCCTTCGAACTTCATCGATGTGGGCTTGGCGGGCTGTACCCGCTTGCCGCCCACGCCGCCGCTCCATCCGGCCACCATCAGCGCGGCGAGCAGGACCAGCACGGCCGCGGCCCAAAGCCGCGGGATGGCCGAAAAGCGGTTCCAGCCGGTGGCGGCCGTCGGCGCTATTTGCGCCACGTCAGCGCCGAAGACATGGCGAAATTCCAGATCGCGCCTACCAAGACCCCGGCGACGCCCGCGACCCACCAACGCTCATTCTGCCCGGCGAGCCAGGTGCCGATGCCGATATTGGCGAGCGCGCCGACCGCCGAGATCGCATAGAAGCTCGCCAGTCCGCCCAGCACCGCCCAGCCCTTGAGCTTGCGGTCGGCGTAGGTGAAGCTGTTGTTGAGGAAGAAATTGAACGCGATCGCGGTCACGACCGCTCCGGTCTGCGCCATCATGAAACTGTTGCCGGCGGTCAGCAGCGCCCACAGCACCGACAGGTGGACGATGACGCCCAGTCCGCCGACCATCAGGAATTTGAGCAGCCGGACCGGCACGAAGCGGCCGATCGTCTTTTCGGCGAGCAGTTCGGCATATTCGGCGATGACGCGCGCGCCGATCTTGCTCTCGCCCGCTTCGCGGGTGCGGAATTGATAGGGAATTTCGGCGACGCGCAGCGGCGTCGGCGACGACGCCAATATGTCGGCCAGTATCTTGAAGCCGATCGCCGACAGGCGTGGCAGCGCCGCGTCGAAGGCTTCGCGGCGCATCGCGAAAAAGCCGCTCATCGGATCGCTCACCTTGGTGCGCAGCGCGATCTGGCCGATTTTTGTCGCAAACTGGCTCATCGACACGCGCAGCGCGCTCCATTCGCCGACGCCGCCGCCATCGACGTAGCGGGTGCCGACGGCGATGTCGGCGTCGTTCGAGGCCACCGCGTCGATCAGGCGCGGCAGCGCGTCTTCGCTGTGCTGAAGATCGCCGTCCATCACCGCGATCACCGGAGCGGCCGTCGCCAGCACCCCTTCGATCACCGCTGACGACAGGCCGCGGCGGCCGACGCGCTGAACGATGCGGACGTGGCGCGAGTTGCGGGCAATGCGGCGCACGACGTCGCTGGTACCGTCGGGCGAATTATCGTCGACGAACAGCACTTCCCAGCCGCGACCGGCAAGGACGTTCGTCAGCTTCTCGACCAGCCGCTCGACATTGGCGGCCTCGTTGAGCGTCGGGACGACGACCGCGACTTCGAGCGGGAGGGTGTCAACCGACACGATCGGGTCGGCAAGGGCGGTTTCGTGGTGCATATCGGGTGAAGATGCCTCGGTTCGATCGAGCGGTACCGCCCTGTTGGTCCTCAAAAACGCTAGCGAATTAAGGTAAATCTTTGGTAATCACAATCGGCCTTGGCGGCGGCGATCAACCGCCCAGCGCAAGGAGGATCGCAGCGCCTGCGGCCGCCCCGGCGAGCGCGGTCAGCGCATAGCGCCATGCTGTCCGCTTTTCGCCCTTTTCCCACATCAGCCGGACATCGGGGAGCGGCGGCGCGGGCGGAGCAGCGCCCGGCTTCGGCAATTGCGCGTCGAGGCGGCGGATGATGTCGGGGATCAGCGCCAGCGTCCGCCCCTGTTCGCGCAGCCCATCGGCCAGCGCGGCTTCGGGGCCCAGTTCGTCACGAATCCATCCTTGCACGAACGGTCCCGATACATCCCACATGTTGATCCGCGGGTTGAGCATCGTGGCCACGCCCTCGACCATCACCATCGTCTTTTGCAGCAGCAGCAGATGCGGCTGGGTCTGCATGTCGAAGTCGCGGGTGATCGCGAACAGTCCGTCGAGCATCTGCCCGACCGACAGCTCGCTCACCGGTTTGCCGCGCATCGGCTCGCCGACCGCGCGCAGCGCCGTCGCGAATTCCTCGACGCTGTGATAGTCGGGGACATATTGCGCCTCGAAATGAATCTCGGCGACGCGGCGGTAATTGCCGGTGGTCAGCCCATAGAGGATCTCGGCGAGCCAGTAGCGCGCCTGTCGGTTGATCCGCCCCATGATGCCGAAATCGACCGCCGCGATCGTCCCGTCGGCCTTCACGAACAAATTGCCCTGGTGCATGTCGGCGTGGAAGAACCCCTCGGCGATCGCCTGGCGCAGAAAGGCCTGGACCAGATTGGTCGCCAGCTTTTCCATGTCGTGCCCCGCCGCGACCAGCGCTTCGCGGTGCGAAATCTTGATCCCGTCGATCCAGTCGAGCGTCATGACGCGCGACGCGGTGCGGTCCCAGTCGATCGCGGGCACTTCGTAGGTTGGCTCGGCCGCCATTGCCTCGCGCAGTTCGGATGCCGACGCGGCTTCGCGGCGCAGGTCGAGCTCGCGCAGCGTCCAGCGGCGGAAATTGGCGATCACCTGCCGCGGCCGCAGCCGTGCGGCTTCGCCGCCCAGTGCCTCGAGGTGCGCGGCGGCCCATTCATAGGTTTCGATGTCGCGCGCGAACTGCTTGTCGATGCCGGGTCGGCGAACCTTGACCGCGACCTGCCGGCCCTCGGTGGTCACCGCGCGGTGAACCTGCGCGATCGAGGCCGAACCGACAGGTTCGGGATCAAATTCGCTGTACAGGCTTTCGAGCGGTGCCTCGAACGTCGCCTCGATCTCGGCACGGATGCGGGCAAAGGTCACGGGCGCGAGCGCGTCCTGCAGGGTCAGCAGGTTGCGCGCCGCCTCTTCGCCGACGAGATCGGGACGCGTCGCGAGCGTCTGTCCCAGCTTGACCGCCGCCGGTCCGATCGCCTGGAAGGCGGCGGCATAATCGGGCACCTTGGGCTGGACCGTGCCGAGCCGCGCGATGCGGCACAGCCGCTTGACCCCTGGCGGCGTCTGCGGCGCGGTCTCGATCCCGCGCAGCGCACCGTGGCGCGCCAGGATGCGGCCCCACTTCAGCAGGCGGGCAATATGGGTGACGGGTCGGGTCAAGCCTTCCACCCGCTATGGATCGCGACCAGTCCGCCCAAAATCGGTTCGACCTTCACCGCGGTAAAGCCCGCATCGCGAATCATCTGCGCAAAGCGCGGCATCGGCGGGAAGCGGCGGATCGATTCGATCAGATAGCGATAGCTGTCTTCATCGTCGGCGATCAGCTTGCCGAGCTTGGGCACCAGATGGTGCGAATAGGCGTCATAGACCTGCGCAAAGCCGGGCCATTCGTTGGTCGAAAATTCGAGGCAGAAGAAGCGCCCGCCATAGCGCAGAACGCGGTGCGCCTCTTTCAGCGCGGCGGGAATGTCGGTCACGTTGCGGATGCCGAAGGCGATCGTATAGGCGTCGAAAAACTGGTCGGGAAAGCTCAGCTTTTCGGCATTTTGTTCGGACCATACCAGCGTGTCGATGCCGCGCTCCGCCGCGCGTTCCATGCCGACGCCCAGCATGTCGGGATTGATATCGGCGACCGTGATGCTCGCGCCCGACGGCTCCATGCGAAAGGCGATGTCGCCGGTGCCGCCCGCCATGTCGAGGATCGCCTCGCCTGCGCGCGGCTTGACGCGCCGGACAAAACGGTCCTTCCACAGCCGGTGCATCCCGCCCGACATCGCGTCGTTCATGATGTCATATTTGCGCGCAACGCGGCTGAACACCTCGCCGACCATCGCGGTCTTCGCGGTCGCGGGGACCTGTTCATAGCCGAAGCTGACGGTGTCGGGGGTGGTCATCGGGTGCGCGCCTTTGCGGGGAAAGCCTCTTTCAGCAGCGCCTTTAGCCGGGCCTTGCCGCGCGCGCAAATGCCAGATACCGCTGGCGCGAAATGCCCGAGCTTCCCGAAGTCGAAACCACCGTGCGCGGCCTCGCGCCCTTTCTCGAGGGGCAGCGGCTCGTCACGGTCAGCACCTTCCGCCCCGATCTGCGGCGTCCCTTTCCCGCTGACCTTGCGCAGCGGCTGACCGGGGCGACGGTCACCCATCTCGCGCGGCGCGCCAAATATGGCATCGTCTCGACCGACCGCGACGACCATATGATCTTCCATCTCGGCATGTCGGGGCGGTGGCGCACCGAGGGCGGCGAGGCGGGCAAGCACGATCATCTGCTGCTCGAAACCGGCGCCGGACACCGCCTGTTTCTCCATGATCCGCGGCGGTTCGGGTCGGTCGATCTTGTGAATGGCGATCCGCTCGCGATCTTTCCCGCGTTCGTAACGCTGGGACCGGAGCCGCTGTCGGACAATTTCGACGCCGCCTATCTCGTGCGCGCGCTCGCCGGCCGCCGCGCGCCGATCAAGGCGATGCTGCTTGACCAGACGATCGTCGCGGGACTCGGCAACATCTATGTTTGCGAGGCGCTCAACATGGCGCGAATCGCGCCGACCCGCCCTGCGGCCGACGTCTCGCGGGCAAAGCTCGGCACGCTGGTACCGGCGATCAAGGCAGTGCTGGCGGCGGCGATTGCTGCGGGCGGTTCGACCTTGCGCGATTTCCTCAGTCCCGAAGGCGACCTCGGCTATTTTGCCAAGGATTGGCGCGTCTATGGCCGCGAGGGCGAGCGCTGCGAATGCGGCGGCACGATCGTGCGGATCGTCCAGTCGGGGCGGTCCACCTTCTATTGCCCCAAATGCCAGCGGTGAGCGTGATCGGATGCCGCTTTTCCAGCGAAAAGCGTTGACCTTCGGAGGCATGCTGGCTATGGGCCCACCCTTCGAGCAGGGTCCGGTCAACCGGAACCGGCCGCATCCGGACATTGATTCGCCGTCCACGCGCGATTCGGCTGCTCCGCTGCTGCTGTGCTCCGACCGTTGAACCGATTGGATATTTTGAGGAACTTATGGCCAATACGCCGCAGGCAAAAAAGCGCATCCGTCGCAACAGCGCGCGCACGCTGATCAACAAGAATCGCGTGTCGCGCATCCGCACGCTCGTGAAGAAGGTCGAAAACGCGGTTGCCGCCGGCGACAAGGCCGCCGCGACTGCAGCGCTCGCAGCGGCGCAGCCCGAAATGGCGCGCGGCGTTGCCAAGGGCGTCCTCCACAAGAACACGGTTGCGCGCAAATATTCGCGCCTGACCAAGAGCGTGAACGCGATCGCCTGATCCGCGCACGCCGCACCGTCCCGAAAGGGCACAAAAAAGAACCCGTCGGCCAAGCGCCCGCGGGTCCTTTTTTGTTACAGCGCGATGGCAAAGCTGTTGCAGCGCGGTAAGTGACGGATTTATCGCGATTCGTTTACCATGACGTTTTTACGCTGCACTAAATATCTGAAAAATATAAGAAATTTTGCCCTGCAACGCGTTTCCGCGTCCCCTTGCGAGTCAAGAATTTTATTTCAGATTTTTTACGCTCCGCACCCTTGATCGACTCGTCTCCCCCTGCCTAGAAAAAGGCGTCGTTGGCCTTCGCCGGCGGCCGCCACATCGACATGATTCGGAAAGCTTCGGGCTGCGCGCCCGGGACAGGATGCTTGCGCCCCGGCGTGGGCGCCCGGATCGGCATGTGGTGGGCTGCGGGGCGATCGGGCCGCCGTGGGGGCATATTGGGGGCATGGATTGTGGTGCAAAGCGGGGACAGGCGTGACGACAAGGCAGGCATGGAAGCGATGAACGCCGATGCCGCGACGCTTTGGCCGCGCGTGGCCGAAGGGCTGCGCCGCGATCTGGGTGCGCGCACCTTCGATCATTGGCTGAAGCCCGTCCGTTTCGCCGAATATTGCACCCTGTCGGGCGTCGTGACGCTGGAAACCGCGAGCCGCTTTTCGGCCAACTGGATCAACGAACGATTCGGCGAGCGCCTCGAACTGGCGTGGCGCCAGCTGCTGCCCGCGGTGCGCAGCGTGTCGGTGCGCGGCGGAGTTGCCGCTGCCGAGCGGGCGAGCGTGCTCGCCTCGGCGCCGCTGCCGAGCTTCGAGGCGTCAGCGCCTGCTGCTGTGCCCGCCGCCAATCCCGCGCTGCTCGGCTTCGATCCGCGGCTCTGTTTCGATCGCTTCGTCGTCGCGCGCTCGAACATCCTCGCTGCCAATGCGGCGCGCCGCATGGCGATGGTGGAAACGCCGCAGTTCAACCCGCTCTATCTCTGCTCGGGCACCGGGCAGGGCAAGACGCATCTCCTGCAGGCAATCGCGCAGGACTATGCTGCCGCGCACCCGACCGCGACCATCATCCTGATGTCGGCGGAAAAATTCATGCTCGAATTCGTCGGCGCGATGCGCGGCGGCGACATGATGGCGTTCAAGGCGCGGCTCCGCGCCGCCGACCTCTTGCTCCTCGACGATCTGCAGTTCGTGATCGGCAAGAACTCGACGCAGGAAGAGCTGCTCCATACGATCGACGACCTGATGACCGCGGGCAAGCGGCTCGTCGTCACCGCCGACCGGCCGCCCGCGATGCTCGACGGGGTCGAGGCGCGGCTGCTGTCGCGCCTGTCGGGCGGGCTTGTCGCCGATATCGAGGCGCCCGAGGACGATCTGCGCGAACGCATCATCCGCCAGCGCCTTGCCGCCATGCCGATGGTCGAAGTGCCCGACGACGTCGTCGCCTATCTCGTCCGCCATTTCACGCGCAACATCCGCGAACTCGAAGGCGCGCTCAACAAGCTGCTCGCCTATGCAGCGCTGACCGGCGCCAAGGTCGATCTGGCGCTCGCCGAAGATCGGCTTGCCGAAAATGTCCGCAGCGCGCGCCCGCGGATCACGATCGAGGAAATCCAGCGTGCGGTCTGTGCCCATTACCGGCTCGACAAGGCCGAAATGGCGTCGAAACGCCGCGTCCGCGCGGTTGCGCGCCCGCGCCAGGTCGCGATGTATCTCGCCAAGGAACTGACGCCGCGCTCCTATCCCGAGATCGGCCGCCGCTTTGGCGGGCGCGACCATTCGACGGTGATCCACGCGGTCCGCACGGTCGAGGCGCTGCGCGTGACCGACAGCGAACTCGACGGCGAAATCGCCGCGATCCGGCGCAGCCTCAACAACTGATCCACAGAATTATACCGGGCTTATCCCCGGACTTTTGCCGGGATCGGCGGGCGCTTCGGCCGTAGCGAAACTGCGCCCATTTTGACATCGGCATATCCTAGGGTCTTCACCCTACGGCGGCTTGACCGAAAGTTTCAGCTTGCTACTGATCGCGGGACATAAAGAAACCAAAAGTCTCTTGGAGAAGATGCCCGATGCACCCGTCTGTTCATGCTGCCAGCTCGCCCGACAAACCCGCAGTAATCGTCACCGAAACCGGTGAGACGATCAGCTATGCCGAACTCGACGCAGCGTCGAACCGCGCCGCGCAGCTGTTTCGCAGCCACGGGCTGAAGCATGACGATGTCGTTGCTTTCATGCTGGAAAACACGCCGCATTATTATGGGCTGACTTGGGGGGCACAGCGCGCGGGGCTGCGCTATGTCTGCATTTCGTCGCGGCTGACGCAGGACGAGACCGACTATATCCTTGAAAATTCGGGCGCGAAGATGCTCGTCGTCTCGGCCAGCCTCGCATCCGCGGCACTCCAGCTCGAAACTCGGATCGAACGCTATTCGATGGGTGGCGCGATTGACGGATGGCCCCGAATCGAGGACGCGCTGGCCGCGATGCCCGCGACGCGTATCGCCGACGAACGCGCCGGGGTCGACATGCTCTATTCGTCGGGGACGACCGGCCGGCCCAAGGGGGTCAAGGTGCCGCTCCCCGAAGAGGAGGAGATCGACGCGCCGAACAGTCTGGTGATGCTCGCTTCGGCGGCGTTCGGCATCAACGCCGACAGCATCTATCTTTCGCCCGCGCCGCTCTATCACGCGGCGCCACTCCGCTGGTCGATGACGATCCACCGGCTTGGCGGCACCGTCGTGCTGATGAAGAAATTCGACCCCGAAGCCGCGCTGGCGGCGATCCAGCATTATCGCTGCAATGCGGCGCAGTTCGTGCCCACCCATTTCGTCCGCATGCTCAAATTGCCCGCGGAGGTGCGCGCGCAATATGATGTGTCGTCGATGAAGAGCGCGATCCACGCTGCGGCGCCGTGCCCGGTTCCGGTCAAGCAGGCGATGATCGACTGGTGGGGGCCGGTGCTGCTCGAATATTATGCGGGGTCGGAGGGCAATGGCATGACCTTTGCGACCAGCCAGGACTGGCTGGCGCACATGGGCACCGTCGGCCGCGCGATCCTGGGGACCGTCCACATCGTCGGCGAGGATAATGAAACCGAAGTGCCGGTCGGCGAGGAGGGCGCGGTCTTTTTCGAAAGCGACAATGTCTTCGAATATCACGACGACCCCGAAAAGACCGCGTCGAGCCGCAATTCGAAGGGCTGGTCGACACTCGGCGACGTCGGCAAGCTCGATGCCGACGGCTTCCTTTATCTCACCGACCGCAAGAGCTTCATGATCATTTCGGGTGGGGTAAACATCTATCCGCAGGAGATCGAAAACCATCTCGTCACCCATCCCAGGGTTGCCGATGTCGCGGTCGTCGGCGGCCCGCACGAGGAAATGGGCGAGGAGGTGATCGCGGTGATTCAGCCCGCCGACATGGCCGACGCGACCGATGAATTCCGCGACGAGCTCGGCGCCTATGCGCGCCAGAAACTGTCGGGCGTGAAGGTGCCGCGCCGGATCGATTTCATGGAGGCGCTGCCGCGCCACGATACGGGCAAACTCTACAAGCGGCTGCTGCGCGACCAATATTGGGAAAAGAAGGCGTGAGCGCACCCCGCGTCAAGACGCGCGACCGCATTCTCGCTGCCGCGCTGCGCCTGTTCAACGAACAGCGCTTCGGCAGCGTATCCACCGCGGCTATCGCCGCCGATGTCGGCATCGCCGAGGGCAATCTCTGGTATCATTTCCGCAGCAAGCGCGCACTCCTCGACGCGATCAGCGCCGATTTCGCCGAGGCGATCGAAGAGCGGCTACAACTGCAGCCGTCCGACGACGGCGATCTGATCGAAGAATATGTCGCACTGCTCGCCTGCATGCAGCGCGAACTCCATACCTTCCGGTTTCTCTATCGCGACCGCGCCGATTATGGCGAATCGAGCCCGATCATTCTCGACCACATCGACGGCTGGTACGAACGCGTGCACGGCCAGCTGATGCTCTATCTCGGCGCGATGATCGATCGCGGCTACCTCGACTGGTCGCGCGCGCGGCTCGGCGATCTTTGCACCAATGCGCTGGTGATCCTGCGCTTCGGCCTCGAATATCAGCGCGAGATGGACCCGGCGGCGGTCGGCGACCTCGATAGCGCGCGCTGGACGGTCGAACGGCATCTGACCTTGTTCGAGGACCGGCTCGATCCCGCTGCGGCGCGCCGCTTCCACCGCGCGATCGAACAGGCCGACCTGCAGGCCTGACGCGCCCCTCCATTTCCGAAGGACCGATCATGCCGCGCCAGCTGGAATTCTTTTTCGACCTATCGTCGCCCTGGACTTATCTGGCGTTCACCAACGTCCAGCCGCTGATCGCGCGCACCGGCGCCAGCGCGACCTTTCGGCCGATCCTGGTCGGCGGGGTGTTCAACGCTGTGAACCAATCGGTCTACGCGGCGCGCGAACAGAGCGGCAATCGCAAGCTGCAACATAGCTGGAAGGTGCTGGGGGACTGGGCGCGGCTTGCGGGGGTGGAGATGAATTTCCCCTCCCGCTGGCATCCGGCAAAGAGCGTCGCGGCGATGCGCTTCGCCACCGCGCTCGAGCCCGATCAGCCGGCGCTGATCGCCTTCGCCCGGGCGGCGTTCGAATCCTATTTCGGCGCGCAGGACAATCTCGACGACCCCGCGGTGCTCGAAGCGGCAGCAACGCGTGCGGGCCTCGACGGCGCGGCGATCCGCGACGCGGCGGCGAGCGATGCGGTCAAGGCGCGGCTGCGCGCCAATACCGACGAGGTGATCGCGCGCGGCGGCTATGGTTCGCCGTCGATGTTCGTCGACGGCGATGATATGTATTTCGGCAACGACCAACTGCCGCTCGTCGAAGCGGCGCTTTTGAAAGCCTGAGAGGACTCTCCATGCAGGACCGTATTTCGATCACCATGCTCGACGACGGCATCGCCGACGTCCGCCTGATCCGCACCGACAAGATGAACGCGCTCGACGGCGCGATGTGGGAGGCGCTTGCAGCGGCGGTCGACCAGCTCAAGGCGACCGCGGGGCTGCGCGTCGTCGTCCTGTCGGGCGAGGGGCGCGCCTTTTGCGCCGGGCTCGATCTCTCCAGCCTCGGCGGCGAGCGCGATCCGGGCGCGAGCAGCGCCGGCGGCGGGCTCGCCGAACGGACGCGCGGCCTTGCCAACAACGCGCAATATGCCGCCTGGGGCTGGCGCGAACTGCCGGTGCCGGTGATCGCGGCGGTGCACGGCGTCGCCTTTGGCGCGGGCAGCCAGATCATGGCCGCAGCCGATATCCGCATCGTTCATCCCGATACGCGGATCGCGATCATGGAAATGCGCTGGGGCCTTGTCCCCGATGTCGCCGGCATGGCGCTGTGGCGCACCCAGGTCGCCGACGACGTGCTGCGCGAGATGATCTACACCAACCGCGAATTCAACGGCGTCGAGGCAAAGGCGCTGGGCTTTGCGACGCATGTCGCCGAAGAACCGCTCGCCAAGGCGATGGAACTTGCGGGGGTGATCGCGGGCAAGAATCCACATGCGATCCGCGGCGCCAAGCGGCTGTGCAACATGCTCGCCGACGCGAGCGATGCCGAAATCCTGCAGGCCGAAAGCGACGAACAGATAAAGGTCATCCGCACCCCCAATCAGATGGAGGCGGTGATGGCGCATATGCAGAAGCGCAAGCCCGACTTCGCCGATTGAGCGGAGGCGTCAGAGCATCGGATTCGTCAGAGTAAGCGCAAGAACCGCGCCGCATTGCCCCAGTCGGCGGCGCGGCGGTCGCGCGCCTTTTGCGCTTCGCTGTCGGCGCCCCAGCGGCGTTCCTGATATAGTTCGTCGAGGCTGACCGCCTCCCACAGCATGTCGGCGGCGAAGGCGTCCTCGACGAGCGCGAGCCCGGCGACGAGCGACCCGCCGATGGTGACGAGAGGCGACAGCGGCGCGAGGCGAAAGGGATCGAGCGCGTGCACCGCCTCGCGCAGCGCCGCGACCGTCGCGGCGGGCTGGTCGATCGGCAGCACGCCTTGTGCCAGCGCGAATTCGATGCCGTGCCGCGCCTCCGCCCAGGCGAGCAGCGGATTCCACGCCGAAGCCTGTTCGCCTTGCAGCGCGGCATCGCGGTCGTCGCGGTAGCACAGTAGATCCGTCTGGGCATAGGCGGCGATAGTCTCGGCAAAGGCCGCGCGGTCGCCCGTCGCCAGATCGATCGCGGCGTTGGCGATACCGGTCATCGGCATCGCCGCCGGGTCGATGTCGCTGCCCTGCGCATTCCATTCGGCGGCGATCGCTTCGGCGAGCCTCTCGCTCGGCACCACCAGCGGCGCGCGCGCGGGGGTGCGCACGGGGCGCCCGTCGAGCGCGATGCCTCGGCCGCCGTCCTGGGGGACGGTCGCGGCATTCTTCCAGAAGCGTTTCATGGCGCGGGCGGTGTCCGCCAGCGGCGCGCCAGGATGCGCGGCATGATTGCGAAATCGAACACGCCGGTCAGGACAACGATCACACCGATCCAGCGATCGGTGGGCTGACCGGCGATTGCCCAGCCGCCCCGTATGAGCACGAAGCCCGCCATGATGAAAAGCGCGCCGACGAATCGCATCGCCGACAGCGCGAAAAAGCGCTTCTTGGCCAGCCGGTCCTGTTCGTTGCTCATGCCCCCGCCTTATCGCCTGCGAGCTGGCGCATCAAATGCGCCAGGGCGCCGTGGCCCGTCCGCTCGATTCCCGCTGCCACGCGCTCGCGCTCGGCGGCATCCTTGTTCTGCGACAGTTTCACCGTCGGCCGCCATGCGCTGATCCGCATCTCGAAGCCGGTGATTGCGCTGGTCAACCGCGCGAAATGGCTGGCGTCCAATTTGGCGCGCGTCCACGGCGGATTTTCGCCAACGCGTGCCTCGTGCAGCGTCGACAGCGTGTCGAGCTGCGCGACCAGTTCGGCATCGCCGAGCTTGCGCGGCACGCCTTCCATCTCGACCGCGACATAATTCCATGTCGGCACCGCGGTTGCGGCGTCGGTGTACCAGTTGGCGCTGACATAGGCATCGGGGCCCTGCACTACCGCGAGCGCCGGCGCGCCGGCAAGATGCTTCGTCAGCCCGTTACCGCGCGCGAGGTGGAATTGCAGCGTCGTCGCGTCGGCGCTGAGCACGACGGGCGCGTGGGCGACGCGCGGACCGTCGGGCGTCGCCGCGAAAATGGCGGCAAAGCCGATCTCGCGCACCAGCAGCGCGGCGAGATCGTCCTGCCGGGGCCGGAACGCCGGATTGGGGTGCATCAGCGCGGCTTCCGCGGCGCCGGACCGCGGGCGCCCGTCTTGGCGGCGCCGGGCTTCGCCGGGCCGCGCTTTGCGGACGGTTTGCCGCCCGGCTTCGGTGCGCCGGATTTCGCCGTCCCCGGTCTCGACTTCGCTGCTTTCGCCGTCCCCGGTTTCGATTGGACCTTCGCCTCGGCACGGCCGCGCCGTTCGCCGCGTCGTGCCTTGCGCACCTGCTTCGCATGCGCCTTGGCCTTCGCCTTCTGCACCGTCTTGGTCGATACGCGCGGCGCCTCTTCGGTCAGCAGGTCGCCGAGCAGCGGGTCGAAGCCCAGCGCCTCCAGACTTTCGGCGAAATGCGGCGGCAGCGGCGCGCTGATGTCGATCGCGCCGCCGTCGGGATGGTCGATGCGCAGCCGGCGGCTGTGCAGGTGCAGTTTGCGGCTGATGGTTCCGGTCAGGAACGCGCCCTTGCCGCCATATTTGCCGTCGCCGACGATCGGATGGCCGATCGCCGCCATATGGACGCGCAATTGATGCGTGCGGCCGGTCAGCGGCTGCAGTTCGACCCACGCCGCACTGTTCCCCGCGCGTTCGATGACGCGATAGCGCGATTTCGACGGCAGGCCTTTCTCGTCGACGTGCATCTTCTCGCCGCCCGATCCGGGTTGCTTGGCGAGCGGCAGGTCGATCTCGCCCTGCGCGATGTCGGGGACGCCGACAACGATCGCCCAATAGGTCTTGCGAGCGCTGCGGTTCGAAAAGGCCTTGGCGAACCAGGCGGCGGCGCGCGGAGTGCGCGCGACGAGCAGCGCGCCCGACGTATCCTTGTCGAGCCGGTGGACCAGCTTGGGACGCACGGCGGCATCGCCCTGCAGGGCGCCGAGCAGGCCGTCGACATGGCTGTCGGTCTTGGTTCCGCCTTGCGTCGCGAGGCCCGGCGGCTTGTCGAGCACCAGCGCGCTCTTGTCGCGGTGCATGACCATCGCTTCGGCGAGCGCGATATCGGCGGGCGACAGCGCCTTTTCCTTGCGCGGCCGGGGGCCGGTTGGCGCCGTGGGCGGTACCGGCATCGCGATTGTCTGCCCAGCCTCGATCCGGTCCGAGACATCGGCCTTGCGCCCGTCGATGGTCAGTTCACCCGACCGGGCCCAGCGCGCGATCAGCGCGTGGGGCGTGCCCGGCCGGTGCCTTTTGAACCAGCGGTCGAGGCGGATGCCGTCATCCTCCTCGGCGACAATGGCGCTGTCGCCGCTCATGCGGGAAGCTGCCGCATCATGGCCATTCCGACGCCGCACGCCGCAATACCGATGATGACCGACGCGCCGACATAGGCCGCCGCCTGCGCCATCTGGCCCCGTTCGAACAGCGTCCAAAACTCCATGCTGAACGACGAGAAGGTGGTGAAGCCGCCCAGCACCCCGACGCCCAGGAACAGTCGGGCCTGATCGCTGCCGCCGCTACGCGCGAGCCAGCCGATCAGCAGCCCCATCATCAGGCTGCCGGCGATATTGACCGACAAGGTCCACCAGGGAAAGCCGGGGCCAAGCCGCGCGAGCAGGATCTGGCCGACCAGGTGCCGCGCACCCGCGCCGATCGCACCGCCGACCATGACAGGGAAAAGTCCGTTCATCCGCTCGCCCTAGCCGTAAAAGCGCGTGGCGCAAAGCGGGCGATCGCCCGTTGTTGATCGCATCGCTGCCTGTCGGCGACAGGGATCGTCGCCAAGGGGGCACGGCGATGAGAACAAAACAAGTTCCGATCGGACCTTCTTACCGCCTGTCGGCGCTCGGCGAATAGGCGCTGGCGCGCCAGGGAGAGCGCCTGCAGACGCGAAAGGGGCGCGGCCCCCCGGCTACGCCCCTTTCCCCCCTCAACCCCTTCCTCTGGTGGAAGGGGATAACTTTGTTCAGCGCGCGGCCATGCGCACCGGCTTGCCCGCCGATGCCCACTGGATCGCCTCGCTGCCGCCCATTTCGCGGACGAAGCAGCTCTGGCCCTGGGCCTTGAGGCTGCGGCACAGCTTCACGGCGTCGGCGCGCGAGCCGAGACCGTTGACGGTCAAGCGGAAGAAGGTGCGGCCATCGACGACCGCTGAATGGCTCGAAGCCGGATAAGCGGCCAGCACGCCGTTGCGCTTTTTCAACACGCCCCACTTTTCCTTGGCGATGCCCAGGCTGTCATAGGCGCCGAGCTGGACGGCCCAGCCCTGCGGCCTGGCGGCATCGAAGGCGGCGACGCGCGGCATGACCTTCGCGGCCAGTTCCTTCGCTTCGGGCGACGGCTTGCGAACAAAATCGCCCGCGACGCGCGGCGCGGCGCGATAGGGCTTGGCGTCGGCCATGATGACGGGCGCGGCCTTGGGCTGCGGCAGATCGGTGACCGGCACGACGCCATTGGCGTCGCGCTGCGGCATCGGCAGTTCGACCGTGCGGATCGCGCTGTCGGCACTGGCGAGCAGCGGCGGCGGCGGCGCAAACTGACCGACCGGCGCGGGATCGGCGCTCGCCAGAACCGGGGCGTCGGCGGCCGGCGCGGTATCGGCGGCGGCCATCTGCGTACCGGCGAAGTTGCTGAGCGCAAGGCGCACCGGCATACCGGCATCCTGTTGCGGCGTCGTGCCGATCAGGCTCGCGACGCGAAGCTGCGAATTGGGTTGTTCGGCCAGTTTCGACCATTCGGCCATGCGCGTTTCCACCTTCGCGAGCGACAGATCCTGCGACGCGACGATGCGCGCCTGCGCCCAGCGGCCCGACAGGGCAAGCGCCAGCGCCAGATTCTGCCGCGTGCGCGCGGTCGCACCTTCGGCGCGCGCGGCTTCGGTCAGGATATAGATTGCCGATTCGGTGTCTCCGGCCAGCGCGAGCGCGAGGCCGAGGTCGGGGGCCGGAACGGTATCGAAATTTTCCTTGAGCAGCGACACCGCCTGCGATGTCTTGCCCTGCGCGATATGCGCCAGCGTCATTGCGAGCACCGTGTTGCTGTCCTTGACGCCCAGCTCCATCGCTTCCGACAGGGCGTCGGTCGCCGAGGCGAAGCGTCCGTCGTTCAGATAGGCCTGACCGAGCAGCGCGCGGTAATGGCCGTCGCGTGGGCTCGCCGCGACCGCGGCTTCGGCAAGACCGACCGCCTTGCTGACCTTGCCATCCTCAAGGGCGGCGCGCGCCTTCTCGGCCGACGCGGCGGCAACCTCGGGCTTGCCCGCGGCGTCGTTCGGCCCCGCGGCGACCTTGCCCGGTGCGGCGCACCCGGTCGTGGTAACGCCCAGGACAAAGCCCGAAACGGCCAGCTTCATCAGCATGTTGCGGTTCATGTCAGGTCCCCCTTTTTCTGGTCCGGATCAGGCCGACTTGCGCAGCGGGCGCGCGGCGGGCAGGCGGCTCGCCATCGCGTCGATTTCGGGCAAGGCCGACAGATAATCGTCGAGCAGTTCGGTCAGGATCGTCTGCGCCGACCGGTTGGTCACCGCACTCGCAAGGCGCAGGCGCAAATGGCGTTCGGCATCGAGGCGGAGCGTGAACGCCGCTTTTTCGCGAGCGCGCTGCGTTCGCGGCGCCTTGTCCTTCTTCGCCTTGGGCTCGGGCCGCGCCTCGACCTTGCGGGCGACGGCCGCGACGCGCTCGATCAGCGATTCCTGCTGGCGAACGATTTCGGGAACTTCGACTGCTTCGGGAGCAAAGTCGGCCGCCGGCGCGCCAGTCAGATCGACCGGCGTCGGATCGAGCGGCGCCATGTCGGCGGGCGTCAGGTCGGCCGTTTCTTCGGCGATCAGCTCGTGGCCGGTGCTGGCGTCGACCGCATGTTCGGCAGCGGCATTGTGATCGAGCACCGATCCGGCGAGCAGCGGCTTCAGATCGACCATACGTGCCGGTTCCGTCGACTGCTGCGGATCGACATCATAGCCCATGTCGTTCCAGCCCAGATCGTCATAGCCCTGCTGGCCGAAGGTCGCGGCGGGGCCGCTGCCGAGTGGCTGGCGGCGCATGGCAGGCCGTGCAGCGCCCTTGCGGGCCAGCAGTCCGGCGCTCAGCGATGCGAGGGGTTTGGGTTCGCCCATTTTTTCTACTCCCCCGTTCACTGGCCGGCCATGCGGCGGCCGAAACCGCCGCCCATCGGGCGGACGGTGCCGTAGCCGGGCTGTGCCGACATCGGGGCGGAGAAGACGGTGCGGCGGAAATTCTTTTCCAGCCGGTCGTTTATATAGGTCCAAAGCTGGCGGATCTCGTCGGCCGAACGGCTGTTCGGATCGACCTCCATCACCGTGCGGCCATCGATCATCGAAGCCGCATAATCGGTGCGATGGTGCAGCGTTACCGGCGCGACGGTGCCGTGCTGCGACAGCGCAACCGCCGCTTCGCTTGTGATCTTGGCTTTCGGGGTTGCCGCGTTGACGACGAACACCAGCGGCTTGCCCGCTCGTTCGCACAGGTCGACGGTGGCGCCGACGGCGCGCAGGTCGTGCGGGCTCGGACGCGTCGGGACGACGATCAGCTCGGCGACCGAAATCACGCTCTGGATCGCCATGGTGATCGCGGGCGGTGTGTCGATGACCGCGAGCTTGAAGCCCTGCTGGCGCAATATCTCGAGGTCGGACGCCAGCCGCGCGACGGTCGTCTGCGCAAAGGCCGGCAGATCGGTCTCGCGTTCATTCCACCAGTCGGCAAGCGAACCCTGCGGATCGATGTCGATCAGGACGACCGGACCGGCGCCTGCAAGCTGGGCCTGCACCGCCAGATGCCCCGACAGGGTCGTCTTGCCCGACCCGCCCTTTTGTGAAGCCAATGCCAGAACGCGCACTGCTGTCCCCCTGAAAAAATCAACGAATTGGCGGGGGAATGCCATGCAGGGAGCTAAAATTGGGTTAACGATGATAAAAAGAAGGTGAACGAATTGCGCAGAAATCTGGTTAACAAGGCGTCAGTAACGACATGTGCCGAAGCGGGGCAACTTCGCTGCGCCCGGCCTCTATGCTAAGGGGCTGTTAGCCATTTGGGGTTAGGACCGGCTGCCGCGACGGCCGCCCGCCCGGTGCGGCGCAAGTCATTGGAGAATAAGATGCGTTCATTTCGCACTGCGCTGCGCCTCGCGCTCCCGATCGCTTCGGCCCTCGCTTTCGCGCTGCCCGCTCACGCGGACGTCAAGGATGGCGTCGACGCGTGGCAGGCCGGCGATTTTGCGAAGGCGGTGGCCGAATGGCGGCCGCTGGCGCTCGCCGGCGATGCCGATGCGCAGTTCAATCTGGGCCAGGCGTACAAGCTCGGGCGCGGTGTGGCGGTCGATCTGGTGCAGGCCGAAAGCTGGTATCGCCGCGCCGCAAAACAGGGCCATCTCCAGGCTGAGGATAATCTTGGCCTCGTCATCTTCACCGCCGGGCGGCAGAAGGAGGCGATGCCCTATATCATCCGCTCGGCCGAACGCGGCGAGCCGCGCGCGCAATATGTACTCGGCACCGCGCTGTTCAACGGCGACCTCATCGCCAAGGACTGGCCGCGCAGCTATGCGCTGACGAAACGCGCCAGCGATGCCGGGCTGACTGTCGCCTCGGCGCGGCTGGTCCAGCTCGACCAGCTCGTGCCGCTCGACCAGCGTCAGCGCGGGCTCGCCATGCTGCCGCAGATGGAAAAGGACGAAGCGCGTGCGCGTCTCGCGGCGGTCAGTGCGGGCGCCCCGGCGCCCGACGCAGCGCCCGCGCCGACGATCCGCACGGCCAGCCTGCCGGCCTCCCAACCGGGCGCGAGCTATACGCCGCCGCCGCTGATCGAACCGCAGCCCTCCGCCGCGAAGCCCGCCAAGTCGCGCGACGCCGCCACCGCCGCGAGCGAAGCGAGAGCCGATGGCGTCGCCGCGACGGCCGCCGCCAAGCCAGGGACCAGCTATGCTGCGCCGCCGCTGGCGGGCCCGCTGCCGGCAACCCCGGCCGCGGCTCCGGCGCCCAAGCGTATCCGCGTCGAACCGGCGGCGACGCCCGATGCCGCGGCCAAGCCCGCGCCGGTGCGCGTCGCAACCTCCGGCCCGTGGCGCGCACAGCTCGGCGCCTTTGCGGTCGATGGCAATGCGAAGAAATTGTGGGCGACGCTGGCGCGCAAATATCCCGCCGTCGCGGCCCAGACCCCCGCCTATGTCAAGGCGGGGTCGGTCACGCGGCTTCACGCCACTGGCTTTGCCACCCGCGCCGATGCCCAGGGCTTTTGCGCTACGCTCCAGAAGAGCGGACAGGCCTGCCTCGTCGTCGACAAATAGCCGTCGGCGCGGCAGGCCCGCTTCGCCTTACCTCAATCCGCTTCAGGGCAGCCGCTTGATTGCAGGCGGCGTCCAGCGGCCTTCGCGCGCCGCGCGCTCGGGCAGGTAGAGGCGCAGGTTCATCGAAAAGGACCCGGCGGGGGCGGGCAGCCAGTTGGCCTGTTTGTCGGCGCCGGGGTCGTCCTTCTGGATATAGAGGTCGAGCGATCCGTCGGCATTGAACGCCAGCTTGTCGCGATCGCCGATCGCATAGCGGCCGATCGGATTGTCGACGAAGAACTGATCTTCGCCATACATGGTCAGCGACCAGAAGGCGTCGGCGGGCGGAAGCTGGTCCTTGTCGAAATGCAGCACATAGCGTGCGGCACCGGTCAGCGGCTTGCCCTCGCTGTCGAGCGGCGCCATCGGGTAGATGGCTTCCTCGGGCGGCAGCGCACCCAGTCCGGCATAGGCAACGAAGGCGCGTTGCAGATAGTCATTGCCATAGACGCCCAGCGCATTGCCCAGCGCAACCCAATTGTTGCGCGTCAGCGCCAGCCGTTTACGGCGATCGAGCATCCGCTGATAGGCGTCGGCCGCGGCGCGCGTCAGGCCGCGCTGGACCGCCGGATCGGCCTTTGCGAGGTCGAAATCCTGTCCCGGAACCAGACCCACGCGCTCCATGCGCAGCAGGATCGCGTAATCGGTCGCGTGCGGCGGATTGCGCTTCATCACCTCAGCGAAGCGCGCGAAAAAGGCGCCGGGCGTCATCTGTGCGACCTGGATCACCGGCGGGGTCTTCATGTCGACGCTGCTGTCGACCTTCGGCATTGTGACGGCGCGCGGTTTGCCCCATTGCGACAGCGGCGCAGCATCATAGCCTGCCTGCAGGCTGTGGACATGGTCGTAATCGGCGGGGCCGTTGGTCTGGATGCGCCCGATGATCCACCCCATGTCGGTCGGGCTGCGCACCATCCGCATCCCCTGGGGCAGCCTGCCCTGCCAATGCGGACCGACCAGCGCGACGGTACCACCGTCGTTGCCCGTGGTGCGCGTGCCCAGCGTCGCGAACACCTCGGTCCACATGTCCATGATCGGCACCACATGATAGCGGCCGGCGGTCTTCGGCAGCGTCAGGACGAGCGGGTCCTTGCCGACGTCATACCATAGCGAGGAATAAAGCGTGTCGGCGTTGGGGCGCACGACATCCTTGAAGGTCGCGTCGGGATAGGTTCGCATATGCGAGAAATCGTTCATCGGCGCGCGCAGCCGTCCGGGCGCACCGGCATTGGTCGATACGAGCCGGGTCGTGTCCATCAGCACCATCGGATAGCCATAGGTATAGGCGTCGAGGCCGATCTCATAGGCCTCCTCCTCGCTCGCGGGGGCCGCCTGCACGGCCGGGCCCGACAGCGTGCCCGCGAGCATCGCCAGCAGCGCCAACAGATATTTCATAGGTCCTCACTCCTCTTTCCACCTTTGCATTGGCGCCGTAGCGGGGCAGGCGGGCGCAGTCTGTCATCGGGCCGACAATCTCGTTGGGAAAATTGCCGCCGCATCCTACTATGGGCGCCGGGAGGACGGGTGATGGCGTCGCGGTCGCGGGAAAGCGTGGGGGAAGACACAGCGCCGACGCACGGCGACCGGCTGGCCGTGCTGCGCCGCTGTCCGCTCTTCGCTGCCTGGCCGGAGGCGCGGCTTGCCGACCTCGCCCGCATCGCGCGCACCGCCGACTATCCGCGCGGCGCCGAAATCTTCGCGCGCGATCCCGAACAACGCGACATTTTCGTGATCGCGGCAGGCGGGGTCGAGGTCAGCCGGGGCAGCGCCGCCGGACGCAAGTTCGTGCTCAGCCTGTCGGGACCGTTCGAAGTGCTCGCGCTCGTTCGTCTGCTCGACAATCCGCCGATCCGTTTCGCCTACCGCGCGCATAAGGATACGACGCTGGTGCATCTGCCGGTGGCCGGGCTGCGCGCGATCCTCGACACCGATCCGATCCTGTGGCGTGACATCGCGCTGCTCATGTGCGCGCGGCAGGGTGACAGCCTGCGGCTGCTCAACGACCAGCAGCTCGGATCGCTCGACCAGCGCATGGCGTGGACGCTCGCTGACCTCGCGCGCATCCACGGCATCGCGGGCGAACAGGGGACCGACTTGGGTTTGCGATTGCCTCAGGAGCAATTGGGCGCGATGCTCGGCGTCACGCGCCAGAGCGTGAACAAGCTGTTGCGCGGGTTCGAGGAGGCGGGGCTGATCGCCATCGATTACAACCGCATTACCATCCGCGACCCTGCGGCGCTCGATCGCCTCGCGGCGCAGCGCGATTAGGCGACCCGCCCCGGCACCGCCGACAAAAAAAGGGGCCGCAAGGCCCCTTTTCGATCCGGCAAGCGACGCGCGGCGTCAGCCGGCGATATGTTCGGCGAGGACGGTGAGGCCGGCTTCGTTCACTTCGGCAAAGCCGCCTTCGACCTCGATCGTTTCGGGCTGGGCGCCGTTCGTCGCATAGATGGTCAGCGGGCCGTTGCGCAGCGTCGCCATGAAGGGCGCATGGCCTTCGAGCACCGAGAAATCGCCTTCGCTGCCCGGCACGGTGACCATATAGACGTCGCTCGACCGCTCGAGGCGGGCGGGGGTAACGAGTTCGAACTTCAGAGCCATATCTCTATTCCTACAACCCCTCCCCCGAAAGGGAGGGGCCGTTATCCTCAGGCCGCGTCTTCGGCGAGCTTCGCGGCCTTGGCGACCGCTTCGTCGATGCCGCCGACCATATAGAAGGCTGCTTCGGGCAGATGGTCATATTCGCCGTCGACGACGGCCTTGAACGACTTCACCGTTTCCTCGATCGGCACGAACTTGCCGGGGATGCCGGTGAAGACTTCGGCGACGTGGAACGGCTGCGACAGGAAGCGCTGGATCTTGCGCGCGCGGGCGACGACCAGCTTATCTTCTTCCGAAAGCTCGTCCATGCCCAGGATCGCGATGATGTCCTGCAGCGACTTGTACTTCTGCAGCGTTTCCTGAACGCGGCGGGCGGTTTCGTAATGCTCCTGGCCGACCGTCGCGGCGGTCAGCACGCGGCTGGTCGAATCGAGCGGGTCGACCGCGGGATAGATGCCGAGTTCCGAAATCGCGCGGCTCAGCGTCGTGGTCGCGTCCAAGTGAGCGAAGGAGGTGGCGGGAGCCGGGTCGGTCAAGTCGTCCGCGGGGACGTAAATGGCCTGCACCGACGTGATCGAGCCCTTGGTGGTCGAGGTGATGCGTTCCTGAAGCGCGCCCATGTCGGTCGACAGGGTCGGCTGGTAACCCACGGCGGAAGGAATACGGCCGAGCAGCGCCGACACTTCCGAACCCGCCTGCGTGAAGCGGAAGATGTTGTCGACGAAGAACAGAACGTCCTGGCCTTCCTGGTCGCGGAAATATTCGGCCATGGTCAGGCCCGAGAGCGCGACGCGAGCACGCGCACCCGGGGGTTCGTTCATCTGGCCGAACACCAGCGCCACCTTCGACCCCTCGGGGGTCGGGTTGCCGTCGGCGTCCTTGGCGATAACGCCGGCGTCGAGGAATTCGTGATAGAGGTCGTTGCCTTCGCGGGTGCGTTCACCGACGCCCGCGAACACCGACACGCCGCCGTGGCCCTTGGCGATGTTGTTGATCAGTTCCTGAATGAGAACGGTTTTGCCGACGCCGGCGCCGCCGAACAGGCCGATCTTGCCGCCCTTGGCGTAGGGCGCGATCAGGTCGATGACCTTGATGCCGGTGACCAGGATCGCCGCTTCGGTTGACTGGTCGACGAATTCGGGAGCCTTGGCATGGATCGGTGCGGTCATGTCGCTGTTCACCGGGCCGCGCTCGTCGATCGGGTCACCGATGACGTTGAGGATGCGGCCGAGCGTCTGCGGGCCGACGGGAACCGAAATCTGCGCACCGGTGTCGGTGACGGGCTGGCCGCGGGTCAGGCCGTCGGTCGCATCCATCGCGATCGTGCGGACGGTGTTCTCGCCAAGGTGCTGCGCAACTTCGAGGACGAGGCGGTTGCCATTGTTGTCGGTTTCGAGCGCGTTCAGAATGGCGGGCAGCGGGCCGGTGAACTGGACGTCGACGACGGCGCCGATGACCTGTGCAACGCGGCCGGTCGCGGTGCCGGTCGCAGCAGCCTTCGGCGCTGCGGCCTTCTTCGGCGCAGCAGCCTTGGGCGCGGCGGCCTTCTTGGCGGGAGCCTTCTTTTCAGCGGGAGCGGTAGCCATGGTCTTCTTCCTTGGGTTGATCGGTTAGAGCGCTTCGGCGCCCGCGATAATCTCGATAAGTTCGGTGGTGATCGCCGCCTGACGCGTGCGGTTGTAAACGATGGTCAGCTTGTTGATCAGCTCGCCCGCATTGCGCGTCGCATTGTCCATCGCAGTCATCGACGCGCCCTGTTCGGACGCGGCGTTTTCAAGGAGGCCCTTGAAGATCTGGATGGTGACGTTGCGCGGCAAGAGGTCAGCAAGGATTTCTTCCTCGCCCGGTTCATATTCGACCGCAGCGCCGCTCGACGCCGGAACGTCAGCGGGCGGCGGAACCGGGATCATCTGCTGGCCGGTTGCGATCTGAAGCAGTGCCGAGCGGAACTTCGAATAGAAGAGGTGCGCGACGTCGAAGGCGCCGGCTTCGTAAAGCTCCATCACCTTCGCCGAAATCTCGTTCGCCTGATCGAAGCCGATATCGCGGATGCCGGTCGTTTCGTAATTCTCGATGATCTGGCCGGGGAAGAGGCGGGCGATCACCGGCCGGCCCTTGCGGCCGACGAGGAAGAAGCGAACCGTCTTGCCTTCGGCCTGCAGCGCCAGAGCCTTGTCGCGTGCCGCCTTGACGATGTTCGAGTTGAACGCGCCGGCAAGGCCGCGGTCGCTGTTGAGCACGACCAGCAGGTGGGTGTCGCTCTTGCCGGTACCCGACAGCAGCTTGGGCGCCGAATCCGACGCGCCGACCTTGGAGGCGAGGCTGGCGACGACGCCTTCGAGCCGCTCGGCATAGGGCCGCGCAGCTTCGGCCGCGGCCTGCGCCTTGCGCAGCTTGGCGGCGGCAACCATCTTCTTGGCCTTGGTGATCTTCTGGGTCGATTTGACCGAGACGATCCGCCCTTTGAGTTCCTTAAGCGATGCCATTACGGCCCCTCTTGTTCGTCAGCCCGGCGCAGGAGGCCGGGCTCACGGTAACTTGGCTTACGCGAAAATCTTGGCGAAGGCGTCGAGCGCCGCGACCAGGCTCTTCTTGGTGTCGTCGCCAAGATCCTTGGTGTCGCGGATCGCCTTCAGCACATCGGCATGGTCGCTGCGCAGATAGGCGAGCATCGCCGCTTCGTAGCGCGACACGTCGGTCGTCGCGACAGCGTCGAGATAACCGTTGGTGCCGGCAAAGATCGATGCGGTCTGCTCTTCGAACGGCATCGGCTGGAACTGCGGCTGCTTCAAGAGCTGCGTCAGGCGCGCGCCGCGGTTGAGCAGCTTTTGCGTCGAGGCGTCGAGGTCCGAACCGAACTGCGCGAAGGCTTCCATTTCGCGATACTGTGCAAGCTCGAGCTTGATCGAGCCCGACACCTTCTTCATCGCCTTGGTCTGCGCGGCCGAGCCGACGCGGCTCACCGACAGGCCGACGTTGATCGCCGGACGGATACCCGCGTTGAACAGGTTGGTTTCAAGGAAGATCTGGCCGTCGGTGATCGAAATCACGTTGGTCGGGATGTACGCCGAAACGTCACCCGCCTGCGTTTCGATGATCGGCAGCGCGGTGAGCGAGCCCGAACCATTGTCGCTGTTCATCTTCGCAGCGCGCTCGAGCAGGCGGCTGTGCAGATAGAAAACGTCGCCCGGATAGGCTTCGCGGCCCGGCGGGCGGCGGAGCAGCAGCGACATCTGGCGGTAGGCGACGGCCTGCTTCGACAGATCGTCATAGACGATCACGGCGTGCATGCCGTTGTCGCGGAAGAACTCGCCCATCGTCACGCCGGCATAGGGGGCGAGATACTGGAGCGGCGCGGG
The DNA here is from genome assembly GCF_021401285.1 of Sphingopyxis sp. NFH-91. NCBI lineage: Bacteria > Pseudomonadati > Pseudomonadota > Alphaproteobacteria > Sphingomonadales > Sphingopyxidaceae > Sphingopyxis > Sphingopyxis sp. NFH-91. The sequence goes on along the minus strand of NZ_JACBGA010000003.1, from coordinate 154,849 downwards.
TTCCGACGCAGTCGCGGCGACGACGATCGAATATTCCATCGCGCCATTTTCTTCGAGCTGGCGAACGATCTGCGCGACGGTCGAACGCTTCTGACCGACGGCGACGTAGATGCAGTAGAGCTTCTTCGATTCGTCGTCGCCCTTGTTGACGTCCTTCTGGTTGATGAATGTGTCGATCGCGACGGCGGTCTTGCCGGTCTGACGGTCACCGATGATCAGTTCGCGCTGGCCGCGGCCGACGGGAACGAGCGCGTCGAGCGCCTTGAGGCCGGTCTGGACCGGTTCGTGAACCGAGGTGCGCGGGATGATGCCCGGCGCCTTGACTTCGACGCGCATGCGCTTGTCGGCCTTGATCGGGCCCTTGCCATCGATCGGGTTGCCGAGGCCATCGACGACGCGGCCGAGCAGACCCTTGCCGACGGGGACGTCGACGATCGTGCCGGTGCGCTTGACGGTGTCGCCTTCCTTGATCTCGCTGTCCGAGCCGAAGATCACGATGCCGACGTTGTCGGCTTCGAGGTTGAGCGCCATGCCCTTCACGCCATTGGCGAATTCGACCATTTCGCCGGCCTGGACATTGTCGAGGCCATAGACGCGGGCGATGCCGTCACCGACGGAGAGCACCGAACCGATTTCGCTGACCGTGGCGTCGGTCCCGAAATTGGCGATCTGGTCCTTGATGACCTTGCTGATTTCAGCGGCGCGGATTTCCATTATTCAGCCTTTCATCGGGCAATTTGGCGTCGGGCTTTTCAGCCCTTCATCGCCTGGGCGAAACTGTTGAGACGGGTACGGATGCTGCCGTCGATCAGCTGGCTGCCCAGCTGGACGACGAGGCCGCCGAGAATGGCGGGGTCGACGGTGGTCGCGATCTTCACGTCGCGGCCGACACGGGTCTTGAGGTTGGCGGCGAGCGCCTTCAATTGCTCGGCGCTCAGCGGGTGGGCGCTGGTGACCTTGGCGGTCACTTCGCCGCGGTGCGCCGCGACGATCGCATGATAGGCGTCGATCATCGCGGGCAGATCGGCAAGGCGGCGATTTTCGGCGAGCACGCCCAGGAATTTGGCGGTCAGCGAATCGAGCTTCAACGCCTTGGCCACCGCCTCGATTGCCTTTTCGGCATCGCCGCGGGTAACGACGGGGCTCGAGATCAGGGTCGCCAGATCGGCCGAATCGGTCAGCGCGGTCTGCAGCTTTGCAAGGCTCGCCTGAACGCCGTCGATTGCCTTCGATTCGCTCGCCAGATCGAACAGCGCGCTGGCATAGCGGCCCGCGAGGCCCGCCGTGATGTTGCCCTGAATGCCGCCGGAATTCTCCACGCGCGAAAGTCCTTCTCTACGATCCCGTGGGGGATTTGGTCGCGCGGTTTTCGGGGAAATTCGACGAACCACCCCCGCGCGAAGTCGCGGCGCGCCTAGCAACGATTCTGTTGCAATGCAAGGTGGCGGTGGGAGGAATCCGCTTCACCTTCCGCCCCCCTTTGCGTCGCGCTTGTCGAAGCGGCCGACTTTCTCCAAACAGGCGCGAAAGTCGGATCGCGCCACGACTGGCGCGGCAAGCACGGAAGAGGGCAAGGCCGATGGGCGAAATGATCCGTATGACAATGGACGACGGCGCGGAAATCGCGGTCTATCACGCCCAGCCAGTCGGCGAACGCCGCGGCGGGCTCGTCCTGATCCAGGAAATCTTCGGGGTCACCGATCATATTCGCGAGCTGTGCGACGAATATGCGGCCGACGGCTATGAGGTGCTGTCGCCCGCGCTGTTCGACCGCGAGCATCCGGGGTTCGAAAGCGACTATTCGGGGCCGCAGTTCGAGCGCGCGGTGCAGCTGGCGCGCGAACTCCATCCGTTCGAACAGAGTCTGAAGGACGCGCAGACCTGTATCGATGCCCTGAAGGCGAAGGGGCCGGTCTTCATCACCGGCTATTGCTACGGCGGGTCGGTCGCGTGGCGAATGGCGCAGATCAGCCCCGATCTGGCCGCCGCTTCCTCCTATTACGGCAGCCTCGTCCCGACAATGTTCAAGGATGAGGCGCCGGGGTGCGCCGCCATCGCCCATTTCGGCCGCTTCGACGGCGGCATTCCGATGGACGGCGTCGAGACGCTGATCGCGCGCGATCATCCGACCGCGCAAATCTTCGTCTATGAGGCGGGCCACGGCTTCAACAGCGACCGCCGCAAGGATTATCACGAACCGAGCGCCGACCTCGCGAGGGACCGCACACTCATGCTGTTCAAGGCGTGCGGGGGATAGCAGACGCTGCCGCGACCCCGCGCAGCATCAGGGCGCTGGCTTTGCTCCCGCCCCTGCCGCCGCCTTCTGGCACTGGTAGACGAGCCGCTCGTTCGGGCTGGCGGGCAGTACGGCGCGAATTGCATCCTGCTGCGTCGCGAGCCCGGCAAGCGCGTCGGGGTCGGTGGTGCAGGCCTTGAGCGTGATCCCCGCCCGCGCCTCGCGCGCGAGCTTCATGGTGTCGGCATCGAGCAGATAGCGGTCGACGCGATAATCCTTCGCCCCCGGATCGATCGACGCGACGGTCACGGTCGCCTCCTCATTGGGCACCAGGATACGCTGCCAACGGCCATCGGCGCCCATCGCATATTGGGTGCGGTCGTTGACGCAGCCGTTCGCGGCGATCGCGACCGGCACGTCGGTGGTCGACGACACGGTAATGCGGCTGCGGTCAGGGCGGATCGTGCAGAGATAATTACCTTCGGCAAGCTTGGCCCCTTCGGGCTTCGCCGTATCGGCCGTATCGCCTTCGACCGCGTCGAGCGCCGCATGCGCATCGGGCCGCGTCGCAAAGAGCAGCGCCGCGAACAGCATCAGCGCGGCCCCGGCGCTCCCCGCGATCTTGGCGCGGCGCATATTCTTCTGATTGTAGAAGATCAGCGCCGCCCCGGCGCCGAGCGCGCCGATCACGAACAGCACCCCGGCGAGCGCCATGCGGTTCTCACGCGCGGTCATCGCCGCTTCCTCGGCGCGCGCGGCCTTGAGGTCATGGTCGAGCTTCGCCGCTTCGTCGCGCGCGGCATTGGCCTGCGCCAGCGCGCGGGCATCGGCTTCCAGCGCGGCGCGGTCGCGGGCGTCGGCCTCGGCCATCGTCAGGCACGGCGTTCCGACGCTCGCGAAACTCTGTCCGGCGTCGCCAAGGAAGCGCGTCACCTCGCGGCCCGCGATCGCGAAGGCGAAGGGCGAATCGCCGTCGTCGGCGCGGGTGATGAAGGTGTTGATGCCGACGATGCGCCCGCAACTGTCGACGAGCGGTCCGCCCGAATTGCCGCGCGCGATCTTCGCCGTGTGGACATAGGTGGCGATGCCCTCGATCGCTTGGGTGTTCGACAGATTGCCCTCGCTTCGCACCGGGCTGCGCGGGGTGATATAATCGGTCGCGCTCTGCGCGGTCGCAAGGTCGACATTGCCCGGATAGCCGAGCGCGACGACCTCTGCCCCCGCCTCGAACGGCCCCGAATAGATGACCGCGGCGGGCACGTGCCCCTCGGTCATTTCGATGAGCGCCAGGTCGCGCTTGGTATCGATCGCGATCAGCTTGCCGGCATAGCTTTTCTTCCCTTCGGAGGGGACGACGCCGAGCGCGACATTGTTCGGATATTTGGCCGCCGATTCGACGACATGGGCGTTGGTGAGGATGCGGGTCGGCGAAATGGCGATGCCGCTGCCATGCCCGAAGCCGACGACTTCGCCATCGACCATCGCTACGGTGACGACGCGGACGACGCTGCGCGAAACCGCGCTGATATCGTCGGCAGCGCGGGCCGGAACCGCGAAGGCGACGAGGGCAAGCAGGGGGGCGAAGAAGAATGCGAGAAGACGGGTCATGGCCGCGAACCTAGTCGCTGCGCGCGCGAAGGCAAGTTAGAGGTAGGGGCGCCACATGATCAGCCATGCCCCGGCGCTGCCGACCAGAATGGCGATCGCGCTCGTCGCCAGCACTACGGTCACGGCGGATCGCACCGCGGGCCTGCCCCGCGCGCCGGTGCGCAAATAGAGTTCGGTCACGCCGAGCGGCAGCAGCGAGTTGGCGAAAGCCAGGAAGATGTCGAACGGGCCGTCCATCGCCGTGCCGATCCCCGCGCCGCCGGCCGCGATGCCCCAGGTCATATAGCCGACGCGCATGAACCAGACTGCGCTCGCCACCGCGAACAGGCGTAGCGTCCAGCGCCGGTGCGCCGCAAACCGGCGCGCCCGGGCATCCCGCCATGCAAGCGCGCCGAAGAGAAGAATGAGCAGCGCATCGAGGCTGATTCCCACCGCGCCCGCCCAGTGCAGCCAAGTGCCGCGCACCCAGGTCAGCCAGAGCCCGCCGAGCGCGAGCACCAGCGCGCTGAGCAGATAGAGCCGGCCGTTCCAGCGGTGGATGGCGGGCCAGCGTCCCCGGATCGCGGGCACCAACTGCACCAGTCCGCCGAAGGTGATGACCGCCGCCATCAGCACATGTGCCGCAAAGAAGAGATTGCCGCCCACATCGCCGGGCACGAAGCCCTTGATCAGCGGCTTGGCATTCCACGCGGCGAAGTCACCCGACAAGGAGGACGGGTAGTAGAAAAGCAGGATGAAGGCGGTGAAGAGCAACTGGCCCGCCGCGATCGACAGGAAGCAGAGGGTAGCGGAAAGCCGGAGCCAGTCGCGCGGCGCCGCCCGCTTTCCGCCGGTCTGCGATACGTCGATGGTCGTCATACGATAGTCTCCGATGTCATCCGTCGATGCCGGCCATCGAAACTGTTGGTTTGGTGGAAAAAATCAGAGGCGAGCGCATCGTCCGGCTTTGAGCGCAAGCATCGGGACGCATCGCCGCGCCTGGCATGACAAATCGGCGAGCAGACAAAGGAGCCGCATATGACTGATCGAATGCGCTATCGAATTCAGGGGCTGGACCCCGCGCCCTTCGCCCCGCTTTTCGCGCTCGACGATGAGGCGCTGAGCGCGCGGAACGCCCGCCGCGTCATTGCCACCGCCGACCGCGGCTTTCCCTGCCGGGTCAGCCTGGAGGACGCAAGGGCGGGCGAGGAACTAGTACTGCTGCATCACCTCAGCCACGACGTCGCCACGCCCTATCGCAGCGCCTATGCCATTTATGTCCGGCGCGGCGCGGCGCGCACGATGTGGCGCGACCGGACGCCGCCGGTGTTCGAGGGGCGCCCGCTCGCGATGCGTGCCTTTGGTGCCGACGGCATGCTGCGAACCGCGCGGGTCGCAGGGCCGGGCGAAGCCGATGCCGCAATCCGCGACCTGTTCGCGGACGCCGGCATCGCCTATATCGACGCCCATAATGCCGCGTACGGATGCTTTGCCGCGCGGATCGAGCGGGATGCGAGCGAGGGAGCCGAGCCATGAGCGCCGACAGCATGACCGATGCCGATCGCTGGGCGGCGGTGCAGCGCCGCGACCGTGCGCTCGACGGACGCTTCGTCACCGGTGTGCTGACGACGGGCATCTATTGCAGGCCGAGCTGCGCGGCGCGGCATCCGGCGCGCGCGAATGTCCGCTTCTTCGCCGACGGAGCCGCAGCACGCGCCGCCGGACTGCGCCCGTGCAAGCGTTGCCTGCCAGACGATGTCGCGCGCGACGAAGGCGCCGTGATCGCCGCCATCGCCGCGATCAAGGACAGCGAGGAGCCGCTCGCGCTCGCCGATCTTGCGGCGCGTACCGGCTATTCGGCGACCCATTTTCAGCGCGTCTTCACCCGTCACACCGGCCTTTCGCCAGCTGCCTATGCAAGGGCGCTGCGCGAGGAGCGCGCCCGGGCGGCGTTGAGCGAGGCGGGGCGCGTGACCGACGCCATCTATGACGCGGGCTTTTCGGGGCCGTCGCGCTTTTACGACACGATGGAGGGACGCATGGGAATGACCGCTTCGGCATGGGTGAATGGCGGCAAGGGCGCGACGATTCACTGGGCGGTGGTATCGACGAGCCTTGGCGACATGCTCGTCGCGGCGACCGCAAAGGGCGTGTGCCGCCTCAGCTTTGCGGAAGGGCGCGATGCGCTTGAGGCGCGCTTCCCGGCCGCCGAACTGGTCGAGGGCGGCGCCGATTTCACCGCGCTGCTGCAGCAGGTGGTCGATGCGGTAGAGGCGCCGGCGGCCGGTTTTGACCATATTCCGCTCGATGTGAAGGGCACCGCCTTTCAGGAAGCGGTCTGGCGCGAACTGCGCAAGATACCGGCGGGCGAGACGCGCAGCTACGCCGACATCGCGGCCGCGGTCGGCAAGCCCAAGGCGGTGCGCGCCGCGGGCAGCGCCAATGGTGCGAACAACGTCGCGGTCCTCATCCCGTGCCACCGCGTCGTGCGCAGCGACGGCTCGCTCGGCGGCTATGCCTATGGCCTGCCGATCAAGCGCGAACTTCTGAAAAGGGAAATTAAATGACCGACAAAATCGCGACCTTCCGTGCGCTTCACATTCCCGGTGACCCGCTGATTCTGGTCAATATCTGGGATGCCGGCAGCGCGAAGGCGGTCGCCGCCGCGGGGGTCAAGGCGATCGCGACCGGAAGCTATGGCGTCGCCGGCGCGCAGGGCCGCGCCGATGGCGAGGATTTTCCGCTCGCCGATGTGTTCGAGAATCTCGCGCGCATCCTGTCGGTCACCGACTTGCCGGTCACGATCGACATGGAATCGGGCTATGGCGCCGATCCCGCCAGCGTTGGCGCCTCGGTCGCGCGGGCAAGGGCGGCGGGAGCGGCGGGGATCAATATGGAGGACCGGATGCCCGGCCGGAACGATCTGTTGCCGATCGCGGAGGCGCAGGCGCGCTACCGTGCCGCGGCCGATACCGGAATTTTCGTCAACGCCCGCTGCGATGTCTTTCGCGGCGCCGATGCGGCGAAGGAGGGCGACCGGCTCGTCGCCGCCGTGCTTGAGCGCGCCCGCGCCTATGCCGATGCCGGCGCAGGCTCGCTGTTCGTCCCCTTCCTCGGCGATGCGCGCTGCATTGGCGCGATTTGCGCGGCGTCGCCGCTACCGGTCAATATCCTGCGCGCCAAGGCGGGGCCGACCCATGCCGAACTGGCGGCGCTCGGCGTCGCGCGGATCAGTCATGGGCATCAGCCGTGGGCGGCGGCGATGGCGTGGCTGACCGGTCAGGCGCAGCAGGTGCTGGGCGGCGGCGAACCCGATTATTGAGCGGCCGTTGCGGGCCGCGCCACGGCGTACATTTCCTTTGCCATCGTCTTGGTGAGCGCCCAGCGATCGTCGCCTTCCTTGTAGAGATCGAAGTGGGTGCGGCCGGGAACGAAGCGGAAGCTCGCCTTTGCGCCGAGGCCGTCGAGGACGGCCTTCAGCCGCTCGGCTGACTGGTTGAGATAAAAAGTGTCCGCGGTGCCGACGGTAAGATGGATCTTGCCGTCGAGATCGGGTTTGAGCCGTGCCCAGTCACGCGCGATGATATGCGCTATGTCATAATGATCGCGCCAATAGGTGACGACGGCGGGATAGATCTTGCCGGTCACGCGATTGAACATCGGGCAGGGACGTCCATCGGGGCATTTGGGCGAAAAGACCCAGTCGAAGCTTGCAAGCTGGCCGCCATAGGGACCGAGTACCGCCTCGAGTTGGGCGAACTGGCGAAAGGTCGCGACGACCTTGCCGTCCTCGCGAACGAGCGGCCGGTCGTTTCCGTCGCTGCCTGCATAGGCGTTGGCGGCAGGCGCATAGAGGTCGATATTCGTGAAATCGTGAAAATCGCTCGGGTCGGGCGCGGTCGGCCAGCTTCCGCCGAACAGCTTCGGATAGGCGACCTGCAACCACAACGTCGACCAGCCGCCCGAACTGTGCCCGGTCAGGAAGCGGCCCGACGGACGGGCGTCCATGCGATATTTCATTTCCAGCGCGGGGATCGCCTCGGTCGTCAGTGCCGTTCCCCACGGGCCGTTGTTGGCCGAATCGGCAAATTCGTGCGTTCCGGTCGCGATATGATGGTCGAGGAAGACCCAGATCATCGGAGGAAGGTCGCCCTTCGCCATCATCGCCGCTGTGCGCGCAGCGCTTGCGTGCGCGCTGTCGCTCGTGCTGCCGAAGCCGCCGTCCGAATAGACGGTGGGGTAGGTGTCGCCGCCCTTGGCATAGCCCGGCGGCAAGGCGACCCATCCCTCGATCGCTGTGTCGCGACCCCAGAAGCGCGACAGGGCGGCGCTGTGGACGGACAGCGGCTCGACCGACGTCAGCCCGGGTTCGATACCCGCCCGCGCCTCGGGCGATAGCGCGGCAAGCCAGGCTGCAAAATCCTGGCCCGCGATCTCGCGATCGAGGGACAAGGTCGGCACCGGCCCTGGCAGACGGGCTTCGACGACGGGCGAAACCAGATCGCCGGCGCCGCGCCCGCCATAATTATAATCATGGTTGCGGTCGAACACCGCCTGGATGCGATAGGTGCCCGGCGCCAGTGTCGACCAGGCGGCCGGAAAGGCATCGACGTCGGTGCCGACGATTGCGGTCCGGCCCGGCTTGAGGCTGCTCACTTCGATCGCCGCGATCGCGGTGCCGGTCGGCTCGAACGGCGACGTGTCGACCGCGTCCTGGGGCTTTGCGCCGGGTTCGACCTTTTGAGCGAAGACGATCAGGCGCCCGCTGCCCTCATCGCCGAGATCCTTTGGCGTGACGACCGGAACCGCGATTGGCTCGGCAAGAAGCGGCGTGGCGCTGACGGCAACGAGGCCGGTGGCGAGGGCGAGCGCAAGGCGCAGGGTCAAGCGGGACATGACAAAGGTCTAGCCCCAATGTCGGCCCTGTAAATGCCGATTCGCCTTAAACGAAACTATAGGGATCGACGTCGATCGCGAGGCGCACCTTTGCCGGCCAATCTATCCGACCGATCCAGTCGCGGATCGCGCCCTGCAGGTCGAAACTGCGCGGCGCGTGGAGGAGGAGGCGGAAGCGGTGGCGGCCGCGCAGCATCGCAAGCGGCGCGGGCGCGGGGCCATAGATAGCGAGACCATCGGCGACAGGCGCCTTTTCGCCCAGCCGCTGCGCGACGCCGCGCGCGACTTCGATATCCTCGGACGAAATGACGAGCGCGGCGAAGCGGCCATAGGGCGGCGCCCCGGCGAACTTTCTCGCCGCCGTTTCGGCGGCATAAAAGCCTTCGCGGTCGTTGGCGACCAGCGCCGCCATCACCGGCGCGTCGGGCACGCGTGTCTGGATCAGCACCTCGCCGGGCTTCACCCCGCGCCCCGCGCGTCCCGCAACCTGTGCGATCTGCTGGAAGGTCCGCTCCGCGGCGCGCAGATCGCCGCCGTCGAGGCCGAGGTCGGCGTCGACCACCCCGACGAGCGTAAGATTGGGGAAATGATAGCCCTTGGTCACGAGCTGGGTGCCGATGATGATGTCGACGAGTCCGCCCTCGACCGCCTCGACAAACTCGGCCGCCTTCGCGGGCGACCATAAGGTGTCGCTGGTGACAATCGCGGTGCGCGCCTCGGGAAAACGTAAGCTCACCTCGTCGGCGACGCGCTCGACGCCGGGGCCGCAGGCGACGAGGCTGTCCTCGTCCTCGCATTCGGGGCATAGGCGCGGCGGCGGCATCACATGGCCGCAATGGTGGCAGGCGAGGCGATGGACTAGCCGGTGCTCGACCATCCACGCGGTGCAGTTAGGGCATTGGATGCGGTGGCCGCAGGTACGGCACAGCGTCAGCGGCGCGAAGCCGCGGCGGTTGAGGAAAAGCAGGCTCTGCTCGCCCTTTTGCAACCGGTCGGCGAGTGCCTCAACGAGCGGCGGGGCGAGCCAGCGGCCGCGATCTGGCGGATCCTGCCGCATGTCGATTGCTGCCAGGTCGGGTAGTGTCGCGCCGCCATATCGGGCGGGCAGCACGATATGGCGGTAACGCCCTGCCTCGACCTGCGCGAGGCTTTCGAGCGCCGGAGTCGCGCTCGCAAGGATCACCGGCAGCCCCTCGAAATGGCCGCGCATCACCGCGACGTCGCGCGCGTGATAATGGACGCCATCCTCCTGCTTGAAGCTGGTTTCATGCGCCTCGTCGACGACGATCACGCCCAGATCGGCATAGGGCAGGAACAGCGCCGAGCGCGCGCCGACGACGATCTTCGCCTCGCCGCTTGCGATCGCGTGCCAGGCGCGCCGCCGCTCGACCGACCGCAGCCCGCTGTGCCATGCCACCGGCTCGCAGCCGAAGCGCGCCGCGAAGCGCGTCAGCATCGGTTCGGTAAGCGCGATTTCTGGGAGCAGGACCAGCGCCTGCCTGCCCGCTTCGATGGCGGCGGCAATCGCCTCCATATACACTTCGGTCTTGCCCGATCCCGTGACGCCGTCGAGCAGCAGCGTCTCGAACCCGCGGGCGGCGACGGCGTCGCGCAATTGCCCGGCGGCGGCCGCTTGCTCGTCCGAGAGGTCGGGCGGCGCGAAACCGGGGTTGGGCTCCGGGTAGGGCTGATCGGCCGACACGCTCACCGCCTCGAGCGCGCCCGTCTGGACGAGGCCGCGGATCACCGCCTCGCTGACTTCGCCCAGCGCCGCGAGTTCGCGCACAATGCCTTGGCGCGCGCCGATCTTTTCGAGCGCCACGGTGCGCTGCGGCGTCATCCGTGCCGGCAGCTCTCCCGTGGCGCGATATTCGACGATGGGGCGCCGCGCGTCGGCAAAGGCGGCGCCGGGCAGAACCATGCGCAGCACCGATCCCGGGGGTGCGAGATAATAGTCGCTCGTCCATTCGACGAGGCGGCGCAGCGGGGCGCGGATCGGCGGCACCGGCACGACCTCGAACAGATTGCGCAGGCGGTTGTCGCCGACGGGTTCGGGGGCGCCGAAGCTTTCATCCTCCCACACCACGCCGCCCAGCCGCCGCGGGCCGAGCGGCGCGACGACGACGCTGCCGAGCGGCGCGTCGCTGCCGTGCGGGACGCGATAGTCGAGCGGGCCGAGGGCGGCGGTCAGAAGGAGGACGCGGGCGCGGGTCATGGAAGCGATGACGATATAGGAGCGCGGCGAAAATAGGAAAGCGCGCTATGCCTCGCCGAGCCGATACCCGATGTCCGCTGCCGACGTGCGCCGGCGGATCACATCGCCTTGATATAGTCGACCATCTGGCCGACCACGGTTCCCCAGCCGTCGTGGAAGCCCATTTCCTCATGCTTCTGGCGCGCGGCGCTGTCGCCGTGGACCGCGACGGCGCGATAGAGGGTGCTGTCGCCCTGCGGGGTCAGGAACAGGCCGGCGGTGAAGAAGGGCGCCGGCGCCGGCCGGAAGCCGGGGAGCAGCGTGTCGGTGAAGATCAGCCGTTCGCCCGGCACGACTTCCAGATAACAGCCGCTGTTGGGAAACTCCTCACCCTCGGGCGAGCGCATCGTCGTGCTGAAGACGCCGCCGGGGCGCGGGTCCATCTCGCAAGCGGTGACCGTCCAGGGCTTGGGCACGAACCAGTGCACCAGATGCTCGGGCGTGGTCCAGACCTTCCATACAAGGTCGGCGGGCACGTCGATCACGCGTTCGAGGACAAGGTCGAGGTCGGGGTCGACCGGGCTGAGCGGAAAGGTCATTCGAAGGTCTCCTTCTTGTTCTTGAGCGAGAGCAGATAGGCATCCATGCGGTCGAGCCGGCCTTCCCACAGGCGGCGCTGGGTCGCGAGCCAGTCCTCGGCCAGCCGCAGCCGGTCGGGGGCAAGGCTGTAGGTGCGGACCCGGCCAAGCTTGCGCGAATGGACGAGGCCGCAGCCTTCGAGCACCTTGAGGTGCGCGAGAAAGGAGGGGAGCGCCATGGGGTGGTGCGCCGCAAGTTCACTGACCGAGGCCGGTCGTTCGCCCAGCCGTTCGAGGACCTGCCGCCGTGTCGGGTCGGCGAGGGCGCGGAAGATGCCGTCGATCATCGCCGGTTCGGGCGCAATCGGGGCGTCGGGCCGGATGGTCGACATGGCGCATTCCTTTCGCCCGCCCTCCTAGCTCGGTCCAATACTTAGGTCAATGCCTAACTATTGAGACAGGCACCGCGCGGTGCGATTTCGCTGGCGGATCGGGAGATCAGGCGGTGACGGTGCGGCGCGGAAGGGAGCGGACGGGCTTCGGTCGCCGGAACCAGAAGGTCCACACTGCAAAGCTGCCGAGCATCGCCATCGTCAGCCCCGACAGGGTCATGACGATACGGTAGCCGAGCCCCCCGACCTTGGCGGCGTGCAGCGGATAGGCCTTGTTGAACGCCTGTGCGGCGGGCGCCATGGCGAGCGCGTCGCGCGCGCCGAGCAACTCGCCCGTCTGCGCATCGAACCAAAGCGTCGACCGGCCGTTGGGAAGCCATTCGGCCTGCTGGCGCATCCGCAGCATGATCGGGTCGCCCGCCTTGCGCGGCAGGCTGAGGATGCGGAACTCGCCGCCCGGAAAGCGGCGGCGCGCCTCGGCGAGCATCGCCGCATAGTCGGGCTTCGCAGCCAGCGGGCCGCCCTTATATTGGGGAGGCGCCATCGACTTCTCTGCCGCGGCAATCGAACCGAAGGGCGCGACGACAGCCATCGCGAAGGGGCGAAAGATCATCATCGTCCCGGTGACGACCGAAAGCAGCAACAGCGGTGCCATCACGATCCCCAGGTCGCGGTGATGCGTGACGATCGCCGGCCGGCTCATCCGCTTGGGCCACAGGCGCAGGCGGAAGGTCCGGCGCGTCCGCCACCACAGGATGATGCCCGACACGATGAAGAACAGCCCGCACAGGCCGGCGATGCCGATCACCCACTCGCCGCTGTCGCCGGCGAAGAGATGATGATGGAAATCGAAGATCCACAGCTCGGGCCGCTCCCACTGGCTCGCCCAGCGGGTGACGATCTGTCCGGACTGGTCGGCATAGGCGCCGGCGCCTTCGTCGAAGCGGGTCTGGTGGAGACCGAAGCCGTCGCGGGCATAGATGATGCCCTGCGCGCCCGGCTGCGCCATGATCGCCTCGGTCGCCCGCGTCACGCTGCCAAGGTCGCTGCGCAGCGGATCGCCGCTATGCGGCAGCCCGATCCACGCATCCTTGTGGACGAGGATCGCGCCGGTGAGGCCGAGCAGGCCAAGCACCAGTCCGATCAGCCCGCCGGTCCAGCGGTGCAGCGTGTCGAGCAACTGCATCAGAAGCGATAATCCCAGCCCAGCGTGAAGGTGCGTCCGCGCCCGGCGAAGTTGAAGAAATTGTCGGTCGGGCGCTGGGTGTCGCTCGCATAGGCGATATATTGCCGGTCGAACAGATTCTGCACCGCCAGGCTGATGCCGCCGATCCGCGTCTGGTAGCGCAGGAAGGCGTCGGTCAGATTATAGCCCTCGAAATCGTTGCGCGGGTCGCGCGTCGGGCCAGTGAAACTGCGCGCCAGATAGAATTGCGTCTGGACGCGCGCCGACAGCGGCCCCTTGCCGTAGCTGGCGGCGAGGTTCAGCCGGTCGGGCGAGATATTCGCACCGTCAAGGTCGGTTTCGACCACATCGTCGCCGTCGGCATCATATTTGCCGTCGAGATGGGCATAGCCGGCCGAGACGGTCAGACCGTCGATCGGCAATTTGACCGCCAGATTGATTTCCAGTCCCTCGATCGCGACGCGCTGGCGCAGCACGTCGAAAATGCCGTCGGGCCGGGCGACGAGCAATTGCCCCTCCTTGCTCGACGACCAGAAATAGGTCGCGCTCGCATCGAGCGGGCCGCGCTTCACCTCGACACCGATCTCGCGGTTGTTCGAAACGATCGGACGGATGTTGAGGAAATTGTCGATCTCGACCCCCGGCGTGCTCACCGCGCGGGTGATGCGGCCGACGTCGGGGGCGGTATAGCCCTCGGCATAGCTCGCATAGGCGCGGATGCCGGGGATCGGCTCGACGATAACCCCGCCGTTCAGCAGCACGTCGTCGAAACTCGGGCTGCCACCCTTGACGAAGGTGCGGCCGGCGCTCGCGAGCGTGGTATAATCGTCGATGCTGATCTTCACATTCTCGTAGCGCGCGCCGCCGGCGACGCGGACGAGCCCGTCGAACAATTTGAGATTGGCCTGTCCGAACGGCGCGAAGCTGCGGAAATCGGTCGGCGGCACCCAGACGCGGTCGGTGGCGATCAGCCGCTGCTCGGTCGAATCCCACAGCGCGTCGAAACCGGCGATCAGCGTCAGTGCCTCGAAACCGGGCACCGCACGCTCATAGCTCAGCTTGGCGCCATATTTGCGGCTGCGGTTCTGCGATTGATCGAACAGCGTTCCGACCGGCGCGATCTGGACGTCCTGGAAGGTCGCGATCGGATTGGGTTCGCCGCCGAAGGTGTCGCGGGTACGGTTCCAGAAAATCTGGCCGACGAAATTCCCGCCGCCAAGGTTGCTGTCGGTCAACGACAGCGCCAGGCTTTCGGTGCGGCTCGCGGCGGGATCGCCGGGCGGGGTGCCGCGCGCTGCGCTGGTCGGCAGGCCGGTCGCACGATTGCCTGCCACCGCGACATAATCGCCGTCGCCCTTCAACTCGTAACGGCTGGCGATCAGGTCGAGCCGCATCGTGTCCGTGACCTCGTAGCCAAAGCGTCCGAACAGCGAGAGCGTCTTGGAATCCTGCGTCTCGCCCTGCGTCAGATTGATCCCGACCGGGCGGCCCTCGCCGTCACGAAAGATCCCGCGCACCTCATAGGCGGCGCCGACCGACGCGTCGAAGCGACCGGCCCGATACTGGATCAGCCCCGCCGCCTTGCCGCCCATGCCGGCTTCGGAAAATTCGTCGTCGGCGGTGCCCTGCAGCAGCAGCCGGCCGCTGACGCCTTCGGTCTTCGGCGCGCCGACCGTCACCTGATTGACGATGCCGCCGGTGCCGCCGATCCCCTGCAGCGCGTTCGAACCATAAATGACCTCGACGCGGTCGATGAAGAAGCCGTCGATGGTGAAGCCGTCGCGGCTGCCGTCGCGCAGCGGGGTCGATTGGGGAATGCCGTTGATGGCATAGAGCGGCGAGCGCCCGCGCAGCGTCTCGCCCGCGCCCGACAATTTCTGCCGCGTCGGCGAAAAGCTGGGGGTCAGCGTTGCGACCGCGTCGGTGACCGATCCCGAAATCAGCACCTGCTGATCGAGCGCGTCCTTGCCGATGACATCGACCGTCAGCGGCAGGGCGTTGGGCGGTAGGATCGTGCGCGCCGCGGTGACGACGATATGTTCCTCGGCGTTCGTGTCAGGCGCCGCGGACTGCGCGAGCGCGGGGGAGGAAAGTGCGGTGCAGGCAAGCGCCGCAGTGACAATTTTGCGAATCATTCTCAACTCCTGTTGAGGAGGCCGCTAGTGCGACTGATTCGCAAATGCAAGGGATTTCAAGGCGAAGTTTGGCCGAACGCAATTCCTTTGCCGCTTCGCTTTCCTGGATAGCGCATGGGATGACGAGAGCGGCACACGCTGCGTCTCGCTGGCCGCCCCCCCCCCCGCTATTCGATGGCCCAACTCAGCCGCGAGCGGAACTGCGCGGGGCGCGGCTTTCCCTGCGCGTCGAGGGCGGGCAGGAACAGCCCGCTTCGCATCAGGACCTCGCAGGTCTTGCGATCAAGGATGTCGCTGCCGGCCGATTTTGTGATGTGGCAAGCGGTCGGGCGGCCCGAAGGTGCAACATCCAGTATGAACTCGCTGGCACCTTGCGCCCGTGTACCGGGATAATCGGCAGGCAGGACCCAGCGCTCGGGGCTTATTGGCGTCAGGCCATCGTCGTCGGTGGCGTCGGGCTCGGCGCCTGCCTTGTCGGGCTTGGTCCAGGCGATGCGTAGGCGCGGCAATGCTTGCCGTTTACCGTTGCGATCGACCCCCGCCGCTGCCCAGCCGAGCTTTTTGAGCGCGAGCGCGCAGGACGCATCGGCGATCGCCGGCCCGCCTCGCACGCTGCCAGCCTTGCACGTCGGCGCGTTGCTCGCTTCGTCATGGCGCAGCGTTACGATCGCTTCGCCCGCCGCTTCGTCCGCGAGGCCGACGAGCAACCGGTCGGCGTCGGTGGCACGAGCCACCGGCATCGACGGTTGCGCGGCCGCCGGGGATGCGAGCGCCAGCGCGCCCGCGATCGCCGCGCCGGTCCGGATCAACCCGCCAGCACCTTCGCCATCATCCGCTCTTCCTTGGCGATCCAGGGCGCCATGCTCGGGCGCGACAGGATCGCCTCGCTCCACGCGGCGATTTTGGGATAGGTTGCGGCATCGATCGTTACGCCGCAGTGACGGACGTTGACCAGCGGTGACACCGCCGCCAGATCGGCGAGGGTCAGCCGGTCGCCGACCAGATAACCTGACGCCGGGATCGCGCTTTCCAGATAGGCGAGCAATTTTGGCAGTTCGTCGGCTTCGGCTTCGGCGGCGGCGGCGAGGTCGCCTTCGCGGCCCAGGAATTTGGGGGCGACGATGCGATTGAAGAACATCTTGCCGCCGCAGGCCGCGAACACGGTGTCGCCGAACTCGTCCCACCACACGGTGCGGCCGCGCGCTTCGGGGTCGGCGGGGATCAGCGCCGGTTCGGGATATTTCGCTTCGAGATAGTGGATGATCGCGCTCGAATCGGCGAGCAGGAAGCCGTCGTCGTCGATCGCCGGCATCTTGCCGAGCGGCGAAGCGGCACGAAAGCCGGGATCAGGATCGCCGATGCCGACGCCCTTGAGCTCGAAATCGAGGCCCTTTTCGCCCAGAAACCCCAGCAATTTTCGTACGAACGGCGATACGATCGACCCATAGACTATCATCATGACATCCTCCTGATTCCAGCCCGAGCATAGGCGGTCGGTTGCTCACTGCAACCTGTTCGATGATTGCAGCGATGCGCAAGAAATGCTGCTTGCTATCGGTCGCTTGGCATGCTCCTATTTGTGACAGAGGGGGGCGCTGCTACGGCAGCAATCATCAGGATATGTGTAATGCGCCCTTCGCTCTGGGCAGATCGGCTGATGGCCCTTTCGGTCCGCTTCGTCGGGCTCGGCATCCTGGCAGCGGCCCTAGCCGCGGCGGTCGCCAGCTTCTTCTACAACAAGGCGCAGGAGGATGAGCAGGCGACCCGCGTCGCGATGCAGGTCAACGTCCGGCTGCGCGATCAGCTCGCGGTGCTCGAAGGGGTCCGCGCGCTCTATCAGTCCGACACGGCGGCGAGCGGGCCGGGAGTTCGCGCCTTCCTCGCGGCGCTGCGGCCGCAGGTGCGCGCGCCGGGGATGCAGGGGGTCGGCATCGCCGTCGCGATCCAGCAGGATACTCCCGCCGCGGCCGAAGCGCAGCTGCTCGAAAATTACGGCAGGGAGATCAAGGTCTGGCCGCGGACAAGTGAGCCGATCGGCTTTCCCATCGTCCTTGTCGAACCCGACAATGCTCGCAACCGCGGGGCGCTCGGCTACGACATGTACAGCGAATCGATCCGGCGCGAGGCGATGCGCCGCGCCTGGCAGACCGGTCAGCCGGCAGCGAGCGGGATCGTCGAACTGATCCAGGAACGTAGTGCGCAGCATAAGCAGCCGGGCTTCCTGATCTATGTGCCCGTCTACGCCAACCCGCCCGTGGCTGCAGACGCCGCGCCTTCGGCGGTGCCGCCGCCCTCGGCCGGGCAACCGATCGAGGCCTTTGTCTACGCGCCGTTCCGCATCGAGAATCTGATGCGCGCGGTGCTGGGAAACCAGCTCGATACGGTCGACGGGATCGAAGTTTATGCCGGCGAAGGCCCGTCGGCGCCGCTCGTCTTCCGTCATGGCAAGGTTGGCTGGGACGCGCATGAGGAGACGCTGCGCGTCGCCGATCGCCGCTGGACGATGCGGCTGTCCTACGGCCGCTTCATCGACCGGCTGGGCCGTCCGCTCGCGATCCTGCTGTTCGGCGCTGCGCTCGCCTGGCTCGCGGTGCAGTTGCACCGCTTGCAGCATCGCCGCCTCGGCGCGGCGCAGGCGCTGGCGGAGGAGAAGGAGCGTCATGCCGAAGATCGTGAGTTGATGATCGGCGAAATGGCGCACCGCATGAAAAACGCCTTCGCCCGCATCGGCGCGCTCGCGCGGATCACGCTGCGCGAGGTCGACAGCCTCGAGGCGTTCGAGACGAAATTCGACGGGCGACTGCGCGCATTGTCCGATTCGAAGCAGATGCTGGTTACCGGCGCGGTCGATACGGTCGACCTAGGCCGTATCGTCCGCCGCGAGCTCGACATTGCGGGCTGGGACGCACAGCGGCTTGCCGCGGTCGAAGGCCCGGACGTGCGGCTTGACGAAGAGGGCGCGCAGGCTATTGCGCTTGCCGTGCACGAACTGGTGACCAACAGCGTCAAATATGGCGCGCTCGGCGGGAAGGGCGATCTTGCGGTCGGCTGGCGCCGCGACGGCGGCGATGTCGAGCTGTCGTGGATCGAAAGCGGCCTGCCCGAAACCCCGCACATCGAAAGCGAAAGCTTTGGCACCCAGTTCATCCGCTCGCTGATCGAACGCCAGCTCAAGGGGCAATGGACCCGCGCCGCCGCCGATCACGGCCTGTCCATCGTCATTCGCTGGCCCGATCGTGTCGCCACCGCCTGATCCGCGCTGGCATATCTGGATCGATCGCGGCGGCACCTTCACCGATGTCGTCGCGCGCTCGCCGGCGGGCGCGGTCGTCACTGCCAAATATCTCTCCGAAGACCCGGCGCGCCCTGGCGACGCGGCGGTGGGTGCGATCCGCGACCTGACCGGCGCCGGGACAGGCGCGCTGCCGCCGCTCGCGGTGCGCATGGGGTCGACCGTCGCGACCAACGCGCTGCTCGAACGCAAGGGCGCGCCGACCCTCCTCGCGATCACGCGCGGCTTCGGCGATGCGCTGACCATCGGCTATCAGGATCGCCCCGACCTGTTCGCGCGCCGGCTCGACCGCACACCTCCGCCGCACGCCCAAGTTGCCGAAATCGCCGAGCGCGTCGGTCCCGACGGCGAATTGCTGATCCCGCTCGACGAAGACGCCGCGCGCACCGCGCTGCAAAAGGCGCGTGCGGCGGGAATCGACAGCATCGCGATCATATTGATGCACGGCTATCGCTATCCCGCGCACGAACGGCGCCTGGCAGAGATTGCCGCCGAACTCGGCTTCGCGCAGATTTCGGTCAGCCATGAGGTGAGCGCCCTGATCAAGTTGGTCGGGCGCGGCGACACGACGCTTGCCGACGCCTATCTGTCGCCGGTGCTGCGGCACTATGTCGGCCAGTTCTGCGCCCAGCTTGGCGACGATAGCCGTCCGCAGTTCATGAAAAGCTCGGGAGGGCTCGCATCGGCCGCGGCGTTCCATGGCCGCGATGCGATTCTCTCGGGTCCGGCGGGCGGCATCGTCGGCATGGTCGGCAGCGCCGCGCCGCTGGGCGAGGATCGCCTCATCGGCTTCGACATGGGCGGCACCTCGACCGACGTCAGCCATTATGCCGGGCGGCTCGAACGCGATAACGAAAGCATCGTCGCGGGCACGCGCATCCGGGCGCCGATGCTGCGTATCCACACCGTCGCCGCCGGGGGCGGTTCGATTTGCCGCTGGGACGGTGCGCGCCTGCTCGTCGGACCCGAAAGCGCGGGCGCCAATCCCGGCCCCGCCGCCTATGGCCGCGGCGGGCCGCTGACCGTCACCGACTGCAACGTGCTGCTCGGCAAGATTCAGCCCGAACATTTCCCCAGGCTCTTCGGACCGGCCGGCGACCAGCCGCTCGATCGCGCCATCGTCGCCGAAAAATTCGCTGCGCTGGCGGCCGAAGTCGGCGACATCACGCCCGAGGCGCTTGCGGAGGGGCTGCTAGCGATTGCGGTTCAGCAGATGGCGAACGCGATCAAACGTATCACCATCGCGCGCGGACATGATGTGACACAGGGCTACCATCTCGTCGGCTTCGGGGGCGCCGCGGGGCAGCATGTGTGCCTCGTGGCCGACGCATTGGGGATCGACCGGATCCTGCTCCACCCGCTCGCCGGGGTGTTGTCAGCCTATGGTATGGGCCTCGCACGGCCCTCGACGATCCGCGAGCGCACGCTTGCGCTGCCGCTCGGCGCGAGCTGCGTCGAACCGCTGTACCGCGCGGAGGCCGAACTCGTCGCTCAGGCGCGCGGCGATCTTGCACCCGACGTAACGGTGACGCACGAAACCCTGCTGTTCGTGCGTCTTGCCGACAGCGACAATGCGATCGAGCTGCCGACCGGAGATCCCGCCACGGTGCGCGCTGCCTTCATCGACGCCTTCCGCGGGCGTTTCGGCTATGCGCCGCATGACGATCTGGTCGTCGATCGCATCCGTGTCGAACTGACCGAAGCGGGCGGCGCGCCCGCGGCTCTTCCCGCGCCCGCGCCAGCGGCCGAGGTCGAGGCGGAAACCGTCACCGCCTGGCTCGCGGGCGGACCCTGCGCCGTCCCACTTCATCAGCGCAGCGCGCTTGCTCCCGGCCGCAGCATCACTGGCCCGGCGATCATCGTCGATCCGCTGTCGACGACCGTCGTCGAACCCGGCTGGACGGCAACGGTCGAGCCCGATGGGACGCTGCGGCTCGCAAAGCCATCGGCCATTCGTCCCGTCGCCTTGCCATCGCAAGGAGGCAGTGACGATCCTGCAGCACCCGATCCCGTGCGCCTCGAAATCTTCAACAGCCTGTTCATGGCGATTGCCGAGGAAATGGGCGGCGCGCTTCAGCACAGCGCTTCGTCGATCAATATTCGCGAACGGCTCGATTTCTCCTGCGCGCTGTTCGACGGCGAAGGGCGGCTCGTCGCCAATGCGCCGCACATGCCGGTGCATCTGGGGTCGATGGGCGAAAGCGTGCGGACCATATTGCGCCAGCGCGGTCCGGGCGCCGACGGTCGCCCGCGCGACGGACGCGGCATCCGGCGCGGCGATGCCTATGCGCTCAACGCCCCCTATGACGGCGGCACCCATTTGCCCGACATCACCGTCATCATGCCGGTGTTCGTCGATACGGGTGCCGATACCCCCGCCTTTTTCGTCGCGGCGCGCGGCCACCACGCCGATCTCGGCGGGATAGCGCCCGGATCGATGCCGCCGGGCAGCCGCAATATCGCAGAAGAAGGCATCATCTTCGACAATATGCTGATCGTCGATGACGGCCATTTCCGCGACGCCGCCGTGCAGGAGCATCTGACCGCAGGCGACCTGCCGGCGCGCAACCCGGCGCTCAACATCGCCGATCTGAAGGCGCAGGTCGCCGCCTGCCAGCGCGGCGCCAGCGGCCTTGCCGACCTCGCCGCCGCGCACGGAAGCGCGACCGTCGCCGCCTATATGGCACATGGTCAGCGTCAGGCGGAGGCGGCGGTGCGTCAGCTCGTCGCGCGGCTGGGCGATGGTCATTTCCGCTATGCGATGGACAATGGCGCCGAAGTCGTCGTCACCGTGTCAGTCGATCGCGCGGCGCGCCACGTCACCATCGACTTTACCGGCTCGTCGGCGACGCTCCCCGATAATTTCAACGCGCCGCTGCCGGTCGTGCGCGCGGCGGTGCTCTATGTGCTGCGCACGATGCTCGACGACCCGATACCGATGAACGAGGGCTGCCTGGCGCCGGTGACATTGATTGTTCCCGACGATTCAATGCTCTCGCCGCGCTTTCCAGCCGCGGTTGTCGCGGGCAATGTCGAGACCAGCCAGGTCATCACCGACGCGCTGTTCGCCGCCTTCGGCGCGATGGCGGGAGCGCAGGGGACGATGAACAATTTCACCTTCGGCAACGAGGCCTACCAATATTATGAAACGATCGCCGGCGGATCGGGCGCTGGCCTCGGCTTCGACGGCACCGCGGTGATCCAGACGCACATGACCAACAGCCGGATGACCGATCCCGAAGTGATGGAGGCGCGCTTCCCGGTGATCGTCGAGGAATTCTCGATCCGCAAAGGTTCGGGCGGTGCGGGCCGCTGGCACGGCGGCGACGGCGCTACGCGCCGCATCCGGTTTCGCGAACCGATGGCTGCGAATATTCTCGCTAATCGTCGTCGGATCGCGCCGTGCGGCCTTGCGGGCGGGGCCGACGGCGCACCGGGCCGCAACTGGATCGAGCGCGCGGACGGGACGACCGAAGAACTGGGCGCGACTGCCAGCGCGGACCTGAGCGCGGGCGACGCCTTCGTCATCGAAACCCCCGGCGGCGGCGGTTATGGCGAAGCGGAGGGGGATTAGATGCTTGTCCTGATCGGGATTGCCATCATCATCGCGGGCTTCCTGCTCCGCTTCAATCCGCTGCTCGTCATCATGGCGTCGGCGCTCGCGACGGGTCTGGCCGCCGGGCTTGACGTCACCGCGATCATCGCCGCCTTCGGCAAGGCGTTTAACGACACACGCTATGTCAGCATCGTCTGGATCGTGCTCCCCGTCATCGGCCTGCTCGAAGCCTATGGGCTTCAGCAGCATGCGCGCTCGCTGATCGGGCGGATCAAGGGCGCGACGCTCGCCCGGCTGCTCGCCTCCTATCTGCTGCTGCGCCAGGCGATGTCGGCGGTCGGGCTGACGTCGGTGGCCGGGCATCCGCAGACGGTGCGTCCGCTCGTCGCGCCGATGGCCGAAGCCGCCGCGGAGGCGCAGGGCGTCGCGCTGAGCGATGCCCAGCGCGACGAGATCCGGGCCTATGCGGCCGCGACCGACAATGTCGGACTGTTTTTCGGCGAAGATATCTTCCTCGCCATCGGGTCGATCCTGCTGATGAAGGGGCTGCTCGAAGGCTATGGCTATGTCATCGAACCGCTGCATTTCTCGGTCTGGGCGATCCCGACCGCGATCGCGGCCTTCCTGATCCACGGCTTCCGGCTGCGGCTGCTCGAAAAGCGGATGCTGCGCGCGCCGGGGCAAGGGATCGGCGCATGATCACGCTCGGTTTCGTCTATGTCCTCGCCGGACTGACCTTCGCGATCTTCGCCGCGCTCGGCCTCGGTGATCGCAGCAATCCCAAACGCTTTGGCAACGCCGCCTTCTGGGGGCTGCTCGCACTGTCGATGCTCGCGGGCGACCGGCTCGGCGATTTCGGCAACGGGCTGCTCGTGCTTGCACTCGTCGCGATCGCCGGGGCGGGCCAGATCGGCCGCGCGCCGGGCGGCGACGTGGCGGCGGGCGTGCAGGCCGAACGCGCAGCGAAATACGGCAATTTCCTGCTTGTCGTCGCGCTCATCATCCCGGCGGTCGCACTCGCCGGCACCTTCCTCTTCAAATGGGTGCCGGGGCTCGCCGATCCGAAGCAGGCGACGCTGATCTCGCTCGGCATCGGCGTGGTGATCGCGCTCGCCGTAGGCATGGCGCAGCTGCGGCCCGCGCTCTTGCTCCCGGCGCAGCAGGGGCGGCGGCTGCTCGACGCGGTCGGCTGGGCGGCGATCCTGCCGCAGATGCTCGCCAGCCTCGGCGCGGTGTTCGCGCTCGCCGGGGTCGGCGAAGTCGTCGGCGACCTGATCGGCGCCGCGATCCCGCAAGGCAGCCTGTTCGGCGCCGTCGTCGCCTTCGGGCTCGGCATGGCGCTCTTCACCATGGTGATGGGCAACGCCTTCGCCGCCTTTCCGGTGATGATCGCGGCGGTCGGCATGCCGCTGCTCATCAAGCAATATGACGGCAACCCCGCGGTCGTCGCCGCGATCGGCATGCTTGCGGGCTTCTGCGGCACGCTGATGACCCCGATGGCGGCGAACTTCAACCTGGTCCCCGCCGCGCTGCTCGAGCTGAAAAACCCCTATGGCGTCATCAAGGTGCAGATCGGCACCGCGATCCCGCTGCTCGCGGTCAATATCCTCTTCATCTGGCTGTTTGCGTTTTAGCGCCGCTTTCAAATTTCCGTTCGCCCTGAGCTCGTCGAAGGGCCATTCTTCATTCTGCAGCGTCGAAAGACAAGAACGGTGCTTCGACAAGCTCAGCACAAACGGATAGAGAAATTCCGGTAATGACCGACCTCACCCCCGACCACGCCGTCCGCTTTGCCACCGCGACCCTGTCGCATCTCGGCCGCGAATATCCCTACAAGATGGACCTGGTGCTGAACGGGCCGGAGGACGCACGGCCCCCGCGCGAGCATCACCCGATCTTTCACGGCAGTTTCGACTGGCATAGCTGCGTCCATGGCTGGTGGCAGATCCTTCGCCTTGCGCGCCTCTATCCCGATCTTCCCGTTGCGGCCGAGATCCGCGCGCGCGCCGATGCGATGCTCGTGCCGGGCAAGGTCGCGGGCGAGCTTGCCTTTCTGGACCGGCCGATGTCGGCGGGTTTCGAACGTCCCTATGGCTGGGCGTGGCTCCTCGCGCTCCATGCAGAGGCCGAACAGCACAACGCCCCCTGGGCCGTCGCGCTCGAACCGCTCGCGCTCGCCTTTGCGGCGCGTTTCCACGCCTTCCTGCCCAAGCTCACCTATCCCTTGCGCGTCGGCACCCATTTCAACATCGCTTTCGCGCTGCTCCTCGCGCGCCACTGGGCCGCGCTCCGCGACCCCGCGCTCGTCGCGCTTATCGATGCCCGCGCGCGCGACTGGTTCGCCGGCGACCGCGATTGTCAGGCATGGGAACCCGGCGGCGACGAATTTCTCTCCTCGGCGTTGACCGAGGCGCATCTGATGGCGGTCGTGCTCGGCGACGCCTTCCCGGTGTGGTTCGAGGTCTTCCTGCCCCGCGCCGCTGCGCATCAACCCGCAACGCTTTTCACCCCCGCCACCGTGTCGGACCGCAGCGACGGCAAGATCGCGCATCTCGACGGCCTCAATCTCAGCCGCGCCTGGTGCTGGCGTGCGATCGCCGCCAAGCTCGGCGCGGCGCACCCCGTTGCCCCCGTCGCCGAAGCTGCCGCCGAGCAGCACCTCGCCGCCGCGCTCCCGCACGTCACCGGCGACTATATGGGCGAACATTGGCTCGCGAGCTTCGCGCTCCTGGCATTGGACGGCCTCGCCGATTGACAAGCCCCGGCGTGGACGCAAGAGACGGCGTAAGAGGGGAGACGGACTGCACATGAAAACCCTGCGCCCGACATCGTTCGACGTCGCCGAGCGCGCGGGCGTGTCGCAGTCGACCGTCTCGCGCGCGCTGCGCAGCAGCCCCGGCGTCAACGCCGAAACGCGCGCCCGCGTCGCGCAGGCGGCGGCCGAGCTTGGCTATGTTGTCGATCGCCACGCCTCGTCGCTCCGCCTCAAAAGCAGCGAGACGATCGCGCTCGTTACTATCTGCCGCCCAGGCGAAGACCGCAGCGCGATCAACCCTTTCTACTTTGCGCTGCTCGGCAGCATCGCCGCCGCCACCTCGGCACGCGGCTTCAACCTGCTCGTTTCCTTTCAGGAGAGCGAAGCCAATTTCCGCGCCGATTTCGTTCGCTCGGGGCTCGCCGACGCGATGATCGTCATCGGCACGACCAGCAACCGCGCCGCGTGGGATTATTTCGCCGCGGCGCAGGCATCGGGGCATGATTTCACCTGCTGGGGCAGCCCCGGCGGGGACTTCCACTGGATGCGCAGCGATAATGAGGTGGGCGGGCGCCTCGCCGCCGATCATCTCGTCGCCTCAGGCCGTCGCCGCCTCGCCTTCGTCGGCCCGCAGCGCTCGCCGCAGCGCCAGTTCGACGAGCGCCGCGACGGCTTCACCGCAGCGCTCGCCGCGCAAGGCCTCGCCCCCATCCTCGCCGAGCCGCCGCCGGCGGAAGATCGCCATGCAGAGGGCATCGCCGCCGCGCGTGCTCTGCTCGCCGCGCATCCCGACATCGACGGTATTTTCGCTGCCAGCGACATGCTCGCGCTGGGGGTGCTACAGGGGATCAAGGATATGGGGCGCAGCGTGCCCGGCGACGTCGCGCTGATCGGCTTCGACGGCATTCGCGCCGGCACGCTCGCCGACCCAGCGCTCACCACGATCGAGCCCGATTTCGACGCCGCGGGTGAGGCGCTCGTCGCCATGGCGCTGGAGGATGATGCCCACGCCCGCGACGGCACCCGCATACCCGTCCGCCTCGCGGTGCGCGGTACTGCCTGACGCGATTGTTCGGGCGGGATCGTCATCCCGAATAACAAAGCTTCGGGACCGCGGCGCTTTGTGTCCTGGTCCGGGGAAATTTCGGGCGCCGCCCGTGGACGAAAGGCCGGGTTCGCGTGCATCGTCCACCGCCACCCCCTTGCAATTCCTGCCTTCCGGCGTAAGGCGGCGCGGACATAAACCCGCGCGTGCGACTCCGCTTGCCCCGCTCTCCTGGCTTGGGCGGCCGGCCGTCATTCCCCGCCGCGCCAACATGGGGACTGCTGACCTATGACCACCACCGGCCACGACACGCTCGGAACCCGCTCGACGCTGAATGTCGGCGGCAAGAGTTACGCCTATTATTCGCTCGAAAAGGCGGCAGCAAAGCTGGGCGACGTTTCGCGCCTGCCGTTCAGCATGAAGGTGCTGCTCGAAAATCTGCTGCGCTTCGAGGACGGCGGCTTCACCGTTTCGACCGATGACGTCCAGGCGCTGGTCGACTGGCAGAAGGATCCCCATTCGAACCGCGAAATCCAGTATCGCCCGGCGCGCGTGCTGCTGCAGGATTTCACCGGCGTTCCCTGCGTCGTTGACCTTGCCGCGATGCGTGATGCGATTGCCAAGCTCGGCGGCGACACGACCAAGATCAACCCGCTCGTCCCCGTCCACCTCGTCATCGACCACTCGGTCATGGTCGACGAATTCGGCACGCCCAAGGCGTTCGAGCAGAATGTCGAGATTGAATATTATCGCAACGGCGAACGCTATGACTTCCTGAAATGGGGGTCGAAGTCGCTGTCGAACTTCAAGGCGGTGCCTCCCGGCACCGGCATCTGCCACCAGGTCAACCTCGAGCATATCGCGCAGGCGGTGTGGTCGAGCGAGGATGCCGACGGCACCACCGTCGCCTATCCCGACACCTGCGTCGGCACCGACAGTCACACGACGATGATCAACGGCCTCGGCGTCCTCGGCTGGGGTGTCGGCGGGATTGAAGCGGAAGCCGCGATGCTCGGCCAGCCCGTGTCGATGCTGATCCCCGAAGTCGTTGGCTTCAAATTCACCGGCAAGCTGAAGGAAGGCGTCACCGCGACCGACCTCGTGCTCACCGCGACGCAGATGCTGCGCGCCAAGGGCGTCGTCGGCCGCTTCGTGGAATATTTCGGCCCCGGCCTCGCCTCGCTGAGCCTCGCCGACCGCGCGACGCTCGCCAATATGGCGCCCGAATATGGCGCGACGTGCGGCTTCTTCGGCATCGACGACAAGACGATCGATTACATGCGCCTGACCGGCCGCAGCGAAGAAAATATCGCGCTGGTCGAAGCCTATGCGAAGGCGCAGGGGCTGTGGATCGTCGACGGCGCGGCGGACCCGGTTTTCACCGACACGCTCGAACTCGACCTGTCGACCGTCGTCCCGTCGCTCGCCGGGCCGAAGCGGCCGCAGGACCGGGTCTCGCTTCCCGATGTCGACGATGTGTTCAATGCCGACATGGCAAAGGTCTATAACAAGGCGCAGACGCGCGTGCCGGTCGAGGGCAAGGATTTCGACATCGGCGACGGCGACGTCACCATCGCCGCGATCACCAGCTGCACCAACACCTCGAACCCCGGCGTTCTCGTTGCCGCGGGGCTCGTCGCCAAAAAGGCCGACGAGCTGGGCCTGAAGCCCAAGCCGTGGGTCAAGACCAGCCTCGCGCCGGGATCGCAGGTCGTAACCGACTATCTCGAAAAGGCCGGGCTGCAGAAGCATCTCGACAATATCGGCTTCAACCTCGTGGGCTATGGCTGCACGACGTGCATCGGCAACTCGGGTCCGCTTGCCGAGCCGATTTCGAAGGCGATCAACGAGAATGGCCTCGTCGCCGCGGCGGTCATTTCGGGCAACCGCAACTTCGAAGGCCGCGTGTCGCCTGACGTGCGCGCCAACTTCCTCGCCTCTCCGCCGCTCGTTGTCGCCTATGCGCTCAAGGGCACGGTGATCGAGGATTTCACCACCACCCCGATCGGCACCGGCAAGGACGGGCAGGACGTTTTCCTCAAGGACATCTGGCCGACCAACCAGGAAGTCGCCGACATGGTCGCCGGCGCGGTCGACCGCGACATGTTCGAGGCGCGCTACGCGCACGTCTACAAGGGCGACGCGCACTGGCAGAAGATCGAGGTCGAGGGCAGCGACACCTATCAGTGGCGCGCTGGCTCGACCTATGTCGCCAACCCGCCCTATTTCGAGGGCATGTCGATGACGCCGGCACCGGTCAGCGACATCGTCGGCGCAAAGCCGCTTGCGATCCTCGGCGACAGCATCACCACCGACCATATTTCTCCGGCGGGCAGCATCAAGGCGGACTCGCCGGCCGGAAAATGGCTGATGGAACATCAGGTCAGCAAGGCCGACTTCAACAGCTATGGCGCACGCCGCGGCCACCACGAAGTGATGATGCGCGGCACCTTCGCCAACATCCGCATCAAGAATGAAATGGTCCCGGGCATCGAAGGCGGCATGTCGCGTTATGGCCAGGAAGTCATGCCGATCTACGACGCCGCGATGCGCCACAAGGCCGATGGCACCCCGCTCGTGGTGATCGCCGGCAAGGAATATGGCACCGGCTCGTCGCGCGACTGGGCGGCGAAGGGCACTAACCTGCTCGGCGTCCGCGCCGTCATCGTCGAAAGCTTCGAGCGCATCCACCGCTCGAACCTTGTCGGCATGGGCGTGCTGCCGCTCCAGTTCCTCGAGGGGCAGACCCGCGAGACGCTGGGCCTGACCGGCGACGACAGCTTCACCATCACGGGTATCGCCGACATCAAGCCGCGCCAGACGGTGACGGTCGAGGTCACGCGCCCCGACGGCTCGACCTTCAGCTTCGATACGCTGTGCCGCATCGACACCGCGAACGAGGTCGAATATTATATGAACGGCGGCATCCTGCACTATGTGCTGCGCAAGCTCGCGGCCTGATTGCCGCAGGATAATCGGCAACACGCGCCCGCCCCCTTACCGGGGCGGGCGTTTTCTTTGGGAATAGGGCGATGAACCTGCTTCAGATCATGATCGAGGTGATCGGCTGGACCGCGGCCGCGATCATTCTGGCAAGCTATGTGCTGCTCTCGCTCGGCAAGCTCGAACCGCGCGGCGCGGCCTATCAATGGATGAACGTCGTCGGCGCCACCGGCTTCGTCATCAATTCGGGCTATAACGGTGCCCTGCCGTCCGCCGGCCTCAACATCATCTGGGCCGCGATCGGCCTTTTCACGCTGTGGAACGTGCGCCGCCTCAGCCGCGCGGACAGGTGCTGACCCCGAGCAGCGAATAGGCGGGACAGCGGCTCGACAGGCCGGTGAGCAGCGGCACCACCCCGATATAGCCCCACGGGCCGATACGCTCGTACGCGGCGAGAACGATCAGCATTACGCCAATGACGATCCGCAGCAGGCGGTCGATTGTGCCAACATTGCGTGCAAACATCTCCAGACTCCCGATTGCATGTGCGACACCGAAGTTCTGACGCGCGCGCGGCGCGCGGTCATTGCGCTGGATCAAGAGACGCGGCCCGCCCCATTCGGGTCCGGCCGGGGATGGTGGGCGCTGACGGGCTCGAACCGCCGACCCTCTCGGTGTAAACGAGATGCTCTACCAACTGAGCTAAGCGCCCCATCGCGTGGGAGCGGCGCAAATGCGGGCATTTTCTCTGCCCGTCAAGGTCTTTCGGGCGTCATTGAGCGGAACCAAATGAAAACGGTGGGACATGAGCGTCCCGCAGAATTCCCGAAATATGTTCCCGGTCTGTCTCGGATGCTAATTAGCGCGGCCCGGGGCTGGATCAGCTATGCCCCTGAAGGCAGCGTTACCCTGAACGTGTGCCATGGTCTCTGCCATGCGGACGTAGTGCGATAGAGCGCGCGCCGGATCATTGGTCCCGACCAGGTGCATGTCGCCGTTCTCGTCCTCACCCATAATCATATAGGCGCGCTCATCATCTTCCACCGTTCGATCTGACATTGAACCTCCGATCGCGATGACATTATCCGCGATCGACGTGTGATTACAAATTCACGGAAGAGCGCAATTCATTATCCGGGTGCGCGCGGGGATGACCTAACCTTTCTAACATGCCTGTAATATCAATACCTTACCTCCTAATTTTGACCGCATTTTTGCCTAACCAGATTAGGATATACCAATCTAACTTTTAAAATTATCTAACCTATTGAATTAGCGAGATTTAGTGAGACTGCGCCCGAAAAGTTAGGCACTGGTAAGATGGCGCTTCTAATATTTTTATCGCTTAAAAACAGTCAGTTAGATATGCAAAAGGATGCTAGTTCGGAAAATTAGGTCGCGCCGATATCGGTGCATTCCTTCGCTCGGGCGCTGAGAATTTTCCCGCGAAAAGCAGGGGTTTGCATTGATCTGCGATCAATTGCGTCGGCTCGGCATGATCCATGTCTCACTCTATGGCGCGGGTCTCTTGGTGGATCGCTCGGCGCTCGGCTGCGTCAAAACCACCAAAAGAGCGAGCAGGCGAGGCGTGGGGGCGAGCGCGGCGCGCTGGGTCGGGTTGAGAGGTCTCGCGGCGGTGGGCCTTGCCCGGCGGTCCACGCTTGCGCATGTGTTCATGATATGTTCCATCCTTGGCGATGGCGCGGCGATTCGAGACGATCGAGGACATAGCGTGGCGCGGCCTGCGCCTGCGCCTCTGGTGCTACACCTGCGCGCGGGCGTCGGAGCTGGACGCGGGCGAAGTGCTGGCCCGGTTCGTCGCCAAGGGGTGGCCACTCGACCTTGCATCGGCGCGCGAGCATTTCCGGTGCCGCGGCTGTCGATCGAGCGACGACGTGCTGATCCTGCCGGCGAGTGCGGCACTCCCTCCGCCCCCGGAATCGCAGCCGCGCGAATTGTCATGGGCCAATCAGGTGGCCGCGTTCTTCCACTCGAACAGGGCGCGGCGGAAAGAGAAACCTCTTCCCGCCGCCTATGAGGAGCTATTGCGAAAGCTGCGCCATAAGGACTGGCGCCCGCGCTGATCAGTTCGAGATGATCAGCTCGCCGAACGTCCCGGCCTTGGCAGTGCCGCCGATCGTGTAGCGGCAGCTTACCTCCTCCATGGCAAAGCCGTCGAACAGCGCGCGGACCTCGGGCTTGTCATTGATCGACAGGAGGAACCGGCCTTTCAGGCCGCGCCGCACGGTCGCCATCTGCTCGAATTCCTCGCGCGCGAACATGCCGTCGCCATAGTCCCGCTCGCACCCGAAATAGGGCGGGTCGAGATAGAAGAGGGTGCCGGGGCGGTCATAGGTCATGATGAAGTCGGCCCACGGCTTGCGCTCGATCGTCACCGGCGCGAGCCGGACGTGCAGATCCTCCAGCATCGGTGCCAGCTTCGTCACGTCGAACCGCGCCGAGCGGCCCGTATCGACCCCAAAATTGCGCCCGCGCACCTTCCCGCCGAACGCCACGCGCTGCAGATACAGAAAGCGCGCCGCGCGCTGCAGGTCGGTCAGCGTCGCCGGGTCAACCCGCGACAGCCGTTCGAACTCGGCCCGCGTCGTGATCTGGAAGCGCAGCATGTCGAGGAAGGCGACATAATGATGCTGCAGGATCCGAAAGAAGGTGGTCACGTCCAGCGACCAGTCGTTGATGACCTCGGCCTTCGGGCGCTGCTTGCGGCGCAGAAAGACGCCGCCCATGCCAACGAACACCTCGGCATAGACATGATGCGGAACGGCCTCGATCCGTTCGACCAGGCGCCCGGCGAGGTTCTTCTTGCCGCCGATATAGGGGGCGACCGGCTTGGCCTTGGGGGCGGGCGAC
Source organism: Sphingopyxis sp. NFH-91 (assembly GCF_021401285.1). NCBI lineage: Bacteria > Pseudomonadati > Pseudomonadota > Alphaproteobacteria > Sphingomonadales > Sphingopyxidaceae > Sphingopyxis > Sphingopyxis sp. NFH-91. Next base: position 123,183 of record NZ_JACBGA010000003.1, on the reverse strand, counting down.
ATCGGGTATTCGGGGGAAAGCTGCACTCTGGACTCCATGGCTCTATGTTCTCTATATGTTCCCTCGCCGGCAACGGCGGGGTGGACCCTGATTCGGATCCTGTTGGGGCCATGGCGGATAATAGGACCGCCGGTTCGGGCTGACTCCCTCAGCCCGTCCCCCGTCGCCGGCGGCGCCAGCGACGGGAAATCCGGTCAGGCGGCGGCGCTGCTCGGCGCGTAGCCGTTGAACGCGATCGCCTCATATCCAAGGAACTCGTTGATCTGCAGGAAGCGGCGCTGCAGCGGCACGATCTCGTGATCGAAATAGACCCGCGCCGCGTCGGATATGCTGCCGAAGCCCGCGGCATTGGTCGGCACCACGCCGATAAGCTGGGGCGGGACGCGGTGCGCGGCAAGGATATCGTCGCGCGTCGCATTCTTGATGCCGACGAATTCGTCTTTCGCCGCGACCTCGCTGATCGGCAGGATCTGGACGCCCTTTTCCTTCCCCTTCGGGATGTGGAGATAGAGGTTGCGGAAATTGCCCGGACCCTTCGACTGGCGCATCGCCTCGCGGATCGCCTCGCTGTCGGGATCGCTCAGCCCTTCCTCGCTGACATAGAAGATATATCCGGCATGGCTGCCGTTCTTGTAATAGCGGCGGCGAAACAGCGTTGCGGCTTCGTTGAGCAGGCCGCTCTGAAGCGCGGCATACCATTCGGGGACGCCATAGATTTCCTGCGCCAGATCGGGTTCGAGCAGGTGGCAGATGGATCCGCGCTTGAATTCATGGTCGGGCTTGCCGGGCTGGTTGAAGAAGAACTGCCCCGGCTCCTTGCCGACGCGCGTGTGGATCGCCGGACTGTTCTTCAGGCGCAGCGCGCGCCCGGCGATATTGTCGATCCGCTCCAGATAGGCGTTGCCCGTCGCCAGATAGTTGGTGACCAGTTTTTCGAACTCGGCATGCGCTAGCAGCGGCGTGGGCTTGAGCGACATGCTGAGCAGGTTGCGCTTCAGCGTGATCGCGCTCGAATGATGCGCCGACATGCGGTGCGCCTTGACCAGCCCGATCATCGAAATCGGCGGCGAATACCATCGGCCCGCGTCCGCCGCCTCCAGCATCAGCAGGAATTCGCTGCGATCGAGGACGCTTTCCGGTTCGCCGAAGGTGAACGCTTCGACGCCGCCGGGAGCGGCCTTGGTCTGGTCTTCGGTCATCAGCAAATCTCCACGGTGCTGCGCGCCGCGACCGCTTCAGGGTCGAGCGCTTCGTTGAACAGGGCGTGCATGACGGCCCACGCAAGGTCGGCGTGGCCGGTGTCGCCGGAACGGCTGGCGACGAAGGTGATGGTCTTGCCGCCGCGCGTAACTTTGGGGCGGATCGCCATGAAGCTGTTGATGATGTCGGTCCAATGCGCAGCGAACTGCAGTCGGCCGTCGGCGATGACCTTCTTGGCCTTGAACACCATCATGGCCTTGGTCTCGGGCGTGTACCGGATCGCGCGCGTGTTCGGGAACCACGCGCTGACCAGGCTATAGACCGCGCTGCCGACGCCGGTGGTGTCGATCGCGATATGCGTGACGTGATAGCGGGCGCACATGGCGCGGATCGCCGCCGCCTGCTCCTGATAATCCTTCCCGCGAAACCGCTTGCGCTCAAGGATGCGGAACTTGCCGCCGGGCTTGGCAGGCGGGGCGAGGACGGCGAGCCCAGCTTCGTCGCCGTTGCCGCTCTCGCCGTTGGGATCGTAACCGATCCAGCATTCGCCGTCGCCGAACGGCCGCTGCCCGAACTCGTTGAAATCCTTCCACGCGTCGAAGACATCGACGCCGCAGCGGCGCATCATCTGGAAGGGGAAGACCGACTGCGTATCGTCGAGGAAGTGGCACAGGAACAGGAGGTCGAATTCGTCGAGCGAATGTTCGAACTCCAGCTCGTCGCGATCGACCAGCTCGCCCAGCCCGCCCGCGATCGCGTCGTCGATCGTGACGATGTTGCGCCAGATGCGGTCGGGGCCTTCGGCGCCATGCCTCAGCGCGTCGTGGCCGATATCGACTTTGACCTTGTCGGCCTTCGCCCGGCGCCGGTTGAACCGCTCGCCCGACCACAGCGGATAGGCTTCGTGCGCGAGGACGCTGGGCGTCGAGAAATAGGTGCGGCGGTAACGCTTGTGCGTCGCCATCGCCTGCGCGACCTTGTTGAGCTGCTCGAAGCCGAAGATCCAGAAAGCTTCGTCGACATAGATGTCGCCGTGATAGCCCTGCGCGGTGCGGAAATTCGTGCCGAGGAAGTGCATCTCGAACGGCGGCAACGGCTCGCCATTCTCGTCCTCGCCGCGCTGGATCACCAGCGGATTGCCCTTCAGCGACAGGCCGAGGACTTCCTGCACCCACTGCACGATATACTGGCGGAATATATTCGCCTGGTTGCGGCTCGCCGACAGGAATATCTGGTTGTTGCCGGTCTTCAGGCCCCACAGCAGCGCCTCGCGCGCGAAATACCATGTCGCGCCGATCTGGCGGCTCTTCAGGATGAAGCGCGTCCGCCGGCTGACGTTCGCCCACCACGTCTCCTGATACAGGAAGTTGTCGCGGTGGAACGCCGCCTCGAGCTGGGCCAGCCCGTCGCGGTCGATCAGGTTCTTGGCCTTGCTCTTCTTTTCGCGGACCTCGGGCGAATTGCGGTTTGCGACCTTCGGGTTCAGATCGACTTCATTGCCGCCGCGCTCGAACTTGCGGATCCGCGCCGCCTTTTCCAGACCGCGCCACAACAGGTCGATTTCCTTGAAATCATGGCCGGTCTTCTTTTCCTTGGCGAGCAGCTGGCCAAGGCGGCATTCGACATGATCTTCGCACTTCTGGACGCTGCTTGCCTCGTCCCATTTGTCGCGGCCCTTCCAGCTCGCGATCGTGCTGCCCGGAATGTCCAGCTCTTCGGCGATCTGCGTGATCGTCCAGCCTTGCCAATACAGCGAGCGCGCACGGCGCCGCGGCGGCGTCGATGACGCCTCCGGCGGTCGGATCGCGGTTGCCGTCTCTGGCGGGATGAAGATGGGCGGCGGAGGGGCCATGGCCCGCGCAAACTATGCGCGGCGGGCAATCCATCCTCCCTCCTGCTCCTGTATAACGCGCTTATACAGGAGCAAGTCGTTGCGGCTTCGCGCGCGGCAGTGGTGAACACGGGATCAACCGCACCACGCCAGCCCGGAGCCTGTCATGCCCAAGTCGAAATTCTTCCGCGTCGCCGTCGAAGGCGCCACCGTCGACGGTCGCACGATCGACCGGAAATGGCTGGAGGAAATGGCCGCGACCTATAACCGCACCACCTATGCGGCGCGCGTGAACCTCGAACATATCCGCGGCATCGCGCCGCTCGGCAACAACAACTCGCCGTTCGGCGCCTATGGCGACATCCTGTCGGTCAAGACCGAGACGGTGGACATCGCGCTCGGCGGCAAGACCGAAAAGCGCCTCGCCCTGTTCGCGGAGATCGAGGCGCTCGATCCGCTGGTCGAACTCGTGCGCAAGGGGCAAAAGCTCTACACTTCGATCGAGGTCAACCCGAGCTTCGCCGACACCGGCAAGGCCTATCTGATGGGCCTCGCGGTCACCGACACGCCCGCATCGCTCGGCACCGAAATGCTGGAATTTTCGGCCAAGCTCGGCGCCAACAGCCCGCTCGCCCGCTTCAAGCAGCAGCCCGGAAATCATTTCTCGGTCGCGACCGAAACCACGATCGAGCTGCTCGACGACGCACCGAACGCCGATCCCACCGGCGTCTTCGGCGCCATCAAGGGCCTGCTCGAACGCTTCAATCCGCCCGCGCAGCAGCAGCAGCTCACCACCCCGCCCGCCGGGCAACAGGAGGCGCAGCAGCCCGCCGCCGGCGGCGAAGTCGCCGCCATTGCGCTCGCGGTCGGCCAGATGGCCGGCGCGATCGACAAGCTCGCGACCAGCACCACCCAGTCGCTGACCAGCATCCGCGGCGAGGTCGAGACGCTGCGCGACCAGATCAACGCCACGCCGCAGAACGGCCATCTCAGCCGCCCGATTTCGACCGGCGTCACCGAGCAGATGGTCCAGACCGACTGCTGACCCAGCCCAACCCGCACCGTCTCTGCCGCCAAGGAACAAAGTCATGCAGAATCGCACCCGCCTGCTCTTCACCACCTTTCTGACACGCGTCGCCGAACTCAACCACGTCGAGTCCGCCCTTACCCAGTTCACCGTCGATCCGGCGGTCGAACAGAAGCTCGAAGAAGTGATCAAGCACGGCAGCGAGTTCCTGCAGCAGATCAATATTGAGCCGGTCATCCAGCAGATGGGCGACAAGGTCGGCGTCGGCGTCACGCGCACCATGGCGGGTCGCACCGACACCAGCGGCGCCGGGCGTCGCGATCCGGGCGATCCGACCGATACCGGCGATAAGGGGCGCTATATCTGCTACCAGACCGACTACGACTATTCGCTGAAATATTCGAAGCTCGACGCTTGGCGCCACAAGCCCGACTTCCAGACGCTCTTGCGCGACGCCATCGCGAAGCAGCAGGGCCGCGATCGCATCATGATCGGCTGGCACGGAATCGAAGCGGCCGACGACACCGATCGGGTTGCCAATCCCAATCTCGAAGACGTCAACGAAGGCTGGCTGCACAAGATCCGCACCTACGCGGCGGCGCATGTCCTCGACGATGGCGATCTTTCGGTTGCGCCCGCCAAGGCGATCTATGTTGCGCCCGGCGAAGTCGGCGTCGAAGTCGATTACCAGAACCTCGACGCGCTTGTCCTCGACGCCAAGAAGATGATCCCCGAATGGCGCCGCGGTGACACCGATCTGGTCGTCGTCGTCGGGCATGACCTGGTCGACGAAAAATATTTCAACATCGTCAATGCCACCGGCGACAAGGCGACCGAGATCGAGGCGGCGGATCGCATCCTGCGTTCCGAAAAGCAGCTCGGCGGTCTGCCGGCTGTCCGCGTTCCCTTCTTCCCGGCCAATGCCATCCTGATCACGACGCTCAAGAATCTGTCGATCTATTATCAGGAGGGCACCCGCCGCCGCTTCCTGAAGGATGAACCGGAAAAGAACCGGATCGCCAACTACGAGAGCGTCAACGAAGCCTATGTCGTCGAAGACTACGACATCACCGCCTTCGTCGAAAACATCGTCATCGGCAAGAAGCCCTGACGCCCGGAATAACACCCCCGGACGGTGTTGATCCCATGGGCTGGCGGGCGAGCCGGCCCATGGGGGAGCCACGAAAAACGGGGGAGGGTCGCCCGAACCTTCCCCACTTTCATGGAGCCACCGCATGAGCCTCGTTTCCCGCCATCTCGCCCGCCACGCCGCAGGCCGCGTTGCCGCCGCAGCTGCCAAGGCCGCGCCCGCCGCGACGCCCGAATCGCTCGATCCCGACTATGCCGCGCTGCTCGAAGTGCTGGGCGCGGATCTGCACACGCTCCACAATATCCAGTCGATCGAGCGCAAGATCGACGCCAAGCGCGGGATGATCGAGCGATACAAGGATTGGGTCGACGGCGCGCTGCGCGCCGGCGCCGATGGCAAGGCGGCGCAGGATGACATCGTCGCCGCGATGCTGATCTGGAGCCTCGACATTCAGGATTGGACCTATGCGCTGCAGATCGGCGCGCATGTCCTTGCCCATGGCGTTTCGCTCGAACGCTTCGTGAAACGCACCGCGGGAACGGTGATCGCCGAGGAAGTCGCCGACGCCAGCATCAAGGATATCGATGCGGTTGATCATGGCACCTTGGTCGCGACCGATATCCTGACCGCCGAACAGGACATGCCCGACGAAGTGTGCGCCAAGCTGCAGCGCGCGATCGGCTGCAAGCTCGCGGCCGAAGCCGAGGCCTTCGACTCCGAATCGGACAACGCGCCCGCCGGCGGCAAGCCCGCGATCATGGAAGCCGCGCTTACGGCGCTGCGCCGCGCGGTCACGCTCGACGACAAGGTTGGCGTGAAAAAGGACATCGAAAAGCTGGAGCGCGAACTGAAGAAGCTCGCGCCCCCAACCTGACGCCCCACGGCGCCGCGGGGGCGGTGCGTGAACCGGTCGGACTATCCGCCTCCGGTTATGCGCTCCTCACCCCCGCACTTTGTTTTGGAGACCGCCTGTCATGACCGGCTTTGTGGCGAACCCGCCCGCCCCGCAATCGCCCCCCGCGGCGACGGTCAAGGCCGATGGCTGGTTTCCCGACATCGACGTCAACATGGTTCGCGACGCGATGCGCCTGCGCGGCGAAGTGCCGCACCCGCGCCTGGTCGAAGCGCTGCGCGGCGCGATCCTAACCGTCACGATGCAGCTTGCGGCGTGGAAGGCAACGTGGGTTGCGGGCGGCGCCGCCGCGCTCGCCGACGTTCGACCCGACGAACAGATCGACGAACAACATCGCCTTTCGCTGCTCTTCGTCCGCGCCGTGCGCTTCTATGCCGCTGCCGAACTGGCCGACATGGCGCGCGACAGCTCGGCCACCAACGACGAAGCCGACCGGATCGAGGAAGAGCCGCAGGTCGCCGCCGAGATGAAGCGCATCGGCCTACATGCCGTGCGCGACATGCTCGGCACCACGCGCGTCGCGGTGGAGCTGATCTGATGGCCGACCTCACCACCGTCGAGCCCGCCATCGGCGGCGAAACCCTCGATCACCTTTGCTGGCGCACCCTCGGCTCGGCCGATGCGATCGAGCAGGTGCTTGCCCTGAATCCACGACTGACCAGCGTCGTGCTGCCGGAGGGCGCAGAGGTCATCCTGCCCGCGCGCTCGCCTTCGCCCCGCATGCTCGAAACTGTCCAACTGTGGAGCTGAAGCAAGTGACCGACTGGCGTGATTTTCTTTTCTGGTGGTTCTGCTCGCTGCTCGCGGGGGCGACGGTCGTGGGCGGCAAGCTGGGCGTCCTGTTGTGGAAGATGGCGCCCGACCCGCCGAGCGATCCGGTGCTTGCCGCCCACTGGCGCCGCCGGCGCCGCTGGCTCGCCTATGCCGAACTGTCGGCGCTGCCCGCCTTTGCGACGATCGCGATCGCCATCACCGTTCACCGGCAGGCCGAACCGATCCTGTCGGTGTTGATCAGCATGGCGCTGGGCGCGGTCGGCTTCACGATGCTGCTCGACGGGGTGCAGTGGCTCTTCCGCCAGCGGCTCGGCCTGCCCGACGCGCCCGGCGGCACGCTTTCGGGGGGCGACAACTCCAATGGAGGCAATGGCTATGGCTGATCTTCCGACCCCTATCCTCATCCTCGTCCTGCTCGCGTCGATCTTCTCGGTCGGCGCGGGCGTGAAGGCCGTCTGGCACAATTGCCAGCTTCGGCGCGGCGGCGAACGCCCGCTCGGCCTCTATTCGCAGCTCCGCAGTCAGGAAAAGGGAGACAGGCCATGAACCCGCAGATTGCGGCCATGATCGACGGCATCATCGGGCGCGAAAAAGGATATGTGAATCATCCCTCGGACCCCGGTGGCGCCACCATCTGGGGAATCACCGAACGCGTCGCCCGCGCCAATGGCTACACCGGCGACATGCGTGTGATGCCGCAGGCGGTCGCGCGCGATATCTACTACCGCGAATATATCGTGAAGCCCGGCTTCCTCGGCATTGCCGAGATCGACCCGGCGGTTGCCGAGGAAGTAATCGACAGCGGCGTCAACGCCGGTCAGAAGCGCGCGGCGCTGTGGTTTCAGCAGGCGCTCAACGTCCTCAACCGCCGCGGCGTCGACTATGCCGACATCGCCGAAGACGGCATCATCGGGCGCGGCTCGATCGCCGCCTTTCAGGCCCTGCGCCGCAAGCGGGGCGATGCGGGCGCGCGCCGCCTGATGCTGAAGGCGCTCAACGGCCTGCAGTTCATGCACTATTACGGGCTGGCGAAGGGCGGGACGAAGTTCGAGGATTTCATGCCCGGCTGGGTCGATGGCCGCATCGGGGCGCTCGGCTGATGTTTTCCTTCGGCACCCTCGCGTCGCTTGGCGGCGCTGTCGCCTTCATCGGCCTGTCGGTCGCGCTCAAGGGGCGTCCGCTGATCTGGATCGTCGATCTCGTTGACTGGCTCACCGAACGCCCGGTGCGCCTGCTGATTGCCGTGCTGGCGATCGCCGCGGTCGCGGGCTGGTGGTCCGCCTGGTCGATCGATGGCGCGCGCGACAAGCTCCGAACCTCGCTGACGGCCGAGCGCAAGGCCCACATGGAAACCAAGGAGCGCGTCGCCGCTGCGGCGCTCGGCGCGCAGGATCTGGCGAATGCCAACAAGGTCGACGTCGAAACGAAGTGGCGCGACCAATATCAGGAGGCCCAACATGCGAATGAAATTCTTCGCGAGCGCAATCGCGCTCTGCTTGCTCAGTGGCTGCGGCCTGAAGCCGATCGAGCCGATCCGGGTCGCTCCGGCGAACCCGGTCTGTCCTGCCCTGCCGCCATGCCCGCCGGATCTGTGTACGATGCCGGAACGGCCATCGTTCCTGTCGCCGACCTTGCCCGCACTGCCGATGCCTTCGCCCAGCTAGAGGCGTTGATCGGCTTCGTGACCGCCGCCGCCGCGGTGCCGACGAGCCCGGCGCCTGCGACGGTGGTGGAAGCCGCGACGCCCTGATGCTCAAGCCCGCCGCCATTCGCGCCATGCTCGCCGCCAGCCTGCCCGAGCTGGCCCGCGATCCCGAGCGGCTGCGCATGTGGATCGACAAGGGCAGCGTCCGGACCCGCCAGACCGACAGCTTTTCGTTCGAGATCGCCTATCGGCTCAACATCGTCGTTATCGACTGGACGCATGCACCGCTGATCATCTTTGCGCTGCTCAACGAATGGCTGCGCCGATATCAGCCCGATCTGGTCGCCAGTCAGGCGGCGCCCGGCTATAGCTTCGAAGCCGATATCATGACCGACGACGCGATCGACCTGTCGATCGACCTCGATCTGACCGAGGCGGTGCGCCGCGTCGAAAGGGAGGATGGTACTGGCTGGGACATGCAGATTGTCGAGGAACCCGAATGCTTCCCCGACGAATTCGCCCCGCAGCCGCCGGTGCCGCTTAAGGAAATCTGGTGGAAGGCTGAACGGCTCGTGCCGCTTGATGTGCCATGAGCGACAATTTCGACCAGCTCGCGCCTTGGGTCGCGGCGATCGCCGAACGCTTCGGCGACGGCAATATGCGCAAGATCGCGCGCAAGATCGGCATCGCCCTCCGCCGCGTCAACGCCGCGCGCATCGCCGCGAATGTCCAGCCGGACGGCTCGGCGATGGAGCCGCGCAAGAAGCGCCCGCTGCGCGACCGGAAAAAGGATCGAGTCCGCAACAAGGGTCGCATGTTCCCCAAGATCAAGCTGGCGCGCAACATGACCGTCGATGCGACGGCCGACCAGGTGGAGCTGCGCTTCGCGCCCAAGGTCGCCCGCACCGCCGAGGTTCACCATTTCGGCCTGCGCGACCGCGTCGCCCGTTTCCGCGGCGCCCCGCAAGTCCGCTACCCGGCGCGCGAGCTGCTCGGCTTTAGCGCAGTCGATGAAGACGCCGTGCTGGCAGCTGTGCTGGACGGCGTGGACGCCTGAGCGCTATCGCGATTTTGCGCGCGCCTTCATCCCAGCGGCACGTCGATAGGAATCAGGGTCTTCCGCATAGGCGGTTCTGAAAGCCTCCTCGTATGAGGCCCCTGCTGCGACTTCGCGCAGGAGAATGCTGCGAACCTTTGCTAGATCTTCCTTCGATCCGCGCTTTGGCATTATGGATCTCCTCCGCTGCAGATATGTTGGCGAGGCGCTGGGTTTCAACCCCACTCCTGTATAACCCGCTTATACAGGAGCAGCCCGTTGCGCCTTGATCGCGGCGGGCGATCCATGGCGGCATGTCCGCAACCTCCGCCACCGCGATCGACCTTTCCCGGCTTCCGGCGCCGCAGATCGTCGAGCAGCTCGACTATGCGGCGATCCTCGCCGCGCTGCGCGCCGACATGCTCGATCGTTTCCCCGACTTTTCGGCGGCGGTGGAATCGGACCCGGTGCAAAAGCTGCTGGAGGTTTGCGCCTATCGTGAGCTGCTGCTGCGCGCGACGTTCAATGAGCGGGCGAGGGGGTGCCTGGTCGCCTTCGCGGTCGGCGCCGATCTCGACAATCTCGGCGCGCTGCTCGGCGCCTATCGCCTCGAAATCACGCCCGCCGATCCGCTGACCGGCACCCCGGCGGTGATGGAATCGGACGCCGACTTTCGTCGGCGCATCATCCTCGCGCCCGAGGGTTATTCGGTCGCCGGTCCCGAGGGGGCCTATATCTTTCACGCCCTGTCGGCCGATCCCGACGTCCTTGACGCATCGGCCACTTCGCCGACGCCGGGCGAGGTCGTCGTCACCGTCCTGTCGCGCACCGGCGACGGCACCGCGCCGCCCGATCTGCTCGCGACCGTCGAAGCGGCGGTCAGCGCCGACGACGTGCGCCCGCTGACCGATCATGTCACCGTGCAGGGCGCCGAGATCATCGACTTTGCGATCGAGGCCGAAATCGAGACCTTCGCCGGTCCCGACAGCACGATCGTCATCGCCGAGGCGGAGGCGCGCGTCGCCGATTATCGGGAACAGTCGAAACGCCTTGGCCGCGATATCGTGCGATCGGCGATCTTCGCCGCCCTGCATGCCGAGGGCGTGAGCAAGGTGACGCTGATCAGCCCCGCCGCCGATGTCGAGCTGTCGCGGACGCAGGCGTCGAACTGCACCGCGATCACTTTGACCCATGCCGGGACGGGTGAATGACCGACCGGCCATCGATCCTGCCGCCGACCTCGACGGCGCTCGAACGCGCAATCGAACAGGCGACGGCGCGCGTCGGCGATATCGACGTCGATCTGCCGACCCGTCTGTGGAACCCGGCGACTTGCCCCGCCGACATGCTGCCATGGCTCGCATGGGGCCTGTCGATGGACAGCTGGGACAATCGCTGGCCGGAGCCGGTGCGCCGCCAGCGCGTCGCCTCCGCGATCGCGATCCAGCGCCGCAAGGGGACGGCGAAGAGCGTCTTCGACGTGGTCGACAGTTTCGGCGGCTCGCTCGTCCTGAAGGAATGGTGGCAATATGATCCGCCCGCGGATCCGCATACCTTCACCATCACGCTCACGGTTGGCGGCGGGCTGGGACCGCTGCCCGCCAGCTACATCGACGACATCATCGCCGAAGTGACGCGCACCAAGCCGGTGCGATCGCATTTCACTTTCACACAGGGCCTCAGCGCCACCGCCGGCGTCCGCCTTGCCGCCGTCGCGCGGCCCGCCCTGCTCACCCGCCTTACCGCCACCGCCGTCTGAAGGGTTCGCCATGGCCATCACCATCATCGTCACCAACGCCGGGCGCGCCGCGCTGGTCAATGCCGCCAACACCGGGACCAACGCCGTCACCATCACGCAGCTCGGCATCACGGCGACCGCCTTTGCCGCCGATCCGGCGCAGGTCGCCTTGCCCGGCGAAATCAAGCGCATCGCCTCGGTCGCCGGGGTCGTCGTCGCAGACGATGCGATCCATGTCACCGCCAGCGACGTGACGACCGACGCCTATACGATGCGCGGCTTTGCGCTGTATCTCGCCGATGGCACCCTGTTCGCCCTCTATGGGCAGGCGGGCGCGATCCTGAACAAGACCGCCGAATCGATGATGCTCCTCGCGGCCGACATCGCCTTTGCCGACATCGACGCGACGATGATCGAATTCGGCGACACCAATTTCATCTTGCCGCCCGCGACGACCGAGATCCTCGGCCTGGTCGAGCTGGCAACGACGGCCGAGGGGCAGGCGGGCAGCGACAACAGCCGCGTCCTCACCCCCTATGTGGGCAAGCAATCGGTGCTGGGCTGGCTGCTGTCGCAGGATGGCGCGGGCAGCGGCCTCGACGCCGATCTGCTCGACGGGCTTCACGCCAGCGCCTTCGCCCTCGCGGGCCATACGCATGGCACCATGGCGACGCAAAACGCCAATGCCGTAGCGATCACCGGCGGAACCTTGGGCAACGTATCGGTCGGAGTGGTTGACGGAACGGCCGGCGCGCCGGGCCTGTTCTGGAATGCCGATCCCGATGTTGGCCTTTTCCGGGCGGGCGCAAACGCGCTTGGTGTGGCAACCGCCGGGGCCGAACGCATGCGCATCGGGCCGGACGGCAAGGTCACTTTGAACGGCGCAACGCCAAATTATCTATTCAATGCCGCTAGCTCGAATCCCGCGCGTGGCATCCTTGCCGATGTCGCAAATATCGCTGCCGCGGACCTCAACGGCGCGATGCTCTCTTTCACCCAAAACACCATCAACAACTGGTGCATCGGCCAAGCTCCTGGTGTTGACGCATTCGCGTTTTACCGGGGACGCAATGGAGCGGCGGACGGAATCGAAATTGCTCGTTTCGCCGCAAGCGGCAATTTTGGCATCGGAACGACGACGCCCGGCGCGAGATTGCAAGTTGCAGGAACGGGCGGCAGCAGCGTTATCAGCCTGTTAGAAACAGGGGTGCGAAATTGGGCCATTCGGTCCGGGGGCGCAGCGACCAATATTTTCGACATTGCAGATCTGACTGCCGGAGCGACTCGCTTCGCGATCAACAGCGCGGGTAACGTCGGCATCGGGACGGCGATGCCGGGGACGCCTCTGCACGTCGTGGGCGGTTCCGGGCAATTCGCGACGTTTGGAAACGCTAATGCGCGCGGCACTGGCAATAGCTATTTTGGCATCACAGACGCGACGGGGCGTAAAGCCTTCTTTGGCTATGGCGGCAACAACGACGACCTCCATATCATGAACGAGGTCGCCGGGAGGTTGGGCTTCGGTACCAACGGCGCCTTCCGATGGGTGATCAGCCAATCTGGAGACTTTGAGCCGAATGCAGGCGAGGCTTACGATATCGGTTCGTCGGGCATGCGGATTCGGTCAGGACATTTCGGAACCTCGGTCCAGATCGCCGGCAACGCCGCATGGCATGCCGGCAACGACGGTTCGGGCAGCGGTCTCGACGCCGATCTGCTCGACGGATTTCACGCAAGCTATTTCCTGCCCGCCGCGACCTTCTCGGCCGCTGAAATCCTCTCGCGTCTGCTCACGGTCGATGGTCCGGGCAGTGGCCTCAATGCCGATCTGCTCGACGGGCTGCAGGCGAGCGACTTCCTGCAGATCGCGGCGGCGAGCGTGCTGCAGAATGGCTACATCGCCTTTTCGAATGGCCTCAAGATCATCTGGGGCCGGGTGAGCGTCAGCATGGATAGCTACAGCAACGTCACCTATCCGATCAGCTTCGATACCGTGCCGACGCCCGTCTTTCCGACGATCGACCAGATCGGCACCGCGTCGCAGCAGAATACGCTGCTCGCCAGCTCCACAATCTCCGGCTTCTCCATCTATCAGGCCGGCGACATCAGCGGATCGCTCCCTTACCACGTCATCGGGAAGTAACGACCATGCTCCTATTCTCCCCCTCCACCTGCGGCTTCTACGATCGCCGCGTTCACAGCAGCATCCCCGCCGACGCGATCGAGGTCAGCGAGGCCGAACGCGGCGCCGCACTCGACGCGCTGGAGCCGGGCTTGGCGATCGTGGCCGGGCCGGACGGCAAGCCCATGGTCGCCCCGGTTGCGCCCGAACCCGAAATCGCGCTCGCGCTCGTGCGCGCGCGCCGCGACCAGCTCTTGCGCGACAGCGACTATACGCAATTGCCCGACGTCGACATGGACGCGGAACTGCGCGCGCGATGGGCCGAGTATCGGCAGGCGCTGCGCGATCTGCCCCTCTCGATCGCAGACGGCGCTCCCGCCGACTGGCCTGTTCCCCCCGTCGCATAAAGGATCCGCACGATGACCGAACTCACCAGCTCCATTGGCCGCTTCAACGCCAAGACCGGCACCGTTCCCGTTACCTTCACCTCGGGCGATATGGTTCACCGCCGCGACGTGCGCGCTGTGCTGACCGCCGCTGGCAAATGCGACCGCAAGAAAACGGCCGAGCGCGTGGCAGAGGTTGCGCGCGGCGTCGCGGCCAAGATCGACCTTGGCGTGATCGTTGCGCCCCCGGTCGAAGAGGAAGGCGCCGCCGAATGATGCGCGCGCGCACCGACGAGGATGATTTCGACCCGTCGGGGCTGATCCAGATCGGCACCGTGAAGTCGGTCGACCTCGCCGCCGCGCGCTGCATCGTCGAAACCGGTGATATCGAAACCCCGCCGCTGCGCTGGATCGAAGGGCGTATGGGCGCGACGCGCATCTGGTCGCCGCCCAGCGCGGGCGAACAGGTGCTGCTGATCTGCATGGACGGCGAGCTGGGCGGGGGCCTCGTCCTGCGCGGGATCCCGAGCGATGCGTTCGCGCCGGCGGGCAACAGCGCCGAAGAGCTGATCGAATTCGCCGATGGCGCGCGCATCGCCTATGACCCCGAGGCGCATCGCCTGACCGCGCAGCTCCCCGGCGGATCGACCGCTGACATCACCGCCGACCAGGTGACCATCACCGGCAACGTCGCTATCGACGGCGACGTGACCGTGACCGGCAAGCTGACCGCCGAAGACGACGTGATCGGCGGCGGCAAATCGCTCAAGAGCCACAAGCACAGCGCCGTTCAGCCGGGCGGCGGGCAGTCGGGACCGCCCGTCTAGGATCCTTTGCAACGCACCGCTCCTGTATAAGCGCGATATACAGGAGCAACCACTGGCGCGCCGCGCGCGGACGGCGCCAGTGTCGCCGCCATGCTCGGCATGGATCGCTCCACCGGCGCCCCGCTCGACGGCGACGCGCATCTGGCTCAGTCGATCGGCGATATCCTGACCACGCCGGTCGGCACCCGCGTCATGCTGCGCGACTATGGGTCGATGCTGTTCGAACTGATCGACCGCCCGATCAACGCCGCGACCCGCCTGCTCATGCTCGCCGCCTCGGCCGATGCCATTGCGCGCTGGGAACCGCGCATCCGCCTGACCCGCGTCAACTTTTCGACCACCGGCGCCGATGGCCGGGTCGCGCTCGATATCGAGGGATATCGAACCGACCGCCCCGCCGGCGCCAACAGCTTCACCCGCCTCGCCATCCCCCTGACTGCATAGGAATCGCGCCATGCATGGAATCAAGCTCAACGAACCCGTCACCGGCACCCGCGCCATCGTCGCGTCCAGCCTTGCCATAATCGGCCTTGTCGCCACCGCCGGCGCCGTCGCCGGCCCTGCCGAAGACGCGCTCGACGCCGCTTTCCCCGAGGGCGAGCTGGTGCTGGTCACCGACGTGCGCGCCGCCGTCGCCAAGGCGGGCAGCACCGGGACGCTCGCTCCCGCGCTGGCCGCGATCGCCGATCAGACCAATCCGGTCGCCGTCGTGATCCGCATCGCCGAACCCGCCGCACCCGAAGACCTCGACGATGCGGTCACTGCCGCGCTCGATCAGCTGCTCGGCGCCGAAGTCCAGCTCGGGGTGCGCCCGCGCATCCTTGGGGCGCCCGGCCTCGATACGCAGGTCGTCGCGACGAAGCTGGAAGAGGTCACCGCCAAGCTGCGCGCCTTCGCCTATGCCGCCGCGATCGGCGACGACGTGGCCGAGGCGGTGCTGTATCGCGCCAATTTCAGCGCGCGCGAGTTGATGCTGCTCTGGCCGAACACCTCGGCGGCTTTCGCTGGCGACCTGGTCGCGCGCGCCATGGGCATGCGCTGCCTGATCGATAATGAATTCGGCTGGCACAAGACGCTGTCGAACGTCGCGATGAACGGCGTCACCGGCCTGTCGGTCCCGGTCTTCTTCGATCTGCACAGCGCCGACAATGATGCCGGGCTGCTCAACGCCGCCGACATCACGACGGTGATCCGCGTCAATGGCTTCCGCTTCTGGGGCAACCGCACCTGCTCCGACGAACCGATCTTCGCGTTCGAAAGCACCGTTCGCACCGCGCAGGTTATTCAGGACGAGATCGCTGCCGGGCTGCTGTGGGCGATCGACAAGCCGATCACCAAGTCGCTGTTCCGCGATATCGAGGAAACGATCAACGCCCGCCTGCGCCAGCTTGTCGCGCAGGGGCGCCTGATCGGCGGTCGCGCGTGGATCGACCCCGAACTGAACCCCGCGGCGCAGCTCGCCGCCGGCAAGATCACGGTCGATTACGACTATACGCCCTGCGCCCCGGCGGAGGAGCTGACGCTGAACCAGCGCATCACCGACCGCTATTATGGCGATCTGGCCAACGCCGCCTGATGCCGCTTCCCCGTTTCTCGCACTGAAAGGATCCGGCCATGGGCCTCGCCTCCAAGCTCAAGAATATGAACCTCTTCGACGACGGCGCGAGCTATCTCGGCATCGCGACCGAGGTCACGCTGCCCAAGCTCTCGCGCAAGATGGAGGGCTTTCGCGCCGCCGGCATGGACGGCGAGCTGGATATCGACATGGGGCAGGAAAAGCTTGAGCTGGAATTCACGCTCGGCGGCATCGTCGCGGGCGCGATCGCGGGCTTTGGCGCCATCACTCATGACGGCAAGCTGCTGCGCTTTGCCGGCGCCTATCAGGCCGACGATACCGGCGGCGTGATCCCCGTCGAAGCTGTCGTGCGCGGGCGTTATTCGGAAATCGACATGGGCAATGCCAAGCCCGGATCCGATACCGAACACAAGTTCAAGGCGAGCTGCAGCTATTACAAGCTGATCGTCAACGGACGCGAAGTCGTCGAAATCGACATCCCCGGCATGGTCTTCAAGGTGAACGGCGATGATCGCCTCGCCGCCATCCGCGCTGCCATCGGCCTCTAGGCCCACCAGCTTCGCCCCGGCGCGTACATGCGGGCGCGTCGGGGCGGAGAAACCGCATTCCCGCATGACAGAGCAAGGAAATCCGCATGTCTGACGCACCCGCGCCCAGCGCGACCAAGCAGCCGGTCTGGAAAGAATGCAAGTTCGAACATGGCTTCGTGCGCGGCGACAAGGTCATCACCGACATTCGCCTGCGCAAGCCGAAGGGCGGCGAACTGCGCGGCCTTAACCTGCAGGATCTGATGGCGGCGGACGTCAACGCGATCCTCACCGTGCTGCCGCGCATCTCCGACCCGATCATGACCGTCGCCGACGCCGAAAGCCTTGAGGCCGACGATATCGCCGAGGCGGGGGGCGTCATCACCGGTTTTTTCTTCAACTCGGCGCAGCGGGCGATGATCGAGAAGCTGACGTCGACGAACTGATCGCGGACGTCGCCTTCATCTTTCACTGGCCGCTGTCCGAACTGGAGGCCCTCGACCTCGACGAACTGATCGCATGGCACGGCCGCGCGAATGACCGAATGAAGGCGATGCTCAAGATGAAGGCGGACATCATGGCGGCGGCACGATGAGCGGCAACAAGCTCGCCCTGATCGTCCAGTTCAGCTCCGCCGGCCTCGACAAGCTGAACGGCGGGCTCAAGAATATCGTCGGCCTCAGCAAATCGGGGGCTAGCGCCCTGCGCGCGCTGCAACAGGATAGCGGTCGGCTCAAGCGCGAGCTGGCCGCTACCGGCAAGGAACTGCGCGGTGCGTCGGGCAATGTCACCCATCTGATCGACCGCCAGCGCGCGCTCGCCGATCAGATCGAGGACACCAATCGCCAGATCGACCGGCAGAAGCGCCTGCTCGCGATCGCCGCGCGCGCCGACCGCATCGCCGCGCGCGGTCGCGAACTGCGATCGAGGGGGCGCGACAATGTGATCGAGGGGGCGGCGATGGCTGCGCCCTTCCTCCTTGCCGCGCGTGAGGCGGGCAATTTCTCGTCCGGCCTGGTCGATCTGCAGCAAAAGGCGGAACTGACCGACCGGCAGGCCGATCAGCTCGGCCGCACCATCCTGCGCGCCGCCGCCGCCGCGCGGCAATTGCCCGAAGCGACGCGCGAGGGCGTCGATATCCTCGCGGGCTTCGGCCTCGACCCGCGCCGCGCCGCCGCGATGATCACGCCGATCGGCAGGCTCGCCACCGCCATGAAGGTCGACATGGCCGATGGCGCTGCCGCCGCCTTTGCCAATCTGCAGAACCTGAAGGTCGCGGCCGACGATACGGGCCGCGCGCTCGACATCATGGCTGCTGCGGGCAATGCCGGCGCGTTCGAAGTGCGCGACATGGCGCGCCACTTCCCCGGCCTCACCGCCCAGCTCAACGCGCTCGGCGAATCGGGCCTCGGCGCGGTCGCCAACCTGTCGGCCGCGCTGCAGATCGCCCGGCGCACCACCGGCACGTCGGACGAAGCGGCGAACAATCTTCAGAACCTGTTCGCCAAGATCAACTCGCCCTCGACCGTGAAGGCATTTCAGAAGAATTTCGGGGTCGATCTTCCCGCAGCCATGGCGAAGCTGCGCGCCGAGGGTTACGACACGCTGGAGGCCATCGCCCTTATCACCCAAAAGGCAACGGGCGGCGACCTCAAGAAGCTGGGTTATGCGTTCGAGGATATGCAGGCGCAGGGCGCCATCCGCGCGCTGATTCAGAACCTCGACGATTATCGCCAGATCCGCGACCAGACGTTGAAGAGCGAAGGCACCGTTGATCGCGCTTTCAATCAGCGCGTGGCGCGCGATGCGACGGTGCAATGGCGCGCCTTCATGGGGACGGCATCGCAGGTCGCCATCATGGTCGGATCGGCACTTCTTCCCGGCCTCAACGAAGTCGCGGGATCGGTGCAGGGAGTGATGACGCACGTCCTCGCGTGGACGCAGGCCAATCCGCAGCTCGCCGCCGGGATCGTGAAGATCGCGGCAGGCCTGGTCGGGCTGAAAATCGGCTTTGGCATCGTGCAGTTCGGCGTCGGCGCCATCCTCGGCCCGCTCTCGACCGCCTATCGTCTGTTCAAGCAGTTCCGCGCCGTGGACGAGGCCGGGCGCCGCCTTACCTTCTTGGGCCGCGTTGCCGCGCGCGCCGGGCCGATGGTCGCCAGCGCCTTCGGCGTCATCCGCACCGCGTCGCTCTTCCTCGCTCGCGGGTTGCTCCGCGCCGGGGCCATGATGCTCGCCAACCCGATGATATTGGCGATCACGCTGCTCGTGGTGGCGATCGGCGGTGCCGCCTACCTGATTTATCGCAATTGGGACCGGATCAAGGGCGCCTTCTGGAATGGCGTCGCCGCGATCGGCCGTGCCGTCGCGCTGGCGCGCGGCTACGTCGCCAGCTTCGTCAATGTCGGCCGCTCGATCGTCGATGGCATCGCCGCCGGGATCCGCGCGGCGCCGGGCAAGATATGGGCGGCGCTGAAATCGGTCGTCGCCGGGGCATGGAAAGGCGCGAAGGCCTATCTCGGCATCAACTCGCCGTCGCGCCTGTTCATGCAGATGGGCGGCTTTGTCAGCGACGGCCTCGCCATCGGCATCGATCGCGGGCAGCGCCGCCCCGTCGATAGCGCCCGCAGGCTGGCACAGGGCGTTGCGGGCGGGTTTAGCCTGCCGCGCTCCCCCTTCGCCGCCGGATCGCCATCTGCGGCCGCGCTGGCGGCGTCGGGCGGCGGGGGAGGGCGCCCCGCAAGCCTGACGATCGGCAGCGTCACCATCAATCTGAAACAGGAACCCGGCGAGAACGCCGAACAGTTCGCGAAGCGCGTGCTGGCCGAGCTGCGCCGGCTTTTGGCGAAGGAGGCAAGGGGCAGCTATGAAGATCGGTGATATCGGCGGCAATTTGAACCTGTCGGCCGCGACGTCGCAGCTTTCGACCGTGCGCCGCCTGATCGGCTTGCCCGACATGCCCGCGATCGCGACCGCGGCGACCATCGCTGCCAAGCTGCAGGGGCTGGCAAAGATCGACGCCGCCGGCGGCGTGAGGGGCGAACGCCTGTCGATGCTGTCGCTCGGCCTGTTCCTCTTCGGCATCGATACGATCGCCTATCAGGAATTCATCCGGCGCAGCGATTGGCGCCATGCCGCCAACGAACGCCTCGGCGCCCGCGCGGCCTTCCAGTTCCTCGGCCCCGGCGCAGAGACCATCACGCTGCCCGGCCTCCTGATGCCCGAATTGACCGGGCCGAACACGTCGCTGGCGCAGATCCGCGCGATGGCCGAAACCGGCGACGCCTATCCCATGGTGCAATCGGACGGCACGATCGTTGGCAATTACATCATTCAGGCGGTCGACGAACGGCGCAGCACCTTCCTGCCCGGCGGCGGTGCGCGACGCGTCGAATTCGCCATCGACCTGACCCGCGCGGGCGACTGATGGCAAGCCAGCCTCCCGCATCGACCGCGCTGCAGCCCGCGAGCCGCGACGAATGGATCATGCCCATGGCGGCATGGCAGGTGACGCTCGACGGGCAGGATCTGACCGAGGCGATGCGTCCGATCCTCCGCGAGCTGAGCCTGACCGAAAAGCGGGGCGAAGAGGCCGACAGTTTGGACATCACGCTGGGCGACGAAAGCGGCACGCTCGCCCTCCCGCCGCCGACCGCAACGCTCGCGGTCGCCATCGGCTGGGCAAAGGGCAGCGGCGTAACCGCTGGCCTGATCGACAAGGGCAATTTCCGCGTCGATGAACTCACCTGGTCGGGACCGCCCGATGGCCTTTCGATCACCGGGCGCGCCGCCGACCTGACCGCCGATCTGCGCAAAAGGCGCGACGAAAGCTGGGTCGAACAGACCTTGGCCTCGATCGTCGCGAAGATCGCCAAGCGCCACGGGCTGACGCCGCGCGTTCACCCGCTGCTGGCCGGCGCGGTAATTCCGGCGACGCGGCAAAAGGCGAAAAGCGATATCGCCTTCATCAATGAGCTGGGCCGCCGATACGAGGCGATGGCGACGATCAAGGCCGGGACGCTGATCCTCGCGCCCATCGGTGCCGGGACCACCGCCGGAGGCTCGACAATCCCCGGCCTGACGATCGCGCGCGAACAATGCTCCAGCTATAGCTGGACGCGGCAAAAGCGCGACGAACATGACGGGGTCGAGGCCGAATGGCACGATCAGGGCAGCGCCAAGCGTCACGTCGTGACCGTGGGCGACAGCGGCAACGCGCGCCGCCTGAAGCGCACCTATGCGAGCGCGAGCGACGCGAAGGCGGCGGCGGAGGGCGCGCGGCGGCGCGATGCCCGCACCGCGGCCGAATTCACTCTGACGCTCGCCTATGGCGACGCGACCCTGATGCCCGACCGCCCGGTGACGCTGCAGGGGTTCAAGGCGGAGATCGACGCCGCAAAGTGGCAGATCGCGGAGGTGACGCACCGCGTCAGCGCGGGCGGCGGCTTCATCTCCGAACTGAAGCTGGATCTCGGCGCCATCGACTGACGACGCCGGCGGCGCTATCGTCGCGCCATGCCGAACCTATGGGAAGATCCGCGCGACCCCCTGCCACCGCCCAGCAAGGCGCCGGAGTTCGCCTTCTGGCTGGCCTTCGCGGTCATCATCGGCCTGATTATGGTCAACATCCTGCGCGGGATCGCGGGCCTCGGCTGGAATTGGTGAGCCGCGGCTAATCTATTGCGAAACCATCGTTCCCGGCATCGTTGAGCAGATCGGTTCCAACCGAACCCGTCATTTTCCCGATCGAGCATGACTCTTGCGCAAATGGCGCGAGAGCAAACATGGGGACCGACGCGGCATTGCCGTGGCGGGCCGTGAAGCGAAGAACAGCCTCTTTTCCTTTTCCATCAAAGCGATCTTGAACGAAGAAGCTGTCGAACTGGGCCGACCCCTTTGCATCCAGCGGCAGTGCTGCATCCACTCTGCCCATCAGGTGCAACAGAAAATCTGGATCATGGCGGCGGCAAATGTCTTTCGGGGGGGCACGATAGAGATCAGCCTTTGTAAACGCGTAGGTTGTGGCGGCAGCAGCAGGATCATCCGCTTTATCGTCTGCCGGCGCCGAGCAGCCACTTAGGGTTGCCGCCATCAGAGCCGCCGTAAACCAACGCATCACAATTTCCCTAGCTTCCCGACGACTTGCCCCAAAACGAACATTTCGCCATCGACTGCCGTCTCTGGATCCACATTCGGATTGTCACTCTTGATCTTGTAGCTGCCATCCGGGTTCGCCCAGATGCGCTTGATCATGCCGATATCGGCGACGGCGATCGCCCAAACCGCATCTTGCTCGCGGATCGAATTTTGTTTGATGTCGATGATTGCCAGATCGCCATCCGACAGCGTCGGCTTCATCGAATCGCCGCGGGTTCGCGCGACACGCAAATATTGCGGATCCGCGCGCGTGAACTCGCGCAACCATGCCAGCGGCAAATAGCGCTCAACCTCGCTCACCACGCCTTCGCCGATATATGCCCCGCCCAGCCCCAGCGTGAGGTCGATTTCCTTGATCGCGACCAGGCCAAGCTCATCGGCCAATTCTTCAGCCGATGGCGGAGGCGTGGCGCCTTCCGCGGGGTCGTCGATCTCACCAGTCAGATACTCGGCTGTCGTTCCGAGAGCCCGCGCGATTCGGTGAAGGTGCTTCGACCCGGCGCTCTCACCGAGCGCAAGCTTAGCAATCGTGCCTTGCGAAATTTCAAGCTGCCGGGCCAAGCCCGACTGCGTCATTCCACGTTCCTGCAAACGCTTACGAAAACGGTCGGTATCGACGGCATGCTTCATGCTTCTCGGCATAATTCCATTTGGAATAGCAAGCACTGACACTTTTCCCATTGACGTATCTATCACTTTCAGAATAGTTGGGCGCATGGACACGCCGAACTCGCCCTTCGAAGCACTGAATCGCATCGTCGAAATCGCTGGCTCGCAAAGCGAGGCGGCGCGTCGGCTCGCCGTCCCACAGCCGA
Organism: Sphingopyxis sp. NFH-91; assembly: GCF_021401285.1. Lineage (NCBI taxonomy): Bacteria > Pseudomonadati > Pseudomonadota > Alphaproteobacteria > Sphingomonadales > Sphingopyxidaceae > Sphingopyxis > Sphingopyxis sp. NFH-91. The sequence goes on along the minus strand of NZ_JACBGA010000003.1, from coordinate 100,519 downwards.
CGTTCTGGAAGTGGCTGCAATCGTCCAAGCGGCTTCCGGCAGAGTATGTTTTGCTCGCGGAGCGCGAATTTGGCGTGTCGCGACACGACCTACGTCCCGACATTTATCCGCGGAATTATCCCCCGGCACCTGATCAGACCGAACGATGGATTGGCATCGACAAAGGCGCCGATCGGAGGGTCGCATGAACGCCTTTGATCCTTCGATCTTCCATCCCCGCCGTTTGTTGAAGCGCCATATCCGCGAGATTTGGCCTGTCGAAGGAGAGACCGGAGCAATGGCTATCCTCCGCTCGTTCCGATTGCCCGAATATTTCGGCGAGGCAACGCAGGCGATCGCTTTTCGCGATCAGGATGGCTGGGTGCGGTGCATCTGCGCCTATTTCCGGCAGGTAGCGCACGTCGTCGATTTGCGCATCAACCGTCACATATCCAGCATCTCGTTCACTAGAATCGCTCCCGGCTTCAATCCGTCGCCGATGGATATGGCCGACATGAGCAGCAGCGCCGCAAGCTATCGAGGTCGCGGCCTGTGAGGTGCCTTGGGGGGATTCACTATTTTCGTTTACCAATCGGCGGCGATCTGGTCGCGTTGCCGCTCGGCGAACAGGCTGCGGCAGCTCTCCCCTCTCTGCACGTCGCAGCCTGTTCGCCCTCGCACTCCGCACCGTCCATCCCCTGCGCCAACTGCGACCGCACCCCTGCTCGTCGCTGCTGCGCGGCCCTAGCTGCCCGCATCTGCGGCGGCGCGATAGGCGGTAAAAATCAGTTCCTTACCGCCCATAGGGGAGCAGCGACATGAAACGCACCCCCTACGGCATTTTCATGGTCACTGATCAGAACACGGATCACCTGATCGCGGCGATGCGAAATGCCGAACGGTGTGGGCCGTTCCGCAATATGACCATCCACGCTGCCCCGGTTATGAAATTCGACCCCGCGTTCGGAGCACGGCTGGCAGATATCGCCGCATCACTCGAATGGGCGATCGGGATGGCCGATGAAGCGATTTCCTGTCGCGAAGCGGGCGCAGACGATCATGACACGCCGGACATCATTGCGATGCACCGCGAACATTTCGCCATCGCCCAACAGCATTTGGCGATGCTCAAGGAGGCGTTGGCATGAGCGTCGAACGCAACATCACGCTCCCGCCCGAGCAACAGGAAATCAAGGAAGCGTTCCGCGCCCTCGTGAAAGCCTATGGCGGACAGGATGCGGTCGCCAAGCGGCTCGGCACCCGGCAACAGCGGATCAGCGATTGCTGCAGCACGACGACCGACGCCTTTCCACGCGCCGACGAAATCGCGACGCTGGAGGCTGAAACGGTCGGCTATCCGGGCCACCCGCACGTCACGACCGTATTGGCGCGCCAGCGGCTGCGTGAGCTGGTGCCGACGCCGAACATCGCCGCGACGGGCCGCGACCTGCTGATGCTCTTCGCCCGGCAGTCAAAGGGCAACAGCGAACTGGCCGAGGCGATCCTTGAGGCGCACGAAGACGATCATGTCGATTGCGCCGAAGCCGAACAGATCGAGACCGCGGCCGACCAGGTGATCGCCACCGCGCTCGCCATCCGCGCCGAAGCGCGCATGATTCAACGGGAGTATCGTCAATGAGCCGCCGCGTTTCGGCCCGCTGTCCCTATTGCAAATCGCCGGGCCGCGCGCGCGATAGCGAGGAAGTCTCGATCCTCCATCGCGATATCTACTTCGACTGCACCAACAATGGCTGCGGCCACCGTTGGAAAGCGCAAATGAGCTTCGTTCACAGCGTTTCGACCCCGGTCGGCGTTGAGATCAAATATCCTGTGACGCCCAAGCGCTACCGCCGGGCGCGCCGCGATGGAGAGCCGCCGCCGGCGCCAGTTCCTGCCTGACCTGACCAAATCCGCATGAACCGACAGACCGCGCGCCGAACCTCGCTTTCGGCGGCGCTACCCCTTTGCCTGCGAAAGCCGCCCTTCCTTCATGAGCAACGCCCTCGCCCAAGAATTGGACCGCGCCCTGCAGCGGGAATTCGCCTTCCGGCGCGAGGGCGAATGGTACCGCAAGGGCAAATGCCCCGAGTGCCACAAGAAGGAGCTGTATGTTCACGCCGAAAAGCCGTTCGTCCTTAAATGCGGTCGGCTCAATCGCTGCGGCTATGAAAAGTCGGTAAAGTCCTATTTCCCCGAAATCTTCGACGATTGGTCGAAGCGGTTCAAGGCGACCGAGGCCGATCCGAACGCCGCCGCCGACGCCTTCCTCCAGCATGGCCGAAAGCTCGATCTTACCGGCATGCGCGGCTGCTACAGCCAAGAATATTACAAGGATCCCGAGCGCAACATCGGCACCGCCACCGTGCGCTTCCCGCTGCCCGGCGGGACATGGTGGGAACGGCTGATCGACCAGCCGGGCCGCTTCGAAATGAAGGCCCGCTTTCAGCCCAAGCGCGCCGCCGGCGGGAAATCCTACAAGGGCTATTGCTGGGCGCCGCCCGCCCTGACGATCGATAAGCAGGCCGCGGCCGAACGGATCCTGATCGCAGAGGGCATCTTCAACGCATGGGCGCTGACGATGGCCGGGCATGCCGCCGTGTCGGCGATGACGGTCAACAATTGGCCCGAACACTGGCTGCAGGAACTGCGCCTCGCGATCGCCAACGGCCCGACCCCCAACCATCGGCCCGAACTGGTCTTCGCGTTCGACGTCGGCGCCGCCGGCGTCAAATGGTCGCGCGATTTCGTCAAGCGCGCCGAGGAAGAGGGCTGGTCCGCGACCGCCTGTCAGGCCAGCCTGGTCGAGGGCGATGCAAAGGATTGGAACGATCTTCTCGAGCTGGGGCGGCTCACCCCCGCCGACTTCGACGAATATTTCTGGAATGGCCGCGTCACCATCGCGACCAGTGCGCTCGAAAAGGCCTGCCTCATTCATGAGCGCAAGCATTGGAACGGGTTCAGCTTCTCGTTCGACAACCGCATGTGGTGGGCTAGCTTCAATCAGGCCCGCATCGCCGAGGTGCGGCTCAAGGAGGGATTGACCGAGAAAGCCGCGATCCGCGCCTGCGCCGAGGTTGACGAGATCGCCAACTGTGCCTTTCGGACGCTGTACCGCGAGCGCGACGACGTCATCGACGACACTGCCTATTATCTGCGCGTCGATTTCCCCGGCAAGACGCCGACCGCAAAAGGGCGCTTTTCGGCGGCTCAGCTCACCGCCGCGCCCGAGTTCAAGAAACGCCTGTTCGCCTTCGGCGGCATGTTCACCGGCACGACCGGCCAGCTCGACCGCCTGATGCAGATCCAGACGCGCGACCTCAAGACGGTCGAGCCGATCGACTTCACCGGTTACAGCAAGGCCCATGGCGCGTGGATCCTCGGCGACATCGCCGTGCGCGCCGGTCGGGTCTATGATCTGAACGCCGAGGATTATTTCGACTTCGGCAAGGTGGCGGTGAAGCTGCGTTCGCCCGAGCGCCTGCTCGATATCGATTACGACCGCGACAATTTCAGGACCGACTGGCTCCCCAAGCTGTGGACGGCCTATGGCGCCAAGGGCCTGATCGCGCTCACCTTCTGGCAGATCACCCTCTTCGCCGAACAGATCCGCGAAGCGCACAAGAGCCTCGCTTTCCTGCAGATCATCGGCGAACCCGGATCGGGTAAATCGACCCTGCTGGAATTCCTCTGGCGGCTCTACGGCCGCGATTCCTACGAAGGCTTCGACCCCACCAAGGCAACGTCGGCCGCGATCGCGCGCAACCTCGGAAAGGTCGGCAACCTGCCGGTGGTGCTGATCGAGGGCGACCGCGACGAAAGCACCCCGCACAGCAAGCGCTTCGAATGGGACGAGCTTAAAACCGCCTACAACGGGCGCGCGGTTCGTTCACGCGGCGTTCGCTCGGGCGGGATGGAAACCTACGACCCGCCCTTCCGCGGCGGCGTCGTGATCGCGCAGAATTTCGCGGTGAAGGCATCGGCGGCGCTGCTCGAACGCCTCATGAGCCTGACCATCAACAAGGAAGGCTGGAGCCCGGAAACCAAGGTTGCGGCCGAGGCCATCGAAAGCTGGCCGACCGACACCCTGTCGGGCTTCATCGTCCATGTCATCCGGCAGGAAGAAGCGTGGCTCGCGGCTTTCTTCGCCGCATATAAAAAGCACGAAAAGGCGCTGCCCGAAGCCAGCGGCGTCGGCCACCAGCGCCTGGTCAAGAACCACGCCCAGCTCGCCGCCGGCCTCGACGCCCTCGCGACCGTGATTTCGATTCCCGACGACGTGCGCGAGCGCGGACATGAATTCATCCGCGGCATGATCCGCGAGCGGCATCAGGCGATCAGCGCCGACCACCCCCATGTCGCGAAATTCTGGGAACTGTTCGATTGGTTCGAGGCCAACGAGGTCGTTCAGACGAACCCGATCAATCTGCACACCAAGGCCGACAAGCTGATCGCCGTCAGCCTTCCGATGTTCGAGGAGCGGTGCCGCCAGCGCGGCATTCAGGCGCCGCCGATGGACGATCTCAAGCAGCTGCTCCGCTCCTCGAAATCCCGCCGCTTCCTCGCGGCGAAGAACGTGAAAACCCGCCTCGAAAGCAAGGTCATCCACTGCTGGGTCTTCGCCCAGCCGGATGGCCGCGACGAAGTCATGGAGGATTGAAAATGAAGCCCTTCCAACCCGGCATCTACATTTGCGCCGATTGCCACGTCGAACATTATGGCGATCGGCAGAACCTTCCGGTCGGCTGGATCCGCTGCGCCGCTCCGAACGGCCATGATGCGGTGCGCTGCGGCAACTGCGCCGATCAGATCGCACAGCGCCATGTCGACTCGCGCGCGCCGCGGCCCCTCGATCGACCGACCGCGGGCATGGCGATCGGCATCCTCGCCGCCCGCTTCACCGGCACCTTGATGCGCGCCAGCGATTTGCCCCGCCCGGAGGCGCGCCAGTGAGCGGGCAGCGCATCTTCTGCGCCAAATGCGACGCACCCGGCCTCATGGATGGTGACCTGCTCCCGGCGGGCTGGGAGCGTCACACCAGCGGCATGACGAAGGCCCCGCTCACCGTCTGCGGCGGCTGCCTCGAAGGATCGCGCGGCCAGACGATCCGGTCGGGCGACGCCGGCGCGACCGATGACCAGCTCCGCCTCTTCATCGAGCGCGTCGAGCGGCTCGAAGAGGAGGAAAAGGGCATCAAGGACGACAAGCGCGATGTCTATCTCGAAGCCAAGTCGCAGGGTTACGACCCGAAGATCATGCGCGAAGTCGTCAAACTGCGCCGCATGAGTCCGCACGATCGCGCCGAACGTGACGCGATCCTCGACGTCTACCGCTCCGCCATCGGTCTCACCTGATCCCAGCAGCAAGGGAGGATCCCGCATGTCCAAACCCGAATTCAACCACGCCACCTTCGTCGAGCAGCGGCTCTGCGCGACGGTCAAGCATTGTCTCGGCCTGCGCGTGTCGCATGTCGATCTGACGCACCGCCTGGTCGATGATCTGTGCTGCGACAGCATCGACCACGTCGAAATAGTGATGAAGGTCGAGGATTGCTTCGGCGTCGAGATCACCGACGACGAAGCCGCCGAATGCCGCACCGTCGCCGACTACAGCGTCTTGGTCCGCCGCAAGCTGATGACCGCCTATCCGGCGGCGGGAGGTGCGGAATGCGCCGCCTCCTGACCATGTTCCCGATCAGCGCGGCCGAGGCCGATCGCGCGGCCGAGGAAATCGCTTCGCTCTTCCGCTGGCCCGATTTCCTCGCGGCGATCGCCTGCGCGGCCTTCCTCGTCATCGGCCTCCCTGCGGCGCTTCTCGCCCTCATGATCGCGGGAGGCGCCCTGTGAAACCGCACGGTCACCGCACCAGCATCGTCGGCACCCCGACCTTCGTCTGTCGCGGACGTGGCGGACACGCGCCGGTGCTGCCTCAGCCCCCCGCGATCGCCGCCAGCCGCAACCGCTCGCGCGAAGCCGCCGCCGATCGCAACCGCGAACTGCGCCGCCGCGCCCTCTGGCTCGACTGCGAACGCGCGCCCCTTTCTATCATTCGGGAGATACCGGCATGAAGAGCTGGCTGAAACCTTGGGCGGAAACACTCGGCACCATTGCGATCGTCGCGATCGTCAACATCGCCTTCGCCAAGATCGTCGGCAAGGAAGCCGAGTTGGAGGATATCACGTTCGTCATCGCCGCTATGGCGTTGCACCGCGGATATCAGATCGCCGCCGCGTCTGCTCCTCGTTCGACCGGAGAGCGCCGATGAGCCGCCTGTCCGACGCCGAGCTGCAGGCCAAGATCGCCGCCTATCAGGCGATTAACCGTACCCGCGCTCTCACCGATGCCGAGGCCGACCGCCTCTGGCGCCTCATCCACATCGAAACCTGCCGCATCAAGGCACGTCGTCGCTCGATCGAGCGCAATCAGGCGCGCCTGTCGGCTCTAACCGAAGGAATGGCCGCATGACCGATAATCAGGTCTTCATCATCGCGACGATCATGATCGTGCTGCTCGGGACGCAGATCCTGCAGCTCTATTGGATCCACCGCATCCGTCGCCGCATCCGCCGCTACCTGCGGAGGGACGCATGAGCGCGCCGCTGCCCGACTTCCCCGTCGACCAGGTGCTTAGCCCGGCGCTGATCGAGATCATGCACGAGCTGATGCGCGAGCGCGCCCGCTCGGTCATGGTCTTCGGCCACGACGCCGCGGCCGACGACGCCCTGCCGCTGAACAGCATCGGCCAGAAGGCCACGTCCTTCCTCCAGATCGCGACCGAGCGCGCCGAAGGCCCCGACGAACGCCGCATCCTGCCCGCTGCCCGGAAAAAGGCCGTGCAGGGCGTCATCGTCGCCATCGCCTTCATCGACGCCATCGACCGCGAAATAGCCCGGAAAGGGATCACGCAATGAAACTGCCTTTGATAATTGACAATTTCGCCGGCGGCGGCGGTGCCAGCACCGGCCTAGAGGCGGCGTTCGGCCGTCCGGTCGACGTTGCTATCAATCACGATGAAGCGGCGATCGCTGTTCATTCGGCCAATCATCCCGAGACGAAGCACTATTGTCAGTCGATCTTCTCGGTCGATCCGCTTGACGCAACGGGTGGCGCGTCCGTCCTCCTCGCTTGGTTCAGCCCCGATTGCAAACATCACAGCAAGGCGAAGGGCGGCAAACCGCGCGACCGCAATATCCGCGACATGGCGTGGGTGGTTCCCCACTGGATCGAACGGCTGCAAAAGTCGACGATCGAGGGCGGCGGCGCGCCCATGGTTATCATGCTCGAAAATGTCGAAGAGTTCCGCCAGTGGGGACCGCTCGACAGCGAAGGCAAGCCGATCAAGGAACGCAAGGGCGAAGAGTTCAACCTGTGGGTGCGGCGCATCCGCAAGCTCGGCTACAAGGTCGAGCATCGCGAGCTGCGCGCTTGCGACTATGGTGCGCCGACCAGTCGCAAGCGGCTTTTCCTGATCGCACGGCGCGATGGTCAACCCATCGTCTGGCCCCAACCGACGCACGGTCGCCCCGATAGTGTAGAGGTCCGCACGGGCAAGCTCTTGCCATGGCGGACTGCGGCCGAGTGCATCGACTGGTCGATTCCCTGTCCGTCGATCTTCGACCGCGCGCGCGACCTGAAAGATCCGACCTGTCGCCGGATCGCGACAGGCGTGGTTCGCCATGTCATCAATGATCCCAAACCATTCTTCGTGCCGCTGACGCATCAGGGCGGTGACGGTCGCGTCTATCCGGGGCATAACCCCTTGCCAACTGTCACCGGCGCCCATCGGGGCGAAATCGCGGTGATATCGCCGGGCGTCGTGCCGATCACCCACACAAAGGGCGGCAATCAGGTGCGCCCGCCTCGATCGACTTTGCCCACGATCACGACATCGAAGGGCGGCGAGATCGCGGTGACGGCGGCGAGCCTGTTCAAGCTGCGAAACAACTGCATCGGGCAAGATGCCCGGGCGCCCATCAATACTATTTCGACAGGCGGTCATTTCGGTGTCGCCGCTGCGACGCTAATTCAGACGGGTTACGGCGAGCGGGAAGGGCAGGCTCCGCGTGTTCCGCACCTTTGCAAGCCTCTTGGCTCGGTCGTCGCCGGTGGGGCGAAGCATGCCGCGGTCGCCGCCTTCATGGCGCAGCACAATGCCGGCAAAGGCTGCGCGCCCAAGTCGATGAAGGAACCCCTGTCGACGATCACCGGACGTGGGACGCAGCAGCAGCCCGTGACGGTTACGCTGGTCGAGGAAGGCGCTTTGCCGCCCGACATGATGGATTGCGCGGTAAAGGTCGCCGCATTTCTGGTCAAATATTATGGTTCGGAGGTCGGCCAGCATCAGGCGGCCAATGCGCCCATCGACACGATCACCGCGAAGCCTCGCTTCGCCGTCGTCACGGTTGTGATCGACGAACTGACCTATATCATCGTCGATATCGGCATGCGCATGCTTACGCCGCGCGAGCTGGCGAATGCGCAGGGTTTCCCGCCAGATTATATTCTCGATCCCGAGTGCTGGTATCTGACCGAAAAGGGAAACCGCAAGTTCGGACGCCTGCCAATCACCCATCAAATCGCGAAGATCGGCAACAGCGTCTGCCCGGTAATGTCGAAGGTGCTGGCCTCCGCGAATCTGCCCGAGCATTGCTTGGAAAGGCTGGCGGCATGAGCGGCGAGCTTTCCTCTGCAAACAGTCGCCACCCATGGGATTGGTACGTCGAAGAGCGCTGGGTGACGCACCGGCTCGCCGACTTCCTGCCGCTCGACGAAGGCGTGACCTATCTCGATCCATGCTGCGGATCCGGCAACATTGTGGAAGCGCTCGCCGAGCGCGGCCATCAGGCATTCGGAACCGACCTTTTCGAGCGCTACGCCGGCGCGCGATTCCTCGGCGTCCACGATTGGATGGGCGACCAGCGACATTTGCTCGAAGCGAGCGACGCGCTGTCGATTTTCTTCAATCCACCCTACAGCCGCCAGAACGGCGCGCTGGTGCGCGGTCTCGCAGAGAAGTGCATACGCCGCGCGATCGAGGTCGCCACGCACAAGGTGGCCGCGTTGCTGCCAGTGAAGTGGCTCGCCAGCAAGGGCCGCTATAACCTCTTCGAACGCGATCATCGGCCGAGCGGGATCTACATCCTGTGCGAACGCCCGTCGATGCCGCCGGGCGACGTCATCGAGCAGCTCGGCAAGCGCGCCCACGACGGCGGCAAAGTCGATTTCATGTGGGTCGTGTGGGATCTGCTGGCCGAGCCGCTGCCCCACGCGCCCACCTTCTGGATCCCGCCGCGCGCGCCTGGTCGCAGCGAAGATCTGAAACTGGAGAGGGCGGCATAGGTGACCCGGCTCCTGACGATAGAGGAAACCGCGTCCGAGCTACAGATCTCGGTCCCCACGCTGCGCCGTTTGCGCGCGGCGGGGAAAATCGGTTACGTCAGGCTCGACGGCCGCAAGATTCGGCACACGCCGGATGACATCGCCGAATATATCGCGCGCCAGCATGTCGCTGCCCGCCATCAGGATTTGCCGCAATGCCCCGCCCCATCCCGAAGAAAGGATCGCCGCACTGGCACTACGACTTCGTCAGGGGCGGTCGTCGGTTTCATGGCTCGACGGGAACGGACAACAAGCGCTTAGCGCAGCAGATCATCGATCAGCGGTTGCACGAGGCGCTCCTTCCCACGCGGACCCGCCCGCCGATCACGCTCGACGATGCCGCGGGGTTCTACCAAGACTATGCTTCGGCCCTGCCGAGCTGGAAAACCACCGAATATATTCTCGCGGCTTTGGTGTCGGGTCTTGGCCGTGGACGCCTGCTCTCCGAAATCACCCAGCGCATGCTGATCGACCACTTCGCGGCGCGCCGGATCCGCGACAATGGCGAGATGCGCGCCAATAGCAGCGTGAACCGCGAGATCGAGGTTGCGAGCGCCGTCTGGCACCGGGCCGATAAGGCGAAATATGACATCGGCGACATGCCCGACTGGAACGCCTTGCGGCTCAAGGCGGCGGGAACGCGTTGGCGCTTGCTCAGCGCCGGCGATCAACAGGATGCTTATCTCGCCGCTGTCCGGGCCGACGTTCGCCCCGCGTTCGAGTTTTTGCTTCTCTCCGGCTGGCGGCGCAGCGAGGTGATCGGTCTCGGATGGAATGACCTTGATCTGCCGAACCGCACCGCGTGGACGCGCGTGAAGGGCGGGGCGATGGTCGAGCGGCCGCTAACGCAGGCGATGCTTCTGATCATCGCCAACCAGCCGAAGGTCGGCCCGAAGGTGTTCACCTATGTCTGCCAGCGCGCCACCGCCAGCGGTCGCCGCGATCGCGCCCAGCGCCGGCAGGGCGAGCGCTATCCGATCAGCGCCAGCGTCATGAGGGAAGTCCATGACGATGCTCGCAAGGCGATCGAGCTGCCGGATCTCCGCTTGCATGACCTCCGACACACTCGCGCGACGCGGATCCTGCGCAACACAGGCGATCTCGCTCTGACCAAGCGAGCGCTCGCCCACCGCAACATCGCCACCACGCTGAAATATGCCCACGTCCTCGACGACGACGTGCGCGCCGGCCTCGATGCCAGCGAGTCCCGCAATATTCCCGAACCGGAGCAGGGTACGGCCAAGAAAGCGTAACGATTTCAATTTGCTGGAATAACTGCGCCATCGCCGTGTAAACGAGATGCTCTACCAACTGAGCTAAGCGCCCCACGCCGTGGGAGCGGCGCCCCTGCCACAGCCAGACGTCGCTGGCAAGTCGCTGGCGTGTCAGCCGGGTGAGGGCAGGCCGCAGTCGTCGCCCAGCGCCAGCTCGCGGTTCACCCCGATCGCATCCAGAAAGGCCGGATCGTGGCTGACGACGATGAGCGCGCCGTCATAGGCCGCGAGCCCGGTTTCGATCGCGGCGAGCGAATCGAGATCGAGATGATTGCCGGGTTCATCGAGGATCAGCATCTGCGGTGGCTGCGGCGCGCCGAGGACGCAGGCGAGCCCGGCGCGAAGCACCTGCCCGCCGCTGAGCGTGCCGACGATGCGATCGGCGGCGTCGGCGCGAAAGCGGAAGCGTGCGAGCGCGGCGCGGCAGGCATTGTTGCCGACCCCGGGGTTGCGCCGCAGGAAATTGTCGGCGATCGAAAGTAGCGGATCGAGCAGCGCGACGCGCTGATCGAACAGCGCGAACGGCACACCGACGCGCACGCTCCCCGACCAGGGCGTCAGTGTTCCGGCGATCAGCGCGAGCAGCGTCGATTTGCCCGATCCGTTCGGGCCGGTGATTGCCAATCGCTCGGGTCCCGTGATCGTGAACGACAAATCATCGATGACGGGTGCGCCGCCGTCATAGCCCGCGCGGACATGCTCCAACGCAACGACCGTCCGCGAAGCCGGGAGACCCGTCGACGGCAGCGCGATCGCCAGCGGATCGACGATCTCGATCCGGCTGCGCGCCGCGGCGAGCGCCTGCTCGGCCTGTCCCTGCTGGCGTTCGGCCAGCCGCCCGGCGGCAGCGCGTGATTCTTCGGCGCGGCGCTGCATTGCCCCCATCACAATGCGCGGCATGTCGCCGCGCGCCGCATTTTTCCGGCCCCGCGAATCGCGGCGATCCTGCCGCTCGGCGGCGGCCTGCGCTTGGCGCTGGGCCTGATCGACGCGCTTCTCTGCGGTGGCAAGCTCGGCCTCAAGGGCCGCCTGTTCGACCGCCTTGCGCGCGGAATAGGCGCTCCAGCCGCCGCCATAGCGCGCGGCGCCCGTCGCGGTCAGTTCGACGATCGCATCCATCTCCTCGAGCAGTTGGCGGTCGTGACTGACGACGATCGCGCCGCCCTGCCAGTCGCGCAGGATCGCGCGCACCGCCTCCCGGCCCTGCCGGTCGAGATTGTTGGTCGGTTCGTCAAGCAGCAGAAAATCGGGCTGCTCGAATATCGCGCCGGCGAGCGCGGCGCGCGTGCGTTGTCCACCCGAAAGATGCACAAGCGGCGTCGCGACATCGAGCGGCAGGTCGACACCGGCCAGCGCCTCGTCGATCCGCGAAGCCAGCGTCCAGTCGGCCTCTGCGATGTCGTCGAGCGACGCCGTCCCCGCTTCGGCGCGCGCGAGCAGGGCCAGCGCCGGGCGCGCGCCGAACAGGTCGGCAATTGTCGCATCGGCGGCAACCTGCACCGTCTGGTGCAGCATGGCGATGCGCGCGCCGCGGCTGATCGCGCCGTTTGTCGGCGTTGCCTCACCCGCGATCAGGCGCAACAGGGTCGACTTGCCGACGCCATTGCGACCGACGATACCCGTGCGTTCCGGGCGAAACTGAAGGTCGAGATCGGAAAATATGCGGCGACCGTCGGGGGGCGACCAGCCGAGGCGGGAGAGGGTGATCGTAGACATGGAAAAGGCTTTCCTGAAGGCAAGGCTAGGGGCGATGCGTTCAGTTGCGGTCCATGATCCTCCGACTCCTTAAAAAGATGACGGATGACAGATAACGTCCCGGTGGCGACCGGGCAAGAGCGGGCCGACGTTAGAGCCAGCCGATCCGCTTGAAGCGCCAATAGAGGAGCGCGCACACGCTGCCCATCAAGGCAAGCGCGAAGGGGTAGCCGAAGGTCCAGCCGAGTTCGGGCATATGCTCGAAATTCATGCCGTAAATGCCGGCGATCGCGGTGGGTACGGCCAGAATGGCGGCCCAGGCCGCAAGCTGGCGCGTGATCGCGCCCTGCCGCTGCTGTTCGAGCAGATTGTTGGTGTCGACGACCGACGCCGCGACATCACGCAATCCGACGAGGCGGAATTCGGCGCGCTGCACATGGTCCCAGATGTCGCGGAAAAAGGGGCGCACGGCATCGTCGATGCACGGCAGGTCGGCATCGCTGGTCAGGCGTGATGCGACATCCTTCATCAATCCGACCAGGCGTTGAAAGCGGATGATCTCGTGCCGCTGGCCGTAAAGATGCCGGATGTCGTCGGCGTCGAGCGGCGTGTCCATGACGCTTTCCTCGACCGTAAGCAGCCGGTCCTCGATCGCGTCGATCACCGGGAAATAGCCGTCGACGATGAAATCGAGAATCGCATAAAGTACATAATCGGGGCCGTGCGCCAGTTTCGCCGGCAAGGATTCGAGCCGCGCGCGCACCTCGCTGTGCGTCCGCGCCGACCCGTGACGGACACTTACGATGAAATGGCGACCAAGGAAGAAGGCGGTTTCGCCCGACTGGATCGTGTCGCCATCGCGATTGCCGGTGCTGGCGACGACGAACAATTGCTCGCCATAGGCTTCGACCTTTGGCAGCTGGTTGGCCTTCAGCGCGTCCTCGACCGCCAGCGGATGCAGGCCGAAGCGCCTGGCGATCCCCTCCAGCTCGCCGGGGGTCGGCTCGAACAGGCCGAGCCAGAAAAAGTCGCCCGGATCGCAATGATCGGGAATGGCCTCGTTCGGGCCCAGCTCACGCACGAGCTTGCCATCATTATAGAGACGGGCGGCCTTGATCGGCATCGTCAAACTCCCTCGACTGCCCGCTGCAGATAGCGGCACGGGCGGCCGAGGGAAATAACTCAGGCCGGAAAGGCGTCGCGTACGCGGCGTTCGAGCACCGCAAGCGGGATGCGTCCGGCCCCGAGCACGACGTCGTGGAAGCGCTTGATGTCATAATCCCGGTGCGACGAAACCTCATCACGCAGCCGGCTGATCGCGGTCTGACCGACCTTGTATGAACAGGCTTGCCCCGGATAGACGATGTAGCGGTCGATCTCGGTTCGCGCCGAACTTGGCGTTTCGGACGAGTTTTCGACCATGAATTCGATCGCCTGCTGGCGATTCCAGCCCTTGGCGTGCAGCCCGGTATCGACGACGAGGCGTGAGGCGCGAAACGCATAGGACGCCAGATAGCCGATCTCGCCGAGCGGATCGTCGCCGTACATCCCGAGCTCGGCGGCAACCTGCTCGGCATACAGCCCCCAGCCTTCGCCATAGGCCGTGACGTAAGAGGATTGGCGGTAAAGCGGCAATGCCGCGTCCTCGAACTTCAGGGCATTTTCGAACAGATGCCCCGGCGCTCCCTCGTGAAAGGCGAGCGTCGGCAGCGTGTAGCGCGGCCACTCGTGCGTATCGCGCAGGTTGATGAAGAAAATGCCCGGGCGCGACCCGTCGGGGGTGCCGGCCTGCGCCGAACCGCCAGGAGCGCCGATCTCGATCTCGGGCGGGACGCGGCGGATTTCATAGGGCGCGCGCGGCATCCGGCTGAACACTTGCGGCAGGCGGGCGCGAATGGTGGTGAGCCGATCGTTGAGATAGGCGAGCAGCGCCGCGCGCCCCGTATCGTCATTGGCGAACAACTGGCCGTCGGTTGCGGTCAGCGCGTCGAGCCGCTGGCGTAGGCTGCCCTCTTTGAAGCCCTGCGCGGTGAGCAGCTTGTCCATGCGCGCGTGCAGATCGGCAAGCTGGTCGAGCCCCAATTGATGGATCTGCTCGGCGGTCATGTCGGTGGTCGTGTGCTGCGCCAGCGTCGCCGCATAATAGGCGGGACCGTCCGGAAGGCGCGATACGCCCGCCTCGTCACCGGCCTTAGGCAGCAGCGCCGTCAGCACCTCGATCTGACGCGTCAGAGCAGCGCGGATCGGACCTTCGAATATCACCTGCGCGCGCGCATCATAGCCGGTGAGGCCGATGGCGTTGGCGCGGCGGGCGAGCGAGGCGACGATCGTCTTCGACGCCGCATCGCCGTCACGCAAACGGCCGAGCTGCTGCAGGGCCTGTTCGATGATGAAGCGCGGCGCGACGACGCCCATCGCGGCATTGGCGCGCACGATCGCGCTATCATCGTCGAGGAGCGCCGGCGTTGCCTCCATTCGCGCGATATAGGCATCGACGTCGGCCTTGGTCTTCACCGGATGCTGGCTGTCGAGAAAGGTGCTGACGCCGGTATAGAAGCCGCCGAGCTGCGTGACTGCATAGGGACCGGCGCGGTGCGCAAAGCCGCCGGTGTGATAGGGGAAGCGGGCCAGTCGCTGGCGGGCCACAAGATCGAATTCGGCGCTGTCATAGGCCACCCGCGCATTATCGCCGAGCGCACCGCGATCGATCGCGCGTAGTGCGGCAAGGTCGGTGTCGATCCGGCGGTCGCGTGCGGTCCGCGCGGCGGCCGACCAGTCGGGAAATCGCGCTCGCAGCCCGGCGCGCGCACCGATATCGAGGCCCAGGCTCGCGGCGCGGGTCGGGTCGTCGATCAGCGCCTGATCGAACTGGCGGGTGAGCAGTGCATCGAGGCGCGCGTCGGCGCTGTCCGCACCCCATGCCGGCATCGCAAGCCCCGCCGATGCCATGCCCATGCCCGCCAGCAGCGTCCGGCGATCCAGTGCGAAATCGATCATGGTTGTTCTCCTATCATGCCGCGACCCTATGGTTTCGGGGGCTTTGCCGCAAGCATGTGTGTTGGTCGAATAAAACCCCTTGCCAAGCATGCGCTACAAATGTAGCACGCTACAAATGTAGCGCGAAAGGTGATTCGCATGTTGTCGAGCTTGCCCCCGCGGGAACGCGAAATTGTCGATATTCTTTACGAACGTGGCGCGTCGACCGTGACTGAAATCGGCGAGGCTTTGCCCGCCGAACTGTCCGGATCGGCGATCCGCGCGATGCTCAAGCGGCTCGAGGCCAAGGGCTTCGTTGTGCGCGAGGCATCGGATCGCGGCTTTCTCTATGCGCCGAGCGTCGAGGAGAAGACGGCGAGCAAATCGGCGCTGACCCAGGTGGTGCGCGTCTTTTTCAACGGATCGGCGACCAGCGCCGCCGCGGCGCTGCTCGGCATGCAGGACAAGATGAGTGCGGGCGATCTCGATGAGCTGGAAAAGCTGATCGCCGAAGCGCGCGAAGGGAGGACAAAATGATGATCACCGCCGCGACCCTGCTGGGTCTTGCCTGGAAATCGGCGATCATCGCCGGGCTGACGCTGCTGTTGCTGCGCCTCGCGCGGTCGCGTTCGGCAGGCGAGCGTTCGCTTATCGCGCATGCCGGGCTGGCGGCGCTGCTGCTGCTGCCGGTGGCGACGCTGGCGCTTCCCGAATGGGCCCCGCTGCCCGCCGACTGGGTCGAAGCATCTGCGCCTGCAATGTCGGCGCCACCGGCGGTTGTCGAGGCGCCTCCCGCGGCGGCGGCTCAGCCCGGCGCTGCGGCGCCGGCCATGGCTGCGGATAGCAAAGCCGATGCCGGTTGGACGCTGCCCGCGATGGCCGACCTCGCCATCTGGGTGTACAGCTTTCCCCTGTTCCTGCTTGCCCTTTTGATGACGGTTGCCGTGGTGCGGCTGTTCGCGATGCGCGGCCGAGCCGATGTGCTGGTTCAGCCTTCGTGGCTGTCGGCGCTCGCCGAAGCGCAGCGGCGGATGGGCTTCAAGCATGGGACAGCGCTGCTGGTCAGCAACGAACTGCGCTCGCCGATCAGTTGGGGCGTGGTCCGCCCGACGATCGTGCTTAACCCGGCCGCCGTCGATGCCGTGGCCGAGGCCGAGGCGATCATCGCGCACGAACTGGCGCATGTCGCGCGGCTCGACTGGGCGAAGCTGCTCGCGGCGCGCCTTGCCTGCGCGCTGTTCTGGTTCAATCCGCTCGTCTGGATGCTGGCGCGCGAGAGCCATCAATTGCGCGAGGAAGCGGCCGATGATGCCGTGCTGCTCGCCGACATCGACGGTCCCGACTATGCCTCGCTGCTCGTCGGCGCGGCGCGTCACGACAATCAGGGCGCGCTGCTTGCCGCCCATGGGGTCGCGCCGGCGCAGAACAGCCTGAAGCGCCGGATCACCCGCGTCCTCGACGGCAGCCTGAAGCGCGGACCCGCCAGCGCGAGCTGGGTTCTGATGAGCCTGGTGCTGCTCGCCGGCGTATCGGCGCCGCTCGCCGCCTTTTCCGCGACTGCCACACCGTCCGCGTCGGGGCCTGTCCACACCCCCGTCGCAACCGCCCCGGCCGCGGCATTGCAGTCCGCCGCGGCCGTGGGTTCGGCGGGCGAGCGGACCGACAAGCCGGCCCCTGCTACTGCCCGCAAGCCGCTGTCGCCCGACGATCTTGTCGGCATGCGCGCGGTCGGCGTGACACCCGACGATGTCCGCAAGATGCGCGAAAGCGGCCATGCTGATGCCGACGACATTATCGCGGCCAAGGCGACCGGCGTCGACCCGGCCTATATCAATGCGATGCGCCGTGTCTTTCCGAACGCCGACGTCGGCGATCTGGTTGGCGCGAAAGCGGTGGGCATCGACCCGGCCTATGCCCGCGACATGCGCCGCTATTTCCCCGATGTGAATCTCGACGATCTGACGGCGATGCGGGCCATGGGCGTCACCGGCGACTATGTCCGCCAGATGCGTGCCGCGGGCCGCGCGATGCGCGACCCCGACGACGCGATCGAGGCGCGCGCGCTGGGCAATTGGGGCGGGGCCTATAGCGAAGTCCGGTCCAGTTCGGGCGCGACCGCGCGCATCGGCTCGGACGGAACGCTCGAGGCGCGCAGCGCCGACGGCAAGGTCACGCGGATAAGTCCGCCGCGCCCGCCAGCGCCGCCCGAAAATCCCGCGGCGCCGCAGGACTGACCCTTCGGCCACTGGCCGAAGCCAAGCCGCCGCTCATCGAAGCCTGATTTTGAAACGCCGCTGCGGCGGCGAGCGATGATGCTCGCCCGGCGCACGGAGGAGGAGTGCCCCCAATGAAACCGCAATCGAAGACATTGTTC
Source organism: Sphingopyxis sp. NFH-91 (assembly GCF_021401285.1). NCBI lineage: Bacteria > Pseudomonadati > Pseudomonadota > Alphaproteobacteria > Sphingomonadales > Sphingopyxidaceae > Sphingopyxis > Sphingopyxis sp. NFH-91. Next base: position 82,848 of record NZ_JACBGA010000003.1, on the reverse strand, counting down.
GTCGCCGCCGGCAGCGTGCTGTTGACCTTGATCGCCTGCGCCGCCCCTGCGCAGCCGACCGCGGCCTCGGCCCAGGAGAGCAGCGCGATCCGCTGGGATGTCTCGCAGCCCGACGACGGCGACGGCGATCCGCGCCTGCAGCTTCGCGCCAAGCAATCAACCAGCAGTGTCGCTCTCGACGGTGCCCGCGCGGAATTTTCCGCGGCGCGGGACACGCTGGGCGGCGGGCGCGGCCCGGTCAGCTTCAGCGTGGTGCACGCGGCGGGCCGCCTCGATTGCACGGGCAGTCTGCACGCAGCCTATGAGGGCGAGGGACAATGCCGCTTTGCGCCCGATGCCGGCTTCGCGACCGCGCTGGAGAGCCGCGGTGTCGGCACGCCGACGCGCAAGGAACAACTCGCCATGTTGATGGTCGATGCGACGGTGGAACTGGCCGACGGCCTGATCGACGCGGGGCTTCGTCCGCACACCGGCGAACTTGTCGCGGCGGCAGCGTTGAAGGTGACGCCCGCCTATGTCCGCGACCTCCAATCGGGCGCGCTTCGGCTCACCTCGATCAACGATGCGATCGCGTGCAAGGCGCTGGGCGTCGACCGCGACTATGTGCGCGGGCTGGCAGCGGCCGGATACGCAAAGCTGACCTCCGACCAGGTGATCAGCATGAAGGCGTTGGGAATTACCCCCGACTATGCGCGCTCGATGAATGCGGCAGCCGGAGGCACGCAGTGATGCGGATGACGAGCGCAATGGCGCTGGCGGCCGCCCTTGCCGCATCGATGTCGGCGACGACTGCGTGCGCGCAGGATGCGGCGGTCGACAGCGCAGCCCCGCCGCCGGTCCCGGCTCCGGCCGCCGCTCCGGCGAGTGGCGGCAGCGCGCGGCAGGTCTTCACCCCCGCCGACTTCGTCCGCTACGCGCCCAAGAACGCCTATGACATGCTCAATCAGGTTCCGGGCTTTTCGATCCGCGACAATGAACAGCTCCGCGGGCTCGGGCAGGCGACAGGCAATGTCCTGTTCAACGGCGAGCGTCCCTCGACGAAGTCGGACGATATGGTGACATTGCTGTCGCGCATTCCCGCCGGGAATGTCGAACGCATCGAAATCGTCGACGGCGCCTCGCTCGATATCCCCGGTCTATCGGGTCAGGTGGCCAATATCGTTTATCGCGCCGACGATTTTTCGGGTCAATTTGCGTGGAAGCCCGAGTTTCGCGCTCATTATGCGCATCCGCTCTACACGCGCGGCGACATTTCGGTCCGCGGCCGCAAGGGAGCGATCGAATATGAACTGGGTCTCTATAACAATGATTCGGCGCGCAGTTCCGCGGGTGGGCCGACGATCATCACCGACGGCGACGGCAACATCATCGAGCGCCGCCACGATGTCTGGCGCAGTCCCTATGACACGCCCAAGCTTTCAGGGCGGCTGACCTGGGACGGCCCCGCCGATACGGTAGGCCATCTGGGCGCCCATTATCAGCGCATCTATAATCCCTATGTCGAATTCGGACGTCGGACGCGCGATGGCGCCCCCGACGAATATCGCACCGTTCGCGAAAATCCGAACAGCTGGAATTACGAAGTCAACGGCGATTACCAGTTCGGGGTCGGCCCCGGAAAGCTGAAGCTGATCGGGCTGCGCCGCTTCAGCCACGAACCCTATTCGCAGGAAGTAATCACCAGCTTTTCGGACGGATCGCCCGCAGTCGGCGATCGTTTCACCCAGACGGGCGATATCGGCGAGACGATCGCGCGCGGCGAATATCAGTGGAAGATGCTGGGGGGCGATTGGGAGTTGTCGGGGGAGGCGGCGTTCAACACGCTCGACAATGTTGCGGCGCTTTATACGCTCGATCCGACAGGGGCTTTCGTCGAGCTTCCGTTCCCGGGCGGTACCGGGGGCGTGAAGGAGGATCGCTACGAAAGCCTGTTGAGCTTTGGCCGCAAGATCACCGACAAGCTGAACGTGCAGATCGTTGCGGGCGCCGAGCGATCAACGATCACGCAAAGCGGCGCGAACGGCCTGACCCGCAGCTTCTTCCGACCGAAGGGATCGCTGTCGATCGCCTGGGCACCGGCGCCCGATTTCGACATGTCGCTCAAGATCCGACGCCGCGTGCTGCAGTTGAGCTTCTACGATTTCCTCGCGCGCGCCTTCCTGAACGACGACAACCAGAATGGCAGCAACACCGATCTGCGGCCGCAGCAGGACTGGAGCTATGAACTGGAAGTCAACAAGCGGTTCGGGGCGTGGGGATCGACAAAGCTGTTCTTCGTGTACCGCGATGTCGAAGACCGGGTCGACGTGATCCCGATCGGCGATGGCGAAGGCGTCGGCAATATTGCCAAGGCGCGCGCCGGCGCGATCGACTGGACCTCGACGATCAATCTCGATCCGGCCGGCATCAAGGGCATGAAGATCGAAACCCGGCTGCTACTTCAGAAAAGCTCGCTGCGCGACCCCTTCACCGGCGAGACGCGCCAGTGGAACGGCTTCACCGACCGGGTCGTCGAGCTGAGTCTGCGCCACGATATTCCCGGTAGCGACTGGGCCTGGGGCGCAAGCGCCAACCATTCGCATTACCAGCCGGTCTATCGCCGCAACCAGATCGACACCGCGTGGGAAGGGCCTGTGTTCGCCAACATCTTTGTCGAGAACAAGGATGTGTTCGGTCTGACGGTCCGTGCGACGGTGGCGAACATCCTCAATGCAAGGTCGAAGCGCGACCGCACGGTATGGACGGGATTGCGCGACGAAAGCCCGATTGCCTTCGTCGAAAAGCGCGACCGGTTGATCGGGCCGATCTTCGCTTTCTCGGTTCGCGGGAAATTCTAGGCCGCGTAGGCGTCGATCGCGGCGAGATGACGCGCCTTGGCGTCGTCATCGAGGAAGGCGCCGAGAAAACTGTTGCGGGCGAGCGTGACAAGCTCGTCCCGCGACAGATCGAGCGCATCGGCGACGACGGTGTAGTTGGCGTTCACATAGCCGCCGAAATAGCTTGGGTCGTCGCTGTTCACGGTGGCAAGAAGCCCGGCATCCAGCATCGCCTTGAGGGGATGCGCGGTCATGTCGTCGACGACGCAAAGCTTGAGATTGGAAAGCGGGCACACGGTCAGACACATCGCGTCATCGGCGAGCCGCGCGACGAGGGCTTCGTCCTCGAGGCTGCGATTGCCGTGGTCGATGCGATCGACGCCCAGCAGATCGAGCGCTTCGTGCACATATTCGGGCGGCCCCTCCTCACCGGCATGGGCAACGAGGCGCAGGCCGAGGTTGCGGGCGCGGGCGAAGACGCGCTGGAACTTGGCGGGCGGGTGGCCGACTTCGGACGAATCGAGACCGACTCCGTCGATCCGGTCGAGCCATGGGCGCGCTTCGTCGAGCGTCGCCTCTGCCTCCTCCTCGCTGAGATGGCGAAGAAAGCACATGATGAGCCGCGAGCTCATATCATAACGGGCCTGCGCATCGTCGAGCGCGCGGGTGATACCGCCGATGACGGTCGCGAAGGGGATGCCGCGCGCAGTGTGGCCCTGGGGATCGAAGAAGATCTCGCTGTGGCGAACGCCATCGGCATGCGCGCGCGCGAGATAGGCGGCCGTCAGGTCATAGAAATCCTGTTCGGTCTGCAGAACGCCCATCCCCTGATAATAGATGTCGAGAAAATCCTGCAGGTTCGAAAAGGCATAGGCCGCGCGGACATCATCGATCGTCGCAAACGGGATGGCGATGCCGTTGCGCCGCGCGAGTTCGAACATCAGTTCGGGTTCGAGCGACCCTTCGATATGAAGGTGCAACTCCGCCTTCGGGAGCGCGGCGATGAAGGCCGCCCGGTCCGCCGGGGTAGCAAAATCGTCAGCCATGCGGCGTCTCCGTTTCTTCGCGCAGGATGATCGCCGCCTCGGGCTTGTGGCGGCGTATCTCGTCGATCGTCAGCCCGTCGATTTCGTGCGGGAAGATCAGCCATTGGTCGGTCTCATGGACGAAGAAGTCAGGTTTGAGATCGGTGACGTTGCGGCGCGGTTTGTAATAGACGGTCGCGATCCGGATATCGCGCGGCATGTTGTGGCGGCATCGCGCCCTGAGTTCGGCGAGAAAGGCTCGAATGCTGCGACCGCTATCGAAAACATCGTCGATGATGAGCAGCCGGTCCTCGGGATCGAGTGTATCGATCAGATAGCCGAGCGCGAAGACCTTCACCTGCGTGTCCTGGCGGTCGATGCCGTGATAGGATGAGGTGCGGATCGCGATATGGTCGCTGTGAACGCCGTGATATTCGAGCAATTCCTGGACCGCGATGCCGACGGGCGCCCCGCCGCGCCAGATGCCGACGAGATGTGTCGGCGCAAAACCGCTGTCGATCACCTGCATCCCGAGCCGCAACGAATCGGCAAGAAGGTCGTTGGCGCTGATGTAGATCTTGTCGGTGGTCATGGGCCGGAGTTATACGCAGGCGAAGCGCCGGGCAAGGCGCGGCGACGGGGCGTCTTCTCTCTCTACCGACCGCCCGGCCGCCTCGCAGCCAAGATGCTATTTGCGGGTAGCGGCGGTCTGGTCGCGCAGCGCCTTGAACTCGCTGCCGCTCTTCCAGCCGGGCCATTTGCCCGAGCGCGCGAGCTCGTCGCCGATCGTGTAGAAGAGCGCGATATCCTGCGCGGCGCCTGCCAAGTTCCAGCTTTCGTCCCATGCGTCGCAAGCTTGATGGTAACAGCGGCCGGTATAGTCATCGACCCATTTCTGCCCTGCTTCCTTGCCGCCTTCGACAAGGTCGGACACGCCGGCGATGCCCATGAGCAGCAACACGGGGACGCCGCGCTTGGCCATGCTGAAATGATCGGCGCGGAAGAAGAGGCCGCGTTCGGGAAGGCTTTCGGGCGATACGGTGCGGCCCTGCATCGCGGCGACGCGGGCGAGATCATCCTCGAGCGTGCCCTGGCCCTTGCCGACGAGAATGACGTCCTTTGACTTGCCTGCCGTCTGAAGAATGTCGATGCCAAGGTTCGCGACCGTCTTTTCAACCGGATAGACGGGCGCCTGTGCATAGGCCTCAGACCCCAGAAGGCCGCGCTCTTCGGCGGTCCAGAAGGCGAAAAGCAGCGTGCGATCGGTGGGCGGTGCGGCCTTGAAGCCGCGTGCGATTTCGATCAGCGCCGCAACGCCGAGCGCGTCGTCGTTCGCACCGGCGCGGTAGATGCGGCCCTTTTCGTCGGGCTTGCCCTCGCCATAGGCATCCCAATGCGCGCCATACATCACGACCTCGTCAGCACGGTCGGTGCCCGAGATTTTGGCGAGAACATTCTGACTGCGCACGACCTCATGCGTGACCGGAATCGACGCCCGAAAGCCGGTGCCGAGGTCGACGGGACGAAAATCCTTGCGCCGGGCCGCAATGCGCAGCTTTGCGAGATCCTGACCGGCTGATGCAAACAGCCGGGTCGAGGCCTCGCCCGAAATCCAGCCCTGAAGCGCAAGGCTGGTCGCCTTTTCGGGTGGTACGACGAGGCTGTAGTTTTCGCCGCCGGGGCTTTTCACGACGTTCCAGCCATAGCCTGCGCCGTCGGTGTCGTGGACGATCAGCGCCGCGATGGCGCCGCGGCGGGCCGCTTCTTCGAACTTGTAGGTCCAGCGGCCATAGTAGGTCATCGTGCGGCCGCCGAATTTGCCGAAGCTGTCTTCGCCCTTCGTCGCGACGAAATCGGGGTCGTTGACCAGAAAGACCGCGACCTTGCCCTTGAGGTCGACGCCCTTGAAGTCGTCCCAGCCGCGTTCGGGCGCGTGGACGCCATAGCCGACGAAAACCATCGGCGCATCGGCGATCGCCGCCACATCCTTGTCCTGCTGGCTCGACACATAGATGTCGGTGCCGAGGGTGAGCGGGGTGGCGCTGCCCTGCCGGTCGAAGGCGAGCGCGGTCGGGGTGCCGAGGCGCGTATGGAGCAGCGGCACCGGCTGCGTCCATTCGCCGTTCGGGCCGGCGGGTTCGAGTCCGAGCGCCTGAAGCCGGCCGATCAGATAGCCGACGGTACGCTCTTCGCCGACCGTTCCGGGGGCGCGGCCCTGAAACTGGTCCGACGCGAGGGTGCGGACAGTCTCGGTCAGATTGGCGGTGCTGATATCCTGCGCAAGCGCGGGGACGGCAAAGGCGGCAGCGAGCAGGGCGGCGAGAGGGCGCAGAAACATCAGGGGAGCGGGCTCCGTTGGTTGGGGAAGCGCCGACCCTAGCAGGATGCGCGGCAATTGGAACCGCCGTAGAGCGGCGGGGGCGAGAGGCGCCCACCTGTCCGACCAAGCAAGTCTCGCGCGGGCGCCAGCCCGCGCTCAATCCTTGGCGGCCGGCGTCCACCCCTTCTTGTATTTTTCGAACCAGGCGAGGATCGCCGATGCCTTTGCGGCAGCCTGCGACGGGCGGGCTGCGATGCCGCCGTGGCTGGCGCCCGGCACCTTGACCAGCACCGTCGGGATGCCGCGCAGACGCAGCGCGGTATAATATTGCTCCGACTCGCTGACCGGGGTGCGATAATCCTCGCTGCCGACGACGACCATGGTCGGGGTCTTGACGTTGCCGACCAGCGACAGCGGCGAATGGCTCCAGAACGGCGTCTGATCCTCCCACGGCATCGCGCCGATCCAGTAACGGCCGAAGAAGGCGGGACCGTCGGCAGTGAGCGCCTGCGTCGTCCAGTTGATCACAGGCTTTTGGGCTACCGCGGCCTTGAAGCGGTCGGTCTTGCCGACGATCCAGCTCGTCAGCACGCCGCCCCCAGACCCGCCGGTGACGAAGAGCGCGTCGGGGTCGGCGATGCCGAGGTCGATCGCGCGATCGACGATGCTCATCAGGTCGAAATAATCATTGCCGGGATAATTTTTGTCGATCGCATTGGCGAAGGCCGCGCCATAGCTGGTCGAGCCGCGCGGGTTTGCCGAGAGGACGGCATAGCCCGCCGCGGCATAAAGCTGGTTATCGGTCGAAAAATGCGGCCCATAAGCGGCGAACGGCCCGCCATGGATTTCGAGGATCAGCGGTACGCGCTGCCCCTCGCGATAGCCCGGCGGCAGGGTGAGCCAGCCGTCGATCGACAGCCCCTCGACGCTCGACGTGGCGGTGATCTTGCGCACCTCGCCCAGCGCCTTCACCTCGCGCAGCGTGCGGTTGAGGTCGGTGAGGACGCGCGTTTTGCCGCCGGCCGCCAGTTCGACTTCGGCCGGCCGCGCCGGGCCGCCGCCGGTGAAGGCGATCGCGTCATTGTCGGCGACCGAAAAGCTGCCTCCCGAATAGGGCCGGTCGAGTCCGCTGCTCGTCAATCCGCTGGCGACGGTGCGGACCGATCCGTCGAGGCCGATGCGTGCCACTTTGGTTTCGCCATGCTCGTCATATTGGGCATAGAGGCCCCGCCCGTCGGCGTCCCACGCGAGGCCGTCGACGCTGAAATCCCAGTCGGGGGCGATGCGGCGGCTGTTCGATCCGTCGCGGTTCATCACGTAGAGGCCGGTGTTTTCATAGGCGCGCAGCCGGTCGTCGAAACCGAGATAGGCGATCATCCGACCGTCGGGCGATACCAGCGGATTGGCATCGGGGCCCTTGCGCGTCGTGAGCTGGGTGATCGAGCCGCTTGCGACGTCGAGCGCATAGATGTTGCTTTCGAGCGGATCGCTTTCCCAGTCGGGGCGGCGGTCGGCGCTGAAATAGAGCATCGCGCCGTCGCGCGACCAGCTGAGCGGACCGCCGTCATGATAGGGGCCGAAGGTCAGCTGGCGCGGCGCGCCGCCGGTCGCCGAGACAAGGAAGATCTTTTCGAACCCCGGTTCGATATAGCCCTGGCCGTCGGCGCGGTAGGTGAGCAGGTCGTGGACCTCCAGCGGCGCGGCCCATTTGGCGCCTTCGGGCTTGTTCGCGGGGGCCTTGCCGAACCGCGGCGCATCGTCCTTGACGAGCATCGTATAGGCGATCGACCGGCCATCGGGCGACCAGGTGATGCTCGACGGGCTGGTCGGCAGGCCGGTGAGCTTTACCGCCTCGCCTCCGTCCATCCAGCGCACCCAGAGCTGGACGCTGCCGCCCTCGGTCGATGCATAGGCAAGCCGCTTGCCGTCGGGCGACCAGCGCGGCGAAAAGGCATCACCGCCGCGTCCCGCAGCGGGGACTTCGGCGCCGGTCTGGGTGTCGACCAGCCAGATCGTGCTGACCGCGCGGTCGGACATGATGTCGTTCGCGCGGCGGACATAGGCGATGTGGCGCCCGTCCGGGCTGATCTGCGGGTCCGATGCGGCGGCGAGGCCGAAAAGATCCTCACCGGTGAACCGGCGCTGCGGCCCGGTCTGTGCGCTGCCGGTTGCGTCATCCGGCGCGGAGGCGGTTGCGGCGGGCGCGCTCGCGGGCTCGGAAACGGCGCCTTGCTGCGCGTGAAGCGGCTGCGCTGCGAGGGTGAGAAGGCTCGCGCCGAGCAAGGCGAGTTTGCGCATAATATGGGTGCCCCTTTTTCCGGTGGATGGTTGAGGGTGTAACCATCTGGCGCGGCGCGTCAATCGAGCGGGTGGGAAAGGGATGGTGGGTTGTGATTTTCTCCTCCCCTCCCGCCTGCAGGAGGGGAAATCAGCGCGCGACCTTGGCGCCATCTTCTGGTCGGACAAGCTAATAGCCATATAGGTTATTTTCTATTGATATTACCACGCTCTTATGGCACGAGGCCACATCATGAAGAACTGCGTTTGGGGCTGGCACCCTTCGATGCGGGAGGGGCGTTCCGGCCCTTTGTTTTGGGAGACGGGTGGCAGGCCACGTCCGGCTCGCAGTCAGATGGACATTTTTCTGGCATCGCTGGCAGAATCGTCGAATGTCGCGGCGTCGGCGCGGGTGACGGGAATCTTGCGCGATCCGTTAAGCAACAAGCCTTTCGTGCATTTCTATGCAACCAAAAGGGTGGGCGGTGCGATCATCGATTCGAACGCCATCAAGCTGTTTAAGTTCGCCGCCAGCTAAAGCGGCTGGTGCGCGAGGGCGCCCGGTCCCGGCTCCCTTCCCTTTCGGGACGGGCCGGGCGCCTACCGGCCGGCATTCCACTCCAAAATTAGGTCTATATTCGACAGGATGGTCCTGCCATGCCGACCCCCTTTTTCGCCGATATGGTGCGCGCGCTGTGCAACGAGGGCGGGACCGGCTCGCTGACGCCGAGCGGCGCGGTGCCCGGCCAACGCCGGTTCGCGGGCGCCGAGCCTGTCGCTAGATGTTTCCCTTATACGATTGCCGGCGCGGCGGGGCGATCGCGGGGGCGCTGCGCGGCGGTGCCGACGGCCGGGCGATGGCGGGGGCGCGGGTCGAACGGACGCGAACGCGCTTCGGGCGCGACGGCGGCTGGTGGCACGAGATGGCGCTGCGATGCCGCTGCCTGTTTGGGGATGGTTAGGGTAGGGAATAATCAAGTGCGGCGGGGATGGGATGGGAAGCGGAGCCTTGAAGCGTCCGCTGTCCTCCCCTCCCGCAAAGGGGAGCGGCAGTGAGCGTTGCGAGCTTGCTCGCTAGCCGCAGCGCAGTGGGTATATTCAAAGTCGCAAGCCCACCGCCAACCGCTCCCCCCTGCGGGAGGGTGGCAGAAATTCCGCAACCGGCCGAGACCCGTCGGGTCGTTCGCCACCGCATGGCGGGTGATGGCCGGACGGTCCGAATTGGTCCGCCCGCCTCGTCCCGCGTCTAGTCGGCGGGCATTGTCTTGGTTTCGGTATAATCCTTGAACTTGTCGATGAAGGTCGCGTGGTAATCCTCGACCTGCGAATCGGCGTCTTCGGCCGCTTCGGCGGCAGTGTCGCCATCGGCGCGATCGAGCGCGACTATTGCGCTGCGGAACGCATCGCGTTCGGTGCCGCAGGTTTCCTTGAGCGCGAGTTCATATTCGGCTTCGCCCATCTTTGCCTCGAGCGACTTCTTCATGTGATCGCGCAGGCATTTGGTGAAGACCGCACGCGAATTGTCGACGGCGGCGGCGGGCGACGGCGCCATGGCAGCGAGAAGAATGGAAAAAACAAGCATCCTGCGACTCCCCAGTTTGCGGATGATTATGTGCGAAGAGATGTAGACGATGGCTATTAAAAATGGGAGCGCCTTTCTGCTGCAGATCGGCAACGGCGCAAGGTGGCATCGAACTGGTCGATGTGCCGGTGCCATCGGCGGCGCGAGCGCTGCGGCCGCTGTCGCCGCTGCATGGAGATGTGTGCGCGGCTGCCGATGGCGCGATCGAGGCGCATAGGGTGCGGCGTAGCCGCGCCAGTAACGGCTGGCGCGGCCAGGTCGATCTGCCCGGCGAGGGCCGCGAGCTGTGGCAGACGATGCTGGTGCCCTTGATGCCGGGGCTCGGCCCGTGGGATTGCACTGGATCCCAGCTGGTCCTGGATGCCGCGCTGCTGGCAGCAATACCGGCGGGAAGCGCGCTTTCCGTTCAACAGGTCGGCGATTTCCGCCTTTCCCCGCCGCCGTTGATGGGCCGCTGGCAACCCCGCCCGAAGCCCCTGCCGCGGGCAATTGCTGGATCGTGGATGGAGCCGCGACCGGTGCATGGGCCAGCGAGGCGGGTCGGCTGGCGCTCTGGACCGCGGGCGGATGGCGAATTGTCGCGCCCTTGTCCGGGATGCGTGTCAGACGGATCAGCGACGGTGCCGCGTTACGTTTCGGCGGCTCCAAATGGACTCTACCCATCGCTATTGCGAATCCCGATGGGGGCACGACGATCGACCTGGAAGCGCGTGCGGCAATAGACGCGCTGCTTGCGCTTATGGTGGCGCATGGTATTATGATCGCTGACTGATTTTGCTTCTGTTCGCGCAGAAAGTGCGACTTTTTGGCAACAGATTGTCGATTTGTTTACTTGCGTGGAACCAAAGGCACGAGTAGGACGTCTGTCGAGACGTAATCTCAATTGAAAGGGGAATCCATTATGAGGAAGCTTGCCGTCGCTGTGGCGTTGGCCTCCACTGCCCTTGCGTCGCCTGCTGTGGCGCGCGACAACTCGTGGTATGTTGGTGTCGGTGGTGGTGTTATGATCGTCGAGGACATCGACCTCGATATCGGCACCGTCGCTAATGCGGGAACGCTCGATCATCGTACCGGTTATGATTTCGAAGGCACTGTCGGTTATGACTTCGGCGGTTTCCGCGCTGAAGTCGAAGTCGGCTATCGTGAAGCCGACATCACCGGTGGTCGTTTTTCGACTCCCGGGATTCCGGCGAGCTCGACGGGCGGGCTCTTCACCGGCAATACGCCGCTGAATGGCGACTCGAACGCGTTGAGCTTCATGGCTAACGGTATGTTCGACTTCGGTGACGACGATGGTCTGCAGGGCTTCGTCGGCGGTGGTGCCGGTGTTGCGCGCGTTTCGGTTCAGCCGGTCTTCGCAACCAACTTCCTCGACGATTCCGACACGCGCTTCGCGTGGCAGGCAATCGCCGGTGTTCGCGCGCCGCTGACCAAGCATTGGGATGCCGGTCTGAAGTATCGCTTCTTCAATGTCAGCGATCTGAAGATGGTCGACCAGCTTGGCCGCGACGTTTCGGGTCGTTTCCGTTCGCACTCGCTGCTCGGAACGCTGACCTACAACTTCGGTGGCGCAGAAGCTCCGCCGCCGCCGCCGCCGGCTCCGCCGCCGCCGCCGCCGCCGCCGCCGCCGGCTCCCCCGCCGCCGCCGCCGCCGCCGCCGGTTTGCGAACCCGGACCGTATATCGTGTACTTCGACTGGGATCAGTCGGCGATCACGCCGGAAGCGGCTGCAACGCTGGACAACGCGATCAGCGCTTACAACCGTGGCTGCAGTGGCCAGCAGGTCATGCTCGCCGGTCACGCCGACCGTTCGGGTTCGGCCAAGTACAACGTCGGTCTGTCGCAGCGTCGCGCCGATGCCGTGAAGTCGTACATGACGGCTCGTGGTGTCGCCGATGGCTCGATCACGACGCAGGCGTTCGGCGAAACCCGCCCGGCCGTTGCAACCGCCGATGGCGTCCGCAACGACCAGAACCGTCGCGTGGAAATCACTTACGGTCCGAACTCGGGCATGTAAGACCGGTTTCCATCCCCGACGGGGATTGGACGAAAAAGAAGGGCGGTACCGCAAGGTGCCGCCCTTTCTTTATTTGGGCTCTTCGATGACACCTGCGGCTGATGGCGGGGCTTGCCGGGGCGACGACGCAGAATTTGAGCCTTGCTCCTCAGGATAAATGATATATCATATCTGTGAGGCGCCTCGATGAGCGGGTTTGCCTCGGACAAGGCGGGCGCGCTGGCACGCGAGGATGAAATGTTGGCGCTCCCGATGGACAGGGAGAGACAGAATGCGTCGACGCCGCAGCATCTTTCGCGCCGATCCGAACGGCAGCCCCGACATCAACACCACGCCGCTGATCGACGTCATGCTCGTGATGCTGGTGATGTTCGTCATCACCATTCCGCCGCCGACGCACAAGGTCGATGTCACGCTGCCCTCCGGCCCGGCGCCTTTCGAAGTTCGCGACCAAAATCGCGTCAGCATCGACACCAGCGACATCATTCGCTGGAACGGCAACGCCGTCGACCTCGCCGAACTGGGCCAACTGGTGAAGGCAGCGTCCGAGCGGGCGGTTCCGGCAACGCTGCTGTTCGAACCCGACGCGCAGGCGCGCTATCTGCGGGTCGATCAGGCCATCGGCGCGATCCGTCGCAACGGGGGCAGCAAGATCGCGTTTCCCGGCATTCAGCGGTACGGCGGTCTGGTCTGACTTACAGCCCCCTGCGCGGGTATCCGATGTCGGGCGCGCCGGTCAGGCGGCCGGCGCTGTGCCGGGGCGCAGATGTTGCATCATATAGCCGGCATAATCGGCCTTGCCGAGCGGTACCCCAAGATGACGCATGACGGCATAGGCCGCGACGACGTGGAAGTAGAATTGCGGCAGCGCCCAGTCGCGAACATAGGTCGCGGCGGTAAGGTCGAAGACCATGCCGTTGGGCAGATCGAAGCTGACCGGTCGATCATCGTCCTCGCCGAGCGACGCGGGGTCGATCGTATCGAGAAAAGTCAGCGTGCGCGCGATCTGATCCTGCATTTCCGCAAAGTCCGCGGCGTCATCGGGGAAATCGGGGCCGCCCGATGCGCCGAGCCGGGCAAGCCCGCTGACGGCCTGGCCGCAGGCGAAACGGATCTGCGTCGGCAAGGGAAACATGTCGGGGGCCAGCCGGCCGGCGGCGAATTGCAGCTCACCCACGGCATTGTCGGCACCCCATGTTTGCGCCTTTGCAAGCTGCGCCGAGAGCGCGCCGAGCGCATTGACGTAGGCGGGAACGGTCAGATCATAGAGCGACATCGCTATTTCTCCATCACGGCTGCCTGATCGGCGGCAAGATTATCCTGGAACTGCAGGCGCGCGAGCCGTGCATAGAGCCCGTCGGCGGCGACGAGATCGTCGTGGCGACCTTCCTCGACGATACGGCCTTCGTCCATCACGATGATGCGATCGGCGGCGCGGACGGTCGCGAGGCGGTGCGCGATGACGACGGTGGTGCGATCGTGCATCAGCGCCTCGAGCGCATCCTGAACGAGTTTTTCGGACTCGGCGTCAAGCGCCGAGGTGGCCTCGTCGAGTAGCAGTAGCGGCGCGCGGCGGAGCAGCGCGCGGGCGATTGCAACACGCTGACGCTGGCCGCCCGACAGGCGGGCGCCCCCTTCGCCCATGAAAGTATCAAGGCCATCGGGAAGCTTGCGCAGAAATTCTTCCGCATTGGCCGCGCGCGCGGCGGCCCATAGCTCGTCGTCGGTGGCCAGCCAGTTGCCATAGCGCAGATTGTCGCGCGCCGACGCCGCGAATATCACCGTTTCCTGCGGCACCATCGCGATCCGGGCGCGCAGGTCGGCGGGGTCGAGCTCGGGCAGCGCGACGCCGTCGAGGCGGATTTCGCCGCCTTGCGGATCGTAGAAGCGCTCGGCGAGCTGGAAGAGCGTCGATTTGCCGGCACCCGAGGGGCCCACGATCGCGACCGTTTCGCGCGCGCGAATGGATAGGCTGAAATCGTGCAGCGCGGGCGCGTCGGGGCGCGTCGGGTAGCGGAATTCGACATGATCAAATTCGAGCGTACCGGTCGCGGTCTCCGGCAGAGCGCGAGGGGCCGGCGGCGGGGCAATGCTCGGCTCGGCGATCAGCAGTTCATTGAGGCGTTCGGCGGCACCGGCCGCGCGAAGCAGATCGCCATAGACTTCGGTCAGCGCGCCGAACGCACCCGCGACAAGGCCGCCGGTCAGGACGAAGGCGGCAATGGTGCCGCCCGTGATCGTGCCCGCGGCCACGCCTTCGGCCCCGTACCAGAGCAAAGTGGTGATGGCTCCGAACAGCAGCCCGATAACAATCGCGGTCATCGTGGCGCGGAGCCGGATGCGGCGCTTGGCGGTGGCGAAATTGGCTTCGACGGCGCTGGTGAAGCGTTCGGCCTCGCGCGTTTCCTGCCCGAAGGCCTGGACGATCTTCATCGCGCCGAGCTGTTCGGCCGTGGTCGCACCGATGTCGGCGACGCGATCCTGACTTGAGCGCGAGACGTTTTGCAGGCGGCGCCCGAGCAGCACGATCGGCATGATGATGATCGGGATGCCGAGCAGAATCCCGCCCGTAAGTTTCGGCGAGAGCGAGAAGAGATAGGCAATCCCGCCGATCCCCATAACGGTATTGCGCAGTGCGACCGAAACCGTGGTTCCGACGGTCTGTTCGATGATCGCAGTGTCCGCCGTCATGCGCGAGGCGATTTCTGACGGGCGGTTTTCTTCGAAGAAGCCGGGGGCCAGGCGCAGAAGGTTACGCTGCACCGCCTCGCGGATATCGGCGACGGTGCGTTCGCCGAGCCAGCTCACGAAATAGAAGCGGAGCGCCGTCGCAATCGCGAGGATGAGAACGATCACGTAGAAGAACCGGAAATGCGGGCTGACATCGCCGCCGCCGGCGACGAAGCCCGAATCGATCATCTCCTTGAATTGATAGGGGATCGCGAGCGTTGCGATCGCCGCGATGCCGAGCGCGATCGCCGCGATCAGCAGCTGGAGCGGATAGCGGCTGGCATGATGCCAGACCATGCGCAGGCTCGATAGCTTGCGGGGTGGGTTCGGTTTATCGGATTTGGTCGCCATTGATCATCGCCCTAGCAGCCGCGCCGATGCCGCTCAACGATGCAGAATGGCGATCTGCTTCAAGGACCATGAAGCCAGGCTGCGTAAAGGGAGCGCGGGGCCGGATTGCCCGCGTGCCCTGCGGCTCAGTGATTGTCGAGTTGCGCGCCGGCACCGCACGCAGGCCCGCCTGCGTGATGCGATAGGGCATGCCGCTGCGCGAAGCGATGAAGCCGCGGCGGCGGAAGGTGCTCGAACAGGCCGAGGCCGCCGCTGTCCCGGAATATTATCCATCAGGCGCCGCGCAATGATTTTGATGCATTGCACAATGGCGATGTTGCCCTAGACTGTGCTCCAACAGGGATGCCGGAAGAGCGCCCGACCGGACGCAAGGAATTCAGATTATGCTGTACCACGCTTTTGACATGCAGCGCAGCTGGCTCGCGGGCGCGAGCGCATTGGCGACCGCGGGCGCGCAGGTCATCCAGCATCCCGCCAATCCGCTCGGCTATTTCAGCGCGAGCCCGATGTTCGCCTCGGCGCTCGAGGTCTTTGCACACGCCTCGGCGCCGCGCGGCAAACCGGGGTTCGAACTGTACGAGACGCTCGTCGATGGCGAGACGCTGCGCGTCGATGAAGCGATCGAGGCGCGCAAGCCCTTCGGCCAGCTCAAGCATTTCCGGCACGCGGCAAGCGCCGGCAAGCCCAAGCTGCTGATCGTCGCGCCGATGTCGGGCCATTATGCGACGCTGCTTCGCGGCACGGTCGAGCGGATGATCCCCGACCATGATGTGTGGATCACCGACTGGCGCGATGCCCGCAATGTCCCGCTCGAAGCGGGCAAATTCGATCTCGATGACTATATCGACTATCTGATCGGCTGGCTCGAGCATATCGGGCCGGGTGCGCATATGCTCGCGGTGTGCCAGCCTTCGGTTCCGAGCCTCGCCGCCGCAGCTGTCATGGCGGCCGACAAGCACAAGTGCCGCCCGCGCACGCTGACGATGATGGGCGGGCCGATCGACACGCGCAAGGCGCCGACCGCGGTGAACCAGCATGCGACGACGCGGCCTTATGCATGGTTCCAGGAAAATGTGATCGCAACGGTTCCGGCCTGGTATCCGGGCGCCGGGCGCCGCGTCTATCCTGGCTTCCTGCAGCTTGCCGGCTTCATGTCGATGAACCTTGGCAATCACATGATGAGCCATTGGGAAATGTTCAAGCATCTGGTCGACGGTGATGGCGAGAGTGCGGACAAGACCAAGGAATTCTATGACGAATATCGCGCCGTCTGCGACATGACCGCCGAATTCTATCTCCAGACGGTCGATGCGGTTTTCCAGCGCCATCTGTTGCCCAAGCGCGAATTCGAGCATCGCGGCAAGATCGTCGACCTTGGCAAGATCGACGATATTGCGCTGCTCGCGATCGAAGGCGAGCGTGACGATATTTCGGGGATCGGCCAGACCAAGGCGGCGCTGACCCTCGCCACCGAACTGCCGACCGCCAAGAAGAAATATCTGATGGCAAAAGGCGTCGGCCACTACGGCATCTTCAACGGCCGCAAGTGGCGGGAAGAGATTGCACCGGTCGTCGAAAAATGGATTCGCGCCAACGGCGGCTGACAGGATGCCCGCTCGCCCGATTCCCGTGATCGGGCGGCGGCGGACCGGAATCACGCGCCTTTCACGCAAAAGGGAGCATTGTCTTCGCCCATGCTTGGCGAAGCGGGACCGGCGCCCTACATGGAGCGCTCATGCCGCCTGACACCGCTTCTTCCGCCAGCCCGCGCAGCGAGCCGCCGATCCTGGCGACGCTGCGGCGCTTCCTGCCCTATCTTTGGCCGGCGGGGCATCGCGAGCACAAGTTGCGCATTATCGGGGCCGGGCTGCTGGTGCTGGCGTCAAAGGCGGTGCAACTGTCGATGGGCTTCGTCTATGGCGCAGCGATCAACCGTATGGCGCCGGGGATGCAGGAAGGCATCGCGCTGACCATCGGGCTGGTCGTCGCCTATGCCGGCGCGCGCTTTGCCGGGGTGCTGTTCGACAATCTGCGCAATGTTGTTTTCGAACGCGTCGGGCAGGATGCGACGCGCGAACTCGCGATCGCCACCTTCACTCACCTGCATGCACTGTCGCTGCGTTTCCACCTCGCGCGGCGGACGGGCGAGGTGACCAAGGTGATCGAGCGCGGAACCAAGAGCATCGACACCATGCTCTATTTCCTGCTGTTCAATATCGCGCCGACAATCATCGAACTGACCGCGGTCATCGTCATCTTCTGGACCAAATTCAGCCTCGGCCTTGCCGCGGCGACTGCGCTGATGGTCGTCGTCTACATCGCCTTCACGCGCAAGGTGACCGACTGGCGCACCGCGCTCAGGATGCGAATGAACGACCTCGACACGCTGACCGTCGGGCGCAGCGTCGACAGCTTGCTCAATTACGAGACGGTCAAATATTTCGGCGCCGAGGAGCGCGAGACGGCGCGCTACCGCGAGGTTGCGGGCCAATATGCGAGCGCCGCGGTCAAAAGCGAGAACAGCCTCGCCTGGCTCAATATCGGGCAGAGCTTCATCACCAATGCCGCCATGGCGGGGGCGATGGGCTACACGGTGTGGGGCTGGTCGCGCGGCATCTTCGCGGTCGGCGACGTGGTGCTCGTCAACACGCTGCTCGCGCAGCTTTTCCGTCCGCTCGACATGCTCGGCATGGTCTATCGCACGATCCGCCAGGGGCTGATCGACATGGAGGCGATGTTCCGCCTGATCGACACGCCGAGCGAGATCACCGACGCGCCGGGCGCCCCCGCGCTGCACGTCGCGGGCGGTGCCGTGGCGTTCGAGAATGTCGTCTTCGGCTATGAGGCCGACCGCACCATTTTGAACGGCGTCAGCTTTGCGGTGGGCGCAGGCGAGACGCTGGCTATTGTCGGCCCTTCGGGCGCGGGCAAATCGACGATCGCGCGGCTGCTCTTTCGCTTCTACGATCCGCAGGGCGGCCGCATCCTGATCGACGGGCAGGACATCCGCGCGGTAACGCAGCAGAGCCTGCGCGCCGCAATCGGGATCGTCCCGCAGGATACGGTGCTGTTCAACGACAGCATCGGATATAATATCGCCTATGGCCGCGCCGATGCGCACGTCGAAGAGATCGCCGAGGCCGCGAAGGGCGCGGCGATCGATGGCTTTATCGCGATGCTGCCGCAGGGCTATGAGACCGAAGTCGGCGAGCGCGGGCTCAAATTGTCGGGCGGCGAGAAGCAGCGCGTCGCGATCGCGCGCACCCTGCTCAAGAATCCGCCGGTCCTGATCCTCGACGAAGCGACGAGTGCTCTCGACAGCCGGACCGAGGCGGCGATTCAGGACACGCTCGAACGGATCGCCGAACGGCGCACGACGCTGGTGATCGCGCATCGCCTGTCGACCGTCACGAGCGCCGACCGCATCATCGTTCTCGATCGCGGCCGCGTCGCCGAAACGGGAACTCACGACCAACTGCTCGCGATGCGCGGCCTCTACGCCGACATGTGGGCGCGTCAGCAGGCCGAAAAGGAAGAGGGCACGGTTTAGGCTGGGAGAATGGAAGTCGGGCGGATGCTTTCGAGCGGGAGGGGAATTTCTGGTCTATCCTGATCCGTTCGCATCGAGCTCTTCGACGGCCCTCGCAGGCGCTCAGCACAGCCTTCGGCGTTTGGCCGAAGTCGAGATGCTCCTCGGGCTAGGCGTCGCGCCGATGGGTGTCTCGGCTTCGCTCGAAACGAACGCGATAATAGGTTCGACGGCTAGCGACCGATTGCGGACGCTCAGTTGGTAGTTACCTCAAGCGGAAAGCTGAAGCTCTGCTTCTCTCGGCGAACTGGCGAACGCGTATCCAAGCCCTCAATATGCTTTGCCCATTTTAGAAGCCGTGGAAGTGCTTTGGTTAGCAGGCGGGCATTGATGGCGTTTGCAGAGCCTGATTCCACCGCTTTGCAGTAAATCCAGATAAAGTCTCCTGACCGACCGGACCAACTGCCATCAGGATAGTAATTGGCTTGTAGGACGGCCTCGAACTTGTCCCATCTTGTAAATTCCACCCTTAGCTGTAGCCCGCTCTCCAAGACTGCCCTTTCAAGCTCTGATGGCTTCAAAGGATATGAGCGACCCTTAGGCAACTTGTCCTTCCGCGACTCCAATTGCCTATCCTTCCGTTTTTACGCTTGTCTATGTCAGCTTTCTGCATCGCTATCGGAAAAGCAGACCGGCTGAAACCCACCTCAAAGCGGCCATTCCTACACGCGACTAAGCCCTAAAATGCAACAAAATCGCTTGAGTTGCTTGACCATGCGCATTCGCGGCTTTTACGCTGCCCTATGCCGCATGACACAAGCTTGATCGGAACCGTCGTCGCGGGCCTTGTGGTCGCATTTCTGATGGGGGCGCTGGCGCATCGGCTGCGCATTTCGCCAATTGCGGGCTATCTGCTGGCGGGCGTGCTTGTCGGGCCGTTCACGCCGGGTTTCGTCGCTGACACTGGGCTGGCGCTCCAGCTTGCGGAGATTGGCGTGATCCTGCTCATGTTCGGGGTGGGCCTTCATTTCTCGCTCAAGGATCTCCTGTCGGTGCGCCGGATCGCGGTGCCCGGAGCGATCGTGCAGATTGCTGCCGCGACCGCGCTCGGGACCGCGCTGGGTCTGTGGCTCGGCTGGTCGTTCGCCGGCAGCCTGATCTTCGGTCTGGCGCTGTCGGTGGCGAGTACCGTTGTTCTGCTGCGCGCCCTCCAGGCGCGCAACATGGTCGAGACCGAAAAGGGGCGGATCGCGGTCGGCTGGCTGATCGTCGAGGATCTGGCAATGGTGCTGGCGCTCGTCCTGCTTCCCGCGATGTTCGGCGCGCGCGGCGACGAGGGCGGCGCGGGGGACAGCGCCGCCTTGCTTCAGTCGGCAGGGATCGTCTTTCTGAAGGTTGCGGGTTTTGTCGCGATGATGCTCGTCCTCGGGCGCCGTATCCTGCCGTGGGTACTGCACTGGGTCGCCCATTCTGGCTCGCGCGAGCTGTTCCGGCTCGCGGTACTGGCGACCGCGCTCGGGGTCGCCTTCGGTGCTGCGGTGATCTTCGATGTCAGCTTCGCGCTGGGCGCCTTTTTTGCCGGAATGATTCTGGGCGAGACGCAGCTTTCGCGGCGCGCTGCCGAGGAAACGCTGCCGCTGCGCGACGCCTTTGCGGTCCTCTTCTTCGTCTCGGTCGGCATGTTGTTCGACCCTTGGGTGCTGATCGAGCATCCGGTACCGGTGCTCGCGACCGTTGCGATCATCATCGTGGGCAAATCGCTCGCGGCCTTTGCCATCGTGCGCGCCTTCGGTCATTCGACGCAGACCGCGCTGTCGATCTCGGTCAGCCTGGCGCAGATCGGCGAATTCTCCTTCATCCTCGCCGGGCTGGGGGTGGGGCTCAAGGTCATGCCTGACATGGCGCGCGACCTGATCCTGGCGGGGTCGATTCTGTCGATCCTGTTCAACCCGATCTTCTTCACGCTCGTCGTTCGCCGTGTGCGCGCCGAGCATCTTCCCGATATTGCCGAAGAAGCGGCCGCGTTGCCCGCGGCTGAGCCGTCACGCACCGTGCTGATCGGCTTCGGCCGCGTCGGCAGCCATATCTGTTCCCTGCTCTGTTCGCGCGGCGAGGCGCTGGTGGTGATAGAAGATCAGAAGGATATGGCCGCCGCCGCCGGCGCCGCGGGGGCGACGGTGATCGTCGGCGACGCGACCAAGGAAAGCGTTCTGCGCCAAGCGAAGATCGACACCGCCGCGACGCTGCTGATCGCCATCCCTGAAGGCGTCGAGGCGGGCGCGATCGTGCGGCGCGCGCGGGCGATCAACCCACAGCTGGTCATCGTAGCGCGAGCCCATTCGGACGAGGAGGTGGGCGATCTCGTCCGCCGCGGCGCCGACCATGTGGTGATGGCGGAACGCGAAACCGCGACGCGGATGGCCGAACGCGCGATGCTGGCCAGAGCCTGAGCGCCGGCAAAGGCGCGGTTGGGGTTTCCCTCGATCCCGATCTTCCCTATCGCCCCGAGCGATGTCTCCCGACGCTCTTCTCCCCCTGCTCAAATCCACATTCGGTTTCGACGCCTTTCGCGGGCGACAGGCCGATGTCGTTGCGCGGGTGATGGCGGGCGCGCATACGCTGGCGGTGATGCCGACGGGCGCCGGCAAGTCGCTGACCTACCAGCTTCCAGCTGTCGCCCTCGACGGCTGTGTCGTCGTCGTATCGCCGCTGATCGCGCTGATGCACGATCAGCTGCGCGGTGCGCGTGCGGCGGGGATTCGCGCCGCCAGTCTCACCAGCGTCGATGCCGATTTCGCCGACACGCGTCAGGCCTATCGCGACGGACAGCTCGACCTCCTCTACATCGCGCCCGAACGGGCAACGGGGGAGGGGTTTCGGTCGCTGGTGGCGGCGCGTGCGCCCGCGCTGTTCGCGATCGACGAAGCGCATTGTGTTTCGGAATGGGGGCATGATTTCCGCCCCGACTATCGCCTGCTCCGCCCGCTGCTCGACGCCTTTCCAGCGGTGCCGCGGCTCGCGCTGACCGCGACGGCCGACAAGCACACGCGCGAGGATATATTGGTCCAGCTCGGCATCCCCGCCGAAGGGCTGATTCTCGCGGGTTTCGACCGACCGAACATTCGCTATCGCATCGCGCCGCGCGGCGCGCCGGCAAAACAGCTTACCGAATTCATCGCCGCCAATCCGGGACCCGGGATCGTCTATTGTCCGACGCGCGACGGGACCGAACGGATGGCCGCGAAGCTCGCCGCCGCCATCGGGCGCAGCGTCGCCGCCTATCATGCCGGGCTCGATCCCGAACGGCGCGCGCGGGTGCAGCATGATTTCGTCGCTTCGGAAGATGGCATCGTCACCGCGACGGTCGCCTTCGGCATGGGGATCGACAAGCCCGACGTGCGCTTCGTTGCGCATGCCGGGCTGCCGAAATCGATCGAGAGCTATTATCAGGAGACCGGGCGCGCGGGGCGCGACGGCGATCCCGCCGAGGCGTTGATGCTGTGGGGCGCCGAAGATTTCGCGCGGGCGCGGATGCGGCTGGGCGATTTGCCCGAAGGCCGGCTGGCGGGCGAGCGCGCCCGGCTCAATGCGCTCGCGGCGCTGGTCGAGACGGTCGAGTGCCGCCGCGCGCTGCTGCTGCGCCACTTCGGCGAAAACCCGCCGCTGCGCTGCGGCAATTGCGACAATTGCATCGACCCGCCGAAGCAGGTCGATGCGACGGTGCTGGCGCAGAAGCTTTTGTCGGCGGTCTATCGAACCGGGCAAAGCTATGGCGCGGGGCATGTCGAGGCGGTGCTCACCGGGCGGCGTGACGAGCGCATCGCCGCGCGCGGCCATGACAAATTGTCGGTGTTCGGCATCGTCGAGGGGGAGGATGCGCGGCTGATCAAACCGCTGGTGCGCAGCCTGATGGCGCGCGAGGCGCTGGCCGCGACCGAACATGGCGGGCTGATGTTCGGCCCCACCGGGCGCGCGGTGATGAAGGGCGAGGTGCCCGTACTGATGGCCGAGCCGCCCGCGCGCCGCCTGTCGCGCGCCGGGCGCGGCGACGGCGCGGCGGCGAACCCGGTCGGAGACCCGCTGTTCGATGCGCTGCGTGCGACGCGGCGCGATCTCGCGAGCGAGGCGGGCGTGCCGCCCTATGTGATCTTCCACGACGCGGTGCTGCGCGCGATGGCGAGCGAGCGTCCCGCCTCGCGCAGCGACCTTGCGTCAATTCCCGGCGTCGGCGCCAAGAAGCTCGAAGCGTGGGGCGATGCCTTTCTGGAGGTGATCCGGCGGTTCTAGGAAAGATCGTTATCGCCCGACCTTGTTGCCACCTTCACGCTTGTCAGCAATCGGCGCAGGTTTATAGATCGCGGCATGAGCGACTTTCGAGCCTTGACCCCGACCTATTCGGTCGCGCCGCAAATCAGCATCGAGGACGTCGCCGCGGCGAAGGCGGCTGGCTTTGCGATGATCGTCAACAACCGCCCCGACGGCGAGGACCCGGGTGCGCCGCAGGGCGATGCCATCGCGCATGCCTGCGCCGCCGAGGGAATGGCCTATGCCGCCATCCCGATCGGCCATTCGGGGTTCAGCCATCCGCAGCTCGACGCGCTCGATACGCTGCTGGGCGATGCAACCGGGCCCGTGCTCGCCTATTGCCGGTCGGGCACGCGCTCGACGCATTTGTGGGCGCTGACGCGCGCGCGGGCCGGCGACGATATCGACATGCTGTGCGATGCGGCCGCGAACGGCGGCTATGATCTGTCGGCGCTGCGGCCGATGATGGACGCGCTCGCAGGTTAGCCATGACGGTGAGCGACCTCATCCAGCTCGCGGGATCGCTGGTGGCGGTCTTGTTCGTCGCCTGGCTGGTCAAGCGCATGGGTCTGGGCGCTGATCCGCGGATTGCCGACGCCGCTCATGCGATCCGCCTTGCCGACGAGGCCGAGACGGGGTTCGGAGGGGTAGAGGTCGCGCGCGACCGCGCGGGCTTTGCGGCGATCGTCCGCAACGCCGCCGGTCAGATGATGCTGGTGCGTGCGCACGGCAATCATTTCGCGGCGCGGCCGGTCGATGCCGCCGTGGTCGGGCGGCTCGACAAGGATTTCCTGACATTGACGATGCCCGAGCGAAGCTTCGGGTCGGTGACGCTGCAACTCGGGAAAGAGGCGGGCGTCTGGGCGGCGCGGATGCGGGATGTGGCGCATGGATGATCTTCCCAACCCGGTGACCTATGCGGTGCCCGCCTTCATCCTGCTGCTGATCGCCGAGATGATCGTGTCGCTGCGCCGCGACAAGAGCCGGTACGAAACGCGCGACACGCTGACCTCGCTTCTGCTTGGTACCGGTAGTCAAGTGGCCGGTGCAGCGGTCGGCGCGGCGGTCGTCGGCATGGCGGTGTGGGTCTATCAATTCCACCTGTTCGACATCGGCATCGCGCTCAAACAATGGTGGTGGGCGTGGATCCTCTGCTTCGTCCTCGACGATCTGGCCTATTATGCCTTTCATCGCAGCGCGCACCGCGTCCGCTGGTTCTGGGCGAGCCATGTCATCCATCATTCGAGCCAGCATTATAATCTGTCGACCGCGCTGCGGCAGACCTGGACCGGCTTTTTCAGCCTGGCTTTCCTGTTCCGTCTGCCGCTGTTCCTGATCGGCTTTCCACCCGCGATGGTCTTCTTCTGCGGCGGGCTTAACCTGATCTACCAGTTCTGGATTCACACCGAGGCGATCGGGCGGATGCCGCGCTGGTTCGAGGCGGTGATGAACACGCCATCGCACCACCGCGTCCACCACGGCGTCAACCCGCGCTACCTCGACGCCAACTATGCCGGGGTCTTCATCGTGTGGGACAGGATGTTCGGCAGCTTCGTTCCCGAACGCGACGACGATCCGGTTCGCTATGGCATCGTCAAACAGCTCGGCAGCTTCAACCTTTTGTGGGCGGCGGTCCACGAATGGGTCGGGATCGCCAAAGACGTGTGGAGCGCGCCGTGGCGGCACAAGCTGTCCTATATCTGGCGCGAACCCGGCTGGAGCCACGACGGCAGCCGGATGACCAGCGCCATGATCAAGGAGCGATGGGCAGGGGGGCGCCCCGCCGAGGAGCCGGCTGCGGAATAGTCCTCGCCCGCCGCGACAACGCGCTTGCCTCGCGGGCTAATGACATTCATGTAAGTCGCAATTGACCACCGATCGGGTGGCGAGGGGAGCGGCTTTATGGATCAGTTCGACATCATCGTCATCGGCGGCGGCAGCGCCGGAAGCGCGGCGGCGGGGCGGCTTGCCGAGGACGGCACGCGGCGTATCTGCCTGATCGAGGCCGGCGGATCGAACGACAATATGTGGGTGAAGACGCCCGGTTTCATGCCCTTCATCCCCAAGAAGTCGAATTATCAATATGATACGCTCCCGCAAAAGGGGCTGAACGGCCGCACAGGATATCAGCCGCGCGGGCGCGGGCTGGGCGGATCAAGCGCGATCAACGCGATGATCTATATTCGCGGGCACGCTTTCGATTACGACCAATGGGCGGCGCTTGGCGCGAGCGGGTGGAGCTATGCCGACGTGCTGCCCTATTTCAAGCGCAGCGAGGGCAATGAACGCGGCGCCGACCAATGGCACGGCGGCGACGGCCCGCTCAACGTGATGGACCAGCGCTGGCCCAATGTGACGAGCCGCCGCTTCGTCGAGAGCGCGGCGGCGCTGCAATTGCCGCGCACCCCCGATTTCAATGGCGCGCAGCAGGAAGGCTTTGGCCTGTATCAGGTGACGCAGAAGGGCGGCGAGCGCTGGTCGGCGGCGCGCGCCTATGTCGAACCGCTGCGCGGGCGCGCCAATTTCGCCATTCGCACCGGCGCGCTGGTCGAAAAAATCATCGTCGAAAACGGCCGCGCGACGGGTGTGGCGATCCGCCGCGGCAAAGCGCGCGAGACGCTGCGCGCCGCGGGCGGGGTGATCCTGTCCGCCGGTGCTTTCGGGTCGCCGCAGCTGCTGATGCTGTCGGGCATCGGACCCGCCGCCCATCTGAAGGCGATGGGGATCGATCCGGTCGCCGACCGTGCGGCGGTGGGGGCCGATCTGCAGGATCATATCGACTATGTGTCGAGCTGGGAAACGCGCTCGGGCGACCCCTTCGGCGATAGTCTGGCGGGCAGCTGGCGAATGCTGAAGGCGATCTTTGAACATCGCACCGGGCGTACCGGCATCATGACCACGCCCTTCGCCGAGGCGGGCGGCTTCTGGAAGTCGCGGCCCGACGTCGCCGCGCCCGATATCCAGTTCCACTTCGTTCCCGCGATGCTGGAGGATCATGGTCGTACCAAGGTGAAGGGGCATGGCTTTTCGTGCCACGCCTGCGTCCTGCGCCCCGAAAGCCGGGGCAGCGTGACGCTCGCCTCGCCCGATGCAGCGGCGGCGCCCTTGATCGATCCCGGCTTCCTGACCGACGACCGCGACATGGCAACGCTGCGCGCCGGGGTACGGATGATGCACCGCATCGTCGCTGCGCCGCCGCTGTCCGACTATGCCGGGGTCGATCGCCATCCGGTGAATATCGACGATGACGCCGCGCTCGACGCGCTGATCCGCAGCCGCGCCGACACCGTCTATCACCCGGTGGGCACCTGCCGCATGGGCAGCGACGCCGACGCGGTTGTCGACCCGACGCTGAAGCTGAATGGCGTCGATGGCCTGTGGGTTGCCGATGCGAGCATCATGCCCCGCCTCGTCAGCGGCAACACCAATGCGCCGAGCATCATGATCGGCGAACGCGCCGCCGATTTCGTCAAATCCGCGCTGCAATAAGCGGCCTTTGCCGCCGCGCGCAAAAGCATCGCGGCGGCCGGAGTCTTTCGCGGCGGAGGCGCTGGGCGCGACCGATTCGGCGGACCGGGGCATGCAGCCCTCAGCGATATCTCACTATTCGAGAGGCCTGAAAAAGCCCGGCTTTTCGGGGGTGCCTGCGAAATGGGCAAAAAAAGAGGGCCAGGACTTGCGTCCTGGCCCAGCCTTTCAGGCTCTCCCCTCCTGAAACTGTTGACAGGCTGAATGCCATATTAATGTCATGATGGGAAGGCCTAATTTCGCGGCAGCGCTGCCCTTTTATTGTGCAGCGCAATCCGCACAAAAAAATGGCCGGGGCGCTTTCGCATCCCGGCCATGAGTGGTTCGCAGGAGGAACCTGGTTAGAACCCCGCCGCCCGTTTGAAAGAGGAGAGAGCGGCGGCGGGTATCCTGTCTCGTGATTACATATTGTAGGCGCGTTCCCCATGTTCGCCGAGGTCGAGGCCTTCGCGTTCGACTTCTTCGGTGACGCGGAGCCCAGTGAGCGCCTTGGCGACATAGACCGCGATAACGGTACCGATGGCGGCCCAGACGATCGCGACGAGGACAGCGACGATCTGGGTAACGACCTGGGGCCCCATCGCGAAATCCTCGCCACCGGGACCACCGAGGCTCGGCGCGTAGACGATGCCGGTGCCGATGGCGCCGACGATGCCGCCCACGCCGTGGATACCGAAGGCATCGAGCGCGTCGTCATAGCCGAGCTTGGGCTTGAGGACCGTGACGACATAGAAGCAGATGAACGCTGCAACCGCGCCGAGGACGATCGCGCCGAACGGACCCGAATTGCCCGCCGCGGGAGTGACAGCGACGAGGCCGGTGATGATGCCCGAGCAGAAGCCAAGGGCCGACGGCTTGTGACCGCCCAGCTTTTCGGCGAGCATCCAGGCGAGACCGGCCGAGGCGGTGGCGACGAAGGTATTGATCATCGCGAGCGCCGCCGAACCATTGGCTTCGAGCGCCGAGCCGGCGTTGAAGCCGAACCAGCCCACCCACAGCAGGCCGGTGCCGACCATCGTCAGCGTCAGCGAGTGCGGCGCCATGATTTCCTTCTGATAGCCGATGCGCTTGCCGAGGATCATCGCCGCAACGAGCGCCGAGACACCCGCGTTGATGTGGACGACGGTGCCGCCGGCAAAGTCGAGTGCCGCCGGAAGGTCGGTGCCGAACATCTTGCCTTCAAAAAGGAAGCCGCCGGCTGCCCACACCATGTGCGCGATCGGGAAATAGACGATCGTCAGCCAGATGACGCCGAAGACGAGCGCCGCCGAAAATTTCATGCGTTCAACCGTCGCGCCCAGGACCAGCGCCAGCGTGATCGCGGCGAAGGTCATCTGGAAACAGATGAACACATATTCGGGCAGCTTGAAGCCGTCCGAGAAGGTATCGGCAAGGCTGTCGGGCGTGACGCCGGCGAGGAAGAATTTGCCCCACGAGATGAAGGCATTGCCTTCGGGGCCGAAAGCAAGGCCATAGCCGTAGCAAACCCAGACGATCATCGCGAGACAGGCGACCGCGCCGATCTGCGTCATCGTCGAAAGCATGTTCTTGCTGCGGGTCAGGCCGCCGTAGAAAAGCGCAAGGCCGGGCAGGATCATCGCGAGGACGAGCACGGTCGAGGTCATCATCCAGGCGGTGTCGCCCTTGTCGACGACGGGTGCAGCTTCGGCCGCTTCCTGCGCCCAGGCGGGCAGCGCCGCGAACAGCGCGAGGCCGCCAGCCGCGGCGCTCGCCGCGATCTTACCGACCCCCATTTTCTTTGCGAACGTCATATTTTCCCCCTTCGTCATCACAGCGCCGCCTCGCCGGTCTCACCGGTGCGGATGCGCACGGCTTGCCCGACGTCGAGGACGAAAATCTTGCCGTCGCCGATCGACCCGGTTCCGGCGCTTTGCTGAAGCGTTTCGACGACCCGCGGTGCGAGCGCATCGTCGCAGACGAGCTCGATCTTCACCTTGGGCACCATGTTGGTTGCATATTCGGCGCCGCGATAGATTTCGGTCTGGCCCTTCTGCCGGCCGAACCCCTTGACCTCGGTGACGGTCATTCCCGCGATGCCCAGCCCGGTCAGTGCTTCGCGCACCTCGTCGAGCTTGAACGGTTTAATGATAGCAAGGATCAGCTTCATGATGCCCCCTTTTGCTTATGGCACCATGTTGCGGTGCAACAGCCGTGCCAAATTGCGGCGAGGGCGGGAAAGTTAACATTTTGTGACGATTTTCAACCGCCCCGCAGGTGCAATCGGTCGCAACCTGGGCAGGCGAGGCAGGCATTTGCCTAAATTTTGAGCAGCGATGCGCTCCTCGCGCTTATGCCTGTCCGCCCGACTTGGGAGGGCGCGGCCGGTCAGCCGGCGGGCTTGAACCGCGCCCAGATCGGCAGATGGTCGGATGCGCGCGCGGCGAGCGCGCTCTGATGGACGCCGGCATCCAGGGCTTCGAGATCGGGCGAGGCGAAGATGCGGTCGAGGCGCGCGACGGGCTTGCGGCTGTGGAAGCTGTGGCCGGTGTCGACGAGGCGGTGATGCTCGCCGAAATCATGGAGGCAGCCGCCGCGATTGCGCCATTCGTTGCAGTCGCCCATCAGCACCGTCGGCAGCTTTTCGCCCTCGGCGACATGCGAGAGGATGGCGCGCGCCTGCTGGCGCCGACGCAGCCCCGAAATGTCGAGATGCATGCCCACGACGCGGAGCCGCGTATCGCCGACGCGCACCGTCGCGGCGACCGCGCCGCGCGGTTCGAGCGTCGGCAGATGGAGCGCGTGACTCTCCTCGACCACGACGCCCTTGCGCACGAGCAGCGCATTGCCGTGCCAGCCGATCGCATAGGGGCGGCCGTCCAGCAGGTCGACGGGAACATAGTCACTATGATCTTCGAACATGTGCGGCGGGATCGCACTCGCGCGCGTGCCGAAGCGGCGGTCGGCCTCCTGCAAGGCGACGATGTCGGCATCGAGTTCGCCGAGTACCGACAGCACCCGCCCCGGATCGCGGCGACGGTCGAGGCCGATGCCCTTGCGCATATTGTAGCTGGCGACCTTGATCGTGGGAGGGGGCGGGATCATGGGAGAGGGCGGGCTGCTTTCATTGCGGTAAAGACGAACGGCGGCGGCTCCGGGTTGCAGCCGTCATCCGCATCCTAAGCGATCCCGAACTCCGCCATCAAGGCGCGCGCGTCGGCGAGATCCTCGTCGAGCACCATGACGCGGACGGGAATCGCGAGGCCGACGCTTTCGGCGATATTCATCCCCGCGTCGAAGCAGACAGCGGGAACCCCGGCGCTTTCGAGGCGGCCGCGCAGCAATTCGGCCTCGGCACCGTTCGGCATCCGCACCAGTTCGACCAGCGCCATTCAGGCTTCGCCCGCGATATAGCGGTCGGTCGGCCGGGTTGGCAGTCCGTCGATGCTGCGCGTGCGGCCCTTGAACTTTTCGGTCCATTCGACCGGATCGGCCTGACGATGATATTTCTGCAGCGTGTCGCGCTCGTGCTGCAGTTCCATCATCGGCACGCCCCAGCCGCAGCTCGTCTGCACGCTGTCGATATCGATGACGAAGATCTGGCGCGTGCCGGGGAGCAGACTGAAATGCGCCGCGAGCGCATCCCATTCCTCATCCTGCGGCAGCACCGCACGGCCGCGGCCATAGAGGCGCAGGATCAGCGCGCTGCGGTCGAAGGCGCAAAACATGATCGTGATGCGTCCGCGCTCGGCTTGTTCGGCCGCAAGATGCGCATGGGTTTCGTTCCCCGACCCGCCGAGGTCGAGATAGGCGACCTGGCTGCCGGACAGGATGCGGAAGCTGTCGGCATAGCCCTTGGGCGACAGGTTGACGCGCCCGTCGGCGGCCGCGGTCGCGACGAAAAATATGGGCTGCTTCTCGATGAAAGCGACGTGCTTTTCGGTCAGCGCGTCGAAAAATTCGGCCATGGCAAAGCTCCGTTCGGCCGCCGGTCTATCACCAATTCTTGCCCTCTTCTATCGCGCCCTTCTCATCGGCACGCGTTTCACGGCCGAGGGCAGCATTGCGGTGCGGGAAGCGTCCGAAACGGTCGATGATGTCGAAATGCTTCTGCGCATAGTCGTGGAAGACGGGATCGGCGAGTTCGGACATCAGGCGCAGCGATTCGCGCTGATCGGCGATATCCTCGCTATGTTCGAAGGGCAGATAGGCAAATTGACGCCGTGCGTCGGGCCAGTGCTGGTCCCAGCCCTGCGCGACGATGCCGCGCGCGATCTGGCGCGCCAGATCGTCGGATGCAAAGGCTTCTGCGCTGCCGCGAAAAATGTTGCGCGGCACCTGGTCGAACAGGATGGTCGCGGCGAGCGCGGTGTCGGGGTCGGTCAGGAAGACTTCGGCAGGCTGGCTGCGCAGCGCCGCCAGCCAGTCGGCTGCCAGATCGCGCACTGCGACATCGAAATCAGCCCCGCCGCCGTACCAGTCGTCCATTCCGTGGCTGTCGAACCAGAAGGCGAGCAGCCGATGCGGCCAGTCGGCGGGCGGCGGCGGGGGAGAGGGGAGGTCGTCGTCGAACATTCCCCTTATCTATCAGTTCGATCCCGCGCGTCGATAGGGGGTAAATTCGCCGAGCGAGACGAAACCGTTATACATGTGGCTGCTGCGGTCGTGCAGTTCGACGGTGTCGATCGAACAGAGCTGCGACGTCGTTGTCTTGGTCACCAGTATATCATCCTCGTCGAGGCTGTCGGCATTTTTGGGCCGATTGACCCAGAGGGTGTCGCCGATGCGATAGATGATCGCGGTCTTGTCGATGACCTGGCTGCTCGTGACCGCCGAGAGCGAGATGCAGTCGCGCGCCTTGCCGGCGACGCGGCCTTCGAGCAGCTTGGCAAGCTGCGCCTCGGGCGCGAGCTTTTCGCGCGCGGTGGCGGCAGCGGGAACCGCCGCTACGGCGGCGGCGGCGATGATGGCGGTAATCAGCGGACGCATGACAGGGCTCCTGCGGTTCGAATTGTCCTACCCTTCCCCACCCCATAGACGGAGACGCGTGAACCGAGCCTGAAAGCGCCGGGGGAAATCAGCAGGCGCCGTCGGGCAGCGGGATACCGAGCGGCCCTTTGCACTTCTTTTTCTTGGGCGGTTCGGCGGGGGTGCTGGCGCTGCCGCCCATCGCGCCCATGCCGCCCATATCGGCGCCGACGAGCAGCATGGTGTGTGACCGGAAGCGCACCTTGGCGGTCCAGTCGATATTCCACACCGCATTGCCCGCGGGTTTGGGCGGATAGGAGAAATTGGCTTCGGGGCCGAAGGCGTTGAGGTTGCCGATCATCATTTCGCCCGACGCTTTCTTGACCTCGGCCGGGATCTGGCAGCTCGTCTGCGATGGCGGCATCACGATCTTTTTCGTGATCAGGTTGGCGACGACCGACGGGGGGAGCCAATCCCACAGGCCGCCGCCGAATTCCTTCGATGCGCTGCTCGTCCACCAGACCATGTCGCCACTGCCGCCACCGCGGTCCATGCCGCCGATCGTCCATGCGACGTAACCGGTCGCGGGCTGGAGTGACCCCCAGCGGATCATCACCGATCCGTCGGCCTGTTGCGCGGTCGACGCCTGGAGTCCCGGCATATAATCCTGCGCCAGATTGAAATTGATGTCCGACCCGACATTGCTGTTGATCCGGTGCGCCCCGATCAGCGACGATCCCGCCTGCGGCTGTTTGCCGCCCTTGCTGTTCGGCCAGTCGACATAGGATTTGCTGTTCGCCTGGCTGACCTCGCGAATGATTGGCACCGCGCTCGAGAAGAGGCCCGGCGGAACCTGTCCGGCCGCGACCTTGGCGAAATCGATGATGACGGGCTGGCCGGGACCGGCCTTGGCGCCGCAGCCCCAATAGAGCAGCAGTCGCCCCTTGGGCCGTTCGAATTCGGTGGTGTAGCTGCCTTCGGCGCGCGGCGGCGCGATCAGCGGCACCGATTTGCCGAGCTTGGCCTGCGGTTCGAAATAATGATCGCCCTTGGGCGGCGGCGCGG
Organism: Sphingopyxis sp. NFH-91; assembly: GCF_021401285.1. Classification (NCBI taxonomy): domain Bacteria; kingdom Pseudomonadati; phylum Pseudomonadota; class Alphaproteobacteria; order Sphingomonadales; family Sphingopyxidaceae; genus Sphingopyxis; species Sphingopyxis sp. NFH-91. The sequence continues at coordinate 50,377 of NZ_JACBGA010000003.1, read as the reverse complement.
TCGGCGACTGATCGGAGCCGAGACGAAGGTTGAGCGTGTAGGCGACGCGGCTCGACGGGTCGCCGCCGAACATCATGCTCATCGCGCCGCCCAGGCCGCCGCGACCGCCCCCGGCCATTGCGGCGAAACCGGACATCGTCGCGACGTCCATTTCATAACGTTCCTTGGGGCCGGTGGTCTTTTGCGCCGATCCCGGAACGGCGGCGAGCATCGCGGCAACGGCGGCGACGGACACGAAACGCAGACTCGAACGCATGCAAACCTCCCTGTTGTGGGGGTGCCCCACGGATGATGCGACCGAAATCTATTCTGTTTGCCCCTCTATATGCGCGGATCGGGCGAACGCCAAGTGAGGGCAGTCACAGTCTTCGGCATTGCGCGCGAAGCGACGCAATCTCCAGTCATCGCCGCCACGCAAGGCCAGCCGATCGAGATTGCTTCTTCACTTTTCCTCGCAGTCAGGCGATTGTCACGCCGTCCCGCCCACCGTCAGGCCGTTCACGAGCAGCGTCGGCTGGCCGACGCCCGCAGGGACGCTCTGGCCCCCCTTGCCGCAGATGCCGATGCCTTCGTCGATCGCCATGTCGTTGCCGATGCCGCTGACTTTGGTCAGCACGCTCGGCCCGTCGCCGATCAGGGTCGCGCCCTTGATCGGGTCCCCGATCTTGCCGTTCTCGATCTTGTAGGCTTCGGTGCAGCTGAAGACGAACTTGCCCGACACGATGTCGACCTGTCCGCCGCCGAAGCTCTTGGCGAAGATGCCGTTCTTGACGCGGCTCAGCAGCTCGGCGGGATCGTCGTTGCCGCCCCGCATGAAGGTGTTGGTCATTCGCGGCATCGGCGCGTGCGCGAAGCTTTCGCGGCGGCCGTTGCCGGTGGGCTCGACCCCCATCAGCCGGGCATTGAGGCGGTCCTGCATATAGCCCTTGAGGATGCCGTCCTCGATCAGGATCGTCTCGCCGGTCGGCGTGCCCTCGTCGTCGATGCTGAGCGACCCGCGGCGGCCGCCGCCGACCGGGCTTTCCATCGCGCCGTCATCGACCACCGTGACGCCCGCCGCTGCGACGCGCTCGCCGATCCGGCCCGAAAAGGCGCTGGTGCCCTTGCGGTTGAAATCGCCCTCAAGCCCGTGGCCGACCGCTTCGTGCAGCAGCACGCCTGGCCAGCCGGGGCCGAGCAAAACGGTGAACTCGCCCGCCGGGGCGTCGACCGCGCGCAGGTTGACGAGCGCCTGGTTCAGCGCCTCGTCGATCGCGCGGTTCCACTGCGCATCCTCGAACAGATGATCGTACATGTAGCGGCCACCAAGGCCGAAATAGCCGCTCTCGCGCCGCCCGTTTTCCTCGACGACGATCGAGACGTTGAGGCGGACGAGCGGGCGTATGTCGGTTGCGAGGAAACCGTCGGCGCGGACGATCTCGACCACCGACCAGCTGCCCGCGAGCGCGACCGAGACCTGGACGATGCGCGGATCGCGCGCGCGCGCGGCGGCGTCGATCTTCTGGCAGAGGTCGACCTTCTTCGCGAAGGGGATAAGGTCGAGCGGGTTCGCCTCGTCATAGAGGTGGCGGTTGGTGCGCGGCGGCGGGCCGGCGGGTGCCTGCTTTGCGGGATCGAGCAACGCGAGCGTTTCGGCGGCGCGGCGGATCGCGCCGGCGCTGACGTCGCTGGCGTGCGCAAAGCCCGTCATTTCGCCCGACACGGCGCGCAGCCCGAAGCCGGCGTCGGTCGAATAGTCGGCGGTCTTCAGGCGCCCGTCGTCGAAGCCGAAGCTCTCGGTCGCGCGATATTGCAGATAAAGCTCGCCATCGTCGGCCTTCGCCAGTGCCTCGCGCGCGAGTTTCTGCGCCAGATCGGGGTCGAGCGCATCGGTGCGGTACAGGAAGCGGCGGGGATCGGTGGGGCTTGTCATGCGCATGATATAGGCGCGCATAGCCATGGCGCAAAGCCCGTTCGGTGCCGCCGTGCCGCGGCGCTTCAACGACAGGCGGTGCGCGGCCTTGCAGCACTCCCCGTATCAGCGGCGGGAACTGCAAAAGAAAAGGGCGGGGAAATCCGCCCTGTCCGCGGCCTTCTAATCTCCTATAGTCCCGAACTGTTTTTCAGAACTCCAGCTTTGCTGCGGGGTCGAGAGGCGTTTCGGGTATCTGCCGCCAATTCGGCCTATCGCATCACTCTCGATCCTCGCGGTTGTTGCGCGACGGCTTCCCGCGAGGTGGTCAGCAACTGGCTAATTTACGCGATGAATCTGCCCTGCTTTGTAAGCCGTCCTTATGTCATCGTGCGATATCACTCCAGCCGGGCTTTCGATCCAAAAGATATCTGCTCCGGTGGGTGTCAGATGAGCCAGAATATAAGCAAGATCACCGAACGGCCCGCAGATAATCTTCCTCGCTCAGCGCGCCATCTTTCCGCGCAGCCATGAGCGTGACCTGCAGCCAAGCTGAGTAGTGGACTCGGCTGTTCGCGGCTATCTTAATTACCTAAAAATCGCTCCACAAGAAAACCTAAAATTCGTCTTGCATAATAACCTAAAAAGCGTACATCTGAATAACCTAAAAACTGTGCCACCGAATAACCTAAAATCACTCCAAGAGATGCAAATGGCGACCCCGCAGGAAAAATTGGCCAACGCGCTCGAAGCGCTTCATCAGCTGCAAAATGATGGGCGTGTGGCAATTCGGAGCGAGGATCTCGACAGGCCGCAGCGTGAACTCCTCATTCGGCGCGGGTTTCTAAGGCCCGTGATGAAAGGCTGGTACATCGCCAGCCCGCCGGAAACCATGCAAGGCGAAAGCGGTATCTGGTACACCGCCTATTGGAGCTTCTGCGCCCAATATCTCGCCGAGCGGTTCGGCGAAACATGGTCGCTTACGCCCGAGCTTTCTCTCGCATTGCAGACCGGCAACCGGACTATTCCCCGCCAGTTGCTCGTTCGGGCCAAGAAAGCCGGTAACAAGGCAACCGGGCTACTACTCGGCACATCGCTCTTCGACACGAGGGCTGCGATCCCTGAAGGAAACGACCTCGTCGTGCAGGACGGGCTAAGGCTTTTTTCGATCCCCGCTGCGCTGATCGCGGCGAGTCCGGGCTATTTCGAAGCCAATGCAATCGACGCGCGCGCGGCGCTGGCGACGATCCGTGACGCGTCGGAGCTTCTCGAGCGCCTGCTGGATAAAGGGCAAAGTACCGTTGCCGGTCGGCTTGCCGGCGCATTCCGCAACATCGGGCGCGGGCGGATTGCAGACGATATTCTAAAGGCGATGGACGGGGCGGGATACCGGGTTCGAGAAACCGATCCGTTCGAGCAAAAGCTTTCCGTTATGCCGCCGCGCGAGCGTTCGCCCTATGCCGGGCGCATTCGGCTCATGTGGGATATGATGCGCGGCCCGATCATCGAGCGCTTTCCGAGGGCGCCCGGGCTTCCGGGTGACGTCGAGGCCTTTCTCAAAAGCGTTCAGGACAATTATATTACTGACGCTTATCACTCGCTGTCGATCGAGGGATATCGCGTAAGCCCCGAACTTATCGACCGTGTGCGCAGCGGCGCTTGGAACCCCGATGCCGATGCCGCCGACCGCGAGCTAAAGAACGGCCTCGCAGCCCGCGGCTACTGGCTCGCCTATCAAGCGGTTCTGGATAGCGTCCGCGATGTGCTTGGCGGTGCCAATCCCGGCGAAGTCGCTGATGCGGATCATGGCGACTGGTACCGGGCGATGTTCAGCCCCAACGTTCAGGCGGGGCTGGTCGAAGCGAAGGATCTTGCGGGATATCGCAGCGGACAGGTTTATCTGAGCGGAGCGCTTCATGTACCGCTGAGTCCGGATGCGATGCGTGATGCTATGCCAGTGTTCTTCGAGCTTTTGAGAGAGGAGAAAGACGCCTCGGTTCGTGTCGTGCTCGGCCATTTCATATTCGTCTATATTCACCCATATATGGACGGGAACGGACGAACCGGCCGCTTCCTCATGAATCTCATGCTCGCGGCCGGCGGCTACCCTTGGACTGTCATTCCGGTCGAGCGTCGCAAGGATTATATGGTCGCACTGGAAGCAGCGAGCAGCGAGCAGGATATTGTGCCGTTTGCCGAGTTTCTCGCGGACCTCGTAACACGGGCGCTGAACGGCGAGGCAACGGCCGAGCTGCCCGCCGCGCGTTGATTGATTGACGGTCGCACTTGGGAGGCGGCTTTCGACTAATCATTCTCCAGCAACTCAGAACGTCCGTTCTCGTTGTCTGCTCACTGAAAGCCGCCCGAGCGCAATCGGCCAATCCTACCCATCGCGCGCCTCCCCGCTGGTCGCTCCCCCGAGGCTGCGCATGACAACTTCAGACCTCAAATCTTATGGCGATAAATACTTTGGCCTATTGTCGTTGCGCGATGGAGTAGAATAGACAATCTCAGACAATAATAGCAGAGGAATTGAACGGAACGGACTGTATCGTGAATTCAGATGCGCGGTGGGGCCGTGTGGGTCTGAAATTACGCGGATGTGATTTGAAAAATTATTTCAATCACATAGTCTTAACTTAACAATTCGCCCTGTTCTGGGTCTCAGTCGCCTTCGCCCGGTTCGGGCGAGAAGAATTTTTCATATTTGTCGTCGACGCCCTTATATTCGTCGGCGTCCGCAGGGCTGTCCTTCTTGGTCGTGATGTTCGGCCATTCGGCACTGAACTTGCTGTTCACTTCCAGCCATTTTTCAAGGCCGCTCTCGGTATCGGGCAGAATCGCCTCGGCGGGACATTCGGGTTCGCACACGCCGCAATCGATGCATTCATTGGGGTTGATGACGAGCATATTCTCGCCCTCATAGAAGCAGTCCACGGGGCAAACCTCGACGCAATCCATATATTTGCAGCGGATGCAGGCGTCGGTGACGACATAGGTCATGGGTAAGGGCTCCCTTCGTGGCGGATTGCTGCCGCCCCTTGTTGCGATTCCCCGCCTCCTATGCCGCGTGGCGGCGATGCGTCAATGGTCCGCCGCCAGTTGCGAATCACTCTCATTTCCCCGGGAGGCCGGCGCAGGGGCCAGTCGTTCGTAACAAGCCTGCGCTTCGGGCGCGGGACCGCGGCGTGGCGGCAGGGTCAGGAGGCGGATCACCTCGATGCGTTCGCCGACCGGCAGCACGATCGTCGCGCCGGGATGGACCGCGACCGACGCGCGGCTGACACGGCGGCCGTCGAGACGGATATGGCCCGCCGCGACCATCGCCTGCGCGATGCTGCGCGAGCGCGCGAAGCGCAAATACCAGAGCAGCTTGTCGAGCCGGATGCTGCCTGCTGCGCCGGGGCTCGCCATCAGTCCTTGCGCGCCTCTGCCATTAGCGCGGCCAGCCCGGCGAAGGGGCTGTTCGGCGACGGGCCGCGCCGGACCGGGCGCTCGGGACGGTCGGTTCGTGGTGGCCGCACCCCGGCTTTGCCCTGCTGCTGTCCTTGGGGCCGCTGACCCTTTGCCGTGGTCGGCTTGTCGGTCTTGCCCGGCTTGGCTCGGTGCCGCGCGGGGTGTCCGTCGGTAGAGGGCGCGGCCTTTGCTTCAGGCCGATTGTCGCCCACCTTGTGCTTGCGCCGCTTGCGCTTGTCGGCGGCCTTAAGCCCCGACCAGCGCCAGCGCTGGAGCGCGGGATCGCCGACGCTGCGAAAGCCGAACGCCTGCAGCAGCGCGCGGCGCGTTTCCTCGTCAAGCCCGAGCGATGTGGCGAGCGCCGGGTCGATGACGAAACCGGGCGGCGGCGCGGCCGAAACCCCCTGACCTTCGTCGGCGCCGTCAGAATGGTCGGCATGATGTTCGGCTGCACCCGCGACGGGCTCGGTCGGCGGGTGCGCGGCCTTCAGGCGCGCGGCATGGGCCTGGCGCGCCAGCTTTTCGGCCATGTCGATGCGCAGCCAGCCTGAAGCACAGCGGCGAAAGCCTGCAATGCGCAGCCCGCCGTGGTTGCCGGTCTTCTGCAGCACCGCGCCCTGCGGCGGCAGCGCCGGGATTGGCGCGCTTCCTTGTTGCGCCGCGAGCAGCGCGGCGCGCCAGCGCACCGCTTCGGGCTTGAGCAGCAGGTGATGAAATAGGTCGAGCGACCCGACGGTCAGCCCGAGCCTGCGCAAATAGGGGCGTTCGTCCGCGCTCATCGCGCCCAGTTGCGCCTCGACCTGCGCGCGCGGCGCCATGCCGCCGCCATCGACGAGCGCGGCGAGCAGCGCGCGGACGTGCGGCGGGGTGAAGAGGTCGCCGGCCGCTTCGCCCATCGCGGCCAGCGGCGCGGCGTGGCGCGCGAGCTGTTCGGCGACGAAAATCTGCAGCCGCTCGGCAATCGCCTGCACCTGCTGCGGTTCGAGCCGCCGCAGCGACGGGTCGATCTGGATTGCCGGCTGTACAAGCGTCGGGCCGCGCGCGAGTGTCGCGATCGTCTGGCCGTGCCAGGCGAGCCGCGGCGGGGCGCCGGCTTCGCTGACCAGTTCGATCGCCTTGTCCTCGCCGCTTGCGAGCAGCGCGGCGCGGCGCGCGAGTTCGGCGCGCAGATGCTTCTCGGCGGCGGCGAGCAACAGGCGGTGATCGCTGGCGCGCGCGCCGGGGTCGACCTTGAACTGAAAGCCTTTGAGCGTCCCGATCGCTTCGCCGTCGACGGCGACGGTGCCGTCGGCGCCGACCGCGACCGGCAGCGCGGCGTGGCGCTGCCCCGCATCGCGGATCAGCAGCGCAAGGCGGCGATCAACAAAGCGCTGCGCGAGCGCCGCATGCAGCGCGTCGGACAATCGCGATTCGAGGTCCTGCGTGCGCTCGGTCCATCCGGCGCCGCCTTCGATCCAGTCGCCGCGCTGGGCGATAAAGCATAAGGTGCGGACCGCGGCAATGCGGCTTGCGAGCTGGTCGATATCGCCGTCAACCTGGTCGAGCCGCGCGAGGCGGCGCGCGAACCAGTCGGGGTCGATCATCCCGTTGCCGCTCGTGCGCCACTGCCACAGCTTGAGGACGGTGCGGCTATGATGTTCGGGGCCGAGCTGTTCGAAATCGGGGAGGCCGCACACGTCCCACAGGCGCTGAACCGCAGCGGCTTCGCCAGCGCGTGCACGCACCTCCATGTCGCTCGCCAGATGCTTGAGCACCGCAATATCCACGGCCTCGGGGGCGGGGCGCAGCGCCTTGTGCTCCGGCGGCCGCGCAAGGTCGGCGATCAGCGTGTCGAGCGTATCGAAGCGCGGCGCCGGATTGCGCCAGAACAGGCTGGTCAGCGGCGGGAAATGATGCCCTTCGATCGCGGCGATTTCTTCAGGCGTGAAGCCGCCCTGTGGCTGACCGACAGTGCCGAAACTGCCGTCCTGCTGGTGCCGCCCGGCGCGTCCGGCGATCTGCGCCATTTCCGATATGGTCAGACGGCGGACCCGGCGGCCGTCGAATTTCTGCAAGCTCGCGAAAGCGACATGCTGGACGTCGAGGTTCAGCCCCATGCCGATCGCGTCGGTGGCGACGAGATAGTCGACCTCGCCCGCTTCGAACATCGCGACCTGCGCGTTGCGCGTCTTGGGGCTGAGCGCCCCCATGACCACCGCGGCGCCGCCTGAGAAGCGGCGCAGCATCTCGGCGATCGCATAGACCTCCTCGGCCGAGAAGGCGACGATCGCCGATCGCTTGGGCAGGCGCGACAGCTTCGCGGCGCCAGCATAGCTCAGCGTCGAAAAGCGCGGCCGGCTGATCACCTCGATTTCGGGAACCAGATCGCGCACCAGCCCCTTGATGCTCGCCGAACCAAGGATCATCGTCTCTTCGCGGCCGCGCGCGCGAAGCACGCGGTCGGTGAAGACATGGCCGCGCTCGGGGTCGGCGCCGAGCTGCGCCTCGTCGATGCCGACGAAGGCGACGTCGCGGTCGACCGGCAGCGCCTCCATCGTGCCCAGCACATAGCGCGCTTCGGCGGGCCAGATGCGTTCCTCGCCGGTGACGAGCGCGACCTGCGCCGGCCCTTTGATTGCCACAACCCGGTCATAGACCTCGCGCGCCAGCAGGCGCAGCGGAAAGCCGATCATTCCGCTGGCGTGCGCCGTCAGGCGCTCGACCGCCAAATGGGTTTTGCCGGTGTTGGTGGGGCCAAGGACAGCCTTGACCGGGTGGGAGGAGTGGGACGGCATTTTCTTGGATGCAACGCTGGCACGGGCGGCGCGGCGGCGCAACAGCGGATCGACGAAGGCGGGTCGATCCGGTCGATTTCCCGATTGCGGCACATTATAACCCGCACGCGCCACGACTGGCCGCAAGCCCGCGCGTTCGCGTGGCCGTTAAATTGACTTTAACGGCCTTTGTTTACAGACCTCGGGTCGAAAACATGATCGACGGCCGGGCTTTGGGGGCCCGTCGAGCGGGGATTGCGATTTGTTTCAGCGTCACGAACCCATCGCGGGTATGTCGGGCAATGCCGCGACCCTGTCGATGTCGCAGGCGATTTCGCTGCGCCGTGCTGCCGACGAACCGCCCCGCGCGCTGTCCTGGATCGACGCGCTGCGCGACCGTTTCGCGCATATCGACCTCGTCCCCGACCTTGGCGACAATATCGGATCGGCGGAATGGTGGCGCGGGCTGGCCACGCTCACCTTGCTCTGCGGCACGGCCATATCGACCTTTCCGGGGCTGAAACCGCTCGAGATCGGCGGCGCTCCGGCGCTCGACGCATCGGACTTCAACGAAGCGCGTGCGCAGATGATCGTGCCGATCGCCTATGGCGGCGATACCGGGCGCCATATGGCGGCAACCGACGCGGTGCGCCCGCTGGCCCAGACGCCCGAACGGCCGCAGATCGAACTCACCGCGACACTGGGGCAAGGCGACAGCTTCGCTCGCGTACTCGAACGCTCGGGCGTCGGCAGCCCCGATGCGCAGGCGATCGCCAGCCAGGTCGCGGGCGCCGTCCCGCTGGCCGATATTGCCGCGGGAACGCGCATTGACCTGATCCTCGGCCGCCGCGCCGCGCGCACGATGCCGCGCCCGGTCGATGCGCTTGCGATGCGGGCGCGTTTCGATCTGCGGATCGAGATGGAGCGCATCGACGGCCGGTTGGTGATGCGCCGCATCCCGATCGCGGTCGACAATACGCCGCTGCGCATTCGCGGCCGGGTCGGCGACAGCCTCTATCGCTCGGCGCGCGCCGCCGGCGCGCCGCCCGAGGCGATCCAATCCTATCTGCGCGTGATCAGCCGCCAGATTTCGGTCGGCAGCGATATTCGCTCATCGGACGAATTCGACATCATCCTCGACCATCGCCGCGCCGAAACGGGCGAGAGCGAGACTGGCAAGCTGCTCTATGCCGGGCTGGTGCGCGGCGGAAAGCCGAAGCTGTCGATGATCGAATGGACCGTCGACGGCCGAACCCAATGGTATGAGGCCTCGGGCATCGGGCAGCAGCGCGGCGGCATGATCCGTCCGACGAACGGCCGCATCACCTCGACCTTCGGCATGCGCCGCCATCCGATCCTCGGCTATACGCGCATGCATAGCGGCGTCGATTTCGGCGGCGGTTACGGCGCGCCCATCTATGCGGTCAGCGACGGCGTGGTGACGATCGCGGGGCGGACCGGCGGTTTCGGCAATTATGTGAAACTGAACCATGGCGCCGGTCTCGGCACCGGTTATGGCCATATGAGCCGCATTGCGGTGCGCCCCGGCCAGCATGTCAATCGCGGTCAGGTCATCGGCTATATCGGGTCGAGCGGCCTGTCGACCGGCCCGCATCTTCACTATGAAGTCTATCGCAACGGCGTCGCGGTGAACCCGCTGTCGGTCAGCTTCGTGACGCGCGCACAGCTCGAAGGCAAGGCGCTCGCCGACTTCCGTGCCCGCATTCGCCAGCTCACCTCGGTCTCGGTCGGCGCCGCGCTGGCGCCGGTCGCCGCCCGGCCTGCCGAAGGACGGAAGCTCGGTTCGCTCGCCGACACTGCGTCGAAGCGGGCCGGCGAAGGGATCTGACGTCGGGCTTTCCCGTCGGTGCGCGGGGCGCACCGATATCCAATATCCATTTGCCCGGCGACCAAGCGCCGCTATGCACACGGGCATGACTCATGCCGCTTTCCCCGACCTGCGCCTGCGCCGCACCCGCCGAACCGCCTGGAGCCGCGCAATGGTGCGCGAGACGCAGCTGACTTCCGCCAATCTGATCTGGCCGCTATTCGTCTGTCAGGGTGACGGCGTCGAAGAACCGATCACCAGCCTGCCCGGCGTTTCGCGATGGTCAGTCGACCTGCTCGTGGCGCGCGCGCGCGATGCGGTCGATGCGGGCATCCCCTGTCTTGCCCTCTTTCCCTATACGCAGCCCGACCGGCGCAGCGAAGACGGCGCCGAGGCGCTCAATCCCGACAATCTGATGTGCCGCGCAACCGCGGCGATCAAGGACGCGCTCGGCGATGCGATCGGCGTGCTGACCGACGTCGCGCTCGATCCCTATACCAGCCACGGGCAGGACGGGCTCATCGACGCGGCGGGCTATGTCCTCAACGATGAAACGGTCGAGGTGCTGGTCGGCCAGGCGCTCAACCAGGCGCGCGCGGGCGCCGACATCATCGCGCCCAGTGACATGATGGACGGTCGCATCGGTGCGATCCGCGAAGCGCTGGAGATCGAGGGCTTCGGTCATGTCCAGATCATGAGCTATGCCGCCAAATATGCGTCGGCCTTCTATGGTCCCTTCCGCGATGCGGTGGGGTCGCGCGGGTTGCTGAAGGGCGACAAGAAAACCTATCAGATGGACCCCGCCAACGTCGAAGAGGCGCTGCGCGAGGTCGAACAGGATCTGGCCGAGGGCGCAGACAGCGTGATGGTCAAGCCGGGCCTCCCGTATCTCGACGTGGTGCGCGCGGTGAAGGACGCTTTCGCGGTGCCGGTCTATGCCTATCAGGTGTCGGGCGAATATGCGATGATCGAGGCCGCCGCCGCGGCAGGCGCGGGCGACCGCGACGCGCTCGTCCTCGAAACCCTGCTCGCCTTCCGCCGCGCCGGCGCGTCGGGGGTTCTGAGCTATCACGCACTGCACGCGGCGAGGCTCCTCGCTGCATGATCGAAACCGAGCGACTGGTTTTGCGGTCTTGGCGCGAAAGCGATCTCGCGCCCTTTCAGCAAATTTGCAGCGATCCCGATGTGATGGCAACGCTTGGGCCACCGCTCGACATGGCGGCTACGGCGACGCGGATCGAATGGATGCAGCGGCACGAAAGCGAGCATGGCCATTGCTTCTGGGCGCTCGAACGCCGCGACGATGCGCGGCTGATCGGATGGTGCGGCGTGATCCGCGGCGACATCGATCCGGTGCGGGACAAGCTCGAAATCGGTTGGCGCCTGGCACGCGATTGTTGGGGCGCCGGCTATGCGAGCGAGGCTGCCAAGGCCGCAACGGCGTGGAGTTTCGCCAATCGTGACGATGACGAAATTCGGGCCATCACGTGGGAGGGCAATGGTCGCAGCCGCGCGGTGATGGAGCGGCTCGGTATGGGCTATTGCACCGGGCTCGACTTCGATCATCCCAAGCTCGACGCGGGCGACCGATTGCGCCGCCATGTTACCTATTCGCTTTCTCGCGCAGATTGGCTTCGCGTATGACCGTCGCCGACCGTGGGCCGCGTCGGCTCCTGTTCGTTCTGACCATATTGGTCGGCAGTTTCCTGCTCTTCCTCGTTCAGCCGATGGTCGCACGCATGGTGCTGCCGCGACTCGGCGGGGCGCCGGCGGTGTGGAACAGCGCGATGCTCGTCTATCAGGCGCTGCTCCTTGGCGGTTATGCCTATGCGCATTGGCTCGGGCGTTTCGCGGTGCGGCGGCAGGCGATGATCCATCTCGGCCTGCTGCTCGTTGCCGCGCTGTGGCTGCCGGTCGGCCTTGCACGGATCGCACCGCCGGCGCCGGGGCAGGAGGCGCTGTGGGTGCCGCTCCTGCTCTTTGCCTCCATCGGACCGGTCTTTTTCGCGGTTTCGGCGCAGGCGCCGTTGATGCAGCGTTGGTTCGCCGCCGATCCGCGCGCCGGCGATCCCTATTTCCTCTATGCGGCTTCGAATCTGGGCAGCTTCGCCGGGCTGATCAGTTATCCCGCGCTCGTCGAACCGCTGCTGCCGCTCGAGAAGCAGAGCATCGGCTGGACGCTGGGCTATGTTCTGCTGTTCATGCTGGTTGCGGCCGCCGCCGCGGCGCGCTGGGGGCGCGGCCCGGAAAGCGCCCAGCCGACTGACACGGCCGGCGACGAAGCCAGGCCGGACTGGCGGCGACAGGTGCATTGGCTGTTGATCGCCGCGGTTCCGTCGGGCCTGATGCTGTCGACGACGACGCATCTTACGACCGATATCGTCGCGATGCCTTTGCTCTGGGTATTGCCGCTCGGGCTGTATCTGTTCAGCTTCGTGATCGCTTTTTCCAGCTGGACGTCGCTCACCAACGTCATCGTCACGATCGCCCCGGCGCTGCTGCTGGTCGTCGGCGGACAGGCGCTGCTCGGAACGGGCGGCGGAACGATGCTCGTTGCGCTGGCGAGCCTCGTCATGCTGTTCGTCGTCGCGACCGCGCTTCACGGCTATCTCTATTTCCTGCGGCCGGGACCGCGGTATCTGACCCTGTTCTATCTGATCATGTCGGCGGGGGGCGTCCTTGGCGGCGCCTTCGCGGCGCTGGTGGCGCCGCTCGTCTTCAACTGGGTCTATGAGCATCCGGTGCTCGTGCTTGCCGCGGCGATGCTTTTGCCGTTGCCTGCATTGCTGCCGTGGGAAAAATGGCTGGGACTGCGCCGCCCGCTACCCGTCGTCGTCGCATTGGTCGCGATTGCCGCCTTCGCATCGTGGAAGCTTGTGGCGAGCTGGGACGGGACGCTGCACGGCGCGCATGTCGTCTGGGCGGCGATCATCGTGGCGGTCGGTCTGCTCGTCATTCGCTGGCGCTGGGCCTATGTTGCCGCGCTCTTCCTCTTGATGCTCGGATTCGGGGGCGTCCAGACGCTCGAAAAGGGGCGCGACGGGATGCGGGTGCGCAGCTATTTCGGCATCTACACCGTCACCGACGATCGCTATCATCAGCAGCGGCGGCTCGCGCATGGCACGACGCTGCACGGACTCCAGCGCACGACGCCCGGCCACGAACTCGATCCGACCACCTATTATGGCCATCAGTCGGGGGTCGGCCTGACGCTCGACAGGCTGCCCGAACTCGCCGGGCCCGATGCCGCGGTCGGCATCGTCGGCCTGGGGACGGGAACCTTGTCCTGCTATCGCAAGGCGGGGCAGCACTGGACGATCTTCGAAATCGACCCGGTCATGGCCGATATCGCGCGCGATCCCACCAAATTCACCTTCCTGTCGCGCTGCGCCGCCGATACGCCGATCGTGATCGGCGACGCGCGCCTGCAGATCGCGAAGCTGCCGCCCGCGCGCTTCGATGTGCTGGTCATCGACGCCTTTTCGTCGGACGCAATCCCGCTGCATCTGCTGACGCGCGAGGCGTTTGACGCCTATACGCGCGCGCTGCGCCCCGGCGGCATCCTGCTCGTCCATATCTCGAACCGCTTCTTCGATCTCGAACCCGTGCTCGCCGCCGAGGCGCGAGGCCGCGGGTGGAGCGCGGCGATCCGGCTCGACCCCGGCCCGGAGGATAGCGAGTTCGGTGATCTCACCGGATCGAACTGGGTGGCGCTGACGGCGACGCCTGCCCGCCTTGGCCAGTTGACGCACGGCCTGCGCCCCCGTCAGAATGCCGCCGCGAACGATACCTGGGTCGCGCTGCGTAGCGAGGCGGGGTTCGAGCGCTGGACCGACGATTATGCGTCCACGCTACCGATACTTCTCTGGGGCAATCTGATCGGGAAACATGAATGACCTACACCGACGTCAGCATCATCAGCGTCAACGGCAAGTCGCCGCAGATCGACCCGAGCGCCTTCATTGCGCCGGGTTGCAGGATCATCGGCGACGTGACGATCGGCGCCGATGTCAGCATCTGGTATAATTGCGTGCTGCGCGCCGACGTCAGCCGTATCGTTATCGGCGCGCGGTCGAATATTCAGGACGGCAGCGTCGTGCACTGCGACGGCCCGATGCCGGGCCGCCCCGAAGGCTATCCGACGATCATCGGCGAGGATGTGCTGATCGGTCATATGGCGATGGTGCATGGCTGTACGCTCGCCGACCGCGCCTTCGTCGGATTGAAGGCGACGGTGATGAACGGCTGCCGCATCGGCAGCGACGCGATGCTCGCGGCGGGCGCGCTGCTGACCGAGAATAAAGAGATTCCCGACCGCGAACTATGGGCCGGGTCGCCCGCGCGCCGGGTGCGCGAAATCGGCGACGCGCAGGCGGCGGGAATGCAGATGGGCGTTGCCCACTATGTCCTCAACGGACGGATGCACAAGGCGGCGATCGACGGCTGAATCTTCCCTCCTCCCGATTGCGGGAGGGGAGGGAGAAGTTAATCTTTTTCCGGAACCGCCAGCCCGTTCTTCAGCATCACCGGCACCTGCGTCAGCGTGAAGAGGAAGGACAGGGCGGTCACGCCCCAGACCTTGATCGTCAGCCAAGTATCGAAACTCATCCGCCCGGCTTCGATGAGCACGTACATCACATGGTTTGCGATGCCGAGCGCGGCGAAGAACAGGCCCCAGTTGCGCGACAGCAGCAGCCAGCCGCGTTCGGTCATCCCGTCGAGCGCCGACTGGAGCAGATATTTGAGCATCGGTTTCTTGAACCACCAGCCGCCGAGCAGCATCAGCGCGAAGACGGCATAGATGATCGTCGGCTTCATCACGATGAATTTGGGATCGTGGAGATAGACGGTCAGCGCGCCGAACCCGATGACGAGGATACCTGACATCCACAGCATCGGCGAAATCCGCCCGAGCTTCCATTTCGAGATGCCCATCGCAACGAGGATCGCGACCATGAAGGCGATCGTGCCCTTGATCGCGCCCGCAGTCGCCGCGAAGGCGCCCTGGCCGCCGGCGGTGAACTTGTAGGTCAGGAAAAACACCAGCAGCGGCCCGAAATCGATCGCGAAGTTCAGCCAGCCATGCTTGGCGGGCGGCGCGGCGGGGACGGCTTCGGGGCCGCCGGGTAGCTGGTCGAGCGGTTCGCTCATCGGATATTTCCTGCAATGATGCCCGCGATCTCGTCGGGGTCGAAGGGGCGCAGATCGTCGATCGTTTCGCCGATGCCGATCGCGTGGATGGGCAGGCCATGGCGTTCGGCCGCGGCGACGAGGACGCCGCCGCGCGCGGTGCCGTCTAGCTTGGTCATCACGAGCCCGGTCACGCCCGCCACGTCACGGAACACGTCGATCTGCGATAGCGCATTCTGCCCGGTGGTCGCGTCGAGAACGAGCACGACGTCGTGCGGTGCTGCGGGGTTGAGGCGGCCGAGCACGCGCTTGATCTTGGCAAGCTCGTCCATCAGTTCGCGCTTGTTCTGAAGCCGCCCGGCGGTGTCGACGATCAGCACGTCGATGCCCGTCGCGGTCGCCTGCTTGACCGCATCGAACACGATGCCCGCCGCATCGCCGCCTTCGGGTCCGGTGACGATCGGCACGCCCAGCCGTTCGGCCCACACCTTGAGCTGGCCGATCGCGGCAGCGCGGAAGGTGTCGCCGGCGACCAGCATCACGCCATAATCCTGTTCCTGGAACAGATGCGCGAGCTTCGCGATGGTCGTGGTCTTGCCCGACCCGTTGACCCCGATCACCAAAATGACCTGGGGGCGCGGGAAAGCATCGATTTCCAGCGGCTCGGCGACCGGACGCAGCACCGCCGCAATCTCCTCGGCCACGACCCGGCGCAATTCGTCGGTGCCGTTAGCGGCAATGTCGCGGCGTTCGGACAGGCGGTCGCGGATACGCGCCGCCATGCCGGGGCCAAGGTCGGCGGTAATCAGCGCTTCCTCGATTCGGTCGAGGTCGTCTTCGTCGAGGCGCGACTTGCCCGTCAGCCCGGCCAGATTTTCGCCAAGCCGTTCCGACGTGCGCCGAAAGCCGCCGAGCAGCCGCTCGCTCCAGCTCGGTCCGCTCATCCCGATATCCTTTCCGCAGTCATTCTGTCGCCGTCGCGTGCGCCCGCACGGACCGGCACGATGGCGCCCGGCTCGGCGGGCGTGGCCAATATCAGCGCGGCGAAATTTTCGGCATGGCCGGTTCGGCCGTCGCGCTCGACCAGCATGGTTGTTGTCGATCCCGTCAGTCGGTCCAGCCAGGCATGACGCCGCCGCGCATTGGCCTCGCGCAGCCGCGCCGCCCGGTCGCGCGCCGCGCTGCGTCCGACCTGCGGCATTCGCGCCGCGGGCGTCCCGCTGCGCGCGCTGTAAGGAAAGATGTGACCGAAAACGATGTCGCAATCGTCGATCAGCGCCAGGCTGTTCGCGAACATGGCGGCATCCTCGGTCGGAAAACCGGCGATCAGGTCGGCGCCGATCGCGATTTCCGGGCGCGCGGCCTTCAGCCTTTCGACCAGCCGCACCGCGTCGGCGCGGCGGTGGCGGCGCTTCATGCGCGTCAGCACCATGTCGTCGCCCGCCTGCAGCGAGAGATGAACGTGCGGCATGAGCCGCGCATCCTGCGTCAGCAGCGCGAACAGCGCATCGTCTATGCGGTCCGGATCGAGCGACGAAAGGCGGAGGCGTTCGAGGGGCAGGCGCAGCAAGGCTTCGACGAGCGCAGCAAGGCTGGTGCCGCTGTCGTCGCCATAGCTGGCAAGATCGACCCCGGTCAGCACGATCTCGCGCTGGCCGCGGTCTATCGCCGTTCGGGCCGCCGTCAGGATCGAACCGACCGTGGCCGAGCGGGCGGTTCCCCGTGCCAGCACCGTCGCGCAGAAAGTGCAGCTATGCGAACAGCCCGTCTGGACGCCCAGGAAAGCGCGGGCGTGGTCAGCGCCGGAAAGAGCAGGCAGGTAGGGGAGGGAAGAACGGCCCTTCGGCAGGCTCAGGGCGAAGGGTGGAGGAGGAGCTGCGTCATCCATCTCTGCTCGTGCCGAGCTTGACGAAGCAATATTTTCGACTTGGTAGCTTGCCGTTAGCCCCTTCGCATCGTTGGCGACCACCCGCGCACCCATATCGGCAAAGCGCTCGGCCTCCAGTTCGGCGGCGCAGCCGGTAACGACCACCGCGGTGTCAGGGCGCTCGCGCAGCGCGCGGCGCACGGCCTGGCGAGCTTGGCGCACCGCTTCGTCGGTCACCGCGCAGCTGTTGAACACGATCGTGTCGGGCGCTGCGGCGCGCGTTGCGGCGGCGCGGATCGCTTCGCCTTCGGCCAGATTCAGCCGGCACCCGAAATTGACGACCTCGACCCGGCCGGCTTCGGCAACGCTCATCCGAATTGCGCCCAGTCGGTCTCGCCCTCGAACACGCGGGTCGCCGCGCCGCTCATCACGATCGGCTCGCCGGGCGACCAACGGATCACCAGATCGCCGCCGGGAAGCGACACGGTGACGGGCGATTTGACGATGCCGGCGCGGATTGCGGCGACCGCGGTCGCGCACGCGCCCGTGCCGCACGCCTGCGTCAGCCCGACGCCGCGTTCCCAGACGCGAAGCTGGAGCTGATTTTCGCCGTCGAGGCTCGCGACATTGACGTTGACCCGCTCGGGAAACAGGGGGTCGGTCTCGATCCGCGGGCCGAGGTCGCCCAGTGCGACTGCATCGGCTTCGGGGACGAAGAAGATGATGTGCGGATTGCCGACATTGACCGCCGCGCCATGTTCCAGTTCGTCCCACGCGACGGGCATGTCGCGGGTGTCCATCGGCATGGCGAGCGGAATATGCTCCCAATCGAAGACGGGTTCACCCAGCACGACTTCGGCGCCGCCGTCGGCGGGGGTCACGCGCAGCATCCCGCCCAGCGATTCGATGACCGCGGGCTTGCCGATCAGCGTGGCGACGCAGCGCGTCGCGTTGCCGCACGCCTCGACCTCGCTGCCGTCGGCGTTGAATATCCGCATTTTGACGTCGGCCTTCGACGACGGTTCGAGCAGGATCAGCTGGTCGCAGCCGATGCCGTGGCGGCGATCGGCAATCGCATGCGCCCGCGCCGGCGTCATCTCGACGCTGTTCGCGCGCGCATCGATCACGACAAAGTCGTTGCCGAGGCCGTGCATCTTGGTGAAGCGGTCCGCCATAGTCCGCGCATGTAAGGGCGCCGACGGGCGAAGTCTAGCGATGTGGCGGCGTCAGGCCGTCTTGCGCAGCACTTCCTCGTCGACGTCGGGGGACGGCGTTTGTGGCAGCGCGGGCGAGCGGAGAAGGCCGCGGTCGGCAAGCATGCGCGCCGTGTCGTCGGCCGATGCGGCGCGGCCGTAGAACCAGCCCTGACCCTTCGCGCAGCCGAGCCGCGTCAGTTCGGTGGCGGTTGCTTCGTCTTCGACGCCCTCGGCAGTGATCGGCATGGCCAGGCTTTCGCCGAGGCGGACAATTGCCACCACAATCGCCTGCGCATCGGGGCTGCCCCGCATCGCGGCGACGAAGCTGCGGTCGATCTTGATGCGGTCGAAGGGCAGCGCGCGCAGGTGCGACAAGGAACTATAGCCGGTGCCGAAATCGTCGAGGCTGAGCGAAACGCCCTGATTCTTGAGGCTGGTGACGATCGAGCGGACCAGCGGCAGATTCTCGAACAGCGAGCTTTCGGTGATCTCGACCTCGAGCTGGCTGGCGGGGTAACCCGTTTCGACCAGCAGCTTGGTGAGCTTCTGGCTGAACCAGGGATCCTTGAGCTGTTGCGGAGAAATATTGACCGCGAGAATGATCGACGGATCCCAGCCTTTGGCGATTTCCATCGCGCGGCGAATGACCAGCAGGGACAATTCGCCGATCAGCCCGCTTTCCTCGGCGATTGGAATGAAGCGTTCGGGCGGGATCATGCCATATTCGGGCGAATCCCAGCGCATCAGCATTTCGAAGCCGACAAGGCGGCCGGTCGCGATGTCGACCTGCGGCTCGAAAAAGGGAATGAACTCGCCGCGCGGCATGCCTTCGCGGATGCCGTTTTCGATCTGGTTGCGGACCTGGACCGCCATTTCCATGCCCTGCTCGAACCAGCAATAGCGGTTCCGGCCCTCGTCCTTGCAGTGATACATGGCGATGTCCGCCTGGCGGATCATCGTCTCCATCGTCATGCTGGCATCATTGGCAAGTGCGATGCCGAGCGAGGCGCCGATGCGGATATGCTGCGCATCATGGGCGACCGAATCCTCGAGCGACGAAACCAGTGCCGCGGCGAGCGCGTCGATGTTGGCGCGCGCGGCGGGCTCGAACGGAATCATCGCGACGAATTCGTCGCCGCCGAGCCGCGCTTTGGTCGCATTGGGCGGCAGGATGGCGGTGATCCGCTCGGCCGCGACCTGCAGCACACGGTCGCCCGCGGCATGGCCGTGAATATCGTTGACCGTCTTGAAATGGTCGAGGTCGAGCAGGAACAGGGCGACATTGCGCTTTTCGGCCGCGGCGCTGGCGATGAGCTGCTGCCCCGCAACGATCAGCGCGCGGCGGTTCAGAAATCCGGTCAGCGGATCGGTGTCGGCCAGATAGCGCGCGCGCTGTTCGGCCTCGGTGCGCTCGCGAATCTCGCGGTTGAGGTCTTCGTAGCGGCGCCAGCCGAACAGGATCAGCGCGACATTCAGGATCAGCGCCGCCGACAAGACCTTGTCCGGCCCGCCGCCGATGCCGATCAGCGTCTGCACCACCGCCTGCATCACATTGCCGCCGGTGCCGACGAACATCACTATCGCGGCGACGACGATTCCCCCTGCGATCATGTCGCGTCGGGCGTCCTCGCTACGGTTTCGCGGCTTCATCGTCGAATTCATGCTATAGTCCCCACCATTCCCTCGCATATGCCGGCAAAGCGGTGAAATTTGCGTTAAGTGGGGCTTGGTGGCGATCGCGAAGCCAGCGGGCGGTCCGACTTGCCTTTGCGGGCGATCTCGCCTAAGGAGCCGCTGTCCGCCTATTGGATTCGGGTGGGCATATCGACATCCGCGACGGAATTTCTGTCCACGGATAGCCGCTGGTTGGCGAGGTTTCGCTCACCGGCGTCTTTTGCGTTGCGGATCGAGAGAAGGATTTGGAAGCGCATGTTCGACAGTCTGAGCAATCGGCTAGGCGATGTATTCGGGAAGCTCCGCGGCCGCGGTGCGCTGACCGAGGCCGACGTGCGCGCGGCGATGCGCGAAGTGCGCATCGCACTGCTCGAAGCCGACGTCGCGCTGCCCGTGGTGCGCAGCTTCGTCGACCAGGTCACCGAACTTGCGGTCGGTCAGAATGTCCTGCGCTCGGTCACGCCGGGGCAGCAGGTCGTCAAGATCGTCAGCGACGCGCTGACCGAAATGCTCGGCTCCGAAGCTGCTGAACTTGACCTTGCCGTCACGCCGCCCGCCGTTGTCATGATGGTCGGCCTTCAGGGGTCGGGCAAGACGACGACGACCGCGAAGATCGCGAAGCGGCTGAAGGACAAGGAGCGCAAGAAGGTGCTGATGGCGTCGCTCGACGTCAATCGTCCCGCCGCGCAGGAACAGCTCGCCGTCCTCGGTAGCCAGATCGACGTCGCGACCTTGCCGATCATCGCCGGGCAGCAGCCGGTCGAGATTGCGCAGCGCGCCATGCAGGCGGCCAAGCTTCAGGGCTTCGACGTGCTGATGCTCGATACTGCGGGCCGCCTCCACGTCGATCAGCAATTGATGGACGAAATGCAGGCGGTGTCGCGCACGGCGAATCCGGCCGAAACGCTGCTTGTCGTCGACAGCCTGACCGGTCAGGACGCGGTGCAGGTCGCGCAGCGCTTCACCGAACAGGTGCCGCTGACCGGCGTCGTGCTCACCCGCATGGATGGCGATGCGCGCGGCGGCGCCGCGCTGTCGATGCGCGCCGTCACCGGCAAGCCGATCAAATTCGCCGGCACCGGCGAAAAGCTTGACGGCCTTGAAGTCTTCCAGCCCTCGCGCATCGCGGGCCGCATCCTCGGCATGGGCGACGTCGTCAGCCTCGTCGAACGCGCCGCCGAGACGATTCAGGCCGAAGAGGCCGAGGCGATGGCCAAGAAGATGGCGAAGGGTCAGTTCGACCTCGACGATCTTCGCACGCAATTGAACCAGATGCGCCGCATGGGCGGGCTGGGTGCGCTGGCGGGCATGATCCCCGGCCTCAAAAAAGCACAGGCGGCGATGGCGCAGAGCGGCACCGACGACAAGGTGCTCGTCCATTTCGACGCGATCATGGGCTCGATGACGCCAAAGGAACGCGCGAAACCCGAAATCATCAATGCGAAGCGCAAGATCCGCATTGCCAACGGGTCGGGTACCACGGTGCAGCAGGTGAACAAGGTGCTGAAAATGCATCAGGAAATGTCCACCGCGATGAAGAAGATTCGCAAGATGGGCGGCCTCAAGGGCCTTGGCGCTCTCCTCGGCCGCGGCGGCGGTATCCCCGGAATGGGCGGCGGCGGCATGGGCGGCGGCGGCGGTGCCGGCGGACTGCCCGGCCTTGGCGGTGCCGGACTTCCGCCCGATCTCGCCAATCTGCTGAACAAGAAGAAATAACCCTTAAAAATCAAAGTCAAAGTTAGCAAGTCAGAAGGAAAATATCATGGCTACCACCATTCGCCTTTCGCGCGGCGGTTCGAAAAAGCGCCCCTATTACAAGATCGTCGTTGCCGATTCGCGCAGCCCGCGCGACGGCCGTTTCATCGAACGCATCGGCAGCTACAACCCGCTGCTCGGCAAGGATAATCCGGACCGCGTCAAGCTCGACGCCGAACGTGCGAAGCATTGGGTTTCGGTTGGCGCGCAGCCGACCGACCGCGTCGCCCGCTTCCTCGACGCCGCAGGCGTGAAGGAACGTTCGGCCCGCAACAACCCGAACAAGGCTGTCCCGGGTGAAAAGGCCAAGGAACGCGCCGAAGAAAAGGCCGCGAAGCTGGCCGAGGCCGAAGAAGCTGCGGCGGCCGCCGCTGCGGCTCCGGCTCCGGCCGAAGAAGCGGCTCCCGAAGCGGCTGAATCGGATGCGACCGGCTCGGTGAAGAGCGAAGAAACCGCCGAAGCGGTTGCCGACGCAGTTGCAGAGGAAGTTCCGGCCGACGCGAGCGCCGACGACGCGGCTGCGATCGCCGAAGAAGTTGCCGAAGGCGGCCCCGTCGCCGAAGCCGGCGAAGAAAAGGCCGAAGGCTAAACCCTTGGCCGCCGCCGATCGTCCCGTCACCCTGGCCGCCATTGCCGGCGCGCACGGGGTCCGGGGCGAGGTGCGGCTCAAATTGTTCGGTGAAGGCGCGGAGGCTCTCCGCGCCTTTTCCGTTTTCGACGCCGGCGCCCGCAAGCTGACGCTGAAATCGATACGCCCCGCCAATCAGGGCGCGGTGGCAAGCTTTGCCGAAATCGCCGATCGCAGCGCCGCCGAAGCGCTGCGCGGCACGGTGCTGACAGTCCCGCGCTCGGCGCTGCCGTCGCTCGCGCCGGGGGAATATTATCATCACGATCTGATCGGCCTGCCCTGCGTTTCGACCGACGGCGAGGCTGTCGGCCATGTCGTGGCGGTCGAGAATTTCGGCGCCGGCGACATATTGGAAATCGAACGTCCGGCCGAAGCGGGACACAAGCCGAAGCGCTTCATGGTGCCGATGACCGCGCAGGCGGTTCCTGCCTGGAACCCCGAGGGCGTGACCGTGGCGGCGGCCTTCGTCGAATAGGTGTCGGCGCAAAGGCTTGGCGTTCGCTGCCGGGGCGTCTAGCCTGACCCCCCGCCAACCAGAGAGAGGTCCGCAGAGAGATCCATGTTCGCTCCCCTGATCCTGTCGCTCGTCCTTGCGGTACAGTCGGTTCCAGCCCAGACCACGCAGTTGCCCCCGCCGCCGCCGCCCGTTCCGGCGGCCGTGACGCCCCCGGTCGAAGTCGCGGCGCCCGATACGCGGCCTTATGTCGCGCTCAAGACCGACGCGGGCACGATCGTCGTTCGGCTGGAGGACAAGCGGGCGCCGATCACCAGCGCCAATTTCCTCCGCTATGTCGACAGCAAGCGGATGGACGGTTTCAAATTCTATCGCACCACGCGCAGCTGGGGCGAGGGAAACAAGCTGATTCAGGCGGGCAACCGCGGCGACCCGCGGACCAACTTCCCACCCATCGCGCATGAGCCGACAACGAAAACCGGCCTTACCAATTGCGATGGTGCGCTGGTGATGGCGCATTTGCGCCCGGGCGATGCGACGACCGATTTCTTTTTGCTGCTGTCCGGCATCAAGGGCTTCGACGCCGACGCGCCCGGCGGCGATGGGGCGGGTTTCGCGGTATTCGGCGAGATTGCTTCGGGGCGCGACGTCGCCGAAAAAATCTTCGCGATGCCGGTTTCCGAGACCGCGGGCGAGGGCGTGATGCGCGGCCAGATCCTCGATCCGGCCGTGACCATCCTGTCGGCGCGCCGCGTTCCGGCGCCTGCCGATGCACCCAAGGGCTGTGTGGTGAAGGCGCCCCCGGTTCCGGCGCCGTGACGCCCCCGGGCGCCGCCGGACGATTTGGTTCGCGATGCCGACGAAAGACATGATCATTTATTTTGCGTTCATCTGCGCTGTGGCTATACCGCGCCCATGACTCAGCGCCCTTCCTCTCGCGCCGCCGTGCGCCTGATCGCCGCCGCCCTCGTGATTTCGCCGCTGCTCGCGGCCTGCGCCGGCGGGGGTGGGGTCAAGAAGGACACGCGCTACGTCGCGCGTGACGTGAATACGCTCTATCGCGCCGCGCAGGATCGTCTCGACCGCGGCCAGTACAAGATTGCCGCGGCGCTGTTCGACGAGGTCGAGCGTCAGCACCCCTATTCGCCCTGGGCGCGCCGCGCGCAGCTGATGAGCGCCTTTTCCTATTATATGGACCGCGAATATACGCCGTCGATCGAATCGGCGCAGCGTTTCCTGTCGATCCACCCGGGCAACAAGGATGCGCCTTACGCCTATTATCTGATCGCGCTCAGCTATTATGAGCAGATCAGCGACGTGACCCGCGACCAGAAGATCACGCAGCAGGCGCAGGCCGCGCTGGGCGAGATTGTGCGCCGCTATCCCGACAGCCGCTACGCCGCCGATGCGCGGTTGAAGCTTGACCTTGTCCGCGACCATCTGGCGGGCAAGGAGATGGAAATCGGCCGCTTTTACGAGCGCAGCTCGAACTGGCTCGCGGCCTCGATCCGCTTCCGCGAAGTCGTCGACAAATATCAGACCACCAGCCACGCCCCCGAGGCGCTGTTCCGGCTGACCGAATGCTATCTCGCGCTCGGCGTTCCCGAAGAGGCGAAGAAGTCGGCGGCCGTCCTCGGCGCCAATTATCCCGGCAGCAAATGGTACGAACGCGCGTACAAGCTGATGGAAAAGCACGCGCCCAGCGCCTGATGCATCGCGCGATAGATTCGCGCTTTGTTCTATTGTAAGGCGGGGCCGGATGCTGACCGCGCTGTCCATATCGAATATCGTTCTGATCGAACGGCTCGACCTCGATTTCGAGGGCGGGCTGGGCGTGCTCACGGGCGAAACCGGCGCCGGCAAGTCGATCCTCCTCGACGCGCTGGGACTTGCGCTGGGTGCGCGCGCCGACACGGCGCTGGTGCGGCAGGGCAGCGACCGCGCGCAGGTCACCGCCAGCTTTGCGCCGCCGGCAGCAGGCACGCCGCTCGCCGCGCTGCTCGCCGACAATGATGTCATATTGGAGGATGGCGAACCGCTGCTCATCCGCCGCACCGTCAAGGCCGACGGCGGCAGCCGCGCCTTTCTCAACGATCAGCCCTGTTCGGCGGCGCTGCTGCGCGAAGTCGGCAGCTATCTCGTTGAAATTCATGGGCAGCACGATGATCGCGGCCTGCTCGCGCCCGCGGGGCATCGCGCGCTGCTCGATGCCTATGCGCGCGCCGATGCCGGCGCGGTGGCGGCGGCGCATGCGAGTTGGCGCAGCGCCGAGGAGCGACTGGCGGCTGCACGGACCGCGATTGCCGAGGCCGAGCGCGACCGCGAATGGCTGGAACATTGCGTCGCCGAGTTGCGAACGCTGGCACCGCAGCCGGGCGAAGAAGCCGAACTCGCCGAGGCGCGCGCCGCGATGCAGAAGGGCGAGCGGATTGCGGGCGACCTGTCGACGATCATGGAGGCATTCGACGGCAGCGCCGGCGGTCCCGCCCTGCTGCGCGGTGCCGCGCGGCGGCTCGACCGGCTGGCGGGCGACCATCCGCTGCTTGCCGAAGCGCTCGCCAGCCTTGATCGCGCGATCATCGATGCCGACGATGCCGAGGCCAAGCTGCACGAGGCTGCACGCGCCCTGGAATATGATCCCGATCGGCTCGAGGCGACCGAGACGCGGCTGTTCGAACTGCGCGCGATGGCGCGCAAGCATGGCGTCCAGCCCGACGAACTGGCGGCGCTGACCGACGACCTTGCCGCGCGGCTCGATGCGATCGAAGGCGGCAGCGCGGGGCTTGCCCGGCTCGAAGCAGCGGTCGCCGAAGGTGCCGCCGCCTACACTCATGCCGCGACCGCGCTGTCGGATCAGCGGACGAAGGCCGCGGCGCGGCTCGATGCGGCGGTCGCCGGCGAACTGGCGCCGCTCAAGCTCGATGCGGCGCGCTTCCGCACGCTCGTCGAACGCCTGCCTGCCGAGCGTTGGGGTGCGGACGGTATCGACCGCGTCGAATTTCTGATCGCGACTAATCCCGGCGCACCCTTTGCTCCGCTCGCCAAAATTGCCTCGGGCGGCGAATTGTCGCGCTTCATCCTCGCGCTGAAGGTTGCGCTTGCCGAAGAGGGCGGCGCTGACACGATCATCTTCGACGAGATCGACCGCGGTGTCGGCGGTGCGGTCGCGAGCGCGATCGGCGAGCGGCTGGCGCGGCTGGCCGGCGGAAGCGGAAAGGGCGGGGGCAAGCAATTGCTCGCGGTGACGCACAGCCCGCAGGTCGCCGCCAAGGGCGCGACGCATTTCATGATCGCCAAGTCGAGCGAAGGAACGGTGACGCGCACCGGCGTACGCGCGCTCGACGAAGCGGGGCGCCGCGAAGAAATCGCCCGGATGCTGTCGGGGGTCGAAGTGACCGCGGAGGCGCGGGCACAGGCAGACCGCCTGCTCGAGGTAGCGGGGTGAGCGCGCACCCCCTCGACCGGCCGATCCTCAGCATCCTGACCGGCCGACAGGCACATCTGGCACAGGGCGACGCGCGGGCGGTGCGGATCGATGGGGACTACGGGCCGTTCGGTGCCGCCGCCGACACCGGCGCGGCGGCGCAAGCCGCGCTCGCGGCGCTTGTTCCTGAGCACGGCGAGCTGTGGCTGGTCGAAGGCGAGGCTTGGCCGCTGCCGCCGGGAACCCGCGAGATGAAGCGCGCCATTCTGACGCAGATGGTTGCGGAAGGAGCACCGTCCGAACCGCGCGCGGATGATCCCCTCATCGTGCCGCTGGGCGAAGCCGATGCGGCTGAAATGACCGCACTCGCCGAGCATGCGAAGCCGGGGCCGTGGGGGCCGAAGACGCATCTCTACGGCCCCTTCTTCGGCGTACGCGAAGAGGGGCGCCTGCTTGCGATGGCGGGGCAGCGCATGCTTGTTCCCGGCATGGCGGAGGTCAGCGGCGTCGCGACCTGGGCGATTGCCGCGGCCGCGGACTGGCGCGCGCGTTGATCGGCCATGTCATGCGCGCGATGGCGCAGCGCGGCGAGACGCCCTTTCTGCACAGCTATGCCGACAATGAAGGCGCGATCGCGCTGTATGAATCGCTCGGCTTTCGGGAACGGCGACAGGTGCATGTGCTGGTGATTGCACGGTGATCGGCAGACGCACCCATCTTGCCGCGCTCGCGACGTTCGCAGCAGCCGTTCTGGCACCGCGCGACCTGCTGGCCTTGGAGACGATCATGGACGAAGAACAGCCCCATTACGGCCTGATCGGCCAGATGATCGCGCTGCCCGGCCAGCGCGCCGCGCTGGCTGCGATCCTGACCGAGGATACGGACGCGATGCCCGGCAATTTCGCCTATCTGGTCGGCGAGGACAGCGCGAATCCGGATGCGCTGTGGATCGTCGAGCTCTGGGCTGACAAGGATGCCCATGCCGCCTCGCTGCAATTGCCGTCGGTTCAGGCGGCGATTGCGAAGGGGCGACCGCTGATTTCCGGATTTGGCGCTCGCGCCGAGTTCGTGCCGGTGGCAAAAGCGCGTCCATGATCGACATTGAATCGCTGACCGAAGCCGACGCCGCCAACGAACTGATGCGCCTCGCGAAACAGATCGCGCATCACAATAAACTCTATCATGCCGAGGATAGTCCGGAGATTTCGGACGCCGATTATGATGCGCTCGTCCGCCGCAACAATGCGATCGAAGCGGCGTTCCCGCATCTCGTCCGCGCCGACAGTCCGAACCGGCTGGTCGGCGCGGCAGTCGAGGCGTCGCCCCTCGCCAAGGTGACGCATGCGGTGCGGATGATGAGCCTCGACAATGCTTTCGCGGCGGAAGATGTCGAAGAATTTGCCGCGCGCGTAAGGCGTTTCCTCAATCTGGACGCGGACGAGGCGATTGCGCTGACCGCCGAGGACAAGATCGACGGATTGTCCTGCTCGCTGCGCTATGAAATGGGCAAGCTGGTTCAGGCGGCGACGCGCGGTGACGGTACGGTCGGTGAGGATGTCACCGCCAATGTCCGCACCATCGCTGACATTCCCGAAATGCTGAGCGGCGAAGTACCCGACGTGTTCGAGATCCGCGGCGAGGTCTATATGGCCAAGGCCGATTTCGCGGCGCTTAACGCGCGCCTGCTTGCCGAGGCTGACGATCCCGAAAAGGCGCGCCAGTTCGCCAATCCGCGCAACGCGGCGGCGGGATCATTGCGTCAGAAGGACGCCAGCGTCACCGCGTCGCGCCCGCTGCGCTTCCTGGCACATGGCTGGGGCGACGTCAGCGCGGTGCCGGAGGCGACGCAATATGCGATGATGAAGCGTATCGCGGGGTGGGGCGTCCCCGTATCGCCGCTGTTGAAGCGTTTCGACAGCGTCGAGGGCGTGCTGACGCACTACCGGACGATCGAGGCCGAGCGCGCCGAGATGCCCTATGATATCGACGGCGTCGTCTACAAGGTCGACCGGCTCGATTGGCAGGCGCGGCTCGGCTTCGTCGCCAAGGCGCCGCGCTGGGCGATTGCACATAAATTCCCCGCCGAACGCGCGCAGACGACGCTCGAGGCGATCGACATCCAGGTCGGCCGGACGGGCAAGCTCACGCCCGTCGGGCGCCTCACCCCCGTTACCGTCGGCGGCGTCGTCGTCTCGAACGTGACATTGCACAATCGCGACGAGATCGAACGGCTCGGTGTCCGGCCGGGGGACCGCATCATTGTCCAGCGGGCGGGCGACGTGATTCCGCAAGTGGTCGACAATCTCACCCGCGACACGGCGCGCGACCCCTATATCTTCCCCGATCATTGCCCCGTCTGCGGCAGCGAAGCGGTTGCCGAGGAGGGCGAGGTCGATGTCCGCTGCACCGGCGGGCTGATCTGCGCGGCGCAGAAGTTCGAGCGGCTGCGCCACTTCGTCAGCCGCGGCGCGCTCGATATCGAGGGGCTGGGCGAGAAGAGCATTCAGGAATTCATGGACCTCGGCTGGCTCGACAAGGGCCCGGCCGACATCTTCCGCCTGAAGGCGCACCGGGACGAACTGCTCGGACGCGAAGGGTGGAAGGAAACATCGGTCGACAAGCTGTTTGCCGCAATCGAGGCAAAGCGGCAGCCCGATGCTGCGCGGCTGCTGTTCGGGCTCGGGATCCGTCATGTCGGCGCAGTAACCGCGCGCGATCTGCTCAAGGGGATCGGCGACATCCGGCGATTGCCCGAAAAGGCCGAGCAATTGCGGGCCTGGACCGAGGCGAACCCGCAAGATTCGGACGAATCCGACGGCAAATATGCAAGCCGCAAGCTCGACGCAATCAAGGCCATCCTCGAGGTGCGCGCCGACGGCATCGGTCCCGCGGTCGCTGAGGCGCTGAGCGATTTCTTCCATGAGCCGCACAACCGCGCGCTCTGGGACGATCTGTTCAGCGAAGTGTCTCCGCCGCTTTATGTCGTCGAAACCCGCGAGAGCGAGGTGTCGGGCAAGACCGTCGTATTTACCGGCAAACTCGAGACGATGAGCCGTGACGAAGCGAAGGCGCAGGCCGAGGCGCTCGGCGCCAAGGCGGCGGGATCGGTGAGTGCCAAGACCGACCTCGTCGTCGCCGGGCCGGGCGCGGGATCGAAGCTCAAGCAGGCGGCCGCGCTCGGCATCCGCGTGATCGACGAAGCGGCGTGGGCGGAAATTGTGGCGGCGGCGGGATAGCACCGCGGCGCATATGGTCATGCGGAGGGGGCGAGGGGGGCAAAATGGCGAAGAGCGACTATCTGAAAAGCCTCATGCGCGATCTGGAATCGCATACCGAGGTGCGACGGTTCGGGAGCGGGTGGCTTTCGGGCTTCTTCGGATTGCTGTTTGCGATCAGCGGGTTTTTCATGGTCGTCGCGCTGCGCTTTCCCGACTGGTTCGCGACGCCCGAGCTCGAGATCGTCAAGGGCTGGACCGGATTTCGCGGGATGGTCCACCTGACTTTGCTCGCTAGCTATGGCCTGTCGCTGCTCAGCCTGCTGCTGCGGCCGCGCAAGGTGCTGGGGCTGACCGCGCTGATGATCGGGCTTGCGGCGGCGTTGATGGGCGGCGCCAATGTCCAGCCCGCCGAGACGCGCGACTGGGGCATTTTCTTCGGGCTCGACTTTTTCGTCGTCAACCTGCTCGTCACCGGCTTCATGTTCGCGCCGCTCGAGCGCGCCTTTCCGCACCGCCGTGCGCAGCGATTGTTCCGTACCGAGTGGCGCGAGGATCTTTTCTATTATCTCGTCAGCACGATGTTCGTGCAGATATTGGGCTTTCTTGCGCTCGCCCCGCAGGCGTTCGTCAATGATCATACGAGCAGCTGGGCGGCATTCCGCGCCGGGGTCGCGGCGCTGCCGTGGATCGCGCAGTTCGCCATCGTCCTTCTCGTCTCCGACCTCGCGCAATATTGGTATCACCGGCTGTTCCACAAAATCCCCTTTCTGTGGGGATTCCACGCGATCCATCACAGCGCAAAATCGATGGACTGGCTCGCGGGATCGCGGATGCATTTCGTCGAGATCATCCTCCTGCGTTCGATCACCTCGCTGCCGCTGTTCACGCTCGGGTTCAGCCCGTCGGTGATGCAGGCCTATATCGGCTTCGTCTATGTCTGGTCGTCGCTGCTCCACGCCAATGTCGGCGGCGATTTCAACCGTCTGGGGCACTGGATCGCAACGCCGCGCTTTCACCATTGGCACCACGGGCTGGAACGCGAGGCGTTCGACGTCAATTTCGCGATCCACTTTCCCTTTCTCGACAAGCTGTTCGGCACCTTTCATCTGCCGAAGGATCGCTGGCCCGAAAATTATGGCATCCCGGAAGATGTACCGCGCAGCTATGGCAGCCAGTTCCTCTATCCGTGGACGCGGACGGGCAAGAAGATCGACGAGGCGCCCGCCGAATAGGGCTTATGCCCGCTTGCCAGCGCGCGTGGACGGGCATAAGGCGCGGCGCGTGGGGGTTCTCGCCGTCTTGCGCCGTCCCGGCATCCTGTTGCTGCTACCCGTGCTGCTGGCGCTGGCGGCGCGCGTCTTCGTCGCGCCCGGCTGGATGATCGAAAGCGACGCAAAGGGCGCGATCACGGTGCGCGTCTGTTCGGACCCCGCCAATCCCGGCGCGACGCTGACCATCCCCATTGAAAAGGCGGGCGACCACGACAGCGGCAAGGGGCAGCAGCATTGTCCGTGGGGCGCGCTCGCGGTCGCGCCGATCGTTCCCGATACGCCCGTGCTCCCCGTCGCGCTCGCCGCGGCCGATCCCGCGCCGGTCGCGATTCCCGCGCTGGGCTATGCGCCCGGGATCGCGTCGCCGCTACCGCCAAGCACCGGACCACCCGCCTTCGCCTGACCCGGTTTGATGACCGTCCGCGCACCTCGCGCGGCGCGGTTCTGCCTGTGTTCAAGCGAAGGATTTTCCATGAAGAGTCACGTTACCCGTGCGGCGCCGTTGCTGGCGCTCGCCATTTCCCTGGCGCCTGCCGCCCATGCCGCGGACGCCGAAGACCAGTCGACGATCATCGTCACCGCGCCGCAGCTTACCGACGCGGCCGAAGCGCGCGCCGCGAGGACGCCCGGCGGCACCGATGTCGTTTCCTATGAAGATTATGCCGACAAATCGATCGTCAGCCTGCGCGACACGCTGGCCTTTTCACCCGGCGTCTATCTCCAGCCGCGCTATGGGCAGGAAGTGCGCCTGTCGATCCGCGGTTCGGGCCTGTCGCGCGGTTTCCACATGCGCGGCATCACGCTGCTCCAGGACGGCGTGCCCATCAATCTCGCCGACGACAATGGCGACTTTCAGGAACTCGAACCGATCTTCTTCGACCATCTCGAAGTCTATCGCGGCGCCAATGCGCTGCGCTTCGGGTCGGGCACGCTGGGCGGCGCGATCAATGGTGTGACGCCGACCGGCCGCACCGCCGAGGGCGTCTATCTGCGCGCCGACGCGGGCAGCTTTTCGATGCTGCGCGGCCTCGTCTCGGCCGGGGTGGCGAGCGATGCGGTCGATGCCTGGGGCGCGGTCAGCGCCGACACGTCCGACGGGGATCGGGATCATGCGAAGCGGCGGAGCTTTCGCTTTCATTCCAATGTTGGCCTGCGGCTCAGCGATACCGTCTCGACGCGCTTTTACGCCAGCTTCAACAATATCAACCAGCAGCTTCCCGGCGCGCTGACCTATGATCAGGCGCTCACGACGCCGAAAATGGCGAACGCGGGCAGCGCGGCGGGCGATCAGCAGCGCGACATCGATTCGCTGCGCCTGCAGAATCGCACGACCTTCGATTTCGGATCGGCGACGCTGGAGGTTGGCGGCTTCGTCAACGCCAAATCGCTGTTCCACCCGATCTTTCAGGTGATCGACCAGAAGTCGACCGATGTCGGCAGCTTCGCGCGGCTCGACTATGCGGCGGGGCCGGTCGAACTGACGCTGGGCGGCGAAATTCGCCATGGCAGCACCAAGGCGAAGCAGTTCGTCAACATCAGCGGGTCGCGCGGCGCGCTGACCTTCGATGCCGACCAGAAAGCGCAGACGGCGAGCCTCTATGGCGAGGTCCGCGTGCGCCCGGTGCCCCAGCTTTCGCTGATCGCGGGCGGCGTCTATGCCGATGGCTGGCGCAAGCGGCACGTCAATTTTTCGGCCTCTCCGGCGAGCGACGGGCGCGTCGATCTCGACGCCTTTTCGCCGAAATTCGGATTGCTGTTCGAACCATCGAGCCGCATCCAGATTTTCGCCAACTACAGTCGTTCGGCCGAATTCCCCGGTTTCGGCGAGGTGTTCCAGACGATCGGCACCCCGCCGACCAGCGCTGTCGTCTCCGCCATCCGCCCGCAGCGTGCGTGGACGGCCGAGATCGGTACGCGCGGCAGCGTCGGCATCGCGCATTGGGATCTGGCGCTCTACCGTTCGACGCTGACCGGTGAGATGCTGCAATTCTCGACGAACAGCAGCATTCCGGCCGCGACCTTCAACGCTGACCGGACGCTGCATCAGGGGATAGAGGCGGCGCTCGAGCTCAATTTCGCGCCGTGGGTGCGGCTGCGCCAGATCTATACCTACAGCGACTTCCGCTTCCGCGGCGACAGCCAGTTCGGCAACAACCGCCTGCCGGTGGTGCCGAAGCATGTCTATCGCGCCGAATTGCGGCTGGGGAGCGAGGCGCTGCACGTCGCGCCGAATGTCGAATGGGTACCCGACGGCCCCTTTGCCGATTATCGCAATCTGGTGCGGACGCCGGGCTATGCGCTGATCGGTATCACCGGCGGTGCGCGGATTACCGACGGCATCGACGCGTTCGTCGATGTGCGCAACATCGCCGGCAAAAAGGCCATCGGCGATATCAGCGCGACGATCACCGCGGCACCGGCGTCGGCGATCTACTACCCCGTCGAACGCCGTGCCATTTCGGCCGGCCTTCGCGCGCGGTTCTGAGGGGGAGGAGGGGATGGCCGACGTCAGCCGCATGCCGCTCTATCGCACGATCTGGCGCTGGCATTTCTATGCCGGGCTGTTCGTCATCCCCTTCATCCTGATCCTGTCGCTGACCGGCGCGGCCTATCTGTTCAAGCCGCAGATCGACCGGTGGGAGGAGGGCGACTGGCGCGGGCTCGCCGCCGCGCAGCCGGTCGATGCCGACGCGCAGGTCGCGGCGGCGCTCGCCGCCTTTCCCGGCGCGGCCTTTCACTCTTATCGCATCCCGGGAGCGCCGGGCGACGCCGCGGTGATCCACCTCGGCCTGCCCGGCGGCACAATGCGCGATGTGGCGGTGTCGCCGCAGGGGCGCGTCATCGGGTCGGCCGATCCCGAGCTGCGCTGGACGGCGTGGCTCGCGCGGTTGCACGGCAAGCTGCTCCTTGGGCTGGGGGGCGGCATTCTGGTCGAACTTGCCGCAAGCTGGGCAATCGTGATGATCCTGACCGGCCTCTATCTCTGGTGGCCGCGCGGGCGGGGACTGGCCGGGGTCGTCTGGCCGCGGCTGCGCCTTGGCGGACGCGCGGCGCTGCGCGATCTGCACGCCGTCACGGGATTCTGGGTTTCGGGCCTCGCGCTCGTCCTCCTCACCACCGCGCTGCCGTGGACCGACATCTGGGCAACGGGCTTTCGCGCCGTGCGCGCCGAGATGGGCTGGGTGTCGGGGGTGCAGGACTGGAAGGGGGGGCTCGATCCGCACGCCGCGCATGATCATGGCGCGATGGCCAAGGCAATGAACCGGGCGACGCCGGCGCATCGGATGGCGAATGCGGACGATGCGCCGCGGGTCAAGCTCGATCGGATCGTGCTGCGCGCGCAGGCCGAACATATGCCCGCGCCGGCGATCATCCAGCCGCCGGGGGCGCCCAATATGTTCGGGCCGCCCAACGGCAATGTCTGGACGCTGACGACGCAGACGCAGAACCGCCCGCTCGTGCGCAAGGTCAGCTATGATCCGGTGACCGGGATCGAGGTGGCACGCAGCGGTTTTGCCGACAAGCATGTGATCGACCGCGCCGTCGGCTATGGCATCGCCTGGCACGAAGGGCAGCTATTCGGTGTCGTCAATCAACTCGTCGGCGTCGCAACGACGCTTGCGATGATCACGCTTGCCGTGTCGGGTTTCCTGATGTGGCGCCGCCGCAAGCCCTATGATGCGATCGGCGCGCCGCCCATGCCGCGCGATCCGGCGCGGCTTAAGGGTGTGGCGGCGATCGTGCTGTGCCTTGCCGCGCTGCTGCCGCTGCTTGCGGCGTCGCTGATCCTGTTGTGGCTCGTCGACCGGCTGATCCTGCCGCGCCTGCCGCGGGTGGCGCGCTGGCTGGGAATGGCTCCGGCGGTGCGGGAGGTTTTTAGAGTATAAGTTCATGGCCGCAGCGGGCTTGACCTTCACGGCCATTGCGCCCGAGGGCAGAGAAAAGGTCGTGGCGCGCGTGGGTGACTTTCTAGATAAGCTTGGAGAGGCGCGGGGGCGAAAGCCACAGGATTGCGAAAAGCCGTTATTGCAGACCAACCCCTCGGTCCAGCTTGCGAACTGAAGCAGGCTCGCCGGATTCGCAGCTGCAATGGCATGAATGACTTTGCGAGCCATTCGCGCTTCCCGTCTCGACGAAGCGATGAATAAGCCGTAGCAGCCGGCTCCATCAGTCGACGGCGGCGCGGCACCTACGCCGCCCGCAAACACTGAAGACCATTCCATAACAGGAGGCCGAAAAATTGCAGCATATCAGCACCCATCTTGCTTTTGCAGGACGGCCAGAGCGTCATTCCGTGCTGAGGCAAGCCATCATGGTCGCGGCACTTGTTGGGTGCACCTTGCCCCCCTCAGCCACACTTCTGGCAGCCGAAGTGCAGGCAGGTCAGAAAGCGGTCTCGGCCAACCAGGAAGAGTTTCTGAGCAAATTCATGGCCTATTATGTCAAATGGGCGGAGGAAATTGAAGCGCGCGGCCAAGCGACGGGCATCCCTCTCGATCCGGACCAAGCGCGCCTCGCCGCAGAGATCGGCATAAAACATCCCGAAAAAGTGCGCCTCGTTTTCGTCGACGAAATCCCCTTCCCGAGGGAGAATCCCGAGATCTCGCTTGCCGGCGAGACGTTCGGTTTCATCGGTCCGGGCATCGTCAACAACGCCCAGGCCTTTGGATACACAATCTGGGTGCGGAAGGGCTTCACGCTCGACCAGCCGCGCCTCGCACATGAGCTCGTTCATGTGTGGCAGATCGAGCGGAGCACGAGCTTCGCGGCCTATGCGGGCCAATATGTCTCGGAATTGATCCAATATGGCCACGACAAATCCCCACTCGAACTCGAGGCCTATGAAGCCAATCAAAGATATGCCGGTTGATCGGCCGGGGAAGGCGTGATCCACAGCCGCCATCGACCGTCCGCCCGATGCAGCGGACTAAGATCGCGGCAGGCAGAGCGTCATCTTCGAGAGACAGGCATGTTGCGAACGGCGACGATATAGGCAATGCAGACCAAGGGGTTGCTGCTTTTGCTAATCGCAAGCGCTTTGGGGAAATGAAAATGACGAAATGGCGCCTTGGCCTCGTGGCTCTCGCGGGCGTGTTGGCCGCATCACCAGCCGCCGCGACGATGAATTGCTACGGGCCGGAATGGCAACGCTTCACCGATCCGCGGCTCGGCGTGACGCTCGACGTCAGCACCGATGTGCATCAAACCTATAGCCTGGGGGCCGAAGATTTCGTCAATGTCGAGGTAACCGAGCGCGCGCGGCCCGGGAAAGAGATCGGCGGCCGCTGCAGCAGCTTCAACTTCGGGGTCGTGGATTTCGGCATTTATGAAATTTCCGACGTCGCCGGCCTTCTGAAGGACCAGGCCGATCAGATCGCCAGCGGCGGCCTCAACAATTTCAAGGTCCTGAAAAACCGTCCCTTGACCTTCCAGGGTCTCCCGGCGCGCGAGGTCATCTTCTCGTTCACCATCGACTATTTCAACACCCCGGCAACCCACCGCTATCTGATCGTGGCGCGAGGAAACAAGCTTTACACATTCAACTGGGTATGGGGTGACGCCGGCGACGTTCCCGCCGATTCAACGCGCATATACGACTCTATCCGGTTCACGCCCGTTGCAGCTGATCCGAACGCCCGGTCTCGCGCGATGCTGGAGGATACCATCCTCCTCTACTGGCTCCGCAGCGACTATCCTTCCACGATCCACATGTCCGCGTCGCTGCGCCGCATCGTCGATCCCAAACGCGCCGAAGAAAGCAAGATGGTCGCTGGATATGGCTATGTACAAAAGGTCGACTATCTGCGGACGGAGAAGGGGTACCGCGTCTTTCGGGTCGAGCACAGCAAGGCGGTCGTCGATTGGTATACGGCCGACGATGGAAGCCAGATTTCGGCGCTCTACTGGAAAAAAGTCCGTGATCTCTGAAAAGAGCTCGTCGTCAGGCCCTCGGACGATGGCATGACGAACCCGGCCACCTACGCCATCGTTCCGGATTTCCTCCGTTTCGAGGTCGGCGCGATCGGCCTCGAGCTGGGCGGTGCGCATGGCGAGTATGAACGGCTGGAGCGGTGCATGACCGCTCCGCTCAGTGCAATCGCGGGCCAGCCGATCACCAGCGCGCCGCGGCTACTCGGCGCGCTTCAGGGAATGCTGGTCGTCCTCGACGCCGAAGAGGACGGCTCCGACTGGAGCGGCAGCATCCGCAGGAGCGCATTCGGGACAGGCACCCCGGACGCGCCCGACTATGTGGTTTCGATCGATCTGTCGTCCGCCGCCTTCGACCGGCTGCTCGCGATGATGCAAGCAGGTCGGACGCTCACCGCACTGTCGCTCGATTTCCAGAATATCGATGGTCCGCTGAACGAAGATCCCCTCGACCGCCCGATCCCTTGGGACGACGCCCGATATCCGCACGTCGCCTTGACCAACTTCTTGCTGCGTTGGGCTTGAGGTGGCCGGTTTCGGACTGGCAGATTTCAGTGAAGAATCGAGAACAGTGGACAGTTGCAACGCAATCCCGGTGTCAGAAACAAGGGCTAGATAAAGCTAGGAATGGGCCCGATTTGGCTGGTCTGATCAGGAAGCGCTACCTGGACCTCATCAACATAGCACCAGCCCCAACCTTCAGGCGGATCATATCCCTCGATGATCGGATGGCCCGAACGCTCGAAGTGCGCGCGGGCATGGCGATTTGGCGATTGGTCGCAGCAACCGACATGTCCGCATTCGCGACAGAGCCGCAGATGCACCCATGGGCTGCCAATTTTGAGGCATTCCTCGCAGCCCCGTGCACTCGGTGTAACGTCGTGAACATGCGGCAGGTGAGAACATCCAGACACAGCGAATTCCTTCAGGATTGTGCGAGCAAAGAATGAATCTGCGAAACGACCGCCGCGCCCTCGCCGACCGCGGCGGCCACGCGCTTCGTCGATCCGGCACGAACATCGCCAATTGCAAAGACGCCGGCGCGGCTCGTTTCGAGCGATCGGCTGCCGACACCGCTTACGATAAACCCATCGGCATCGGTGGTCACGCAATCGCGTGCCCAGCCGGCATTGGGGTCGGCACCGATGAACAGGAAAAGGTGTCGCAACGCGTAGCGGCGGGCCTTGCCGTCGGCCGCTCTACGAAACGTCGCCGCAGCAAGATTTCCGGCCTCATCTCCTTCAAGTGCAGACAATTCTTCGCCGGAATGGATTTCCACATTCGGGAGCGCAGCGATGCGGTCGATCAGATAGCGCGACATAGTCTCCGAAAGATCGCGCCGAACGAACAGGCGAAGCGTACGCACAAAGGGTGCGAGAAATACGATTGCCTGTCCCGCCGAATTGCCGCCGCCGACAAGGGCGATGTCTTCGCCTGCGCATAGCCGTGCCTCGATCGCCGACGCCCAATAGGCGACACCCTTTCCTTCGAAGGCCGCCAGATTGGGGACGTCGGGCCGGCGATATTGCGCGCCAGAGGCAATTACCACCGAGCGCGCGCTGACACGGCGTTCCTCCGCGCAGACCAGGGTCAGCGGACCTGCGTCACAGACCAGCCGCTCGACGGCGACCGGGATCGCGATTTCGGCTCCGAACTTGAGCGCCTGATTGAAGGCGCGTCCGGCAAGCGCCTGTCCCGAGATGCCGGTGGGAAAGCCGAGATAATTTTCAATTCTGGCCGAGGCCCCCGCCTGTCCGCCCATGCTGCGCGCATCGAGAACGATAACCGATAACCCCTCCGACGCGGCGTAGACCGCGGTTGCGAGACCTGCGGGGCCCGCACCGACGACCGCGACGTCGTAGAGGTGATCGGGATCGAGGTCCGGGATGATCCCCAGGCAGGCGGCAAGCTCCACGCTCGTCGGCCGGCGAAGAAGCGCCCCGCCGGGGCAGACGACGAGGGGAAGCTCGTCAGACGAAACCCCAGCCTGTTCGACCAGCGCGCGTCCCTCGCCATAGACGCGAACATCGAGAACAAGATTGGGCAATCCGCTGCGGGTCAGAAACTCCTGTAGCGCGATAATCTCGGCGCTCCCGGGAATACCGATCAGGATCGTGCCGGCGCCTCCTTGTTCGATAAGCCGGACGCGCCGAAGGATCAGCGCCCGCATGATGATTTCGCCGATCTCGGCAGACCCTATCATCAAGGCCCGGAGATGCGCGGGATCGAAAGGGAGCGCTGTACATCCTAGGTCGCCTGCGTGTCCCCCGGCAATCGAAGGACGGCCGGCAAGCTGATTGACCTCTCCGGTGAACTGCCCCGCGCCATGGACGGTGATCGGCGCCGTGCGATCGAGCCCGTCACCGCGCGTCACCTTGATCTCGCCATCGAGAATGAGCCAGGCTGGCGCGCCGCGCTCGCCGATCGCATATACGGTCTCACCGGGCGCAAAGCGATGCTCCGGACCGCTGGCGAAACGCCGCGCAAGCTCGATCTGCGCATGGCTCAGAACGGGAAACATCTGGGGTGCGCGGGTATCGGGGTCGGTCATGATCATCTCCCTGGATGGGTAGGGGCGGCGCCGCGCGCCGCCCCTTCATGCAAAGCTCATTGCGTGATGAAGGCGAGCAGGTCGGGGTTGATGACATCGGCGTGGGTGGTGAGCATGCCGTGCGGGAAGCCCGGGTATATCTTCAGCGTTCCGTTCTGCAACAACTTGACCTGAAGCAGTGCGGCGTCGGTGTAGGGCACCACCTGGTCGTCATCGCCCTGCACCGCCAGCGTCGGCACAGTGATCGCCTTGAGATCCTCGGTCTGGTCGGTTTCGGAGAATGCCTTGATGCCTTCATAATGCGCCAGCGCGCTGCCCATCATGCCCTGCCGCCACCAGTTGCGGATCACCGCGTCCGACACGACGGCATCGGGACGGTTGAAGCCGTAAAAGGGCCCGGCGGCGACATCGAGGAAGAAGGCGGCACGATTGGCTGCAAGCGCCTCGCGAAAACCATCGAAAACCTCGATCGGAGTTCCCCCCGGGTTCGCGTCGGTTCGCAGCATCAGCGGCGGAATCGCAGCCACCAGAATGGCCTTGGCGACGCGCCCCTGCGGCTGACCGAACCGCGCTACATAGCGCGCGACCTCGCCGCCGCCGGTCGAGTGCCCGATGTGCACCGTGCCCCGAAGATCGAGATGCTCGACGACAGCCGAGGCGTCCGCCGCATAATGATCGATATCATGGCCGATGTCGGTTTGCGATGACCGGCCATGTCCGCGGCGATCATGGGCGATCACGCGATAGCCATGGGCAAGGAAAAAGAGCATCTGCGCGTCCCAATCATCGGCGGACAGCGGCCAGCCGTGATGGAACATGATCGGCTGAGCGTCTTTCGGACCCCAGTCCTTGTAGAAGATTTCGGTGCCGTCGGGCGTGGTAACAAAAGCCATGATCGTCTCCTGTGAATGCAGCGGACGGCAAGACGTGTCCGTCCGGTGATCGAACCATCGGCGCTGCGGCTCCGCGGCGATATTATACGCAGGTTTCGGGTCGCCCGTTGATGCCGGCAAACCTAGGTATGATGGCGCCTGCCCGCGCGATCGGGAAACAAGGGGGGCATGCCGCTTGGCGGCGGACCGAAAGGATGCCCGATGACCCAGCAACATCAAGTCCCGATCTTTGCGCCGTCCCCTGTCGCGGTCCTGCCGCCCCTGCGGGGACCGAGCCGTGCCGACGAGGCCAATCACCGCATCGCCAATAATCTCCAGTTGCTGAGCGCGCTCATTTCCCTGGACGCCCGTCGGGTAGCCGACCCCGAGATGCGCGATTGGTTCGCCACAGTGCAGCGGCGCATCGGCGCGATCGCCAATGTTCACCGCCAGCTCTATATTGCACCTGACAAGGCCTTCGTGGACCTCGGCGCCTATCTTTGCGAGCTAGCCGAAGAGCTTGATGCGGCGGCAGCCGCTATCGAAGGCGAAAGCCGGATCCGGGTCGAGCCGGCTGCGGTCGATGTCCCCGCCGAAGATGCGACCGCGGTCGGGATCATCGTCTCGGAACTGGTCGGCAACGCCTTCAAATATGCCTATGCCCCGGGCGCGCCGGGTCTCGTCAGAATCGCTCTGCGCGCTCTGCCGCACGGCGGCTACTGGCTCGAGGTTTCGGACCGCGGCCGCGGCATGGAGCGCGGCCAGCCGTCCCGAGGCACCGGTGTAGGCTCGCAGCTCGTAACGATAATGGCGCAGCGTCTGCGAGCGGCGCATAGGTGGCACGATAATGCGCCAGGAACGCGGTTCACATTATGCGTCGAACCACGTTGAATTTCGGTCTCGAGCCGCCTTCGCTGTTGCGATTGCGCCCTGGCTCGTCCAGCTTCCCCTGGGGCCGGCTCTCCTCGCCGGGCCAGCTGCGGGAGGCTTTGATGCGCGGGGATGCGGACGCCAGGAGGCTGGGCGCGCAGTTGCACGGCGCGATGGCGGCGACCCTCGCGCTCGTTATTTTTGCCCTCGATATTCTGAGCCCGCTGCAGGGTGCAGTAGCGGTGCTCTATACGACCGTTGCACTTGTCGCATCGCGCAGTCAGATGCGCGCGCTGATATGGGCGGCCGGGAGCCTGACGATCCTGCTTGCGGTAACGGGCTATTACATCAGCCATTGGGGCGAACCGCTCGATTCGGCGGCGATGCGCCTCGGCGTCAGCCTCGTCGCGATCGGCATCACGACCTTGCTGTGCGTGCGACATCAGCTATTGGCCGAAGCGCGCCGGCGCTCGGAAACACGGTATCGCACCATCTTCAACGCTGCCGGTCTCCCGATCTGGGAAAGCGACTGGTCGGCGGCTCACAGCCTTCTGGCAGACGTCGATGAGCCGGAACCAGCCAGGATCCAGCGCGCAGCCCGAGCGGCCGTCATACGCGACGCAAATGAAGCAGCGGCGCGCCTGTTCGGCTTGAAGGGCCGTGACGCACTGGTTGGTCAGACGCTCGCGCCGCACCACACCCCCGCGGCCGAGGCGACCTTTGGCGATATCGCGCGGGCGCTGACCTCGGGTGATCAGACGATCGAGCAGGAAACCCAGTTCCTCGATGCATCCGGCGAGCCCGTTGACGTCTTGTTGCGTGTCACTATTCCGCCCGGCAGCGATGGCTGGGGACGGGTTCTTGTGATGGCGCTCGATATTACCGAACGCAAACGCGCGCAGGCGCGGCTCGCGCAGTCACAGGCCGAGTTGACCCATGTCTCGCGTCTCACCACGCTCGGCCAGCTTGCCGCCTCGATTGCGCATGAGGTCAACCAGCCGCTGTCGGCGGTCGTGACCTATGCCAAGTCGGGCAAGAGATGGCTCGCGCGCGAGGCGCCGGATGCCGCCGAGGTGTCCGACTGTCTCGATCATATTGCCGCCAACGGCACACGCGCCGCCGATGTGATCGCGCGCATCCGGGATGTCGCGCGCAAGGCCGATCCGCGCCGGGAGGCAATAGCGCTTGCGCCGTTGATCGAAGAAACGGTCGCCCTGTTGCAGCGCGACCTGCAAACGCATGGGGTCGCCATCAAGCTGACTGTTGCCGGCGATCTTCCCCGCGTGGCGGGCGACCGGGTCCAGGTCCAGCAGGTGCTGATGAACCTGATGCTGAATGCGGAGCAGGCCATGAGCGAGGTTCCGGTCGAGCGTCGAACACTGGACCTCAAAGCGCGCCGCGATGGCGACGCGGTGAGGATCGACGTCTGCGATGCGGGCACGGGTATCGCGGCCGATCCGGAAAGCCTTTTTGCGCCTTTCTTTACCACCAAGACGACTGGCCTCGGCATGGGCCTTTCGATCTGTCGCTCGATTATCGAGCAGCATGGCGGCACGCTCGGTGCCGCGAACAATGGCGATCGCGGCGCGACATTCTGGTTTCGTCTGCCGATCGCGCGCGAGGGAGCCGAAGCGATATGAGCAATGCGGCCCGCGTTCATGTGATCGACGACGATGCCGAGGTGCGCGGCGCCTTGGGGAGCCTTTTGCGCTCTGCCGGCCATGACGTTGCGCTTCATGAGGAAACGGAGGATTTCCTCGCGTCCGGGCAACCCGACACGGCCTGCTGCCTGGTCCTCGACATCCGGCTCCGCGGCGAAAGCGGTCTCGATTTCCAGGAGCGATTGGCCAAGCAGGGAATCCAGATACCCGTCATCCTGATGACGGGACATGGCGATATTCCAATGACCGTGCGGGGAATGAAGGCGGGCGCGGTCGATTTCCTCCCCAAACCGTTCAGCGATGATCAGATGCTGACGGCGGTCGCGGCGGCGATCGAAGCCAGCCGGACGCAGCGCGCCGAAGCCGCCAAAGCTATTGCCGTGAAAGAGGCCCATGACAGGCTCACCCCGCGCGAGCGCGAGGTCATGGCGCTGGTCGTTACGGGCCTGATGAACAAGCAGGTCGCAGCGCGATTGAATCTGTCCGAGATCACGGTCAAGATCCACCGCGGCAATGTGATGCGCAAGATGGCGGCGCAGTCGCTCGCCGACCTCGTCCGCATGGCCGAACAGCTCGGCGTGCGCGACGACAGCATCCACCGGTTTAACATCTGAGTATGATGGAAAAACGGCGTGGGCGGGCGCATTCAGAAAGTCCCCCGTGCCCCCGTGCCGCTATTT
Source organism: Sphingopyxis sp. NFH-91 (assembly GCF_021401285.1). NCBI lineage: Bacteria > Pseudomonadati > Pseudomonadota > Alphaproteobacteria > Sphingomonadales > Sphingopyxidaceae > Sphingopyxis > Sphingopyxis sp. NFH-91. The sequence goes on along the minus strand of NZ_JACBGA010000003.1, from coordinate 7,270 downwards.
CACTGGAATTGCTTTCGTGTCTTCTTCCCCCATCATAGCCATTGTCGACGACGATCCCGATGTCCGTGGCAGCCTCGACAGTCTGCTCCGCTCGGCCGGCATGACGCCGCGCTGCTATGCGGGTGGCGAAGAGATGCTGGCGAGCGGCGGGCATGAGGAGCTCGCCTGCATCGTGACCGATCTGCACATGCCCGGGATGACAGGATTGGAGTTGCAGGCCCAAATGGGCGCGCGCGGCTGGCGGACGCCCTTCATTCTCGTGACCGCCTATCCAACCGACGCCGCCCGCGACCAGGCGACGAGGGCAGGCGCTTGCGGATTCCTGACCAAGCCGGTCGACCCCGATCGCCTGCTCGACGCGATCGAAGACGCGATCAGATAGAGGGGCGCCGAAGCCGCGACGACGCCGAAGCTTTAAAAAGGGAGATTGTTTGTCGCCGAGCGGCGCGTCAATCCGGACGCGGAAGGCGGCACTGGGGGCCTTGCGGAACCCCGTGATCGCGCGCTTCCTCGCCACATCGGCAGGATCGTCCGCAACAGGAAATATGCGATATCGCTCGCACCCGCCGCCGCATCGCAAGCGCGCAAGCCGCTGATCGCCGCGCCGTTGGTATTCCGGCAGCCGGTGATCAACAAGATGAGACCGACAGCAACAGGGAGCATATGTCTGTCAGGTTTCTCGATTGGAGGATGCGGCGACCCGCCTGGGGAGAGCGGGAGGCAGGCGGGTCGCCGCGGCCGAAGTCCTCAGAGGATCTTCGGCGATCGGCAGCTCTCGTAAAGGAACCAGCTTCGCCGTTCGGTCTCGTCGATCCACACTTCGAGCAGGCTCGCGGTGGCGACGTCGGCATATTCGTCGCATAGCTCATGAACGCGGCGCATCTCCGCCACGAGCTGCTTGTTGTCGCCGTGCAGTTCGGCGAGCATGTCCTTGGGATCGACGTAGGCGGCGTTATTGTCGAGGATCCGCTGGCGGCCAGCGATGTCGGAGATCGAGCGGATCGTCGTGCCGCCGATCTTGCGCGCGCGTTCGGCGATCATGTCGGTCATCGCGAAAATCTGATCGCCCTGCTCATCGAGCAGGAGATGATAGTCGCGGAAATTCGGCCCGCTCATATGCCAGTGAAAATTCTTGGTCTTGAGATAGAGCGCGAAGACGTCGGCAAGCAGACCCGCAAGACCCGCCGAAATATCGCGGGTAGCATCGGTGCCGAGATCTGTGGGTGTGCCGAGAAAGCGCTCGGCTAGCGAGGAGCGCTGGTGTTGATCCGCCATCTTGATTCTCCTGGTCGGGGCGGCCCTATGCCGTCCGGCGGAGGTTTAGATACAGGCGAAAAGGCCCCATCCAATCCAAACAAAGGTTTGCATATCTTCGTATGATTGGCGGTTCGTCCGCCCCCACCTAGCCTCCGCAGCAATCCGGAGAGCGACCTTCGCCTCTCCCTCATCGCGAAAGCATTCTACCATGACCGCACCCCGCCATGTCCGGCCGATCATGTTCCGCGAAGATGACCAAACCTGCTGAACAGGAGATCCCCATGACCAACGATCTTCGTCCATCGATGGATAATGCGCTGACCTTTTCGATGGCCGCTGCCGCCGGAATCGCGGTTGCCAACATCTATTACAACCAGCCGATGCTTGCGATAATGGAGCGCGATCTGCCCGGACCGGTTACGGCACTCGTCCCGACCGCGACCCAACTTGGTTATGCCGCCGGCCTCTTCCTGCTCGTACCGCTCGGCGACCTTGTCGAGCGCAGGCGGCTTATCGCCATGCAGTTTGGAGCCCTGGCTCTCGCGCTCGCCGCCGCTGCAATCGCACCGGGAGCAGCCATGCTCGTCCTCGCATCGCTGTTTCTCGGCGCGGCGGCGACGGTCGCCCAGCAAATCGTACCTTTTGCTGCACATCTCGCTCCGCCCGAGCGGCGCGGAGCGATCATCGGCCGGGTCATGGCGGGCCTTCTTTGCGGCATCCTGCTCAGCCGGACCATTGCCGGCTTCATCGTCTCGACTGCGGGCTGGCGAGCCATGTTCTGGATTGCTGCGCCCGTCGCCTTGCTGAGCGGCGCCTGGATGGCCCGCAAACTGCCCATAAGCAGGCCCGAGACCAGCCTGACCTATGGTTCGCTGATGCGCTCGCTGATCCATCTGTGGAACGAATTTCCGGCCTTGCGGCTCGCCGCCGTGACGCAGGCGCTCGTATTCGGATCGTTCACTGTTTTCTGGACGATCCTGGCCTTTCGTCTTGAAGAGCCGCGCTTCGGGCTTGGTGCCGATGTCGCTGGCCTATTCGGTATTGTCGGCGCCGTCGGTATACTGGCAGCGCCGCTCGCCGGGCGCATCGTCGACCGGCAGGGACCGCACCGGATGATTTTGACAGGCACAGCGCTGACATTCGCTTCCTGGGCGATCTTCGGTCTCTGGACCTCGCTGGCAGGGCTGATCGTCGGAGTGATCCTGCTCGATTTCGCGGTGCAGGTTTCGCTCGTTTCCAACCAGCACCTCGTTTACGCGCTCCGCCCCGATGCCCGGGCACGTCTCAACACCATCTTCATGGGCACCATGTTTCTTGGCGGCGCGGCCGGTTCAGCTGCTGCTGCCCCCGCCTGGCTCGCCTTCGGATGGCCAGGGACCGTGGCAATCGGGCTGGCGCTCGCCGGCGCTGCAACATTTCTGCAGTCGCTGTCTTGGAGGCTTACGCGGTCGTGCTGATGGTGGCCGGTTGGAGACGGGCAGCTATCAGGCGAGCAAGGGTAGAAAGCTGACGTTCTCGACGGAACCACTTTAAACAGATGGGACGCCGCCGATTCTAGCCTGGTCAATCCAGCCGTCTAAGGGCTCCTCCGGCGGCGCTCCTTTGAACCGCTTGCGGAATGCTTGATGACGTTCGACGGCTTCGAGGCGTCTCGTTTCAAGTGCGGCAAGCACTTCGGCACTTGCACCGATCTTCTTGAAGATATCCCAGATCTGGCTCCAAGTGCCGTGAAGGCGGGGCAACTCCGATTGAAGAGTTACCAGCTCGTCGGCGCACAATGTCGCAAAAGCCTCGTCGGCGACATCCCTGTTAGTTGTCGCCGCCAATTGCCCGTCCACCATTGCGCGCGTCTTGCTAAGATTGCGGGCGCGCAGAAGCGCTCGTGCGTCGAATTGGACGAGGTTCAAGATGCGCATCCCCATCCCTTCTTCCCCCACCCAATGCCGGATGTCGGATACGTTCTCGAGGATGCCTTCGAGCTCAACGTCAAGCTGCTTAACGAAACCATCAAGCAACCCGGTCGCTTCGGCGCGGTCAAGCAGGACCTGCCACGCGGCTCGGCGCCAATCACCGACATGTGCAATCTTGAAGTCGAGCATTAGCGCGAAAACGTTCGGCAACTTCGCATCGGGAAGATCAGATATCAGATCGGCGAGTTCGGTGCCCTCGCCGAAATTCGCGATCTCATAGAACGCGACAGCATGGAGCGGATGATCCGGTAATTGTGCCAGACCTGTTATCACCCGCCTCCAAGCCGGACTATCCGAGTGATGGGTTGCATACCACCACAGAGGCTGCGGCCAGCCGACAAACATATGAATGCAAGCTGCGAACAGCTTCACGCCCAGCCGTCGCTCGATTTCCTCGGGAGCAAGCGTGAGCACTGCAGGATCGCCTACAAGAGTTGCGACGAGCGCGGGTGGCGGCGTGGCCCGGGTGAGCATTGTTGCCGCCAACCAGTGGCGGTCGACGCGGTCTTCGGCAAGCGCGTCTTGAAGGAGGGACTGTTCCTCTGCGCTAAGTGCATCCCAGTCGGTGACGAGCCAACTCATCGTTACAATGCGCACGCCAGTATCGGCTACACCGAACAGACGGCGCAGGATCGGCAACCGCGCTTCTGCTGTCATGCCCCGCATAAGCGGCTCGGCTATCGCGAGCTCGAATTCGCAGAGGAAGTAGCGATCGACCCTTTGCAACACGCGTGAAGCCCAAGCCTCGATAACGGGTGACACACTGTTTGCTGGGACCGCGTCAAGCGCGTCGTCGAGAGCAGCATTGAACCGCCCATCGTCGAAAGCGACGCTTAAAGGGAGGGTCGCGATGACGATCGGCATCAGGGTCAGGAAAATGTCCCAAGGGGGACGCTCGCCAAAATGCTCGACGCGATTGAACAATACCAGTCTGCTGAACAGAACGCTTGCACAGCCCGGTGAACGCGCATGTATCATGAGGATGGCAAGGATGCGCTCGCGGCGCGACGCGTCCAATACCGTCCAGGCGCCGGCCAACTCTTTTAGCAGTCCGAGGCTGACGGCAGGAGTTACGTCATTCTCAAGTCGATCGAGAATGTCTGCATCGTCATCGCGCGGCAACCGGCACCATATTCGGGCGGCTGCCGCGCGGATCACCGCTTCGTCCGCGCGAAGGAAACGGCGTGCCGCTACTGCTGTGAGCGCTTCGGAATTCTCGTCGAGGGTCTTCAGCAGACGGTGAGATAGCGAGAGATCCAATCCGAGCGGCTGACCTGCGTCGAGTGCCTCCAAGTAGGGCTGAATCACCGCGATTGGTGAGGCATCTGCGGGCCAGTCCGGCTGATCGGATATGAATCCCATGCCATGCGCCACGTCGATATCGTCCAGGTCGATCACCATCCGTTCCGACCAGCGCGGGAGTTCTTCCCTGAGCGCATCCGGCAACTGGTCGGCGGACTCTATGAGGAACTGAAAACAACAATCGCGGGTCGCTGGAAAAAGCGAGCGGATACCTTTCCGCGCTATAGCGAAAACGCCACCGGATTGATCGTCCGGCAATGACAGACGCAACCAGCATAAATTGCGCGCCGCCGCGAGCGATGTCCCGGGAGACGCGCAGGCAATGGAGCGCTCAACTTGTTCTAGGATCCGCTTTCTATCGGACGGAATATCGGGCGTGATCAGTGTTTGCGCGCCGGCGCGAAGATAGGGATGCGAGAAATTTAGCCGAGTTCCACGTTCTTCGATCACCCGGCGTCGTTGCAGGGTTTCAAGCGCGAAGCGCTGGCCGTCGTCCAATTGTGGTTGCATAGGATAGCTGGGCGGCGGGCGCCGCTCTCCCCCCAGAGCGATTATGAACGACGATCGCTCCAGCCCGGGGCGTGTTTCGCCGCCATTGATGATGAACGCGAGTTCCGTATCGTGAGCGCCTTCGGATGCGGTCGTTGCGAGCGCAGAGGCGGTCAGGAGATCGCCGATCGCAGGCATCTGCATCGTCAATGCCCGCGCAAAATCGGTGGCATCCCGTCGCGCTTGGAGCAATATTTCCTCGTCGCGCGCTGGCTGCGCGAGCTCGCTCCAGGTCTGGGCAAGATAAGCGAGTGCGCCAGGATCGCGCAACGCCGGTTCGCGCGCGATAAACTGCTCGACTTGAGCAACGGCTGCGGCTGGCATCTCCTGATGGAGGGCCGCCTCGCGCCAGACCGCTTGGGCGCGCTCGATCGTCAAGGGTTCCAGACGGAGCCATTGCTGAGCCCCAAGCGCACAGGCGCCAAGTTCCGACGCCGCCCTGGTCTGGAGCAGAACATGCTCGGACTGAGCGACGATCAAGCGTCGGTTGGCCGGAATCCGCTCGCTCAAGGCGCGGAGCGCGGCGAGCCGCGCGCTGGCGTCGACCGCTGGCTCGCGCACGCCCAGTGGGTCGTCGAGCACATAGGCCCTCTCAGCTCCCACCATTTCCGTGAGGAAGCGTTCAGCTTCCTCGACAAACGCGCCCTGCCTGACTTCGAAGCCTTCGGCTTGGAGCCGCCCGCCAATCGCCCGCGCAGTCCAGGATTTGCCTGCGCGGGGCGGCCCGGCGAGCAGCAGGACACCGGCTTCGCGGAGCCGCATTTCCAGATCCGCTTCGATGCCGCGATCCAGGTAACCATTGGGTCGGACAGCGCGTGGAGCGTGCTCGGCAAGCTCGCGCAGCATCGGGACGAATGCGTCCTTCTGGGTCCGCTTTGCGTTGGCAAGGAGATCGCTGAGGCGAGCAAGCATACCGCGAATTGACAGAGTATCGAAGTTGTCGGCGCGCATCATGGAGTGCAGCCGCACCTCGACCGTTTCTGCTGTTTCCAGATCGGCGATCCAAGTCCGGGACAGAGCCCGCTCGAAATCAGCGATCGGGTGCGCCGCGAGCGAGGCGACGTCCTTGAGTCTCGCTAGTACCAATTTGGTAGCGCGTGCAGGCGGCTTCGCGGCCGCCATCCTAGTTAGTTCATTCCGCAGGGCTATCGCCAGCACGCGAGGTGCCGGCCTTGGGGGTGACAATTTACCGAGCGGAAGCCGCTCTAGAAGTGGAGCAATGTCGTCGTTGCATCGAGCCGTTAATATGAAAAGCGCGTGCCTTGTATCTTGGTCGAACAGGCGCTCCAGAAGCGAGCCGGTCGACTTGCGGGCGGGATAATGCGAAAGGTAGCTCGCTAGTTCAGCGACGCCGACTGTGCCGCTGGCTCCCTTTACCTGAACCTCAAGAGTTCGGATTTCCGGCAGGCTCCAAATGAGGTTGGCGTCTTCGCCGCCCTTGGGTTCCGGCACGAGCTCAAAAGTGCCGAACTGGCGACAACCTAACGCTAGCTCGATGCATGCCATATCCTGGAACGCGAATTTCTCAGGACCGATGACGGCAATATCCAACTTGCTTCCTACCCCGTAGCCATTTTGCTTCAGCCGTCGCTAGCGCGCCCATAACCACTTTCCAAGGTACAAGATTCTCCCGCCGGGATGGCGGCTCCGCGAGCCACATCCCGGCGTTTTCAAGTCAAACTCGTCGGCCCGCGGCGCACGCGAGCGTTCCACTAATCGCCAATTCAGCCCTGCTTTGCTGCCTTTCTCACGCGCTGACGGAAGCGCTTGATATGCGCACCATCGATCGGACGATCAGGCTCCAGGTCGAGAGCGCAGGTGGCCAGCGATGCGATGCTATTGTCGGTCAGCCTGAAGCCCGAGGGAATTTTGATAAAGTTTCCGCCGCTGTTATCTTCGATCGCCGCGTACAGCGCCTTCAGGAAATCAGCTTGCGACGAGCGAGGGCCGGTCGCGGCGGCGGCCGTAAGAGGGTCTGTCGCATCGATCTCGGCATCGCGGGCATCGTGCGCAATCACCCACATGAAATCGCTCAGCGATGGCCAATATTTCATGTCAAATTGGGAGTGCATGTCAAACGGCGTTCAAAAGGGACCCCCGATCGGCGTCGAAGAGGGACCCCCTTTTCGGATAATATGATGCTGGTTTGTTGAAGATGGCCTTGCGCTGCGTGCGGCGGAGGGCGGGCGTAG